>NZ_VLKO01000003.1:230-363379 GCF_007830355.1 Flavobacterium tiangeerense | reverse complement strand
TTGAATTATATCCCGAAATCGAAAAAGCATATAATTTAGCCCAAGAGTTGAGAAATATATTTGAGAAAACAACAGATAAAATCATTGGACTCTCAAGATTAGCTAAATGGCATGAAAAAGTAAGTCAATCTGGATTTAAGTCTTTCAATACAATCTCAAGATCTATAATAAATCATTACCAAACCATACTAAACTATTTTGATAACAGAAGCACAAACGCATCTGCAGAGTCGTTCAATGCTAAAATAAAAGCTTTTAGAACTCAATTTAGAGGCGTTAAAAATGTTGCATTCTTCCTTTTTAGGCTAACAACTATTTATGCTTAATTTTTCATTCCCCACAGGTTTTGGGATTGATCCCAAGTAACAACTATGCAAACAAACATTTTATATACTACTTTAACTTCAGGATTTAAAATGAAACAGACATCACCATAAAACTCTAACACACCTAAAAATAAAAAAGCCTTACAAACGCAATGTTTATAAGGCTTTTTAAGTGTTAATTGTGGTCCCACCTGGGCTCGAACCAGGGACCACCTGATTATGAGTCAGGTGCTCTAACCAGCTGAGCTATAGGACCGGTTATGAGGTTGCAATATTACTACTATTTTTTAATTGCTACAAATAAATTTGACATAGTTTTTTACTCTTTTATAAAAAAAATTTCAAAGCAATCCGAATGCATTGAATACTAACAACCTACACTACACAGCATTTAAAATCATACGATCTCTTGACACAGTTCAATCAAAACTCCATTTATGCTTTTGGGATGCAAAAACACAACTAGCTTATTATCAGCTCCTTTTTTCGGAGTTTCATTAAGGACCACAAAGCCTTCTTGCTTTAATCGAACAATTTCTGACTCAATATCTGCTACATCAAAAGCAATATGATGAATCCCTTCACCTTTTTTCTCTAAAAACTTAGCTATTGGACTATCCGGATGAGTTGCAGCTAGTAATTCAATCTTATTGGGTCCGCTCTGAAAAAAAGAAGTAGTGACACCCTCGCTCAGAACTTCTTCAAATTTATAAGCTGGTGCTCCAAACAATTTTTCAAAAACCAAGTTAGATACCTCTAAATCTTTTACAGCAATTCCTATGTGTTCTATTTTTCTCATGAATAAATTTATTTATATTTTAAAACAACCTGTTTTTTGACTAAGCAGCCAATTATGTAAAATTAGTATTTATATTCGTAGACCAAAATTATCACTAATCTATTGCAGCTACTATTGATAATAAATCCTTAAAATATTTCGAAAGCATAAATTATAGTCGTTATTTTGTAAACTGAAATCAGAATTTACCATGTTGAAAAACAATCTCAAATATACTTTTTTTCTCTTTTTAATAATCTTGGCGAGTTGTGCAAAAAGAGGTACTATTACTGGTGGTCTAAAAGATACCATTGCGCCAATTCTTAAGGTAAGTTTCCCTAAAAATTTTAGCACCAATTTCACTGGAAACAAGATTCAGTTGGTATTTGACGAAAATATTAAATTGAAAAACTTAAATAAGCAACTTATCATTTCTCCTCCCATGAAAAATGAACCGCTTATTATACCTACCACACCCACAAAAACGATAACAATTACGCTCAAAGATACTTTACAACCCAATACTACTTACAGTCTCAATTTCGGACAGAGTATTGCAGATAATAATGAAGAGAACCCATTAAACCAGTTTAAATATGTGTTCTCTACAGGAGCAACAATTGATTCTTTACAACTGGGAGGAACCATAAAAATTGCTCTTGACAAAGAAGTAGAGTCTTTCGTTTCGGTTATGCTGTATGATGTAAACGACAAATTTAATGACTCAGTAATTTACAAACAAAATCCAAGATACATTACAAATACTCTTGATAGTTTGAAAAGTTTCAAATTAGAAAACCTTAAAGCTGGGAAATATTTACTTGTAGCGCTTAAGGACTACAATAACAATAATAAATTTGACCCTAAGAAAGACAAGATTGGGTTTGTAAAAGAATTTATATCTGTACCAAACGATACGCTTTATAAACTCGAAATCTTCAAAGAAGAGCTACCATTTAAGGCTATTAAACCAGTACAAGCTGCTGGAAATAAACTTATAATGGGTTATGAAGGAACACTAAACAACCTAAAGGATTTACCTAAAATAACACTGAAAGACAATACTACCGAAATAAATCACTTGGTTACAAAATTTCCAAAAAAGGATTCACTCCAAATATGGTATAAACCTATTAAAACAGATTCCTTGAAGTTATTTGTAAAAAAAGATAAGTATGAAACTAAATTTTCCTTTAAAATTAAGGATCAAAAAAAAGATACTTTAAATATTACTCCTTTACAAATGGGCGACTTGAAATTTAGAGAGCAGTTTACTCTTGAAACTAGTACGCCATTAATTAATATTGCAAACGAGAAAATAACTTTATTGGATAAAAACAAAAAATCGATTCCGTTTAAAACTGAGTATGATGAATACAATCAACGGTTGTATTTTGACTTTAAAAAAGAACCTTCAGAAAACTACGTGATGACGGTTTTACCAGAAGCTTTTACCGATTTTTTTGAAAAGAAGAATGACACCTTAATGTATAAATTCAGTACCCGAAATACTTCAGAATACGGAAATTTGAGTATAAATCTTCAAAAAGCAAAAAGTTTTCCCGTACTTATTGAGTTAACAAATGCAAAAGGTGATGTCCTAGCCTCTGAATATACTACAGAAAACAGCACTGTCAATTTCAATTTAATAGAACCCGCACAATACACGCTTAGAGCCACTTATGATTCCAATAAAAACGGCAAGTGGGATCCGGGAGATTTCCTTAATAAACTCCAAGCCGAAGAAGTAATTTATTTTTCAAAAGAAATAGATGTACGTGCCAATTGGGATGTAAATCAACTTTTTGATTTAAGTATTCCGTACACACCCGAAATTAAAAAGAAAGCAGCAAACAAAAAACAACCTTAGTTGTCTTTTAGTTCAAATGTGTCTCGATCATTGAGAAAACCTAGTTTTTGTCTCGTTTCAACTAACTTTTCCTTATTTAATGTTACGACATAACTACCTTCAATTTGGGTAGGTTCTTGTACATAATGACCTAAAAAATCAACGGCTTGAGAATGCCCTACATATTCATACCCATTACCATCAGTTCCTAATCTGTTAACTCCTATAACATAACACATATTCTCAACAGCTCGCGCCTGAAGTAAAATATCCCAAGCATTTACCCTTGTTTTTGGCCAGCTGGCAACATAAACTAATAAGTCATAATCCTCTGTATTTCTAGAAAAAACTGGGAAACGCAAATCATAACAAATTAAAGGACAAATTTTCCAACCTAGATATTCAATAATACACTTTTCTTTACCAGGTACATAGGCTACATTTTCACCAGACAATGTAAACAAATGTTTCTTGTCATAATACTCTACCTTTCCAGAAGGCGCAACAAAAACAAACCTATTAAAAAACTGATCATCCTCTGTGATCACGAGACTACCCATAAAAGCACAATTTCTACTGGAAGCAAGTTGTTTTAACCAAGTTAAGGTTTCACCCTGCATACCCTCAGCAACACGTTCAGGATTCATGGTAAAACCACTAGTAAACATCTCTGGCAAGACTATTATTTGTACATCAAGTTGTATTTCATTGATTTTGGATTCGAAATATACACGATTTTCCAAAGGGTTTTCCCATGATAACGGAGCTTGAATGAAGGCTATTTTCATTTTTTTCTAATTTTCTATAAAAATAACAATTCTATACGTACCGTAACTTCATTACATTAGCAAAAAGAAAAAAATCATGAAAAAAATATTAGTTGCCATTGTGCTATTAAGTCAATTAGCTCTTCAAGCACAAGAAAAAACGGGTGCACAACAATTTTGGGAAAACCTACAAAAACAGTGCGGAAAATCGTTTGAAGGAGAAATTAAAGAAGGTGCTTCGAATGATACTTTTAGAGATAAAAAACTAGTAATGCATGTAAGAAGCTGTACCAAAAACACCATTAAAATTCCGTTTTTTGTTGGCGAAGACAAATCAAGAACTTGGGTTTTAACGTTTGAAAACGACAGAATTAAACTTAAACACGATCACAGACACGAAGATGGAACTGAAGATAAAGTAACACAGTACGGCGGGACGAGTCCAAATTCAGGCAGTGCTAGTATTCAATTTTTTCCAGCAGATCAAGAAACATTAAATTTAATTCCGAACGCCGCAACTAATGTCTGGTGGATTACAATTGATGAGACCTCGTTTACCTATAACTTAAGACGCATAGGATCTGAAAGATTGTTTACCGTAAAATTTGACCTAACAAAAACAGTATCAACACCCACTGCTCCATGGGGATGGAAAGACTAGAACACTTTTTAAACCTAACATTTAGACACACAAAAAAAAAAAAAACGCATTCAACTTTGAGATTGAATGCGTTTTTTATAATTATGAATTGTTTGTCCTAAGAATCTAATTTTTAAGACTAACTAATTATCCTTTTAAACTAGCCGATAAATATTCTCTATTCATTCTGGCAATGTTTTCAAGTGAAATACCTTTTGGACATTCAACTTCGCATGCTCCAGTATTGGTACAGTTACCAAAACCTTCAGCATCCATTTGTGCCACCATGTTCTTTACACGATCAGCCGCCTCTACTTTACCTTGCGGTAATAAAGCATACTGAGATACTTTAGCAGATACAAATAACATAGCTGATGAGTTCTTACAACTTGCAACACAAGCTCCACAACCTATACAGGTAGCAGCATCAAATGCTCTATCTGCATCGTGCTTAGGAATCAAAATTGCATTAGCATCTGTTGGTTTTCCTGAAGTATTAACTGATACAAATCCTCCTGCGTGTTGAATTCTATCAAAAGCACTTCTGTCAACAACTAAATCTTTAATTACTGGAAAAGCTTTGGCTCTAAACGGCTCTATAAAAATAGTATCACCGTCTTTGAACATTCTCATGTGTAATTGACAAGTAGGTACACGTCTGTCTGGACCATGCGCTTCACCATTGATATACAAAGAACATGAACCGCAAATTCCCTCACGACAATCATGATCAAAAGATACTGGTAAATCTCCTTTGTTAATTAAGCCTTCGTTAAGCACATCAAGCATCTCTAGGAAAGACATATCTTCCTCAATGCCATCTAGTGGATACTCAACGATTTTACCTTCTGCTTTGGCGTTGGCTTGACGCCATATTTTTAATGTAAGTTTCATATTTTCTTTCGTTTGAAAGTCTTAGAATCAAAAAGTGGTAATACCATCATTTTTATCTCGGACTGATTCCTATTTATAACTACGCGTTACTAGTTTAACATTGTCATAGACTAAAGGTTCCTTGTGAAGTATAGCCTCACTTGGTTTACCCATGTATTCCCATGCTGCAACATAAGCATAGTTCTCATCATCTCGTTGTGCTTCACCATCCTCAGATTGGTATTCTTCACGGAAGTGACCTCCACAAGATTCATTACGGTGCAATGCATCTTTAGCAAACAACTCGCCTAATTCTAAGAAATCAGCAACACGACCTGCTTTATCTAACTCTTGATTGAAACTGTATGCATCTCCAGGAACTTTTACATCTCTGTAAAATTCTTCTCTTAATGCTGCAATTTCTTCAATTGCTTCTGTTAATCCTTTTGCATTACGAGCCATACCCACTTTGTTCCACATAATTTTTCCAAGTTTCTTATGGAAATAATCAACAGAATGCGTACCGTTGTTATTGATAAACTGATCAATACGTGCTTTTACATTTTTCTCAGCTTCAACAAATTCAGGTAAATCAGTAGAAATTTTTCCTGTTTTAATGTCTGGTGCTAAGTAATCACCAATTGTGTATGGCAATACAAAATACCCATCAGCTAGACCTTGCATTAAAGCAGAAGCTCCAAGACGGTTAGCACCGTGATCAGAGAAGTTAGCTTCTCCAATACTGAAACAACCTGGAATTGTAGTTTGTAAGTTATAATCAACCCAAATACCACCCATAGTATAGTGTACTGCTGGATAAATCATCATTGGGGTTGTGTATGGATCCTCATCAACGATTTTCTCATACATTTGGAATAAGTTTCCGTATTTATTAGCCACAATAGCAGCTCCTAATTTTGTTACTAACGCTTTGTCATTGGCATCAAAACCTTTAACATACGCTTGTTCTTTACCGTAACGCTCAATTGCTGCTGCAAAATCTAAGTAAACTGCTTCACCTGTTTTGTTCACACCAAAACCAGCATCACATCTTTCTTTAGCAGCACGAGAAGCGATATCTCTAGGCACTAAGTTACCAAAAGCTGGGTAACGACGCTCTAAATAATAATCTCTGTCAGCTTCAGCGATTTGTGTCGGTTTCAATTTACCTTCACGAATAGCTTGTGCATCTTCTAATTTTGCAGGTACCCAAATACGTCCATCATTACGCAATGACTCAGACATCAAGGTCAATTTTGACTGGTGATCACCAGAAACTGGGATACAAGTAGGGTGAATTTGTGTGTAACATGGATTAGCAAAGTAAGCTCCTTTTTTGTGCACTTTCCACGCAGCAGTAGCATTACTACCCATGGCGTATGTAGACAAGAAAAATACGTTACCGTAACCTCCAGAAGCAATTACTACTGCGTGTGCAGAGTGACGCTCCAGCTCGCCTGTAACCAAGTTACGAGCAATAATTCCTCTTGCTTTTCCGTCAACAAGAACTAAATCTTGCATTTCATGACGTGTGTAGGATTTTATCTTACCACGACCAATTTGACGGTTCATAGCAGAATAAGCTCCTAATAATAATTGCTGTCCTGTTTGTCCTTTTGCGTAAAAAGTTCTAGCTACTAATGTTCCTCCAAAAGAACGGTTGTCTAGCAAACCACCATACTCACGTGCCAATGGTACGCCTTGCATAACACACTGGTCAATAATATTAACAGAAACTTCTGCAAGTCTGTGAACGTTTGCTTCTCTAGAGCGGTAATCTCCTCCTTTTACCGTATCGTAAAACAAACGGAAAGTAGAGTCACCATCACCTTGATAGTTTTTTGCTGCGTTGATACCTCCTTGCGCAGCAATAGAGTGCGCACGACGAGGTGAATCTTGAAAGCAAAAAGTTTTAACGTTATATCCTAATTCAGCTAAAGTTGCAGCAGCAGAACCACCTGCAAGACCAGTACCTACAACAATAATATCAATATTACGTTTGTTCGCTGGGTTAACTAAATTGATGTGATTTTTATAATTTGTCCATTTGTCCGCTATTGGACCATTTGGTATTTTTGAATCTAAAGCCATTTATAATTTAATATTAATGATTAAAATGATGAAATAATGCAATGAAAATAAAGCCAACAGGAACTACAATTGCAAAAGCATATCCCAATTTGTGTAATGATCTAGAATATTTATTGTTGAACCCTACAGATTGAAACGAAGAGTTGAAACCGTGCCACAAGTGTAGTGCTAACAATACAAATGAAACGCAATAAATAGCTGTACGAGTAGGATCAACAAATTTATGTTGTAACTCACCAAAATAACGAATCTCATCAAGTGGATTTACTTCTACATACTTGTAAACCATTTCTGGAATCCAAAAATCATAAAAGTGTAAAAGCATAAAAGCAAATACAACACCTCCAGAAATAATCATGTTACGTGATGCCCATGATGAACTAGCTGCACCATTATTTTTTACATATTTAATAGGCCTTGCACTTTTGTTTTGAAGATCTAAAACGATACCCATAATAAAGTGAAAAATAACACCTATAATAAGAATAGGTTGAATAACAAACTGCACCAACGGGTTATTTCCCATAAAATGAGAAATAGAGTTAAAAGTATCAGGACTAAAAACCGAGGTACTGTTTATAAAAAAATGTTGTGCTAAAAATAAAATTAAGAAAAGTCCAGAAAGCGCCATAGCTACTTTTTTTGCGATCGATGACTTTAATAATGAAGATTTTGCCATAAGAATTTAGTTGTATTAATTTAAAAAATCATACAAAAATAGGGCAATTAGAAATGAACTACAACCTTTTCGCTATAATTTATAATCATTTTAAAGTGTTACATCACAAAACCAAATAAACCTATATAAATCAATACCTAGAACTCTACAAAAGAAGAATTTCGTTAGACAAAACCAAAGAATTTGAAAATCTTTACGAATCAAACAAAAATATAATTCTTAAAAAAATTGGTGTTTTTTACGAGATCAATAATTTGCTCAAATCAAAAAATTAAATTTACTAAAAATAGACCGAAGGCAGTTTAAAAAACACAAAATAAAAAAAGATTAGCGCGCTTATTTCTAATTTTATAGTCAAAATAATTTAAAATGAAAATCGGAATCGATGCCATCACTTTTGATGTCGCAAAAATACATTCATCCATTGGCGCATTGGCAAAAGCCAGAAATATTGACCCTGAAAAACTGCAAAAAGGACTTGGATTAGAAAAAATGACTCTTCCGGATGTACACCAAGATATAGTAGTTTTTGGAGCCAATGCCTTGACCAAGTTAATCCTTGACCACAACATAAATCTAAATGAAATAGCTCGTATTTATGTGGGTACCGAGAGTAGTATTGACAACTCAAAACCCATTAGTTCGTTCTTAATTTCATTGATGGAGCAAAAATTTGGAGAAAACACTTTGTCAGAATGCGATGTGGTTGATTTTACTTTTGCCTGTATTGGCGGCGTAGATGCGATGCAAAATTGTATCGATTTTATTCGACTCAACCCAACTAAAAAAGCCATTGTTGTAACGACTGATTTTGCCAAATACGATTTAAACTCTACCGGCGAATACACCCAAGGTGCGGGAGCTATTGCCTTATTAATAACCTCAAACCCCAGAATTATCGCTTTTGGAGAGGCTTGGGCAACAAGTACCAAAGGTGTTTTTGATTTTTTTAAACCTTACAGAACATTAGCAAAAACTGCCATAACTGGAAACGAAGCAAACGACGCTTGGTTTGATAATTTAGAAAGCGAAATAGAAATCCACAAAGATCAACCTGTTTTTGACGGTCAGTATTCCAATCAATGTTACATGGATAGAACCCGAGATGCTTATTTTTCGTTCAAGAAATTAAAAAAAACATCTCAAACGGTTTATGACACATGGACCAGCATTGTCATGCACTTACCTTACGCATATCAAGGCCGTAGAATGCTAAGTGAAATTTATGCTTTGGATGCCTCAAATAGTACTTTATCAGGAACAGAAGAAACTACAGTTTACCAAAACAAACTGAAAGAAATCAGCAAAAGTGAAGCCTACATAGAATTTGTTTCTAAAAAATTAAAGCCTGCCGAATTAGCTTCGTCATTGATAGGGAATCTTTATACAGGCTCTATTTTTATGGGCTTATTGTCAACATTAACTCATTTTTATGATTCTAAAAAAGAAATTTCCGAAAGTGTATTTGGCTTTCTAGCCTATGGAAGCGGCTCGAAGTCAAAAGTATTTGAAGGAACCATTCAAGCAGAATGGAAAGAAGCTCTGGAGCGTGTATCCTTATTTGAAACCCTCGAAAAAAGCTTTGAAATTGACTTTAAAACTTACGAAAAACTCCATAAAAAAGAACAACACCAAAGCGTTTGTAGCCCAAAAAACGAATGGATTTTAGAACGTATCGAAAGTGAAAATCTCAACTTACTAGGAGCTCGTTATTACAAATGGGTGGAGTAATAAAATCTTATATTATTAAAAAACACAGATTTCATCAATTTAATGTATCATTGGCGAAATCTGCGTCTAATTTTATGTAATTATTTTTGATTTCTATTTTTAACTGAACTTCGTCATGTATTTCTGGACGATAGCTTCAGTGTTTTCATTCCTGATTTTTTGTTCCAATTGAATAGGAGGCGAAGCACGTTCTAGACAATCTTTTACGGCACAAGTTTCACAAGTAACACCTACAATTTGTTTTTTGAGCGACTCATTTTCGATGAACTTAAATTTTTTCTTCATTCCTGCTGTCATCAATATTCCAACAGAAATACTTCGGATACAATCTGTTTTAAAAGGATCTGGTGTAGCCGATGAAAAAACGAGATACTCATTTTTACTGTTTTCGTAACTAGAGATTTGGGCATCAAAAAAGTGATTTTTACCCTGCTTTATAGATTCTTCAATCGTTCGTATAGAAACCCATCTCCGGCAGTAATGCTCGTTCATTTCATTAGCATGCGGTTCCTGCTGATTGGTGATATGCAACTCTTTCTTTATCTGATAAGTATCTGTTCCTTTTTGGTGCGAAAGGCGCAAGAAGAACAAATTTTTGAGATTAAAATCTTTCGGTAAAATATTAGTCAAACGCTGGTAAAAAGACTCAGGAGACACATTAAACTGGTTCATCAACTGAACCATTTGTTGCGGTTTAGGATTTTCTAGAGCCAAGAATACATTTAGCTCGTTTATAAGATGTTGACGCGGCAATAACAAAGCACCAGCAAAATAAGAAGCATAAAAATTATTCAAAACCTGATCAAAATTATCAAATTTTATCCAACTAAAAGTATACAATCGCTCCTTGATTTCCATGTAGTTGTATGCAATTTCTTTAGCTAAAATAAACGCTTTTTGTCCTTCATCAATATCATTTGATAGCAACAAAGTTTTACTAGAGGGTACAAAAATAGAACGTAAATCACCCAAAGCTTCATGCTCTGTAAAAACCAACTCTTGTATGGTATATCCATATTCTTCAACAAGAATAGCCTTGAGCTCTGTGATAGAAATATTAGTGGTTAAGTCTACATGAAACGCTTTGCAGAACAAAAGAACTTTCTCCTCTAAATCTTCAAAATAATTATTGTGCGCCTCTTGATAAGAACGAAGTGCCGCTAGGAAAAAACTTTCTCTGGTAAGATTATAGTGTTGCGCAATTTCAATAATGGTACTAATAAAAGCATTGACTTTAGCAGGTGCATTGGCAATAATATCAATTAAATCAGCTTCTTGAATTCCAAACAGCTCCAGCGGAATCTCTTTTAAAATCCCTGATTTTAATATTTCACCAATAGGCGCCAAATTATTATCCAGTTTCAACGAAACCATGTGATCATAAGTAACATCTAATTTTTCAGCTAGTAAAATAATTTTATCGGTTTTAGGATATTTCTTTCCTTTCTCAATTTCGTTCAAATACGATTTCGAAAGCGCTGTGATTTTGGCTAAACCAAATAAAGACAAATTTTTAGCCGTACGTGCTTGCTTGAGTTTAAGCCCAAAAATAAGCTTGATATAATCTTTCTCTATGTTCATATCTCAAAGATAAGATAAAAAATATTTTCGCCAAAAAAAATATTTTTACATTTTAGCGTACGTTCGCTTTTTTTATTAAAAACTTTTTGTATCATTGCAGTGTTAAAAAATAATATTGACAACAAAAAAAGATAATTAGTTATGGAAACAGGTCAAAAAACAGAAATTAAAGAAATATATTCAACCAATATGTTAAATTTTTCAATAGAGACTACAGAGCGTTATCCTGAAATTTTAACCGATGAAGCAATAACATTCCTTTCATTACTTCATGAAAATTTCAATAATGAACGTTTGTTGTTGTTACAAAACAGAATAAAACAACAAGATTTATTTGATGCAGGCACGTTACCTACTTTTCCATTGGAAACAAAAGAAATTAGAGAAGAAAACTGGGAAGCAGCAACTACACCAGATGATTTAGCAGACCGAAGAGTTGAAATAACAGGACCTGTAGATCGTAAAATGGTAATCAATGCCCTGAATTCTGGTGCTAAAACTTTCATGGCTGATTTTGAAGACAGCACTTCCCCAACATGGAGCAATCTTATGACAGGACAGCAAAACCTGAAAGATGCCGTAAACAAAACAATTAGTCTTGCGGATCCTGTAAAAAACAAAAAATACAGTTTGAACGAAAAAACAGCCGTGTTGTTAGTTCGTCCAAGAGGATTACACTTACCTGAGAAGAATATTTTAATTGGCGGTGTACAAACTTCAGGATCATTGATTGACTTTGGGCTATATGCTTTTCACAACTATAAAAAACTTATTGAAGATGGAACAGCACCTTATTTTTACATCCCAAAACTAGAGCATTATCTTGAAGCAAGATGGTGGAACGAAGTTTTCCTATTTACACAGGAGTATTTAGGAGTAAAAAAAGGAACTTTCAAAGCAACCGTTTTAATCGAAACTATAACCGCCAGTTTTCAATTAGACGAAATTATTTATGAATTGAAAGATCATATCGTTGGTTTGAATTGCGGAAGATGGGATTACATTTTTTCATATATCAAAAAATTACGAAACAATCCCAATTTCATTGTTCCAAACAGGGATCAAGTAACCATGACAGCTCCGTTTATGAGTGCTTATTCACAACTAGTAATTCAACGTTGTCACAAACGCAACATACACGCTATAGGCGGAATGGCAGCACAAATTCCGATCAAAAATAATGAAGAAGCCAATACTATAGCTTTTAACAAAGTGATTGCCGACAAAGAACGTGAGGTTAAAAATGGTCATGACGGTACTTGGGTCGCCCATCCTGATTTGGTTCCGCTTGCCATGACTGTATTTGACCAGCACATGCCAACTAAAAACCAAATCCATGTAAAAAGAGAGGACGTTCACGTAACCGAAAGCGATTTACTAGAAACTCCAAAAGGAACTATCACAGAGGAAGGCGTTCGAAAAAACATCAGTATTTCTGTTTTATACATTGCCTCATGGCTCAATGGCCAAGGCGCTGCAGCATTACACCACTTGATGGAAGATGCAGCAACTGCGGAGATTTCTAGATCACAACTGTGGCAATGGCTACAAAATAAAGTTACGCTAGATAACGGAAAACAACTAAACACCAATTACTATCATAAACTAGCCATGGAAGAATTTGAAAAAATAAAAAAACTAGTTGGGGATGAAAATCATGAGAAACAAAAATACATTCTAGCAGAACAATTATTAGATCAACTGGTGGTAAACAAGAATTTCATAGACTTTTTAACCCTATCAGGATACAAATACATTTAAAAAACAATTGCAATAAAATAAATATCATTAAAATATTAAACACCATTTAAACCATACAAACACTATGAAAACTACCGAAACAAGAATTCAAGAATTAGTTGCAGACTGGATTTCAAACCCAAGATGGAAAGGTATTGAGCGTCCGTATACTGCTGAGGAAGTTGTTAAACTACAAGGTTCTTACCAAATAGAACACAGCGTTGCAAGACTTGGAGCTACTACTTTATGGAACAAACTTAATTCGCAAGATTTTGTGGCTGGACTTGGCGCACTTACAGGAAACCAAGCTATTCAAGAAGTAGAAGCTGGACTTGAAGCCATATACTTGAGCGGTTGGCAAGTTGCAGCCGATGCAAATGTAGCCGGCGAAATGTACCCTGACCAATCATTATACCCTGCCAATAGTGTTCCACTTGTAGTAAAACGTATTAACAATGCGCTCTTAAGAGCAGATCAAATACAAGTGGTAAACGGAACTACTGATAAAAAAGACTACCTAGTTCCTATTGTGGCTGATGCCGAAGCTGGTTTTGGAGGAAATCTAAATGCTTTTGAATTAATGAAATCGATGATCGAAGCAGGAGCAGCAGGTGTTCACTTTGAAGACCAATTGAGTTCTGCTAAAAAATGCGGTCACCTTGGCGGAAAAGTTTTAGTTCCTACGCAAGAAGCTATCAATAAATTAATTGCAGCTCGTTTAGCAGCTGATGTTATGGGAACGCCTACGCTTGTTGTTGCTAGAACTGACGCTGATGCAGCTAACTTATTGACTAGTGATATTGACCCAAGAGACGCAAAATTCATTACAGGAGAAAAAACTGCTGAAGGCTTTTTTTATGTGAATTGTGGAATTGAACAAGGAATTGACCGTGGATTAAGTTACGCACCGTATGCTGATTTAATTTGGATGGAAACTAGTAACCCCGATTTAGCATACGCCAAACAATTTGCAGAAGCTATTCACGCACAATTCCCAGGAAAAATGCTTGCTTACAATTGCTCTCCATCTTTTAACTGGGCTGCAAAATTATCTGTAGCTGAAATGGAAACATTTAGAGAAGACCTAGCAGCTATGGGCTATAAATTTCAGTTCATTACATTGGCTGGATTTCACGCCTTAAATACAAGTATGTTTGAACTTTCAAAAGCTTACAAAGAAAGAGGAATGGCGGGCTACTCTGAATTACAAGAAAGAGAATTTGCTTTACAAAAACACGGTTTCAAAGCGGTGAAACACCAAGGATTTGTAGGAACTTCTTATTTTGATGCGGTACAAAATACCGTAACAATAGGAAAATCAAGTACCACAGCCATGAAAGATTCTACTGAAACGGCACAGTTTTAAATATCTAAAGAGCATAAAAAAACACGATTTCTTACGGAATCGTGTTTTTTGATTTCTGAGAAATGATATTATTTAGATTCGAAAATTTCTAGATCAGCCACTACTTTATCTTTTCCTTTTTGAATGATAACTTTACTTATAGAAACAGGTAAGTAATACTTTCCGTTTTTAGCTGCTTCCCATTTCATTTTCTTGTCTTTAGCCAAAGCTTTTTCAACAATTTCCTTTGGAACGGATAAATCATAAACCTGCTTGTTTAATCCTTTTTTGGCCATTACTTTTTGAGAAAAAAGGAATTCTTTATTGCTGTTCTCAATTTGCAACACCACTTCGGCATCTTCATTAGAGTAAAACCAAATCTCAGCTTTAGGATCTGTTGGTTTAGCCCAAGCACTCCAACTATTACCCCATTCTCTTGATTTTTTTATCTTTTTTAAGTCAAAAACATGAATAGTAGAAGCTAAAACTTTGTCATTTATATTTTGGACTTGATCCAAATTAACTTTGTAAATAGAGCGTCCATGAGTCCCCACTATTAAATCTTTAGCTTTCTTTTGAATGACTAAATCATGAACCGCAACATTAGGCATTCCATTGGAGAAATCTTCCCAAGTCTTCCCTCTGTTTAATGAAACATACAGTCCATTATCAGTCCCTAAATACAATACATTCTCATTCACTGGATCTTCTGCAATTACATTCACTGGACTTGCAGGAATATTACTAGCTATACTAGTCCAAGTTTGTCCGTAATCATCAGATGCGAATACATAAGTTGTAAAATCATCATTGCGGTATCCGTTTAAAGTAGCGTAAACGCGTTCTTTTTTATGTGCCGATGCAACTACTCTAGTTACCCAACGGTTTTGTGGCAAAGTTTCTGAAATTTTGTTCCAGCTCACACCTCCATCTTTCGTCACCTGAATTAGTCCGTCATCACTACCGGTGTATAGCAACCCAAATTGCAAAGTACTCTCACTAATTGTAGCGAGTGTACCAAAGGCAACATTACCTTCCTTAACACCTTGGGTCAAATCCGGTGAAATTGCAGTCCAAGTTTGTCCTTGGTTCATAGATCTGTGCAAAAAGTTCGATCCCATGTACAATATATCTTGATTGTGTGAGGAAAGCAAAATAGGCGTTTGCCAATTGAATCGAAATGGTTTCTCATCCTTTTTTGGCTTTGGCGAAATGTACTCTCTTTTGTTATTGGCACGATCTATACGGTAATAATTTCCAAACTGAAATCCTGTAAAAACAATATTAGGATTACGTTTGTCTATTTGAGTTTGCATTCCATCGCCTCCCATTAAATTTTCATAAGGATATTTCCCCGTTTGTAACCATTCTGAAGAAAATTGATAATTGCTTGGTCCAACCCATACCCCATTATCCTGCATTCCACCATAAATATTATACGGTTCCTGCTCATCAACATTCACAGCATAAAACTGACTCACACTATGCGAATTGCCTTTGAACCAGTGTGCCCCATCATCATAAGAAATGTTCAAACCACCATCATTACCATTAATTAAGTGCCCAGATTTATTAGGATTCACCCATACTACATGGTGATCTGCATGGACATTCTCTTCACTAATGCTTGTAAACGTTTTTCCACCATCATCTGATTTAATTACTGGTACTCCCGATAAGTAAATTTTATTTGCGTTACTTGGATCTACCGAAATAGCTGCAAAGTAATAGCCATAAGAATAAAATAAATCGTCAATGAAGTTTTGGTGTGTTTTTGTCCAACTTGTTCCCCCGTTGGTAGATTTATACACTTCGGCACCAATAACCTCGGCATCAGCCAAACTATTAATGGATGCTAAGACTAATTTTCCGGCCTCACTTGGTTGCAAATACCCATTTTGAACCCAATGTTTGATATTCTCAGCTCTGTATTTTTCAGTTAAACCATAGTTTTTTAGAATAGAGTTTAAGCTTTTATTGGGTATTTTAAGAAACTCATCTCCAGGAACAGAAAAGGCTGCTGGTAATGAATTGCTTTTTTTAGCGTCTAAAGGTCTTTTGAATTGGTTGTCCAGAACGGCATAAACTGTAGCATCATCATAAACGGCTAAGCCAATTCTACCTACACCTTCACCTGTGGGAAAACCACTATTGGCAGTAGAATACAATTTCCAAGTTGCTCCAGCATCCTCACTTTTGTAAATTCCTGATGCTGATCCATTACCTTTAAAATCCCAAGCTTTTCTGTCTTTACTCCAAGCAGCTGCATATTGTACTTTGAAATTTTTTGGCGATACAGCCACATCAATAATTCCTGTTTCGTTGTTTACAAAAAGGGATTTACTCCATGTTTTTCCGCCATCTGTGGTTTTATAAATACCGCGTTCTTCATTTTTAGTATACAAATGTCCCACCGCACCTACTACAATTTCATCCGGATTTACTGGATTTATCAAAATTCTACTAATATGGTGCGTGTCATGCAAACCCATATTTTGCCAAGTCTTTCCTTTATCCGTTGATTTCAATATCCCAATTCCAGCATAGGAAGAGCGCGAAGAATTCACCTCTCCGGTTCCTACCCAAATCGTTCCGTTTTTCCAGTCTATCGCAATATCACCTACATTTTGTGTAGGCGCTGCATCCATAACCTGCACAAAACTCATTCCGTTATTGTTCGTGTACCACAAACCTCCTGATGCATACCCTACATAAAATTCGGTTGGATTTTCAGGATTAACATCCACATCTACAACGCGCCCGCTCATAACCGTTGGACCCACATTTTGCAAACTTAGGTTTTTAAAAAGCGATTGTTCTTGCAGTTGTTTTTTGGCTACTAAACTATTTTGAACTGCCTCAGGAGAGACTTGTGCAGAGGCAACGGTTTGCGCAATAAAGGCAGCTAAGAGTATTCCTTTTTTCATAGAGTTGGATTTTGATGCCGAAATTTAAGGATAAATCAACGGACCAAAAAATTTTATACTCTAATTAACACCTGTTTCTCTCAAAGTTAGTATTTTTGAATAATCAATAAAAAATATGGACTGACATCCATTTGTTTTAAATTAATGAGATAAATAAGCCATTCCAATTACATTTCACACCCATAAAAAATAAAACTCAACTCATGAAATACCATCAAATTGACCGCAATTTATTTATAAAAAACAGAGCCAAATTCATGGCTCAAATGAAGCCAAAAAGTGTGGCTGTTTTTAATTCGAATGATATTTATCCCGTTTCGGCTGATAGTACTTTGCCTTTTGCACAACACCGAGACATCTTTTATTTGAGTGGTGTAGACCAAGAAGAAAGTATTTTACTACTGTTCCCTGAAGCACCTTATGAACACCAACGCGAGATGGTTTTCTTGAAAGAAACTAGCGAGCACATTGCCATTTGGGAAGGCGAAAAATTAACCAAAGAACGTGCTTACGAAGTAACCGGAATCAAAACCGTGTATTGGCTACAAGATTTTGAAAAAGTATTGTTCGAAATGATGACGCATGCCGAAACTATTTACATCAATACCAATGAGCATTACCGCGCCACGGTAGAAACCGAAACCCGCGAAGCACGCTTTGTAAAATGGTGGAAAGAAAAATATCCTGCACACGCCGTTGCCAAAAGCAACCCTATCCTACAACGCCTACGTTCTGTAAAAGAAAGCGAAGAATTGGACTTGATCCAAAAAGCCTGCAACATTACTGAACTTGGTTTCAGACGATTGTTGCCTTTTGTGAAACCAAACGTTACCGAATACGAAATCGAAGCCGAATTGATTCACGAATTCATCCGCAACCGCTCTCGTGGTTTTGCGTACACGCCTATCATCGCATCGGGTAACAATGCTAACGTTTTGCATTATATTGAAAACAACCAACAATGCAAAGCAGGCGATTTAATTTTACTTGATGTAGCTGCTGAATATGCTAATTATTCTAGTGACATGACGCGTACCATTCCCGTTTCTGGTCGCTATACTAGTCGTCAAAAAGAGGTTTACAACGCCGTACTTCGTGTAAAAAACGAGGCTACTAAAATGTTAACCACTGGCACACTTTGGAAACAATACCACATCGAAGTGGGGAAAATAATGACCTCAGAATTACTAGGTTTAGGACTTATTGACAAAGCCGATGTGCAAAACGAAAACCCTGATTGGCCCGCTTACAAAAAATATTTCATGCACGGAACTTCACACCACATGGGACTAGACACGCATGATTATGGTATTTTGACCGAGCCAATGCAAGCCAACATGGTCTTTACCGTTGAGCCTGGAATTTATATTCCTGCAGAAGGTTTCGGAATTCGTCTTGAGGACAACATCATCGTTCAAGAAAGCGGCGAACCTTTCAACATGATGCGCAACATTCCTATCGAAGTCGAAGAAATCGAAGACCTCATGAACACATAACACATCTTTCCCATCCATAACAAGCAGTCTAGCGCAATCTAGGCTGCTTTTTTTTTGAGGAGCAGTATATGAAATTTTCAAAACCACGACCTGTCCTGCTGTTCGTTATATTCCCGCTCAAAAAACTACGGCCCAAAAGCCTTGTTTTTTATAAGCGGGAGATGCCACTGCCATCAGGGCTAAAAAGTTCGCTCCGTTTTCAAAAGAGCTAAATGTTAAAACAATTCTAAAGCTGTAACGTTATAAACCAGTCAAAGACTTATTCTTAAACTGCTATCAACAGCAGTTAATAAGTACTAAATAGAAAAAACTAAAAAACATAAAAATCATGCAAGCACACGAAATCGATTATCACATTTACGGCGAAGAAATGCAATACGTAGAGATCGAACTAGATCCTCAAGAAGTAGTTGTTGCCGAAGCCGGAAGTTTTATGATGATGGACAACAACATCCAAATGCAAACCATTTTTGGAGACGGTTCTGGCCAAGAAAACGGATTGTTTGGCAAACTATTAAGCGCCGGAAAACGAGTACTTACTGGAGAAAGTCTCTTTATGACCGCATTCATCAACCAAAACAACACCAAAAGTAAAGTTTCATTTGCCTCGCCTTATCCTGGTAAAATTATCCCAATTGATTTGACGCAATTTGGCGGTAAATTTATTTGTCAAAAAGATTCTTTTCTGTGTGCCGCCAAAGGCGTATCAGTAGGAATCGAATTCTCTAAAAAATTAGGAACTGGGTTATTTGGTGGAGAAGGTTTCATCATGCAAAAAATTGAAGGTGACGGACTGGCCTTTGTACACACCGGCGGAACATTAGCCAAAAAAGAATTAGCCGCAGGTGAAGTCCTAAAAGTCGATACTGGTTGTATTGTAGGATTTACAAAAGATGTAGATTATGACATCGAGTTTGTAGGCGGAATCAAAAATTCTCTTTTTGGTGGCGAAGGTTTATTTTATGCTACATTACGTGGTCCAGGAACAGTTTATATTCAGTCCTTACCTTTCAGCCGCCTTGCCGACAGAATCATTGCATCGGCACCTAGAGCAGGCGGAAGCAGCCGTGACGAAGGCAGTTTATTAGGCGGTTTAGGCCGATTAATAGACGGTGATAACAGATTTTAAGACTCAAAGGCTCTCAGAAATGAGAGCTTTTTTGTAAACAAATAAGTCATTTAAGTACTGTAATAAAATGAATAAATGAGCTTACATGACTTATATGTTTATTTTTTTATTTCAGCTATCACCAATATTCACCCAAAAAAATTTAAAACTTAAATGGCTAATATGTTTTGAAAAAAATTAAAGCTTTAGCTTTGCACAAACATTACAAAATTGAAACAAATCCTCTTTAAAAACACCACTATTTCCTATACTGACGAAGGAAAAGGAACTGCAATTATTTTACTCCACGGTTTTCTAGAAAACAAAAGCATGTGGGATTTTTATGTCCCAAAATTAGCGCTAAAAAATCGTGTTATTAGCATTGATTTATTAGGTCATGGCGCCACAGAATGTTTGGGATATGTGCATACCATGGAGGACAATGCCGATGTAGTTCATGCGGTTTTATCAGAATTGCGCATTCGCAAAGCTATTTTCGTAGGGCATTCTATGGGAGGTTATGTGGCTTTGGCGTTCGCCGAATTATATCCTGACACTATCAAAGGATTGGTTTTACTCAACTCGACCGCAAGGGCGGACAGTGAAGAGCGCAAAAAAAATCGGGATCGTGCCATTAAAGCCGTGAAACAATCATTTGTAAATTTCATTTCGCTTTCGATTGGTAATTTATTTAGTGAAAATAACAGAGAGCGATTGGCTGCTACGATTGAAAACGTTAAAAAAGGAGCACTACAAACGCCCTTGCAAGGAATTGTTGCTTCACTAGAAGGCATGAAAATCAGGCAAGATCGAGAAGTATTGCTGCACCTTACGCCTTTTCCTAAACTTTTAATTTTAGGCGAAAAAGATCCTGTTTTGAATTATGAGGAAACCAAGGAACAAATAGAAAACACGGCGGTCCAACTTATCACTTTTCCTGATGGACACATGAGTCACCTAGAAAATCAAGACGAATTATTAGCTGTTCTATTGTCTTTTTTTAAAAGTATTTAGAGCATACCAGATTTTAAATACCCTTTTTCGATGAGTTCGTTTTTATCTTTTAAATGATGCATTTTCCCATCTTTCATTAATGCCAGTTTGGTAGAAATTTGAATCACATTTTGATAATTATGATCGCTGATCAAAATACCTTTTACAGCCGACATTGTTGTGATTAACGCATTTATGTTTTCAATCATGATGGGTGACAATCCATTATAAGGCTCATCAAGCAGTACAAATTTTGAATCATTGTTAAAGATTAATTTTATTTCTAGATAACGCAATTCCCCGCCAGATAAATGTTTGATTTTTTTACCCAACATAGACTGTATCATGGCATCTGCATAAAAATCTTTTACGTTCTCTTTTGCAATGCTCAATTGAATGGTTTTTTGCACCGAAAAAGAATTTGAAATAAAAGAATCCTGAGGTAAATAGCTGATTTCTTTTAACAGCTCACTTGTTTTTGACAGCACTTTTCCACCAACCCGAACAAACTTAAAATCAGCTGGTTCTATCCCGAAAATAATCTTCAATAATGTAGATTTACCAGAACCATTTCGACCCAAAAGCCCGAGAACAGTTCCTGTTTCACATTTCAAATACACATCCGAAAGGATAATTTTTCCATTGTATTGTTTTTGTACGCTATCTACTTCTAAAATACTTGTTGTCATAGGAAATTCGAGATAAGATTCACAACAAGAATGAAGATCATAGAGCAGAAAAAATTAATAAGGAATCCATAAACAATCAACTGAATTTTTGAAAGACCGTTGTTGTAATAAAACAAGTATTCCTTTTTAGCATTCACCTCTTTAATCAAAAGACTAATGAAAAAACCGAAAAACAAAAGGACATATTTAAAGGTTTCAAAACCTCCAAAAACACCTGCCAAAGCGCTTATACCAATGTTTACGGCTAAAGTACTTTTGTAAAACTCGTAACTATTATTTAGTTTTCTGATAGTTGCTGAATTAAATTATTTTTTCTTTGAAAGGCGTATTCTCATCCAAAATTTCACTTAGTAAAAGTACCAGTTGTTCCAGATAATTCCTCAAAATATCATCAGTGATGCTACTATTAACTGTTTTATCTACTTTAAAATTAAACGGTAAAAAACCTGCTTTTAGATTTTTAAATGAGATGATACCTGCTTCGATGGTTTTCCCTTTTGCTTCGGTTTCGTACATAAAAGCATAGGCAAGCACCTGAATAATTTTATCGCTTTTAATATCTTCAATAAGTCCGTTCCATGATTTCAAAGTCACATTAGCTTTTTCCACTTTTCCTGTTTTGTAATCGATGATTCGGATGTTTCCATTGCGCTCTTCGATTCGGTCCACATTTCCTTTTATCAATACTGGAAAAGGCAAATTCGGATGATGCAAAATGCGCTCAAAAGTTTGTTCTAAAGCAATAATTTTGATGGCATCTCCATTTTTGATATTTTCTAATTCTACTTTCAAGAAATTAGAAACATTACGTTTGGCTACTTCAAACGCTAATAAATTCTTTCCTTTTTTGATTTCGCCTTCCTTGTACACTAATTTAAATTGCTTGAGAACCTCATCATCTATTTGTTTAAAACAATTTAGAATATCAGTTTCTGAAATAAATTTATTAATAAAGGGTTCGTATAAAACACGTAAGGTCTCATGAATAATGGTCCCCAGGGTATTCAAAGCAATATTTTCTTCCACCTCTTCCACTTCGCTAATACGTAGGATCTTTTGGAAATAAAACTGTATCGGATTGCGGATATAACTGGTTAGAGCAGAGGGTGAAAATCCTTTTTCCGCAATTTCTTTCAATCGCAGCATCACACTTTCTGATTTAGGAATTACAATAGGTTGGTACGCCGTATCGGGTAAAACCGCATTGTAAATTTCATGAGTAATGGTGTGATTTTTTTGCTTTTCTACTTCCAGTTGTGTGATAAACCTACTTTTTTCACCTGCATCCAAACCTTCACTTTCGGTGTTATACAACAAATAAATAGTCTTGGCACGCTGCAATAAATGATAAAAATGATAGGTGTAAATGGCGTCTTTCTCCTTAAAAGTTGGTAAACCCAACTCTCTTTTCACATCATAAGGAATAAAGGAATTTTGAGATTTACCAGCAGGGAATTTACCTTCATTCATAGAGGTGACAATGACTGTATCAAAATCCAAAACCCTACTTTCTAACACACCCATAATCTGCAAACCATGTAGTGGTTCTCCCTCAAACGATACTTCGGCAAGATCAATAACCTGCTTATAAATAGAATATAGCGTTTCTATTTTATCAATATGTTCGTGTTTAGAATAGTAGTTAATGAGTTTATTGATTACTTTAAAAATAGCAAAAACAAAGGCCTTCGTGATTTTTTCTTCCTCATTATCGTTGCTTAAATTCTCTTTAATGGTTTGCAATAATTTAGAAATTGTTTCTAAAACAGGAATCGATCCGTTTTCCCATTTTTGAAATAACAACAAAAACAATTCACTAGGCTCAACTTGCAACTCCATCAATTTATGATGGGTGATAAACGTATAATTATTTTGATTGATAATTTTTACGAGCGCACTTGTATTTGCATACGGTTCTACTAAAGGATGTGTCAAAATATCCAAAACATCTTTGTAATATAAAACGTAGCTTTTAGCATTTCTTGAAAGTGCATTGGTATGCATTTTAAATAATTTACTTATCAATATTTGAGCTGGATTATTCTTGCTGGAATAACCCATTGTAATATTTAAAGCGCCAACACTTGATGGTAACGAATATAAAAGTGGAACTAAAAGATTCTCATCTCCAAGTACTACAGCTACTTTATCAAGTTTACCAGCAGCCTGAGATGTTATTGATTCAAGGATTACATTTTCTATTATACTTCCCGCAATTTTAGCTTGACCTATCGTTTTGGGTGTACCAATGAAATGAATGTTTTTAGTTTTAGAAAAATCATCAACTATCCATTCAAAAGGATTTACCTTATAATGTTTCCAATTTTCTTTAAACCTTCTCACAAAAAGTCCTGCATCATGATACGGGTCATTGAGAAAAGTTTGATCTACATCCCAAAAAATTTCAGCTTGTTCACTTGCTATAAGGTGTTGAATTATTTTCTCTTCGGCAGCATTTAATGCATTAAACCCTGCAAAAAGATATTTTTTATTTTGAACACTTTCCGAAAAATGAATTAAATTAAGGACTGCTTCTCTATAAATTAATCCTTGATAACCAATCCCTTTAGTCAATAAATGTGCATATAGCGATTGATAATAATGTGGTAATAACTTCCAGAAATCAATATATTTCTCTAATAAAGTCGTTTTATTCTCCACCTCAATACCCCATTTTTTGATGTCCTCAATATCTTTCAAATAGGACAATACATGTGCTGGATCAAGTAAATACCGATCAATTTCATTAAAATCTTGCAATAAGGTTTTGGCCCAATTGGCAAATAACTCAAAGCTCTGTTGGTTTGTTTTATCAGTAACTGACAAGTATACTTCATAAAATTCAAATAACAACTCAATAGGATCAATAGTACGAATACCTGCAATGTCTTGAATAAAATCCTCAATACTGATAATGTCTGGAGAAAAAACATTTGAAGTCACCTGACGTTTTAGAGCTTCGATAAGAAATATTTTAGCTCGTTTATTTGGCAGCACTATAATTGTATCCGAAAAACTAGTTGCGTATTTTTCTATTAAAACTGTAGCTATTTTATCTAAAAAAGTAATGTTTGTCATTTTATAAAAATAAAAAAAACGCCCCGATAAATCGAGGCGTTTTCTATAAATATTTTGAGGAAATTATTCTTTAATCAAAGAAATCTCAACTCTTCTGTTTTCAGCTTTTCCTTTTGCAGTTTTGTTAGGTGCAATTGGTTTAGTTTCACCAAAACCAGTAGATCTTAATCTTTCAGTAGCAATTCCGTTTTCAACTAAATAGTTTTTAACTGCAGCAGCTCTGTTTTCAGATAAAGATTGGTTTAATTCATTACTTCCATCGCTATCAGTGTGACCTTCAATTTGGAATTTAGAATTTGGATACTCATTCAAGATATCTTTAATTGATGTCAATACTGTGTAAGTACCTTGTTGGAAAGTAGATTTACCAGAATCAAATAAGATTACTTTACCGTAGTTATTTAAAGTTTTCATCACTTCTTCAGAAACTTCAGGACAACCTTGGTTAGCAACAGTTCCTTTTACAGAAGGACATTTGTCATCTTTGTCTAATACACCGTCTCCATCAGTATCTGGCCAAGGACAACCTGCGTTATCTTTAGGACCTGCTACAGTAGGACATTTGTCATTTTTATCAGCTACTCCGTCTCCGTCAGTATCAGGACATCCTTTTAATGCAACTGGACCTGCTTCATTAGGACAAGCATCATCTTTATCAGCGATACCATCTCCATCAGCATCAGGACAACCATTTAAAGCTGCTAAACCTGCAACGTCTGGACAAGAGTCAGCGCTATCTTGGATTCCGTCTCCATCAGTATCAGGACATCCGTTGAATTGCTTTAAACCAGCAACATCTGGACAAGCATCATCTTTATCGTAGATTCCATCTCCGTCAGTATCTTTACCTCCAAATTTGAAGATCACACCTGCAGAATGTTGGAAAAGAGATCTTTGCAATTCTCCATCTCCAAAAGATTTTTTGTATCTTGTTGCTAACTCTACACCTACATTTTCAGTAAACCATAAAGTTAAACCTGCACCAGGATTTACAGTTCCGAAGCTAGTATCTCCTAGGAAAGTGTATCCACCACCTACAGAAAGAGAAGGGTCAATAACTTTTGATTTGATCATGTTCATGAAACTATATTTAACAGTAGCATCAATTCCATAATACATTAAGTCTCCAGGATTGTTTACAACATACCCACGAGAGTCTCTACCAGGAGCAGCTGGGTTAAAAGTTACCAATTTATCAATTTTATTCACAGATCCTGCAAGACCTACAGAGAAATTATCTCCAACATACTTCGATACGCTTAGGTACGATACTGATGGTAAAATATTCCAGTTGTCTTTTACAGCAAATGGCTGAGAGAAATGACGATCAGCCCATCCTTTTCCTCCTCCTGCACTTGTTTTAGTATCTATTGCATTTACTCCGAAAGATATTGCAATAGGATTGTTGCTATCTTGTGCTTGAGACGTAAATCCCACCACCATCATCGCAGCAACAAAAATTTTGTTAAGATGTTTCATACTTAAATTTTTTAATTACATTTAGTTAATTATGAACAAAAGTAGCACGTAAATTTTAAACTACAAAACGAAATGTTAAAAAAAATAGATTTACGTGCTTAATGTGGGAATTATATAATATTTAACATAGTCCCTACTTCTACAAATGCCTGAATTGCTTTATCTAAATGCGCTTGTGTATGTGCTGCAGAGAGTTGCACTCTAATTCTTGCTTTATCCTTAGGAACAACTGGAAAAAAGAAGCCTATCACATATATACCTTTCTTTAATAATTCATCGGCCATGGTTTGAGATAACTTTGCATCATACAGCATTACTGGTACAATTGCAGAATCTCCATCAATGATATCAAAACCAGCTTTTTTCATTCCGTTTTTGAAATAATTTGTATTCCATTCTAGTTTATCACGCAAAGTGGTGTCTTTTTCTAGTAGTTCAAAAACCTTTATTGAAGCACCTACAATTGATGGAGCAAGTGAATTTGAAAACAAGTACGGTCTTGAACGTTGACGTAAGATTTCTATAATTTCTTTTTTTGCCGTAGTGTAACCACCCATTGCACCTCCTAGTGCTTTTCCTAGAGTTCCCGTAACAATATCTACCCTGCCCATTACTCCTTTTGCCTCGAGCGTACCTTTTCCGGTTGCCCCAATAAAACCTGCAGCATGGCACTCATCTACCATAACCATGGCATCATATTTATCAGCTAAATTACAAATTTTATCTAATGGCGCCACTAATCCATCCATAGAGAAAACGCCATCAGTTACAATTAACTTGAAACGAGTTCCTGCCTCAGTTGCTTTTATCAGTTGCTGTTCTAAATCCTCCATATTTGAGTTCTCGTAACGGTAACGAGCTGCTTTACACAAACGCACACCATCTATAATAGAAGCGTGATTTAAACTATCTGAAATTATGGCATCATTTTCACCTAATAAAGGTTCAAAAACACCACCGTTAGCATCAAATGCGGCTGCATACAATATAGTATCCTCTAAACCGTAAAACTCAGATATTTTTCTCTCTAATGTTTTATGTATGTCTTGTGTACCACATATAAAACGAACAGATGACATCCCAAAACCATGTGTATCAAGTGCATCTTTTGCAGCCTGAACTACTTCTGGATGAGATGATAATCCTAAATAATTGTTTGCACAAAAATTAAGCACCGTTTCTCCGGTTGCTATTGTAATTTCGGCACCTTGTGGTGAGGTTATTATTCTTTCTTTCTTAAAAATCCCATTATCTTCTATGGTTTGCAATTCAGCTTGAAGATGTTCTTTTATTTTTCCGTACATAAACTGTTTTTTAAAAGTTCTATTTTTTGCGAATTATTCATTTTTGAGCTACAAATTTACTACTTCGATTCCTTTTCCGATATAAATAAGTGCTTTTTTTATCACTTTATAACCCATCAACTCTATCGCCGATTGATACCCTTCTAATTGTTGTTGGTACTTTATATTAGTAGTACCCGTTTTATAGTCTATCAATTGCACTTCTTTATTTGGAGTGATCACCATACGGTCTGGTTTTATAGATTTTCCTTCTTTTTGAATGATGGTTTGCTCATTTAAAACCTCATTCCCCTCTGAAAAACAAATTTCTAATTCAGGATGATTCACAATTTCTTGAATGGTAGCCAAAACCGTTTCTTGTTGTAAAAATGATATTAAACCATTTTCTAATGATTTTGTAATGGCTATATCAACATCTTTTTTTGTTTTTACAAAGGATAAAATTTCATGAATTAAATTACCGTATTCAATGGCTTCTTGTTGCTGCGTTGCCCACATTATAGATTCGCGTTGTGCAATTTTAATATTCTTTGGATTCAAAATTTCTGAAACAACAGGAATTGTTTTTGAAGTATCAACATGTTGCTTTACCGAAGACAACTTTACCGGTGTACCCAATTCATATTCTAATTTTTGCTCTTCAAAACCAATTTTATGATCTAGATAATTAATGAAAAAGCTACACATATTATTCTTTGGAATTTCGCCTTTACTAGATAGATTCATATTTGAAATCACATACAACTGTTCCTCTGCACGAGTTAAAGCCACGTATAGAACATTAATATTATCAAGCAATTCTTCCTGTTTTTTTTGATAGTATACCGCTGCTGCCGCTTCACCAAATCCCTCAACTGCACTACTATTATCAATTAAAACTTTTGGTAAACCAAAATCCTCCTCCTCAGCATTCAACCAGAGTTTGTCTTTTGGTTTTCTATTGTAATCTTCCTCGGCAAATGGAAAAATAACAACTGGAAACTCCAAGCCTTTTGATTTATGAATGGTCATAATTCGAACGGCATTCGTTCCCTCTGGTGAAGGAATACTGAATTTCTCTGCATTTTTATCCCAAAAATTCAAGAAATCAGAAATTCCTGCTTGGTTGCGAATATCGCGCTCCAAAACAATGTCTAAGAAATACTGAACATAGGCATTCCCCTCCCCAGCCCTCCCCGAAAGGGAGGGAGATGAAACTGGAGCAATAATATCTAGAGAATTCTCCTGAACCATTACCTCCTTTTTGATTTCTTTTAAAACCTCTGATATATTTTTTAACACTTGCTCATTAGTAAATCGGATAACTTTATATCCTAACTTATTGAGAGTATTGGTTCTATTACTATCTAGCTCAGCTTGTTCATCGGTAAAATGATACTCTCCATCTACTTCAATAACTAGTTTTTTTGACAAGCAGACAAAATCAACAATAAAATCATCTATTAAGTGTTGCTGCCTAAATTTATGATCATCTAGTGACTTAGATTTAAGCTCCATCCAAAGAGCTTTCTCAGCAGGCGTTGGCTCTTTTCTCTTTTCTTTTGCTTTTTCATTTAAAAGATGAGCATAATTTCCGCCGGTCATGTATCCTAACTTATTTGATTCTGCTATAACATTTTTATCCAAACCATTAGCCGCTTCGTCACCCTTTCCTTTGGAGAGGGATGGAGAGAGGAATTTACTTATTATAGTTTCTACCGCTTCATACAATGATTTTTTTCGAATGTTTTGAAACGAAAGCGAAACATCAAAGCCGAGTAACCAATTTTCAAAATCAGTTTCTTTATGCAAAGCCATTCCTTGTGCAATAAAATCATGAACAGGAAGCTTGTCTTGACTGTTTTGAGCTATGTATTGAAGAAAATTCGCCTTAGACTCTAAATCAGAGCTGTTTTTTAAATATTTTAATAAATGAATAATCAATCGTACTTCGGTGGCATTTTGAATCATCAAAGTCTCTGAAGACAAAAGTGGAACTCCTTGCTCTGTTAAATAATTTGCAATAGCAATTCCTTGACTTCGTTTTCTGGTGAGTACCACAATATCTTTGTATTGAAAACCTTGTTGAAGCGTTTTTTGAATTGTGCTCAAAGTGGCTTCAACGTATAAATCTATTTTGCTCTTGCTTTCCTCTTCTAGATTTGTATCATATTCCTCTTCTCCTTTTTCTGGTTTTGGAATAAATGAAATGTTTACATACCCTCCTTTTTTATCATTCGTTTTTTGATAGCTGTGGTTTTCATACAAATCTTTGTAATCTGGGTGCTCAAATTCATTTGAAATTAACTTAAAAAAATCATTGTTAAACTCAATTATCTGTGAATAGGAACGATAATTTTTGTCTAAATGTTCCAGTCTTTTATCCGGATTACTAAATGGGTTTTGATCCTTACTTAATTCAATAAACTGTTCTGCTTTACCACCACGCCATCTGTAAATAGATTGTTTGGGATCTCCTACTATCATCAAAGTCCCTTTTACTCCGTAATCGTCCTGACCTGAAAGTGCATTGTCAATTAACGGAATCAGGTTTTGCCATTGCATTTCGGAAGTATCCTGGAATTCATCTATGAAAAAATGTCGGTAACGCTCTCCTAATCTCTCGTATATAAAGGGCGCTGGCTGATTTTGAATTTCTCTGTGAATGATGGCATTAAACTCAGCAATTGAAAGGACATTTTGCTCCTGTTGTATTTTGGCCAATTCATTACTTACTGTATTCAATAATGATAAAGGTGTAATGTTTTTTAAGAATGCTTTGTAAAAATTTATTTTATCATGCAGTTTATAAATACTGTCTAAAAGCTGAAGTAAATTAGGAATGATACTTTCTATTACGGCTCTGTCTTGTGCTGTTTTATTAATTTTTATATCATCAAATTCATGATAGGTTTTATTTTTAGGATTGTATTTTCCGTCTTTAATGGCAACTAAATGATTGGGGAAATGTCCTGCCGAAAAGGATTTAAGATTGATTCCGTTTTTATCAATAATTGACAACCCTTCTTCAGCTAAAAGGATGCTCTCTTTTTGAAGAATCTTACAGGTTTCGGCTAATTTTTTTTTGATTTCGACAAATTCAGTGATGGATTTATCTTGAAAATGGGTGATTTCATTTCGGTTGTTTTCATTCAAGACCAGTTTCCCAGTTTGAAGAATTTCCCGAGATATATCCCATGACTTATCATCATCTGTTTTTTCCATTGTGAAATCGATTAACAGTTTTGTTAATGTTTCATCTTCTCCGGCTTGAGCAATAATGGCATCAACAGCTTCTGTTAATAAATTTTCGGTGTCCAAAGTGACTTCAAAAGTCATGGGCAGATTCAGGTCATGAGCAAAAGCCCGAATCACTTTGTGGGTAAATTTATCAATGGTAGAAATATCAAAGGCAGCATAATTGTGAATAATGTGCTTAATGATTTGCTGTGATTTAGTTTTGATTTGGATAATAGACAGTTTGGTATCTGAAGCTAAATCCAGCATTAAGTCTTGCGCCTTTTGGTTGGGCTCTTCTTTTGCAAACTCAGATAAACTGCCTACGATTCGGGATTTCATTTCGTGTACCGCTTTATTGGTAAACGTAATGGCTAGAATGTTGCGATAGGCATCGTTTTTTGTTGCAACAAGAATAATCTTAAGGTATTCTTTGACTAGCGCATAGGTTTTTCCAGAGCCTGCCGAAGCATCATATATAGAGAAAGATGGTTTTCCCTCCCCTCCCGATGCGTCGGGACTCACCAAAGGGGAGGGAGCCGAAACTGGATTTATTTTAGGTTCCAAATTGATATTTTTAAATATTGAATTTTACTTATCATTTTATAGAAATAGCGCACTACTGCACGGGATCTCCTAGCCCTGATGGAAACGGCATCCTTTTTATGAGGTGATTTTTCATCACCTTATAAAAAGATATAGTGAACAGCAGGAAATAGCTCCTAAAAATACGTGTATTAATAGGTTACTTTTTAAAATTTGTGCCGAAACTTCGGGATAAAACTTAAAAGTAGTATTTTTGCAGCATGGAAACAAATAGACAGAAAAAAATAGGTGGGGTGATCCAAAAAGATTTGGTTGACATTCTACAAGGTGAAGTGAGAAAAAACGGATTGGCAAACTTAGTCATTTCGGTATCCAAGGTTACGGTGACTACAGATTTATCAGTAGCTACGGTGCATTTAAGTGTATTTCCTCAAGAAAAAGCAAATGAAATTCTCGAGGCTGTAAAATCAAATTCGAAGAATATAAAGCATGACTTGTCTCAACGTGTACGATTACAATTGAGAAAAGTTCCAAATTTGGTTTTCTTTATTGATGACTCCTTAGACTATATTGAAAAAATAGACAATGCTCTTGCTAACCGAGACAATCCTATTGAAAATAGAGATTTATTAGACAAACGTAGATTTCAATAACCATTGAATTTTCCGCTTTATATAGCCAAACGTTACCTTAAAAGTAATAGCAAAAACAACGCTATTAACATCATCAATCGGATTGCCAGTTTGGGAATTATTGTTGGTGCCATGGCTTTATTTGTGGTTTTATCAGTGTTTAGCGGACTTAAAGTATTTAGTCTTTCGTTTGCAAATGATATAGATCCTGATTTAAAAATAGGCAGCACTCTGGGTAAATCTTTCTTCGTTTTACCAAGTCAGGAAAAGCAGATTAAAAAAATTGACGGCATTGTTTCTTATTCCAAAATTATTGAAGAGCGGGTTTTGTTTACTTTTGATGGAAAACAAGAAGTTGCTACTCTTAAAGGAGTGGACCACAATTTTAATAAAGTAAATGCCCTTGATAAAAAGCTTTTTAATGGGCAATGGCTTAGTCCAGATACGTACCAAGTAGTTGTAGGCTACGGAATTGCTCAAAAATTCTCCATGGGATTGTTGGATTTCAATAATCAACTGGAAGTTTTAGTTCCAAAACCAGGAAAAGGCGCCATTGAAAATCCTGAACAAGCTTTTAATAAAACCGATGTAATACCAGTAGGCATCTATAATATTAACGATGACTTAGACTCAAAGTATGTTTTTGCTGACTTGGGTTTAGCCCAAGAATTACTGGAATACAAACCCAATCAAGTTTCGGGAATAGAATTTAAAGTATCTAAAACAGCCGATGAAAAGGCAATTACATCCGAATTAAACTCCATTTTTAGCCATAAAATAACGGTAAAAAACCGAGCCCAACTCAACGAGGCGCTTTATAAAATGCTAAACACTGAGAATATTGCTGTGTATTTAATATTTACATTAGTGATTGTGGTGGCACTTTTTAACTTAATTGGCGCTTTGATCATGATGATTTTAGACAAAAAAGGGAATTTAAAAACACTTTATAACCTGGGTACAGAAATAAAAGATTTACGCAAAATATTCTTACTTCAAGGTACTTTATTGAGTGTTTTTGGTGGAATTATAGGATTAACTATTGGGATTATTATTGTTTTATTGCAAGAATATTTCCAGTTGATTATGATTACTCCTACACTAGCCTATCCCGTTGTTTTCTCTCTTGAAAATGTTCTCATAGTGATGGGAACCATTGTATCGCTAGGTTTTATTGCTTCACTGATAGCGAGTAGTAGGGTTAGTAAAAGGTTGTTGGAGTAGTTTTCCCATTTAAAATAAAACACGAATTCCACCAATTTACACGAATTAATTTGTGCAGATTAATGGAATTGCTTCGCTTGTTCCTATAGCTCAGATTAAGTTTATAGTGTCACTAAACCACCTCATAACCGGCATAAGCATCCTGAATTTCATCTAAAGCGGCAAATAACTCTTCTGGACGATCGAGGGTTACTAATTTTTGTTTGTGGGTTTTAAAAGAATGGATTCCTTTGAAATAATTCGTGTAATGCGGTCGCGTTTCAACAATTCCTAATCGTTCTCCTTTCCAGTCCATGGCCCAAGTAAGGTGATTGCGCACGGCTTCTACTCTATCAATAACGGTCGGTTTAGCTAAATGCTCTCCTGTTTTGAAGTAATGTTTGATTTCGTCAAAAATCCAAGGATAACCAATGGCAGCACGACCAATCATGATTCCGTCAATGCCGTATTCATTTTTATATTGTAATGCTTTTTCTGGAGAATCAATGTCGCCATTTCCAAAAATAGGCATCGTAATTCTAGGATTGTTTTTCACGCGGGCAATGTGTGACCAATCGGAGTGGCCTTTGTACATTTGGGCACGCGTTCTAGCGTGTATACTCAATGCTGCAACGCCAATGTCTTGCAAACGTTCAGCAACCTCATCAATATTAATAGAGTTATCATCCCAACCCAAACGCGTTTTTACGGTTACGGGCAAATGCGTGCTATCAATCACTGCTTTGGTCAACCGAATCATTAAGTCAACATCTTTTAAAACACCTGCGCCTGCACCTTTGCACACTACTTTTTTGACAGGACAGCCAAAGTTGATATCAATAAGATCTGGATTTACGGTAGAAACAATTTTTGACGAAAGTGCCATTGCTTCTTCATCTCCACCAAAAATCTGGATTCCCACAGGTCGCTCGTAATCAAAAATATCCAATTTCATTCGGCTTTTGATGGCGTCACGTATTAATCCTTCAGAAGAAATAAATTCAGAATACATCATATCAGCACCATGCATTTTGCACAATCTACGAAACGGAGGATCGCTTACATCTTCCATTGGAGCAAGAAGTAAGGGAAAATCCGGTAATACAATATGGTCGCCTATTTTAATCAAGGTGTTTTTATTTTTTTGCAAAGATAAAAAAATTAGACCGATAATTTTGGAACTATCAATAGATTAAGACACAAGAAGTCGTAGTTGCAAAATTTTGACATTAGTTTACAAAAAATAATTATTTTTACGAAAACTACAAGATGCTTTTTACCTTTGGATTTTACAGTTCCGTTTTACTTATTTCGTTTACTCAAGGAATTGTTTACAGCGTTTTGTTACTTGCAAAAGCTATCAAAACCGAAAATAAATCGAATTATTGGTTGAGTTTTTTCATTTTTCTTTGTAGCCTCTATATTGCACCGTGGATGCTTGGTTTTGCAGGCTGGTATGACAATCAACCCTATCGAGATATTTTATTTTACACTCCTTTTCAACACCTTTTATGGATAGGTCCGATCATCTTTTTTTATACTCAAAGTTTACTGAATCCTTCATTTAAATTTTCGAAAAAAGAGGCATTACATATTCTGCCAGGATTGCTTTATCTTATTTACATTATTGCTATTTGGATTTACGACAAATTCATTTTTGGGGATTATTATTTCTACGAAAACGGAATGGACAAAGACTTTGAGGAATGGTATCAAAAATTAGGTTTACTCTCGATGATTGTGTATTTTATTTTGAGTATCCGATATTACAATGTATACAAAAGACTGATGTTTCAGGTGGTGAGTTATGCCGATTCGGTTTTGTTTAAATGGATTCAAACGTATTTGATTGCTTTTTTAGTGATGTTGCTTTTACCACTTGTTTTTGATGGTGTTGAATACTTTTTTCCAGAAATGAAATCGTATCAAGGTAGTTGGTGGTTTTATCTTTCTTTCTCAATTGTGATGTATTACATTGCCATTACGGGATATTCTAATCCTACAAATGCTACGATACCGTTTAAGATGTCATTTTTTGACAAAAACCCCATTCTTTTGTTAGAAAATAGCAGTGCAAATGAACTGGAGATCAGTATTGACATTCAATATGATACTGTTGAAGAAGCTGTTTCGCCCGAAACGGCACATTGGAAATCTAAAATAGAAACCTTAATTCAGGCTGAAAAACTCTATCAAAATCCCGAATTAACGCTTACGGATTTGGCAAAAAAATTAGAAACCAACGCCTCTGTTATTTCCAAAACGATCAATCAAGGGTTTCAAATGAACTTTAATGATTACATCAATAATTTTAGAATTGAAGCGGTTAAAATCAGTTTATCAAATGGCGAACACAAAAAATCTACCTTGCTAGGAATTGCTTTTGATTGCGGCTTTAATTCGAAAGCTACTTTTAATAGAGCTTTCAAGAAAAATACCTCCAAAACACCAAAAGAATTTACAAAAAACCTGCAAATCCTATATTTACAACACTTTAAAACATTACTTAGTTAGTCTCAAATCATAATTTGAAGCGATTGGTGCTGATTTATGGCGCAACTTTGCCCTGTTATTAATCACTAAAAAACTAATTATGACAAAATTAATCTTGGCAATAACGTTGGTCTTCGCTTCAACTTTTGCACACGCACAACTACAAGGATCAGGAAAAACGATCACTAAAAATTACGACTACAAAAATTTCGATAAGCTTTCTTTGGAAGATTTAGACGGAATTATTGAGGTTGAGATTGGCAAACCTTGGAGCATTGCTATAACTATCGATGACAATTTGGAACGTCTCCTGAGTTTTTCAGAAAACGGTTCAGATAAAGAACTAAAAATTCAATTTAAAGGAAACCAAAACAACAAAATGTATGTTGAAGACACCAATCTAAAAATAAAAATCACGATGCCAGAGGCGAGTGTCATCAAAAACGTTGGCAACAGTAATTTAACCGTGTAAAATGTTGTGGGTCGTTATTTTAGATTAGAAAACACAGGAAATGGCGAAAGTAAAATTAGCGGAACGATTGACGATTTAGATATTGTTAAAGTTGGAAATGGCGATGTCAACGCTCAGAATCTAGTTGCTAAAACAGCCGATTTAAAAAGCACTGGAAACGGAAATCTAACTGTCAATGTCAGTGAAAAACTTACTGCAAAATTAACTGGAAACGGAGATATCATTAACAAAGGGAAAGCCCAATTCGATTCTAATTCGAAAAAATCTGGCAATGGAGATCTGATTGTTAATTAATGAAAATCGCAATGGCAAAGTTCAATGGCAATGGCAAAATTCAATATCAATAAGAAAATCAAAAAATACAACATTATGAAACTACTTACCAAAATCACCAAACCTATTTTGTTACCACATTGGTCACAAGATCTATTTATTGCTATTCCGCGAATTGTTTGCGGGTACTTGCTGGCTTTTAACTTTGGAGCCGATAAATTTGGAATGCCCTGGTCACCCGTTGATGCTAATTTAGGATTGTTTGAAGTCGCTTTTTGGTTTCCAGGTGATGTGGCAAATTATGGTGGGATTTTTGCCATTGCTCCAGCTTTTTTTGCTTGGATGGGCGCTTTTGCAGAAGCTGTTGGCGGATTGCTACTGTTATTTGGAATTCAAACTCGTATTGCTTCTTTCTTAGTAATTTGTACCATGCTGGTTGCCATATTTATGCAACAAATCCAAAATGGATTGTGGAATTGCCTTGCCGCCATGGGATTTCTTTGGGTAGCGATGTTCTTTTTAATACTAGGTTCAGGACGATTTGGAATTGATTATTTACTAACTAAAAACAAAGGTTAATTATGAAAACTAAAACGATATTACTAGCACTTGTACTTTCTTTATTTTTAACAAATTGCGTTCAAAAAACAGAACAAAAAACCGTTATTTTTACTTTGGATGCATCCGAAATGAAAAATGTAAAAAAGGTAGCCATTCGGGGAAAAGACAAACCATTCTCTTGGGGTGAAGCTACCGAAATGAAATTAAATGCTAACAATAATTCCTATCAAATAACAACCACATTTGTTACCGGGTATAAATTTACAGAAGTAAAATTTGTGGTTAATGACAGTTTAGAATTCGAAAATGAAGACAACCGCAGAGTGATTTTTTCAGAAAAAGACACTACGCATTACAAAGCGAAGTTCAATAAAAGATAATTTCCCTATATTTTACACTACGGAACTGCCCAAAAACTATCTTGTAAAACACTGTTTTCATAAAAGAAATTAGCTTTTCTGTTGCCAGTAAAGTCGAGGTATAAAAATTCAAGTTCATAGACGGCACAAGCAACAACCGTGAAATTTTCTTGAAAAAGATCGCTTTCAATATCTGTGGGCTTTAGGGTCGAAAAACGTTCTTCATATCCCAAGGTTGGGTGGTCTGATTTTGTGTTGGGTGGTTCCAATGTCATATAACCCAGACGGGCTTGCGGACTGGTTGCCTTCCAACGATCATTTGATAAAGCATCATTAGTGTGTAAAGTGGCATGCGCTTTCACTACAATTTGAACCCGTTGGCGCGCATCGTAAAACAAGAGTGAAATGCGATTGTCTTTTAGTAAATCATAACATTTTCGGGAGCGATTGTCCGTGTGGAAGTAGATGGTTTTGTTTACCTCGTCAACTTTTCTGTTTACTACAATTCGTAAAGCGGCGGTGTTGTTTTCATTTATGGTACCAACGCACATGGTTCGGAAACCGTTTTTTTTCTTGACTGAACCGTTGACTAATTTTTTCCAAGCTAGGGTTTCTAGTTCTTGTAAGTTGTAAGAAGTGTCGTTTATGATAATAGAATCTTGTGCTGAAGTTGGCATAAATAGTTGGTGTAAAAGTTCAAATGTAACTGCAAGATGCTCTTGTAAATACGAGCAAAAATACAATAAGAAAGACCCTAAAAGAGAACTGCTAAAAAATTAAATTTCAATTGCAGTAACATTAGGCATTGTTGAATCTCTCATGAAAAACTTTTAGACTATATTTGCAAATTAATTGACTCTTAGTGGGGTTTTGCGTGAGGGATAGCAGTGGCATCCTTTTGTGAAGTCCCGATTGCTATCGGGACTTCACAAAAGATATAGCGCATAGCCCGACGGCTTTTTCTGCCGGCACGCCCACAAGTTGACAAGCAAATTTATTGATATTTACTGAAAATGAAACACATAAGGAATTTTTGCATTATTGCACATATTGATCACGGGAAAAGTACACTTGCAGACCGTTTACTAGGTGCTACACAAACTGTAACTGCTCGTGAAGAAAAGGCGCAATTGCTTGACAATATGGACTTGGAACGTGAACGTGGTATTACTATTAAAAGTCACGCCATTCAGATGGAGTACACCTACAAGGGTGAGGAATACATCTTGAATTTAATTGACACTCCGGGACACGTTGATTTTTCGTATGAAGTTTCCCGATCCATTGCGGCTTGCGAAGGTGCGCTTTTGATTGTGGATGCAGCGCAGAGTATTCAGGCACAAACGATCTCAAATTTATACCTAGCTTTAGAAAACGACTTGGAAATTATTCCCGTTTTAAACAAAGTAGATTTACCAAGCGCCAACCCTGAAGAGGTAAGCGATGATATTATTGACTTGTTGGGTTGCGACCTAGAGGATATTATTCACGCTTCTGGAAAAACTGGTTTTGGTGTCGAAAATATATTAGCAGCAATTATTGAAAAAATTCCTGCTCCAAAAGGAAATGTACACGAGCCTTTGCAAGCTTTGATTTTTGACTCTCATTACAACCCGTTTAGAGGTATTGAGGTTATTTTTAGAGTAGTAAATGGTGAAATTAAGAAAGGGCAAAAAATTAAATTCATGGCTACTGGCAATGAATATTTTGCTGATGAAATAGGTACTTTGAAACTCAATCAAGTGCCAAAACAAGTGATTTCAGCTGGAGATGTTGGATACTTAATTTCTGGAATTAAAGAGGCGAAAGAAGTAAAAGTAGGTGATACACTTACGGATGCAAAAACGCCAACAACGAATATGATTACGGGTTTTGAGGATGTAAAACCAATGGTTTTTGCCGGTATTTACCCTGTTGATACAGAGGATTATGAAGATTTGCGTGCCTCAATGGAAAAACTACAATTGAACGATGCTTCGCTTGTATTTTTGCCTGAGAGTTCAGCGGCTTTAGGATTTGGTTTCCGATGCGGATTCTTAGGAATGTTGCACATGGAAATTATCCAAGAACGATTGGAGCGCGAGTTTGACATGACTGTAATTACCACGGTTCCTAACGTTTCGTATTTGGCGTATACCAAAAAAGATCCGGAGACACCGTTTATCATTAACAACCCATCTGATTTACCGGAACCTTCACGTTTAGACCGTGTAGAGGAGCCTTTTATCAAAGCAACAATCATCACTAAAGCTGATTTTGTAGGGAACGTAATGAGTTTATGTATTGAAAAACGTGGTGTCATTACCAATCAAACTTACTTGACAACAGAGCGTGTTGAATTGAATTTTGACATGCCACTAGCCGAGATTGTATTTGACTTTTACGATAGATTGAAAACGGTTTCTAAAGGGTATGCCTCATTTGACTACTCTCCAATAGGAATGCGTACTTCGAAATTAGTTAGACTTGATGTATTATTGAACTCGCAATCTGTAGATGCTTTGTCTGCTTTGATTCACGAGAGTAATGCCTACAACATCGGTAAAAAAATGTGTGAGAAATTGCGTGAATTGATTCCGAGACAGCAATTTGATATTCCAATTCAAGCGGCCATTGGCGCTAAAATCATTGCACGTGAAACGATCAAAGCATTGCGTAAAGACGTTACAGCAAAATGTTACGGAGGAGATATTTCTCGTAAACGTAAATTATTAGAAAAACAGAAAAAAGGTAAAAAGAGAATGCGATTGGTAGGGAATGTTGAAATTCCTCAAGAAGCGTTTATGGCCGTATTAAAGTTGAATGATTAAAAATATAATCATACTCTTTTAATTTTTTTTTTAATAGTTTTGCCTGACGACTACTTATTACAATGACTAAAAAATTATTATTCCTACTCACAATTCTCACATACTTTGCATGTGGGAATTTGGCGTATGGAAATAATACAAATAAAGTCAGTAATAATTTTAAGAATTATAAAGTTGAGCACGCAAAATCATACAGTTTTTCTGATCTAAATGAAATTGAAAATGATTTTGAATTTATCAGTTTTGACATTGAAGAAGATGTCGAATTTGGTGATGACTTAGAAAAATATACCAATTCGATAAGTTCAAATTTTGGTTTATTTTCATATTCCAAAAATCAAAAAATCTACAATAAAACACTTTTTTGTATTCTACAAAAAAGTATTCCTTTATACGATCTTTTCTGTAACTGGAAGCTTAATTTAAGTTAATACAATATTCATAACTGTTTGCTATACAAGCAAAACATTATTGTTATTAACTTAATTTAGAATATAATGAATTTAACTTCATTGCGATTTGTGGAAGAGGCAACTCTTCACAAACTCTCGCATTTTCTACCTGCACAAAATCCGTTGAAAGACTTTGTGCATCACAATACATTACATGCTTTTCAGGATAAAGACTTCTTTACAGCCTTACAAGAATCATCTGAAATATTTGGTTATAAAACGTTTTTACCGCTTTCTGATTTTAGAAACAAGTTAAAAAACAACCAAATAAATGAGGCAATTCTAGATAAAATTATTTATCAGAAAAAAGGAGAAGATAACTTTTCATCTTGGAAAGAAAATGTTCTGCATAAAAATTACGACGAAGCCATTTATCCTAAAATTGGAAAACTTAGAAGTCTATGGAAAGAGAAATATGCCATAAACTTAGACAAATCTACTCACGGTATTCTTTTTAGAATCTTATGCAGTTATTTAGATCAAGGCATTTCTGTTTGGGCATTTCCTGTTCATCAGGACGGGTTTTTAGCTTCTATAAAAGAATTAGATAAAAATGGTGTTTTTAGTATCTTTTCAACGGCAAGAGCCAAAAAGCTACTAAAAGAAGACACTTCAATTTATAAATTACTTCAAATTTTAGTTGGAGAAGGTTTGTATTTTGAAAATTATCTCTTTGATCAACAATTTTCTCATCCTGGATGGAGCGGTATGATTGCCACCTTAGAAAGCAATCCCACTTCGTTATTAGATGCAAGAAAAATAACTTTAAAAGAACTAGTTACTTTTGAGTTGCTTTTAGAAATTGACGCATTAGATAAAAAATTTGGAGAAAACTGGGAGCCTTTAATTACCAAAATCACTTTTGAAGCCGAAAACTTGTTTTCTCAATCGGCTTATTCAGAATATTTTGAAGTACTTTCTATTTGGCAAGAAGCTTTTGAATGGACCTTTTACAACCAAGCCTTAACCGGTTTGCAACATAAAACAAGTGTAAAAGCCTCAGAAGAAAACACAAAATTTCAAGCTTTCTTTTGTATGGACGATAGAGAATGTTCGTTTAGAAGACATATTGAAGCTTTAGAACCAAGTGTAAAAACTTTTGGGGTTGCGGCATTTTTTAATTTCGAATTTTTCTATCAACCTGTAAATGGAAAGTTCTTTACCAAATTATGTCCAGCACCTGTTACACCACAATTTCTAATAAAAGAGTTGCCAAGAAAAAAGAAAAGCCCTAAAGATTATCATTACCATAAAAAATCGCATTCCTTGGTATTTGGTTGGCTTATTTCTCAAACATTAGGGTATACCTCAGCGTTTAAATTGTTTTTAAATATTTTTAAACCAAGCATGTCTCCTGCCACTTCGGCTTCCTTCAAACATTTGAATAAAAAGTCGAAATTAGTAATAGAAAACACCAATCCAGAAGAAAAAATAGACGGTTTACAAGTAGGATTTTCTATTGAAGAAATGGCAAATCGTGTGGAAGGTATTTTAAAGACTATTGGTTTGGTAGAAAATTTTGCTCCAATAGTTTATGTAGTAGGCCACGGCGCTACTAGCGTGAACAATACTCATTTTGCTGGTTACGATTGTGGTGCATGTAGCGGAAGACCAAGTAGCGTGAACGCGAAAGTATTAAGCTTCGCTGCTAATCATGTAAAAGTTCGTGAAATTTTGGCTGAAAGAGGTATTGTTATTCCTACCGACACACAGTTTTTACCCGCATTACACGATACAACTAGAGACGAAATTGTTTTTTACGATGAAGAATTACTTTCTGTAGTAAATACTTTTTCACATAAAGAAAACAGCAAAACGTTCACAAATGCCTTAGCCAATAATGCCAAAGAACGCTCTAGAAGGTTTGATACCATTAATTCTAACGAAAGCATTTCAAAAGTACACGAGAAAATAAAAAATCGTTCGGTTTCATTATTTGAACCTCGACCTGAATTAAATCATGCTACAAATGCCATGTGTATTGTAGGAAGAAGAAGTGTATCGGACCATGTGTTTTTAGACAGACGTTCGTTTATGAATTCATTTGATTATGAAGTAGATCCAAAAGGCGACTATTTAGCTGGAATTTTAAATGCCGTAGCTCCTGTTGGTGGTGGAATTAATTTAGAATATTATTTCTCAAGAGTTGACAATCATAAACTCGGTGCGGGCTCCAAATTACCTCATAATGTAATGGGATTAATTGGAGTTGCGAATGGAATTGACGGCGATTTACGACCAGGTTTACCTAGTCAAATGATTGAAGTTCACGATCCATTACGCTTGTTAATTGTAGTAGAACATTTTCCTGAAATTGTAAAATATGCCATAACAAAAGTTCCCGCAACCTATGAATGGTTTATCAATAATTGGGTGAATTTGGTTGCCTTGCATCCAGAAACTAAAACACTATATCGTTTTGTAAATGGTGAATTTGAAATTTACCAACCCGCTTCTTTTAATATACAAACTATCGATAATTCTTTGGAATATGCGATAACGAGTTCGGAAAATTTAAACATAACGCTACTAAAATAAGATGATGACAAATGAATTTTTATTAGTATTTATCATTATTCCTATTGTAGGATTTTTGATTAGTTTTTTCATTCCAGAAAAGAAAGAGTCTTGGCTATCTTGGACGGCATTTACAACGGTTTTTGCGCAGTTGTTAGTGTTGTGTGTTTTTATTTTCTATTGGATATTTAACGGCAGCAAAGATTTGAATTTATTCGAAGTATCGTTAGTCAAAACAAATGACTACGACTTCTTTATCGATTTTTATTTCGACAAAGTAACTGCGGTGTATTTATTCATTGGTGCTTTATTAACCTCAATGATAACAACATATAGTCGCTATTATTTACATCGAGAAAAAGGATACAAACGCTTTTTTATCACGGTTTTATTCTTCTTTTTTGGATATAATTTAGCCATTTTATCAGGGAATTTTGAAACTTTATTTATCGGTTGGGAAATTATCGGAATTTCATCATTTTTACTTATTGGTTTTTACAGAGAACGTTATTTACCTGTAAAAAATGCTTTCCGAGTATTTTCAATCTATAGAATTGGTGACGTTGGAATTATTTTAGCAATGTGGGCAAGTCATCATTTGTTTCATGAAAACATCACTTTTATCCGACTACACAATTACGAATTGGTCAACGAACATTTGCAAAATCACACCTTAATTGGTTCGTTTATTGCCTTATGTTTGGCGTGTGCAGCAGCAGTGAAATCGGCTCAAGTACCATTTTCTTCTTGGTTACCAAGAGCAATGGAAGGTCCTACTCCATCAAGTGCTATCTTTTATGGTTCGCTTTCGGTGCATCTAGGTGCTTTTTTAATGTTACGTACGATGCCTTTTTGGGAACACCAAACGTCTATGCGAATTGCCATCGGCGTAATGGGATTAACCACAAGTATCGTTACCACTTTAATTGCTAGAGTACAATCGTCTGTAAAAAGTCAAATTGCTTATAGCTCGATTTCACAAATTGGATTGATATTTATTGAAATAGCTTTGGGATTCGAAACATTAGCTTTATTTCATATTGCTGGAAATGCGTTTTTAAGAACCTATCAATTATTGGTTTCACCATCTGTGGTAAGTTATTTAATCCGAGAACAATTTTACAATTTCGTACCAAAACAAATACGTAAAAGCATCATTCCTAAAAAATTAGAAAATGCTTTATATGTTTTGAGTTTAAACGAATTTCACTTGGAAAAAATCATTAGAATTTTCCTTTGGAATCCATTAAACACAATTGGTAATAAGTTAAACTTCTTAAACCTAAGAAAACTATTCTTCTTGTTTTTGAGCACGTATTTAGTTGGAAGCATCACTTTGTATTTCAAGAATTCAATTCCAAGTTATGTGACTAATTATTTACCTGAAGTTTTCGCTACTATCGGATTGGTATTCGTTTTCAAAGCCTTTTCAGAAAGAAAAAGTCCGTTTGTTGCTTGGTTATTAATTGTTTTTAACCATTTCTGGATTGTGTTAGCCATTTTGTTTAACGAAAAAGTAAGTTATTACGAAATATCCTTATATATCATAGGAATTGTAATAGCGGGAACTATTGGTTACATCGCTTTATTGAAATTAAAAACAATGGAAAAGAGAATTTTATTAAGTCAACATTCTGGACACGTATATGAACATCCAAAATTTGCTTTCTTTTTCTTATTAGCAGCACTTGGCGTTACAGGTTTTCCAATTACTTCCACCTTTATTGGCGAAGATTTATTGTTTAGCCATATTGAAAGTCACCAAGTTGTACTAGCTTTTTTATTAGCCACTAGTTTTGTGGTTTCTGGAATAGCCGGCGTTAGAATTTACACTAGACTTTTCTTAGGAACACACATTAAGACCTATCACGAATTACCTTATAAATCATCATAATTAAAAATATTTAAAAAATATGAACTCAAAAGTTAAAAAATATATCCCTGCAGACGGAATTGCAGGATTAAAAGAAAATTTCTCAGCAGATGCTATTTCTGGTTTTATTGTGTTTTTATTAGCGCTTCCTTTAAGTTTAGGAATTGCAAAAGCCTCCGATTTTCCGCCTATTATGGGTTTAATTACCGCTATTATCGGTGGTTTGTTGGTGAGCTTAATTTCAGGTTCACGATTAACAATAAAAGGACCAGCAGCAGGATTAATTGTAATTGTAGCCGGAGCAGTAGCAGAATTTGGTCATGGTGATAATGTTTTAGGTTGGAAATTAGCCTTAGGCGCAATGGTTATTGCTGGTTTAGTTCAAATTTTATTTGGCGTTTTAAAACTTGGAAAACTTGCCGATTTTTTCCCGCTTTCAGCCATTCATGGTATGTTAGCCGCCATTGGAATCATTATTATTGCTAAACAAATTCCAGTACTATTAAACGATAATCCAACACTTGCAAAAGGAAAAGGTCCATTGGAATTACTAGCTAATATTCCGAATTTCATTATGAATTTAGACTATAAAGCGACTATTATTGGCGTGGTAAGTTTATCCATTATGTTAGGCTGGCCATACATCAAAAACAAGTACATCAAAATGTTTCCAGCACCGCTTGTAGTTTTATTGTTTGCTATTCCAGCAGAGTTATATATGGATTTCGCACATACTGAACCCGCTTATTCTTTGGTGAAAATTGGAAATTTAGTAGACAACATTAATTTCAATGCTAGTTTTGCTGGTATTTCGCAAACAGGAACTTTTATCAAATTCGTGATTATGTTTGCTTTGGTTGGAACCCTAGAAAGTTTATTAACTGTAAAAGCAATTGATTTAACGGATCCATTCAAAAGAAAATCGAATACCAATAAAGATTTAATTGCGGTTGGAATAGGAAATGTTTTTGCTGCATTTTTAGGTGGTTTACCAATGATTGCTGAAGTAGCACGTAGTTCTTCAAATGTAAACAATGGTGGAAAAACACGTTGGGCGAATTTCTTTCATGGTTTTTTCATTTTAGCATTTTTATTAGTCGCTTCACCATTATTAGAAATGATTCCGAATGCCGCATTAGCAGCGATGTTAGTTACTGTTGGAATAAAATTAGCACATCCAAAAGAATTCATTCATACATTTGAAATAGGAAAAGAACAATTAGCTATATTTTTAGTGACTATTTTCTTTACTTTGTTTGAAGATTTATTAGTGGGTATTGCTGCCGGTATGGTTTTAAACATGATTATTCACTTATTACACGGAACTCCAATTTCATCATTTTTCAAAGCACCAACTGAAGTAGCTTTCGAAGGAAATGACTATTTAGTAACGATTAGTAAAGCTGCAATTTTTACTAATTTCTTAGGAATTAAAAGAAAATTAGAAGAAATTCCATATGGATTTAATGTTACTATCGACTTGAAAAATACTAAGCTTGTAGACAATTCTGTTATGGAAAACTTAGAACATTTTGTTCATGATTATGAATCGAATGGAGGAAAAGTAACCATTGTAGGATTAGAAAATCATACTGCTTTTTCTGCTCACCCAAAATCTTCCAGAAAAAATTTAAATTTTATAAATTAACAAATGAAAAAATATAGTCATTTCTTAGTAGCTCTCGTTGGGCTACTAGGAATTCTTTTGCCAAATAGTTCAAGCGCACAGGTAAAAACAAGTAATAACGATGTTTGGTTTCATTATGTTGGGAAAAACATGTTAAGCCAAAAGTTATCGTTTACATTAGAAGCCACTATGCGATATGCCAACGGGGTTTCAGAAAAGCAACAATATTTTGTGAGGCCATCTCTTGATTATCAGTTTACTAAAAAATTCAATGGTAGCATTGGTTATTCACACTACAACACCTATGTGTATGGAAGCCCTGCTTTAAACAAAACAGATATTCCTGAAGATCATGTTTGGATTCAAGGAACGTTTGTTCACTCGAATGGGAAATTTAAATTCACGCATCGTTTAAGAGATGAAAATAGATTTGTTGGAATTGCAGTAAAAAATGGCACAGAGTATTCAATTGATCATTACGAGTATAGAAACAGATTGAGATATATGTTCTTGATGAATTATACTTTAACTAAGAAAGAGGACAAAGTAAAATTATTCGGGATTCTAGGCGATGAAGCTTTTTTCAATATTGGTTCCAATGCTGGAAAAACTTTTTTTAATCAAAATAGAATTATTGGAGGTTTAGGCTATAATATTGATAAAAACCAACAAATTCAACTGAGCTATATCCATCAAAACATTTGGAATTACACCAATACGTTACAAGAAAGTAATCCAACCGTAAGAATATCCTACATCACTAACATTAGTTTGTTTAAATAAATTTATGCTTTGAAAGAAGTAGTGTTTTGATCAAATAAGAGATCTTTATTTCACATTCCTATTATACAAAAATGATGGAACACCATTGACCAAAACCCTTTGTAAGCTATAAATTAGCGCTAGTAGATGAAGTTGTATTTATAAAAACACCATCCTACTGATTTCTTATAAAACCCAATAACGAAAGTTGTTGGGTTTTATTTTTTTACATTTCACCCAACAATTGTATTACATCTTCCGCTTTAAATAATTGAGTTCCTTCATTCATTGTAGCAGCTGTTCCGCACGCAACTCCCCATCGAATTACTTCTTCAAAAGTTTTATTTTGAGACAATGCCCACACCATACCACCCACCATACTGTCGCCAGCTCCTACGGTGCTTTTCTTTTCTACTTTTGGTGCTTTAAGAAAATGTGTTTCGTCTTGAGTGACTAAAATGGCTCCTTCCGCTCCTAGTGAAACTACTACAATTTTGACACTTTTATTTTCTATTAATTGTTTGGCAGCTGTTTCAACCTCTGGAAATTCTAATCGTTCGACACCAATTAATTTTGCTAATTCGCCAATGTTGGGCTTTATCAAGTAGACTCCTGTTTCTAAAACTTTTTTCAGTGGTTCACCAGATGTATCTACAATAACTTTGATGTTAGAAGCTTTTGCTATTTGGGCTATTTGTTGGTAAAAATCAGTTGCTAATCCTTCATTTAAGCTTCCGCTAATGACAAGATAATCTGTTTTTAAATCTTTTACTTTTTGCAAAATTTCATCTTGTTCAGCTGGAGATAACTCATTTCCGGGAAAACCAAAACGGTATTGCGATTGTGTTTCGGAATCAAAAGCAATAAAATTTTCTCGTGTCCAGCTTTTCGTTCTTATCAATTCAAATTGCAAACCTTCTTTTGTAATTAATTCTTCGAGCAATTCGCCGGAAGAACCACCAGAAGTAAAAATGCATTTGGACGTACCTCCTAATTTTGCTATTGCTTTCGACACATTTATACCGCCACCACCGGCATCATATCGAGGTGATTCACAACGAATTTTTTGTTCTGCAATTAGTCCTGTGAAATGAGTGCTCTTATCTAAGGAAGGATTTATGGTTAGTGTTACAATGGGTTTCATTTTCATGTAATCAAATTAAATTGTTGAAAGAAATATAAATTTAGTCAAAAAAAAAGCGAAATCTATATAGACTTCGCTTTCTTTTTACAATTTCCTTCTATTATCATCAGAATTTGTATCGATCAACTTATTATAAGGGTCAACGCCAACTTCTGTAGGTTTTTCGTTTACCATTAACACCACTGTATTATCAATAGTATTAATTTTTATTTTTTTAAGATACAATTCTTTATCTGTTTTTTTTCCTTTAATGGTTTGCTCCGAAAAAATTCCAATTTCTACATAGTCTTGTAAAGGAAACGATTCTGTAGGATACTTGTCGCCTTTCCTAGTGAACTTTAATGTTTTTCCTTTAGGATCTTTGAAGATTCTTTTTCCTTCCTCGTCAGCTTTATACTTTGAAACTTCAAACTCAATCGTAACTTGAAATTTGCCATTAGGCATTTTTTTAGAAGTCACGTTACTAATTCTGTTATCGTATAAAGTTATAGTCTCAAACATATCATTAATAGCATATTGTAACGAATCTGGAGTTGCTTTTTTCAATTCGTTTACCAATTCTATTGAGTTGGTATAGGGAGCATCTTGAAAAGCTACCTTACTTATATAACTCTTTAAGGTATTGTTCATTTTCTGTTCTCCAATATAATCACTTAAGGCATACAATACCAATGATCCTTTCTCATAATGAATGTATTGTTGGTTTTCGTTAAACATTAAAGGCTGTTCTTTTTTGCTTTCAAAAGTTCGTTGTTTCAAATATTTATCTAGCGCATCTTTTAGAAATCGTCGCATTTTAGATTTTCCATACGTATGCTCTAAAACTTTTAATGAACTGTATTCTGACAAACTCTCAGAAAGTAACGTTACCCCTTGAACATTGCCACCTATAACTTGGTGAGCCCACCACTGATGCGCTACCTCGTGTGATGTAACTGAAAAAGGATAATCAACAGCGTCTTGATTGTCGTCATTTACATCAGCTATAAAACCTATGGCTTCAGAGTAAGGGATCGTATTAGCAAATGATTGTGCAAATTGACCTTGCGTTTTAGGATATTCAATAATTCGAACTTGTTTGTGCTGGTACGGACTGAAATTTTTGCTATAATACTCTAGGGATTTCTTTACACCTGCAATCATTCGATTTAAGTTGTATTCGTGTCCTTTGTGGTAATATATTTCAATGTTTACATTTTTCCATTTGTCTCGTTTAACCTCATATCGAGCAGAGTTAAAAGCATAGAAATTAAGCATTTTTTTATCCATTTTATAATGGAAATAATTTCGTCCGTTTTTCTGCCATTTCTTTTTTAAATAACCAGGTGCTATAGCTGTTTGATCTCCAGAGGTACTTACTGTGGTTTCAAATGTTAACCAATCCGCATCAGAACTGATATAAGTGTTTTTCCTAGCAATACTATCTGTTGGTTTAGCCATTCGATCTTTTGGTTTCAGTCCGTATTTTTTTCGAACATCATCATCTGTCAATTCACTTTTAGCTGAATATCCTATAGAAGGAAAAATATCCTTATTAATAAACGTTCCATTATATAAAACGGGAGAGTTATTTTTAAAGAAAGTATTTGGCTTGTTCTTGATAACAAAGCTCATTTGGATAGAGTCACCAGGTTGCAACGCTTGCTCTAATTTATATATGTTAAAATTATAAAGTGTATCCTTAGAAACCAGCTTGTTTTTGACATTGAAACTAACTTGGGTTCCTTCTTTATAATCTACAAAAATAGAGTCAATTATTTGAGTTGATTTGTTTTTTAAAATGTATTTCCCATTAGCAACAAAATTGCGCTCCTCTGGAAACAAATCCATATCAATTTTAATATCTGTAATTCTTGGTTGAATTTTGTTCTCGAACTTTTTGTATTTCTTCTCCCAATTTACAATTTCTAGCTCCTGTTCGTTTCCGCTTTTATTTTCGTTTAAAATATTATCTTGATAATATAACGCTCCACCAATTCCTAAAAAAACGAATGTTGACGCTACCAGTAGCAATGCAATTTGCTTTGTAAATCTGATTTTAAAATCAGACCAACGACCCTTAAAAGATTGTACCGTACCTCTAGTCCAAAAAAGTAATGCTAAACCAAAGAAAATAATTCCAAGGGCTAACCAGTATATTTTATAGAGAAAATAAGATGACAATCTGTGACCATAACCATTCATATCAGAAAAACTATAACCCGTATCACTATTAAACTGATAAATTAGTTGCTCAACCCCTATTGCCGGCAGAAAACTTAATCCGATGTAAAAAAGTAAAAGGATAAAGAATCCTAACAAATAGTTTTTAACTAATGTTTGAATAAGAACTGCCATTAATGCCCAAATTATATATTCTATCCATTTTAAGGCATACAATTCAAAAAGATAATGACCTATTTCAAAATTAAAATAACCTTTATACACCTGAAACAAAATCCCCGAAAACATAATTACTAAAAGTAACACCATTTGCATTTTGACAATGGCAATAAACTTTGACAAAAGTAAAACCCAGTTAGGAGTAGGAGTTACATCTATTAAATGAAACATTCTAGTGGTAGTAGCACGATGAATTAAAATCCCAGAAAAAAGAAAGGTTAAAATATTGATAAACAACCCAAAAGTACTTCCAGGAATTTCGAGCATTTGCCAAGTAACCGGATAGGTTTCTGTTCCAAAAAATGCACCCGAAGACAAAGCTGTAATTAAAATAAAAAGCATTCCTACAAGCACAATGCTGATAAATATCCAGTTTTTCACAATAAATTTAAAATCTACTTGAGATAAACTCCAAGCTGTTTTCAAATTTTGTTTGGTTGAATAATCATACCCTACTTTAGGCAAGTTGACTTTAGTGATTCCACCAAAATTGTTCTTTGTAATACGCTCGTTATCTTTACTTTTTCTTAGTGTTAATGCTGTTTGAGTAAATGAAAAATAGCGGTACATAAGACCTAGAATTACCATAGAAACAGTCAACCAGATTGCCCTATTGTAAATAATAGCTCCCTTAAAAGGCAGTAAATTTTCGTTTTTCTCGTAAACAGTCCAATACTTTGTATAATAACGTAAAGCTTCACCACCAAAAGGGTCAAAAAGCGCAACCAAAAATCGATTCTCACTTTCTTTTGTAAAACTACTTACAATACCTTGCACAAATAAAAGTAGTAAGACAGTAATGAAACCAACCGAAATATTGCGGGTAATTGTTACTACTGAAAAAACAATTACACCAAAAAACGCCAAATTAGGGATTACAAATATCAAGTAACTTTGCAAATAGGCCATAAAACTATGCGGACCCAATAACTGTGGATTTACTCCTGGTAAAAATGAAGCTAAAAAAGCACCTAAACCAACGCAAAGGGTGATTAAAATAACAACTAATAAGGAACTGAAAAACTTACTCATTAAGTAATCCCATTTGCTAAATGGATACGAAAACAAGATAGAATGCATGTTATATTTAAAATCACGATAAACAGACGCACCTATTATGGAAGGCAATAAAAAATAAATGAAAACTGACAATGCGTTTAACATATTGTTTAATGCTATAGGCGAATTTGCCATAGCGTTAGAGGCCGTAGTAGTTTTAAAACTATCAAAAATTCCAAGACTACTAGCCATCATTAACATAGAAAATGCCATGAAAATTCCGGCGTATATATAAAAAGTTGGATTTTTTTGCCACCTTTTTAATTCAAAAGTAAATAAGGTTCCAAACATTTTATAGGTCTTTTTTTAGTGCAACAAAATATACATCTTCTAACTGAGGTTCTGCCTGAACAAAACTTTCATTTGGCTTTTCCTGACTATACACCCTAATATTAAGCGTGTTGTCTTGGTTGTAATTAGAAGAAATTACATTAAAGTCTTTTTCGTTTTGTTCCAAAGCTTCTCTTTCAATAATTTTGGTCCAAATTTGACCTGAAAGTTCAGCTGTTGCAGCTTTAGGAGTACTTTGATTTAATATTTTTCCACCATTTAGAATGGCCATTTCATTACATAATTCTTTTACATCATCAACAATATGCGTTGAAAAAATAACGGTATGATTTGTACCTATTTCTCTTAGTACGTTTAAAAAACGGTGTCTTTCCGCAGGATCTAAACCAGCAGTAGGTTCATCAACAATGATTAACTTTGGATTATTTAACAACAATTGCGCAATACCAAAACGCTGTTTCATACCACCTGAATAGCCATTTACATTTTTCATTCTAACGTCATACAAATTAGTAACTTCCAATACTTGTTTGACAATTACTGTTCGCTCTTTTTGAGATGAAATTCCTTTTAATCGGGCAAAATAATCTAGTAAATCTTCTGCAGACATATTAGGATAAACACCAAATTCTTGAGGTAAGTATCCCAAAATTTTACGCAATTCCATTTGATTTTCAAGAACATTAATTCCATCAAACTCTATGGATCCTGAATCCGGTTTTTGTAAAGTAGCTATGGTACGCATTAAACTAGATTTACCCGCTCCATTAGGACCCAAAAGTCCGAACATTCCCGTTCCAATTTCTAAATTCAAATTATCCAATGCTTTTACACCATTGCTATACGTCTTGCTCAAGTTACTAATCTTTAACTTCATGATTTATTGGTTTAGTTAAGTCAGATTAGTATCTTATTTACTAAAATGTTACCAATTATTTCTTATTTTTAGTACTATTTTATCCTTTTTCGCATTGCAAACTGCTGTTCCTTATGACAATAACAAAGTAAAAAAAATGAATTCCTTTTAACTTAAACCTACTTTTAGAACCATAAATCCTTTGATCTATGATGATTCAAAAATCCTTTGAAACGTTGAGTCTTTGCGACAAACAAAAATCCTTTGTACCTTTGCTAAATGATAGAAGATAAAAACCCACAACGCACCAGCATTGCTCAACTAGGAGAATTTGGCCTAATAGATCACTTGACAAAAAACTTCGAAATTACACAAGCTTCTACTCTAAAAGGAATTGGTGATGACGCAGCTGTTTTAGACTTCAAGGACAAAAAAGTGGTAGTGTCTACTGACTTGTTAATTGAAGGAGTGCATTTTGATTTGGCATACATGCCTTTAAAACACCTAGGATATAAAGCGGTAGTTGTTAACATTTCGGATATTTGTGCCATGAATGCTAAGGCGACTCAAATCACCGTTTCGGTTGCCGTTTCCAACAGATTTCCACTCGAAGCTTTAGAAGAATTATTTGCTGGTATTACACATGCTGCTGCAGAATACAAAGTTGATGTGATTGGTGGTGACACTACATCCTCTCAAAAAGGATTGATCATAAGTATAACAGCTATTGGCGAAGCCAATGAAGACGAAATCGTGTATAGAAATGGGGCTAAGGAAACTGATTTACTAGTTGTTACTGGAGATATTGGTGCTGCCTACATGGGTTTACAAGTCTTAGAGAGAGAGAAACAAGTGTTTCAAGTGAATCCAAATAACCAACCTGACTTAGACGCCTATACTTATTTGATAGAACGTCAATTAAAGCCAGAAGCTCGTAAAGATGTGCGCACATTATTACATGCCCTAGAAGTAAAACCTACGGCTATGATTGACATATCAGATGGATTATCATCAGAGATCATGCATATTTGCAAACAATCAAAAGTAGGTTGTAATTTATATGAAGATAAATTACCTATTGACCCTCAGTTTATCAATGTTTGCGAAGAGTTTAATATTGATAGCACCACTGTTGCCATCAATGGCGGCGAAGATTACGAGTTGTTATTTACCATTTCAATACAAGATTTTGAGAAAATAAAAGCCAATCCGAACTTTACAATTATTGGTCACATGACCCAAGAAAGTGAAGGAATTCATTTAATCACTCGTGCAAATACCAAAATTCCACTCAAAGCCCGTGGATGGGATGCTTTAAGTGAATGACTATTCGGTTATAAAACGGAACCTATTTAAAAATGCCACAAGAAGTTCAAGACTTTTTGTGGCATTTTTTATCTGATAAAAAGAATCTCTATATAGTATTGATGTATACTAATGCCCTTTGATGTTGATTCAAAATAAAATTGGCATCAAAAAATTAATACAACAATCCTTTTGCTTTAGCTTCTTGAACCAGATCTTTATCTAATCCGCTTTCAATTTTTAAGAGTAACATTAAATCTTTCTTTCTTCTCTCAATGGCACCTGCTGATAAAAGAATATAGTGTGTTAATTCGCTTTTTTTTGTTCCTTTAGATAAGTGAAATAATATTTGTTTGTCAAAAACGTCTATCTCAACAGCATCTGCATCTACTAATTCCAACATACGTACAATAGAATCACTATAGTATTTTTTATTGTTGATAATCGTGTCAATTGCAAAAATCAAAACTTCAAAATTAAGATCATTTTTTACAATCAAACCAGCTGGATTGATGGTTTTAACAATCGTTTTGATTTTCAATAATTCAGTATACATAGTCAGTAAAATAATTTTACAATTAGGCATGTATCTTTGGAGTAACTTAGCTAAATCCTCACCTGAGAAAATATTTTTACTTTCAAAAGGAGGCATACTGATGTCAAGGAAAGCAATATCAAAAGGAGCCGTTTCTGGATTAGTAATAATATCATAGGCTGTTTCACAGTTTTTAGCTTGATCAATCATGAATGTGTACTCATCGGTTTTATAGCGAGTAATAGCATTCTTATACCCTTCAATTATAAAAGGATGATCATCTACGATTAAAATATTATTATTAAATTTAATTTTAGCTGGGGCTTCAATTGTCATTTTTTCTAGTATTTAATGTTTATACTAAATGTATTGTAATTGTAATATGGGTCCCTTTACTAATTATAGAATTAATTATTGCAGTCCCATTACAATCTAAGGCTCTTGACCTGATATTCTGCAAACCTATTCCTTTTTTTGCTTTGATTGTGTTAAAACCAATTCCATCATCAATAATTTCTAAAATTAGTTGATCCTCATTTTTTAAACACTTCACATGGATGGAATTAGCATGTGCATATTTATTTATGTTTTGTAAACTTTCTTGCACAATTCTATAAATATTGATTTTGATAGAATTACTTATTGCGTCCCAATCAATAGCATTGTCAATACTTGCGTGTAAATTTGTAGAAAAAGTTTTTCTTTGTTCTTCAAGAAGATTGTGTAAAATGACTACAAAATTATTGATCAACTCTTTATTCTCTCTGCTTAAATCATGTGATATTTCCCGTAAATCTTGCTCAATGTTACGCAGTTCTACTAAGTATTCATTTCGTTTTTCAATAGCATTTGAATCATCAAATTGGTTCAAGGTGTCTAAGTTTATCCTAAGACCAAATATTCTACCCAAAACCCCATCGTGCAACTCTTGAGCTACTCTTTTCTTTTCTTTAACTCGCCCTAAGTCTATCGTACTTTGTTGCGAAATCATTAAATTGTAAATATCTTCATTTGCTTTTTGTTGTCTTTGTTTATAAAGCAACACCTTGTTTTTATTTCTTTGATTTTTAACTAGGTAAAGCAACAATCCTACTGTTACAAATGAAATCAAACCGTATAATAAATTTCGGTTTTTGGTGGTTAAGTAGTCATTTTTTTCAATAACTTCTTCTGTTTCAAATTCTATACGAGAAAATTTGTTTCCTATAGCACGATCTGATTTTTGTCTCCTTTCACTAACTACAATATATTCTTTACTATAATATGCTGTATTTTTAGGGTCTACCAAAGACAATTGCTTTAATGAATTTAATGTACTACGAGAATTGTTTGCTTTTTTAGATAAATACAATGCTTCATTAGCAAATTGTAAAGCTTTTAGAGTATCCTTTTTTGACAAAAAATACTCTGAAATATTAATTTTACTTGCAATAATACCTGTAGTAATTTGCAAACTGTCTCTTATCCTTAAAGATTGAAAAAACAATTGAGGTAACCCCTCATTCTCTTTAAGTTGAAATTTAGTATAGGCTAAATTATTTAACAACATAGCAAACAAAGCGGGCTTATCTTTAAAAACATTTTTCTGTTCTAGTCCCTTTTCAAAATATGTTTTTGCTTCACGAAACATTTTCTTGTTTTGATATACAAATCCAATGTTATTGTAAGAAGTTGCTTTTGGCTGAGCAAACGATTTCATTAGTTTATCATCTATACTAGATAATGCCTTGTTATGATACTCGATAGCATTGCTGTAATCCTCAAGTTCATTATAGATCTGACCCAGAAGATTGTAAGAATCGTATAAAATATCGTTATAATTTGTGTTTTTTAAAACTTTTAAAACTTTAAAAACTGCCATTTCAGCTCCTAAAAAATCGCTTTCCATATACTGTAACGTGGCTTTATTAAGAATCGTTAACGCAACATTATAGGTATCATTTAACTCTAAATATTTATTTTCGGCTTTATTGTAGTAATAAAAAGCACTGTCTGCCCGTTCTTTCAAAAGAAAATAGTCGCCTAAATAAGCATTTCCTTTTGCTACACTTTGAGCATCTTGTTTGGCTTCAGATTTTTTTATAATATAAGTAACCGTTTTTTTATAATCCTCAAAACGATCTAAGTTATAATATCGATTGGCTATTTTAAATAAATTTGTTCGGTAGACAGAATCATTATTTTGAAGTTTGACTATTGCCGAAGCTTTTTGTATGTACTGCTGTCTTTGATCTAGAGATAAATCAAAATTGTTAGCCAAGGAGAAAAAAATCTCTAAACTATCTTTTGGTTTCTCTTCATTTTTAGAAACTGTATTTTTTTGAGTGCAGCTCACACCCAAAATAAGAAACAAAAGAATAATATAAAAAGTAGGCTTCAATGGGCGATGAGTTATAATACCAAAAATAGGGAATTATATGGTCGTCAAAAAAAAAAGCTGTCATGTATTTGACAGCTTTGATAAATTTTAACAGTACAAGGTACTAGTCATTCTTTTTATTTCCTCCTACAGATGCATTTGCGATAAGATCCATATTTACGTTTTCTATTTTAAAAGTCATCACTTTCGATGCATTCATTATTAATGGAGCAGATTCTTGCTTAAAGGTAAAGGAGGTTAACACCAATACTAATCCTATTAAAACAGTTGTTATAATTGTATTTTTCATTATTAATTTTTTTAAAGAATTGTATCTGCTATATCTTTTTATAAACTATCCCACCAATCAGATATTTTGTCCAATAAAGTAGGTTCAGTCGGAGGAGGCGTATCGTTTTTCTTGTTTCCCCCAACTGAAGCATTACCAGTAATATCCAACTTCATCGTATTTAAATTCAAAATCTCAATTTGTCCGTTGTTATTACTTAATGGAGTAATTTTCGCGTTTGATTCTACTGAAGTAAGTACCATTAATAACGTGAATAATCCTAATGTAGCAATTGATTTTTTCATGATTTGGGGTTTTATATTTATATTATTTTAACTCTTTACAGCGCTGATTAACAGCTTATCTTGAGGTAAAACTACTATACAAAAAGTAAACAACAATCAATAAAAATGGGTTAATGGTAGAACAAGTCTGTGTACGAGTGTACGGGTACGAAACTTGGGTAAAGTGTGGAAATTTATATTTCTAAATAATTCCCGTTTGCAAAATCAGTGATAATTTGGTCAACATTCGCTTTGTACATTTTAGAATAAGGTATGCGTGCGTTGGAGTTTTTTATATAGCAAAGAGCATTCCCGCTGTGAATTCTAGAAATGTAGTTTCTGTTTACGATGTAACTTTTATGAATCCTCGCGAAGGGTTGAGACAAAACTGTTTCAAAATATTTTAGTGTTTTAAAAGCCGTTATTAGTTCCCCATTGTTCAAATGAATGTCTGTAGAATTATTATCTGCTTTTAGGAAACAGATGTCTTTTGCATCAATGTACCGGTAGTCACCATAGGATTTAATACACAAACGCAAGGATTGAACTTCAGATACTGAACTTACTACAGGGAACTGCTGATGGTGAAATGTTGCAATCTCATTTGTAATTCCTTCCTTTTCTATTTTTTTATTTAACCTCAACAAAAATTTTACAATAGTAGAAGGCTCAATAGGTTTGATCAAATATTCCCTAACACCATATTGAAAAGAGTCATACGCCAGTTTTTTATCACGAGTAGTAACTACAAAAATGGGCATGACACTCAAATATTTATAAAGGCAATCTATAAAATGCAACGCCAAATTTGATTTGCAGTCTTTTGGGTCTATTTCTATAAAAATAATATCGGGTTTGCACTCTAATACAAGATCTAAGCCGTCAGTGGCATTATAGGAGGAACCCACATAGCAAAGTTCCTGAAATCCATCTGCAACCAATTTAGTTTGCAAGAGACTTTCTGGGTCGTCATCTATAATTATGTATTTATATGGCATTTTTGGGTTTGTAATTGATAATCCTCTACAATTCAATATTTTCAGCACTTTCAAAAGTGGTATTTTAAACGACAATTAAAAACAAAAGTATAAAATATCCTATACCAAGTTCAAAAAACATTTTCCTCATTGAAAAACTTTACAATATAACGTTTTATTTTTTTTTGAATTATTCTACAATACGATACTACTAGTTATGATTCTAAGATTTATACTCAAAATTTATGGGGAAAATAAATATCTCTTTTCTAAAATATTTTAGTGAAAATAATTTTTAATTAAAATTTATCTTACTTTTATCAAAAAAAATCATGAGAAAAATAACTACTTTATTATGTTTATTTTACTGCTGTATAGCGTTTAGCCAAGAAAAAGAAGTTTCAACCTTCAAGAAAAATGAAATTAAAGGAAATGCTGTATTACTAATAGCGGGTATTGTAGAAATAACATATGAACGGCTGATCACAGAGGATTCAGGTGTTGGTATATCTTTTTTTTTATGGAAAAAGAGAAGATGTTAATTCTTTTTATTATGTAACCCCATATTACCGTGCTTATTTTGGAAAAAAACCAGCTGCTGGATTCTTTGTAGAAGGATTTGGTATGATAAATTCTGAGGTAGAATCAAATTTCTATTATGATGGTCAAAATTATAACGTACGAGAAAAAAGGCTCACTGATTTTGCCTTAGGTTTTGGTCTTGGGTCAAAGTGGGTGCACAAACGTGGCTTTGTCTTTGAAATCAATGCAGGAGTAGGTCGAAATTTATTTAACAATAACGTTTATGATGTTGTTCCGCGTGGTGGTATAACACTCGGTTACCGTTTCTAAGCAAAAAAGCTTCTCAATCGAGAAGCTTTTTTTATACTATAATTATCGTGTATTACATTTTCATCAACCAGTTTTTCATTGAAACTTCATTTTCAATAATGGCTTTTAAATCCGCAATAGCCACACGATCTTGTTTCATAGTATCTCTATGACGTATGGTTACCGTTTGATCTTCAATAGTTTGATGATCTACTGTTATACAAAATGGTGTGCCTAATGCATCTTGTCTTCTATAACGTCTCCCTACCGCATCTTTTTCATCATACGATACACTGAAATCCCATTTCAAATCTTCAATAATTTGTCTAGCGATTTCTGGCAATCCGTCTTTTTTAACTAATGGTAAAATAGCTGCTTTTGTAGGAGCAAGTACTGAAGGTAATTTCAGCACTGTTCTAGTAGATCCATCTTCAAGCGTTTCTTCTTTTAACGAAGTTGCAAAGACTGCTAAGAACATTCTGTCTAAACCAACTGAGGTTTCTACCACATAAGGCACATAATTCTGGTTCAATTCAGCGTCAAAATACTGTAATTTTCTACCTGAAAATTGCTCATGTGCTTTCAAATCGAAATCAGTTCTAGAGTGAATTCCTTCTAATTCTTTGAATCCAAAAGGAAAATCAAATTCTATATCAGCAGCAGCATTAGCGTAATGTGCTAGTTTTTCGTGATCGTGAAAACGGTATCTTTCTTTCCCTAAACCTAGAGATAAATGCCATTTTAGTCGGGCTTCTTTCCAAAATTCATAATGCTTCATTTCTTCGCCTGGACGTACAAAAAATTGCATCTCCATTTGTTCAAACTCACGCATACGGAAAATGAATTGTCTCGCTACGATTTCGTTTCTAAACGCTTTTCCGGTTTGTGCAATTCCAAAAGGAACTTTCATTCGTCCAGATTTTTGCACATTTAAGAAGTTTACAAAAATACCTTGAGCAGTTTCTGGACGCAAGTATAAATCCATTGCCGTATCTGCTGAGGCCCCTAATTTAGTACCAAACATCAAGTTGAATTGACGCACTTCGGTCCAATTACGAGAACCAGATTCTGGACAAGCAATTTCTAATTCTTCTATCAAAGCTTTGACATCTTCAAGATCGCCATTGCCCAAAGAACGGCCCATTCTTTCTAGAATTTCTCTTTCTTTGGCTAAATATTCAACCACTCTAGCATTAGTCGTAATGAATTCTTGCTCATTGAAAGCGTCTCCAAAACGAACTTTTGCTTTTTCGATTTCTTTTTTTGCCTTTAAATTTAATTTTTCGGCATAATCTTCTATTAAAACATCGGCTCTATATCTACGTTTAGAATCTTTATTATCAATCAAAGGATCGTTAAAGGCATCAACGTGACCTGAGGCTTTCCAGGTGGTAGGATGCATCAATATTGCAGCATCAAGGCCTACAATATTCTCGTTCATTTGCACCATTGCTTTCCACCAGTACTCGCGTATGTTCTTTTTTAATTCTACTCCGTTTTGTGCATAGTCATAGACTGCACTTAAACCATCGTAGATTTCGCTTGACGGAAAAATAAATCCGTACTCTTTTGCATGCGAAACTACATTCTTAAATAAATCTTCTTGTTTTGCCATAGTACTGCAAAAATATAAAAAGTGAACTTAAAAAAAAGAAAATTATGAGTCAATGGACCATTGATTTGTTTATTTTTATCAATAAATACCTGATTATATGTTTGAAAGCTTTATAAATCTCTTTTTTCCAAAAGTTTGTTCAGGGTGCGATTCTTTTTTGGTTGCCAATGAATTAGTGATTTGTACCCTTTGCAGACACAACATTCCCTTGACAAATCATCATTTGATGGAAAACAATGAAGCGTTCAAAAAATTCTATGGACGAATTCCTGTAATTCATGCATCAGCTTTATTTTATTTTAGAAAAAAAGGCATTGTACAGCAAATCATTCACAACTTGAAATACAAGGGTCATGAAAAAGTAGGAACGCTAATAGGGGATTGGTATGCACATGAATTAAAAACAGTTGAAGCTCTACAAGATGTAGATGCCATTATACCTGTTCCTTTACACCCGAAAAAACTTAGAGAAAGGGGTTATAATCAAGTTACTACGTTTGGGAAAGCACTTTCATCAAACTTAAAAATTAGTTACAACGATACTATTTTACACAGAAATATATACTCAAAAACACAATCAAAAAAAAACTTATTAGGTCGTACTGAGGGTATAGAAAGCGTGTTTGATGTTGTATTTGATGAAAAAGATCACAACAAGCACTTTCTACTAATTGATGATGTGATTACAACTGGAGCCACACTTGAGGCATGCTCAAGAGCTTTGTTGAAAATTCCTGGAGCCAAAATAAGTATTGTTTGTATGGCTATGGCGCAATCCTAAATCAATCTTAGCGCTAATTTATCTAGGGTTTAAAATCCACATTTGAAAATTAAATACTTACCCTATTAGATATATTTTTAGTCTTTAATGGAATAAAAATAGTACCACCTATAAATAACACATTTTAAACATTTTAATCAACAATTACCTTCAGCGCCTTTACGAACACCTGTAAAACATTGATTTATTACTACTTACACAGCAATATAGTACTTAATAAATTAATTTAATGAAATTATAACGAAATAGAATTTCCGTTTCCAAACTTTAATGTTTAAATTTGAATAATATATTAATTCACTTATAAAACAATTATATCATGGCTTTTGAATTACCACAATTACCTTATGCATACGATGCATTAGAACCACATATTGATGCTAGAACAATGGAAATACACCATTCTAAACATCATAATGCTTACACAACCAATCTAAATGCAGCTATTGCAGGTACTGACATGGAAGGTAAAACCATTGAAAATATCTTGATCAATCTTGATTTAAAAAACGCTGCAGTACGCAATAACGGTGGTGGATTTTACAACCATAACTTATTTTGGACAGTGATGACACCTAATGGTGGTGGGTTACCAACAGGAGATTTACTTGCTGCAATTGAAACCGCTTTTGGAACATTTGAAGAATTCAAAGCAAGTTTTAGCAAAGCTGGGGCTACACAATTTGGTTCAGGATGGGCTTGGCTTTGTGTACAAAAAGGCGGAAAAGTAGAAGTTTGTGGTACACCAAACCAAGATAATCCATTAATGCCAGGTGTAGGTTGTGGCGGAACACCTATTTTAGCAATGGACGTTTGGGAGCATGCTTACTACTTAAACTACCAAAACAGAAGACCTGATTATATTGAAGCATTTTTCAACGTAATCAACTGGACTGAAGTTTCCAGAAGATATGCTTTAGAGAAATAATCTTTTAAGAGATTAGAATATAGAGAATAGACAAATGACTTAAAAGTTGTTTGTCTATTTTTTTTATCTAAAAAAGTATTACTATTCCTTATTAAAAAAGACGAACAAACACTTGGCTTATTCGTCTTTTTTCTTTAGTCTATTTTCTTTATTCTTTCCTCTTTATTATAATTTCTTCCCTAACTTTATTCCAATAAAAAAGGTGGAATTGCTTCCACCCTTTTTGCCCCAAATCTACCATAAATTTAACCTACTAATATTATGGTGATATAAATATATATATTTTATATTGTTTAGTCAAATAAATTAGATGAACAACTTATAAAATCGATTAAAACCTCTTTTATTCTTATTTCTAATATGCTCGTGCATCTTTACCTTCATAAAAATTCATAAAAGCGCGGTTCACTACCCTATTCCCTCCTGGAGTTGGATAATCCCCAGTAAAGTACCAATCCCCTAAATTTTTTGGACAAGCTATATGTAAATCTTCAACGGTTTGAAAGATAATTTTCACTTCGGCTTTTATTTCTGATGAACTTAACATTTCAGCAATTTTATCTGAAATCTCTTGAGCTTCAAAAGGAGCATAAACAGCCGTTACATAATTCACAACATCATTATCTTTATAATTTTCTTGTGCTTTACATTTAGCATACACTTCATCTATAATATGATATAAATTCCTTTCTTTAAGTAACTCAAGAGCAGCTCTAAAAGCCACTAATCCCTCTAGTTTCGCCATATCAATACCGTAACAATCAGGATAACGAATTTGCGGAGCCGATGAAACAATTACAATTCGTTTTGGATTCAAACGATCCATCATTTTGATGATACTCATTTTTAAAGTAGTACCTCTTACAATACTATCATCAATAATAACCAAGTTGTCTGTGGGTTTAATCACACCATACGTTACATCATATACATGCGCTACAAGATCATCACGACTACTATCCTCAGTAATAAAAGTTCTTAATTTTGCATCCTTTATAGCTACTTTCTCAGTACGTATTTTAACCGAAAGCAACTCCTGTAACGTTTCCTTAGTTAAATTATTTCTATTTTCTAAGATGAAATTATTTTTCCTTTGATTTAAAAAATCCTGAGCGGCCTCTACTAATCCGTAAAACGAGGTTTCAGCCGTATTGGGTATATAAGAGAAAACGGTATTGTCAGTATCCTCATCTATGGATTTTAAAACTGCTGGCAAGATTAATCTTCCTAGAGTTTTTCTTTCTTGGTAAATTTCGGCATCGCTACCTCTTGAAAAATAAATGCGCTCAAAAGAACATGCTTTTTTAACCGTTGGAGGTAAAATTTCTTTCATAGAAATCGTACCATTTTTTTTAATAATCAGGGCATTTCCTGGCTCGATTTCTTGTACAGACTCAAAGGGAACATTAAACACGGTTTGAATAACTGGTCGTTCTGATGCTACTACCACAATTTCATCATCTTGATAAAAATATGCAGGTCTAATACCAGCAGGATCTCTAAATACAAAAGAATCACCGTGACCTAAAAGTCCAGCCATGGCGTATCCTCCATCTAGATTTTTAGCTGCGCGTGCTAAAATCTTAGCGACATCTAATCGTTCCGCAATTACAGGTGATGCCTCTCTCTTACTCAATCCTTCGTTTTTGCAATCTTGATACAAATCTGTAACTGCATTATCAAGAAAATGACCTATTTTTTCCATTACGGTCACAGTATCAGCCATTTCTTTTGGATGCTGTCCTAGATCTATTAAATTCTGAAAAAGCTCTTTAACATTTGTCATATTAAAGTTTCCTGCTAAGATCAAGTTACGGTGCATCCAGTTATTCTGACGTAAAAATGGGTGAACACTTTCAATACTATTTTTACCAAAAGTTCCATAACGCACATGTCCCAAGAACAATTCACCAAGGTACGGTAACTTTTGTTTTTGTAAAGCCACATCATCAGCATACTCAGGGTGCGCTGCCATTTCTTCGTTTATTCTGTCGTTTATTTGTTTAAAGACATCTTGAATAGGCTGCGCATGATTTGATCGTACACGACTGATGTACCGTTCACCAGGTTCTACATCTAGTTTAATACTTGCAAAACCAGCACCATCTTGACCTCGGTTGTGTTGCTTTTCCATCAAAAGATACATTTTCTGGATTCCGTAAAATGCGGTTCCATATTTCTCTTTATAATATTCAAGCGGTTTAAGTAATCTAATTAAAGCTATTCCACATTCATGTTGTAAAGCATCGCTCATTGTAGTGTAATTTGTTGTGTTGTTGTGATATTCTGAAATTAGTAAAACATAAGTTTTATGTTTTACAAAAGTAAAAACTAAAATTTCCTGCTACTATTTTTATACAAAAAAAACCTCGTTTCCGAGGTTTTAAGATATTATAATTCTATGTCAAATTGTGTTAGCGATTTGAATTGTTTTAATCGAGACACTACTTCGGTTTTCTCTAAAGTTAGCATTCTCTCGGTACCAAATTTTTCTACACAAAAAGAAGCTAAGTTAGAACCCTGAATGATAGCATTTTTCATATTCTCAAAAGAGATGTTTTCGCTTTGTGTCAAGTAACCTGCAAATCCTCCTGCAAATGTATCTCCTGCTCCTGTTGGGTCAAACACTTCTTCTAATGGTAATGCTGGAGCAAAGAAAACTTCCTTATCATGAAAAATAAGTGCGCCATGCTCTCCTTTTTTAATTACCACATACTTAGGACCCATAGTTTGAATTTTGGCAGCAGCCTTAACAAGAGAATATTCTCCAGAAAGTTGTCTCGCTTCCTCATCATTGATAGTGATTACATCAACGCGCTTGATTACGTCTAGCAATTCAGGTAAAGCACAATCCATCCAAAAATTCATTGTGTCTAGCACTACTAATTTAGGTTGTGTTTCCATTTGATCTAAAACACTGCTTTGTACTAATGGATGTAAGTTCCCTAGCATTACAATCTCAGCATTTTTATAATCTTGTGGTACTTTTGGTTGAAAATCAGCCAAAACATTTAATTGAGTATCTAGTGTATCTCTTGAGTTTAAGTCATTGTGGTAACGACCACTCCAAAAGAATGTTTTACCACCTTGTACTACTTCTAGTCCAGAGATATCAATATTTCTTGAAGTTAATAAATCTAAATATTCTTGAGGAAAATCATCTCCAACTACAGAAACAATGGCTGATTGCACATTAAAAAAAGAAGCAGACAAACCAATATATGTTCCTGCACCACCTAAAATTTTGTCCGTTTTCCCAAATGGAGTTTCAATTGCGTCAAAAGCTACTGTTCCAACAATCAATAATTTATTCATTATATACGTTTCAAATTAAGGGGCAAAGATAGTTTATAAGTTATAAAGTTGCAAAGCGCAAGACATGTAAAGTTTTGCCAATTTAAACAACATATTTACAACAATTTAGCCTCCTCTTTTTCATAAAAAGCATCCACAGAAAGTTGTTTTTGCATGGATGCCATAACGGCTAATTCATCACACCTTTCGTTTTGCACATGATTGTTATGCCCTTTGATCCATTTAAAATCGACTTTGTGATTGCGGTATACTAGTAAAAACCGTTTCCACAAATCGGCATTTTTCCTGTCAACAAATCCTTTTTTTTCCCAGCCTAAAACCCATTTTTTCTCTACAGAATCTACGACATATTTAGAATCCGAAACTACTAATACTCTCGTATTGGGATTTTTTAATTTTTCAAGTCCTACAATTACGCCTAGTAATTCCATTCTATTATTCGTAGTTCGCCTAAAACCTTCATAAAATTCTTTTTTATACGGTTTTGCTACCCATTCCATTACCACTCCATAGCCGCCATTTCCTGGGTTACCCTTGGCAGCACCATCTGTATATATGTGTACATCGTGTCCCATTACAATTATATACTTTGGTTTAAAATGCGCTCTATGATAATTGGGAAAAATTCTTGCTCTAGTTCATGTATCTTTTCGGCGATTGTTGGAACCGTATCTACCGCAGATAATGCAACTCTTTGTTGATCGATAATCGCGCCTTCATCGTAATTTTCATTCACATAGTGTATCGTGATTCCCGTTTCTAATTCCTTATTGTCAAGAACTGCTTGATGCACATGCATCCCATACATTCCTTTTCCACCATATTTAGGTAATAATGCAGGATGAATGTTTATAATTTTATTTGGGAAGGCATTAATAATATTTGAAGGAAATTGGAGTAAAAAACCAGCTAAAACAATCAAATCTGGTTGGAGAGCTTGAACTTTTTGTAGTACTTCGTTTTCAAATAATTGTGATTTGGTAAAAATCTCTATTGGTAAATTGTATTTTTGAACTCTCGTAATCACACCTGCTTTAGGATTATTTGTAAAAACTGCAGCAACACGTGCTGAGCTAGTTTTTTTGAAATATTGGATAATATTTTCAGCATTTGTACCCGATCCCGAGGCAAAAATCACGATTTTTTTCATAATTACATTCTATTTGAAGCCACAAAAAAAAGCATAATAATTGAAAATAAATAACATTGTGACACCTTTGTCAAAATATATTTCATAAATTAGATGTCACATTTATTAACTAAATAGTTGTTTTAAAATAAAGTTTTTTATTTTTGCCAACAAATTAAATTCTAAAATTAAAGATTATGTCAGACATTGCATCAAGAGTAAAAGCGATTATCGTAGACAAATTAGGCGTTGACGAAAACGAAGTTGTAACAGAAGCAAGCTTCACTAATGATTTAGGAGCTGACTCATTAGACACTGTTGAGCTTATTATGGAATTCGAAAAAGAATTTGATATCCAAATTCCAGACGATCAAGCAGAAAACATCGCTACTGTAGGTCAAGCAATCTCTTACATCGAGGAAGCTAAAAAATAATAAATCAAACACCCGCTTGCATTCATGTGAACGGGTGTTATTATTTTTTAAAAATATTAAATTCAAGATTGAACTCCAATCCAAAAGATATTATTATATTACCCATAGCTATTTTGTAGTATTTCATACTGTATCAGCGTGGGTTTTATTTGTTTAAAGATAACATAACAAAGAATTTATGGAATTAAGAAGAGTTGTAGTAACAGGATTAGGCGCTCTTACTCCTATTGGAAATACTGTACAAGAGTATTGGGACGGGCTAATAAATGGCGTTAGCGGAGCTGCACCTATCACTTACTTTGATGCCTCTAAATTTAGAACTCACTTTGCATGCGAGGTTAAAAACTTTAATGTTGAAAATTTCATTGACCGTAAAGAAGCCCGCAAAATGGACCGATACGCTCAATATGCCATGGTTGCATCTGAAGAAGCAGTAAAAGATGCTGGTTTTGATATGGAGAAAATTGACAAAGACCGCGTGGGCGTTATTTGGGGATCAGGAATTGGCGGATTAGAAACTTTTCAAATTGAAGTTCTTAATTTTGCTTCAGGAGACGGGACGCCAAAATTCAATCCTTTCTTTATCCCAAAAATGATTGCTGATATTGCAGGAGGACATATCTCCATTAAATATGGTTTTAGAGGACCTAACTTTACAACTGTTTCTGCATGCGCTTCTTCTACAAACGCCATTATAGATGCTTTCAATTATATTAGACTTGGTCATGCCGATGCTATGGTTACAGGTGGCTCTGAAGCTGCAGTAACAATTGCTGGTATGGGAGGTTTTAATGCTATGCACGCACTATCAACAAGAAATGACGATCCAAAATCGGCCTCAAGACCAATGGACAAAGACAGAGATGGTTTTGTTCTAGGAGAAGGAGCAGGCGCCTTGGTTCTTGAAGAATATGAACATGCTATTGCTCGTGGCGCAACCATCTATTGCGAAATAGGTGGTGGCGGTATGTCGGCAGATGCTTACCACATTACTGCTCCACATCCAGAGGGATTGGGCGCTAAAAATGTAATGCTAAACTGCCTTAGAGATGCTGGATTACAACCTTCTGATGTAGATGGTGTAAACATGCATGGAACATCTACTCCTCTTGGTGATATGGCAGAGTCAAAAGCTATTCTTCATGTATTTGGTGAACATGCCTATAGCATGAATTTAAATTCTACAAAATCAATGACAGGTCACTTATTAGGTGCTGCAGGTGCTGTAGAAACTATATCTGCTATACTTTCCTTAAAACACGGCTTAGTACCTCCTACTATCAATCATTTTACAGATGATGAGAACATTGATTCAAAATTGAACTTTACATTTAATAAAGCTCAAAAAAGAGATATGAATGTAGTAATGAGCAATACATTTGGTTTTGGTGGCCATAATGCTTGCGTTTTGGTAAAAAAATTAGAAATCTAATTGTATGAATATAATTAGAAAAATATTCAAAAAATCCCGTTCGGTTACTGACGGGATTTTTTTTGATTCTATCCAGAAAATCCTAGGATTTCCTCCCTTAAACCTAGAATTTTACACCAAAGCTTTCACCCATAGATCATCTAATAGACTGGATTTATCTGGCAATCCCATCAATTATGAACGCCTAGAGTTTCTAGGGGATGCTATGTTAAGCGCGGTTATTGCCGCTCATTTATTTAATGAAGCGCCTGCCGGTGACGAAGGATACCTTACAAAAATGCGTTCTAAAATTGTAAGTCGTGAGCATTTAAATGAACTAGGGAAAGATTTAAATTTAATTCAATTTATAGAAAGCAAAGTTCCTGTTCAACATTTTGGAGAAAATATTCATGGCAATATTTTTGAATCTCTAGTAGGTGCCATTTACCTAGATAGAGGCTACGAGTTTTGTGAAAAATTCATTAGAAACAGAGTAATTACTCCTTATGTAGATATTGCACGTCTAGAAGGCAAGGTAATTAGCTATAAAAGCTTAGTAATTGAATGGTGTCAAAAAGAGAAAAAAATATTTCATTACGATATTTTTGATGACAACTCTATTGATGGCCAACGTTTTTTTGGTGTTAAACTCAGTATTGACGATAAAGTCATTGCAAAAGCAAGGGCTACCTCTAAAAAGAAAGCAGAAGAAAAAGCATCCCAACGCGCTTATTTTGCATTTCAAGAAAAAATGGACAGAAAATAATACAATTTTCTATAAAACTATATCGTTTTCGTTCATAAATTAACAAAAACATCTTATTTAGAAGACTATACACTTCAATAGAAATGCTATATTTACATCTTATTTTTTGATGAAATGGCAAATCTTAAACTTAATTTAGGTGAATTTGATGCAATAGACTATCATCTTATTGCTATACATACCTCATTAGAAGATTATCGATTGGCTTATTTTATCAATCAAAAATTACCTATCAATTTGAGTAAATGTAGCAATGAAATTCAAATTAAGATTAAGGAGGGAGAAACAAATTTTTCAAGATTTTTCTATGAAGGTCCTGAAAATGAAATTTCTTGGGATTTAATCCAAAATAAAAATGAAGTGCTACAAGAGAAACAAAAAGAATTTTCTCAAAATTTATTTTCTGATATCAAGATGGATGTAGCTACAAAAGTATTTTTATTACCTGAGTTTAAAAAAGTAGACTACTTTTTTAAAATTGAAAATACAGATGACACCTTGAATTTAAACGAAATAAAAACACTATTAAATACCATAAATAAAGTTTCTGCGGTTTACAGCGTAGAGACAACTAAAATAAAATCTAAAAACAATTTAATTTTTTAATACAAATGCTTACAAACAAAAAAACTAAAATTGTAGCTACACTAGGGCCAGCATGTAGTACAAGAGAAACCATCAAGGACATGATTGATGCAGGAGTCAATGTGTTTCGTGTAAATTTTTCGCATGCAGACTACGAAGATGTAAAAGAAAAAATAAATATTATTCGCGGGTTAAACAAAGAGTTTGGTTATACAACAGCAATTCTTGGTGATTTACAAGGTCCTAAATTACGCGTAGGTGTTATGGAGGAAGGCGTTGTTGTTCATGATGGAGATTTAATAACATTTACCACAGCCGAAGATATTCTTGGTACTGCAAAAAAAGTATTTATGAAGTATAAAAACTTTCCAAATGATGTAAATCCTGGAGAAAGAATATTACTTGATGATGGGAAACTTATTTTTGAAATTGTTGAAACCGATAAAAAATCTGAAGTAGTTGCAAGAGTAATACAAGGTGGTGAACTTAAATCTAAAAAAGGGGTAAACTTACCTAATACAAAGATATCCCTTCCAGCAATGACTGAGAAAGATATTGAAGATGCTATTTTTGCCATTGGACAAAACGTAGATTGGATTGCATTATCCTTTGTAAAAACGCCACGAGATTTACAAGATCTACAAGAATTAATAGCAGAACATTCTGAGTATAAAATTCCTATTGTTGCAAAGATCGAAATGCCTGAAGCATTAGAGAACATTGATAAAATTGTAGCCTATTGTGATGCACTTATGGTAGCTCGTGGAGATTTAGGAGTTGAATTACCAGCTCACGAAGTACCTTTAGTTCAAAAAGAATTAATACGTAGAGCAAAAACAGCTAGAATCCCAGTAATTGTAGCAACTCAAATGATGGAGACTATGATTACTAGCTTGACTCCTACGCGTGCAGAGGTAAATGATGTTGCAAACTCTGTAATGGATGGCGCAGATGCAGTAATGCTTTCTGGTGAAACTGCAACGGGTAACTACCCTGTTCAAGTTATTCAAAAAATGACTCAAATTATTGAAGCAGTTGAAGATTCTCCGCTAATTCAAGTTCCACAAAATACCCCTCAAATTAAAACCAAACGTTTTATTACAAAAACTATTTGTCATCATGCTGCTACCATGGCCAATGTTATTAAAGCAAAAGCTATATGTACCCTTACTAACAGTGGATACACAGCCTTTCAAATTTCGGCTTGGAGACCTAATGCACACATTTTAGTTTTTACATCGAATGAAAGAATCTTGACCCAACTTAATTTATTATGGGGTGTAAAATCATTCATGTACACTAAAGATGTAAGTACTGATGATACGGTAACAGATGTAAACGAGATTGTGAAACAAAAAGGCTTTGTTCAAAAAGGAGATTTCCTTATCAATCTAGCAGCGATGCCTATTAAAGATAAAGGAATGGTAAACACCCTGAGAGTTTCTGAAATAGAATAACACTAATTACAGCCTAGCTAAACCATCCCATATCTTATGTGAATGGTTTTTTTTTGCTAAAAAACCGAAATCATAAGTATGAATTTACAGGAAATACAATTATATTTGAGGGTAAATAAAACACAAAAATTATGAGTTTGAATTCAAATAATCCGTTTTTAAATAGTAAAAGATTTTCAACTGCTGTTTCAAAAAGTGAAGAGATAAATCAAGCATCAATCATTGACTACAATGATGAAATGACCATTTCTGGCACAATAAACAAGAGCTTACTATTGTTTATGATTCTAATTGGATCAGCTACAGTAATCTGGTGGCTTACTTTTAACGGAATGAATCCGCTTGTTCCTGCAATTGGCGGTGCCGTAGTAGGTTTAGTACTTGTACTTATAGCCGCTTTCAAACCTCAATACTCGCCCTATCTTGCTCCCGGTTATGCTATTTTTGAAGGTTTATTTATTGGTGCAGTATCCGCTATTTTTGAAGCTTTATATCCTGGTATTGTGCTTCAAGCTGTTGGTGCCACTTTTGTAACATTTATGATTTGCCTGGGTCTGTATAAGTACAAAATTGTACAGGTTAATGAACAATTCAAATCAGTTGTAATTGCGGCAACACTAGCTATAGGAACGTACTATTTAATTTCTTGGTTACTGTCAATGTTTACTAGCTTTGTTCCTGTACACCATGGTAACTCTTGGATAAGCATAGGAATTAGCGTATTTGTAATAGTAATAGCTTCCTTAAATTTATTTTTAGATTTTGATAGAATCGAAAAAGGAGCTCAGGAAAAAATGCCAAAGTACATGGAATGGTACGGCGCAATGGGATTAATGATTACTCTGGTATGGCTTTATATTGAATTTCTTAGACTGCTTAGTAAACTCAACAGTAAAAACTAATACTGGTTAAATCAAAAAAACCTTTCCAAGAATTATTTTGGAAAGGTTTTTTTTATGCTGCTCTTTCAAAGGCTATGTAGTGACTTAACTCTCCTTTGTTATTAAATAAAGGATATCCTTTTATTAAACAAGCATAAACTTCTCCATTTTTTTTATAATTCATTACTACATTCTCAAAAGCTTCTTGAGCATCTATAGCTTTTTTAATCTCACTTGATGTGATTCGGTTTGTTACTTCTCCTTGAAATATTTTTGGGCTTTTCCCTAGAACTTCTTCTTCAACATAGCCGTTCATTTTTATAAGATTGTGCGATGCAAAAACAATTTTTAGATTGACATCAGTTACAATAACAACATCATCCCTTAAAATGGACTGCAAATCCCAATCTGTATTTTTCCATTTGTTTTTTGTTGCTAAAACTTTTATTCTAGCGGTATCTATAAAGGTATTTTGCAGCACCTTAGTGTATTCATGATGAAAATCAAAAGAATACAGCGGCAAAGTTTTGATTCGCATGCAGCTATAAAATCTTGAAAATGCGGCGTCGTATTGTGATAAATTACTCATGATGTTTACATTATTGGTCAAAAGTATATTTATTGATAATGAAAAAATATTATTTTACCAACTTTAACCATTGTTCAACTACAAATGAGTGGTTAGAATTCAAATTTTAACTGAACTACTACAAATTTTTTTTCATCGGTGTTTAAGTTATTCATTGAAATCCCTAATAGCCTTACCGAATTTTTAAGCCGTTCTTGATACAATAATTCTTTAACAATTTCTAAAATAAGAGATTTATCTGCAATAAAATAAGGTAACGTTTTACTTCTAGTTTGTTGTGTAAAATCACTGTACTTAATTTTTAAAGTCACCGTTTTACCAGAAACGTTGTGTCTTTTTAATCTTTTTTCTAATGAGGATGCAATCATTTCTAATTTTTCTATCATAAAAATTTCTGATGATAGATTGATATCAAAGGTATGCTCTGCTGCCACGGACTTTGCTATTCGGGAACTTTTTACAGGGCTATTATGTATTCCTCTAACCACATCATGAAAGTAGTTTCCCATTTTACCAAAATGTTTTTCTAAAAAAGCTACTGATTTGTCTCTTAACTCTATTCCGGTAAAAATACCTAGTTGATACATTTTCTCAGTAGTAACCTTACCAACTCCATAAAATTTCCTAATAGGTAAAGCCTCAAGAAATGAAATGACTTCATCAGGATTAACTGTTTTTTGGCCATTTGGTTTGTTATAATCACTAGCAACTTTTGCAACAAATTTATTAATTGATATCCCTGCCGAAGCAGTAAGTCCAACTTCATTAAAAATTCGTGCTCTAATTTCTTGCGCTAATAAGGTTGCACTCGGATTTCCCTTTTTGTTATGGGTTACATCTAGATAAGCTTCATCTAGAGATAATGGTTCAACAAGATCTGTATAATCGTAAAAGATTTTTTGAATTTGTTTTGAAATTTCTTTGTACCGATCAAAACGTGGTTTAACAAATATAAGATCAGGACAGTTTTTCTTAGCTACAATACCACTCATAGCACTTTTAACGCCAAACTTCCTAGCTTCATAGCTTGCTGCGGACACTACGCCACGCACCTCAGAACCACCAACAGCGATTGGTTTTCCTCTTAAGGCAGGATTATCCATTTGTTCTACCGATGCATAAAAAGCATCCATGTCTACATGGATAATTTTTCTATTTGACACTTCTTCTTGCATCCAAGTTGCGCATTATACAATTACTTAAACTTTTTTATGACTATCATCCTTAGCATTATCTATTTGTAAATAGTTTTCAATAACGGCAGTTTTATTTTTACTCTCCGTTGGGAAAAAGAAACTCAAGGGTTTAGTTTTAAAATGCCTCCATATAGAGGTTGCTATATGCCTCAATTCAAACCAAGACATTCCTCTAGAACGAAAAGCGAGACCTAATGAAAGACTAAAACTGACGAGGAAATTGATTAACCCTATAATTCCAATACCAAAAATACCCAAAAATAGCATTGTTTGACTTACTTGATAATTAGATCCATATAACGCTAAAGCAAGATTCCCACTAGCAAAGGTAATGTGTCTAATATCTAAATTCAACCCTACAAACAACCCAAATGAAGCTGTACTACCCATGAAAATACCAAACCAAAAATTTGAAATAATACCAGCCCAGCGTTTTTCATATAATTTTGATAATGCCAAAGTCTTTTGGATGCCTAAATTTCGTTTTAAAAAAGGATTTTCAGCAATTCTATAATAAACCTGATTGTGCTTGTCCCTATTTGCAACACTACCTGAAATAATACCCGATAAAAATAAGAAAACACCGGCTATAGCGGCATGCAACATAGCTAGGGAATGTATTGGACTTAAATCTTGAACTAAGTTTTCCCATTTTGATCCAGCAATATTATAATTAAAATAATAATCTATGATCCATATACCAAATAACGAAACCGGAAACGCCATAAGAACGTTTCCAACAAAGGCTATAAATTGAGATCGAAATACACGAGCAAATAAAATGGAAAAAGCCGTATATTTTTCTATTTCTTTCCCTTTTTTAGAAGCACCATCCTCTAAAGCCTTTATCAATGCTGATGCTGTCATTGCTGGTTGCTTTGTGGCTAATGTAAACCCTAAAACATAAATTAAGATAAATCCAAATGCATAATTCATACTATACAAAAAAGCATGACCAAAAAGACTAGTTTCAACTTTTGAAAGCGCAATTTTAATCAAACACAATATTCCTACTATAAAACCACCACCTATTGCAGTCCGCAACATCTTAAAATATTCTTTTCGGGTTTCGGTTATGTAGTGCTCACCTGTCTTAGCCGTGTGCTGAGTGATTTCATAAGATAAAAGTTGTGTACTCTCGGCAATAAATTTTCGAATATTACTCTTATAACAGTTAAATTGAATTAATTGTATACCAAGTCGTATTGTGTTTGTTGTAGTTCCATTTACATCCGAAACAACTATCAAGGAAATTAAAAATTCTAATCGTTCTAACTGTTGTTTTATTTTTAATAGATTTTGGTTCACACGGAGCGATATGCCAAACTTACTACTATTATGAAACGCCTTATTTACAAAATCCAAACATTGTTTATGCAAGACCAAAAGTTGTTGATAAGACAAATCATCAGGAGTGATAAAATGTTCCTTTAATTCTTTTATTCGATCCTCAATCAAAAATAATTCTTTTTCAAAAGCAGAAAAAGGACTTTGTAATTGCTCATATTCAGGAACCATCTTGATCACTTCCCTTTCCATGGCACGACCGCTAACACGCTGGGTAATGACATGCATGGACATCATCACCTCAGACAAGGCAAAATTAGCGGGTCCTGAGCCATAAATAGTTTCTAATTCTAATAAATTGAATAAAAACTCTAACTGAATAATCGAAATAGTACTAATCCAATCTCCATCTGTTGGCAAATAAAATATTTGGTTCAAGACAAACTCTAAACTGTCTTTTTCTGGTTGAAAAGGAAGAAAATTCGCTACAATTCGTTTCTTTAATTCGAAAATAAAATCTACATCTTGCAATATGGCTGCATCAGATAGTACCGAATTGAACTTTAAATCCTTTAATACTAATTTCAAATACAAGGAAAATTGTTCACAAAGAGATGGATTTTGTTCTAAAAAAGAAATCAAATCCCGCAAGTCAACAGTTTTCTTTAATTCTTTTCTTGAGGGTCTAAGGATGCTTACCAACCGTACCAAGAGATCATAGGATACATTAGGAATAAAACCGCTAGAGCTACTTTCAAAAAAGTTTTTGAAAACGGATTCATACGTTGGTTTACCAGTAGGTTTTGAAAAAAATTTCATGAATAAGATTTTATGTAAATTTACAATTCAAAAAATGGAATGACGATTTCTTTGATAACAAAAATCAATACCGCTTACGATAAAAACTAATTTGAAAGCAAAGAAAAATACAATTCTGTATCGAGAATAAGAACTTAAAATAAAAAACAATACATTTGAATTGCTAATAACAAAAATACTATGATTGAAATTGAAAGAAAATTTATTGTAAAAAATCAATCCTTTAAAGAAGAAATTCACACGAAAAGCATTGTATTTCAAGGATATTTAAGTTCAAATCCTGAACGTACGGTACGAGTAAGAATTAAAAATGAAAAAGGATACCTTACAATAAAAGGAATTTCAAACGAATCTGGAACTTCGAGATACGAATGGGAGAAAGAGATACCACTGGTAGAAGCCAAAGAACTATTTAAGTTGTGCGAAAAAGGAGCTATCACAAAAACAAGATACGAAATACCGTTTGGGAATCATACGTATGAAGTAGATGAATTTTATGGAGATAATGAAGGGCTAATCATTGCAGAAATCGAATTGAGTTCTGAGAACGAAAAATTTGACAAACCCAATTGGCTTGGAGATGAAGTCACAGGAGAACAACGCTACTATAACTCTAACTTAATTATCTTACCTTTTAAGGAATGGTAATTAATTGTTTAATACTTCAAGTGTAACAAGCATTCCACCACTACCTTTATTAGAAGCAATTTCCATAAAAGCACGTTTGGTTAAATCAATTTCTCTTGATCTAACAAAGGGACCACGATCTATAACTTCAACAATTACAGATTTTCCGTTTTTTTCATTTGTTACTCTAACTTTTGTCCCAAAAGGAAGCTTTTTATGAGCAGCAGTAAGCTTAGAGTTATCAAATCGTCTGCCACTAGATGTTTTTTTACCATTAAATTTATCGGCGTAATATGAGGCATGAGACTCTTTTTTATACAATTTGAATGTTCCCAAAGTCGCCATCATTGAATCAGCTTTTTTCTCCTGAATATCGGTAATAGCTCTTTCTTTTTTGATGGAGTCTTTTTCTACTAGACCTTTATTACTTGCTCCTTTTACAGAAGAAACTTTAGTATTAGAGACGTTCTGCTTTGTCGCTACAGATCTTTGACAAACAGCAATACTTACCATTGCTATAAAAATAAATAAAGTAATTGATTTTTTCATGTATTATGTATTAGTTGAACAAAATTGCAAAAACCATACCTAGATAAAAAAAGCTCTATTTCTAGAGCTTTTACAGGTTTTTACAACCATAATTTCCATGGAATCCTACTTAAAATAAGAAGCAAACCAATACCGTAAAAAATAGAAAACGTTTTAAATTTAGATTCACTTGAAACAAATTTTTTATGTTTAGACCAACCTATTGTAATAAGGACAATGGCAATAATATTAATCAACGGGTGCTCTAGAGAAGTTAAGCGCAACGCTTTATCCTGCATTTGACCAAAAGAATCTAACCCTAATGGCGAAACGAAATATAAAATAATTCCAACTAATAATTGAATGTGAATTGCAATCAAAGCAAATAATGCTATTTTTCGATCTTTTGAAGTAAAATCCTTTTTAGAAAACAATCCTATTAAAGAATTAACAACCGCAACAACTAGGATTAAAAGTGCTAGATACGCCCAGCCCGAATGAAATTTTTGAATAAAATGGTACATAAATACTTTTTTTGTTTTAACAAATATAATAAAAAAAGACATAAAAAAAACGGCATCTTGCTAAAAGCAGATGCCGTTTTTAAATATTAAATTAGTTCTATTTTAGAAATTGTAACGTAAACTAAAGTTCCAAGTTCTTCCAAAACCGAAGAAAACTTGATTTGCATTTGCAACACCATTATATAGTCTGTTGTTTGATGCATAAGTTCCCAATGCTGCATTAGTTGAACTTACATTATCATTTGCAAAAATATTTGTTCTTGATTCTGCAATGTAAACTTCATTTAAAACATTATTTACATTCAATCTGAAATTCACAGAATTATCTTTGTTTTTACCTACAAGCATTTTATAAGAAAAACCAGCGTCCATCAATCCATAAGAAGGCAACTCTAAAGAACCTTTATTAGTCGCAGAAGTAAAGTTTCCTGGAGAAATAGAAGCGTATAATTTATCTGAATATCTGTAATTAGCATCTAATGTAACTCTTTTAATGACTTCATAAGAAGCTCCCAAAGAAGCTGTAAGCTGAGCAGCATCTCCAACTTTAACTTTATCTAAATATAAAGTTGTTGACGTACCTCCACCAATTGGATTATTTGCATTATCATATCTATTGCTTTCACTATTTCCATCATAAACCCATTTTCCAGCTGAGAACATCGCGTTTATTTTAAACTGATCATTAACTTTTGCATTAGCTTCAAGTTCTACACCAGAGTGGATTTCTGTAATCCCTGAGAAATCATAATAACCACCTGGATTATCAAGAGCCTGGTCAGAAGATCTTTGGTACCTGTCTTTCCAATTAGTATGGTAAACGTTTAAATTAGCATTAAAAACAGCTGAACGAAAACCGTATCCAGCTTCTAATCCTGTAATTTTCTCATTTGTTAAATTTGCACCTAACACAGAAGCATTATTAGGATAAACCGCATTAAAGAATGGCTGTTTTGAATAGTAACCTGCATTAACAAAAACATTATGGTTTTCATTAAAATTATAATTAGCTCCTCCTTTTACGTTTCCTCCAAGAATATTTTCATAATCTGTAGAATATAAAGGATCAGTTGTTTTGTACTTAAAGTAATCATCTCTTCTGAAAGCTTGTTGAGAAACTGCTCCCTGAACAAATGCGGTAAGATTATTCTTACTATACTCTAGTTGAGTAAAAGCACCATACCATCTAACAAGACCGTCATTATTATAATTAATCTTTTCTTGATCAACGCTGTAAAAAGGATTTGCCTTTGGTCTTGCTTCATAAGTATTAGTTAAAATCCTTGGAACCTGAACACCTGTTCCATTAACATTGTTAACATCTGTATTATCAGAATAATTACCAGCACCCAACAAATCATTTAACACTTGGTAATGTATACCTCTGTAAGTTCTTGCATCAAAACCAAAATCTAAAACTAAGTTTTCATTTAATCTTTTATTCAAGTTCATCACACCACCATACCAATTATGAGAGTTAACCGAAGCGATTTGAGAAATACCATTAGTGCTATTATTAGTTGTCGAAGCACTATTTTGATATGCTCCGCCTATTTTAGCTCTTGTAACTGTACTTCCACCAATAACAACAGGTTGGCCAGAATTATAAGCTTGTATCAAGTCTACATTAATTAAACCATTTGCTGTTCTCAAAGGATCTGCAAAAAATCTATTTCCTCTTATTGCTCCAGCACCATTAGAACCTCCTCCACGACCCCAAGATCCATAAAGTACAGTTGACAACTTAGTTGTTTCGTTTATTTTCCAATCCCAGTTGATTGAACCTACGGGTTTGTGATAATAGTTAGTTCTGAAACTATACTCTTGTCCATTTAAATAACCCCAGTCTGAGTTGTATCTAGTATTCGGATCATCATTGCTACCATATTTCTGATAAGTTGCAATTGTTGGAGCAGCAGATCTTTGATTATGCCATTGAGGAGCACCCGTGAATGTAAATTGAACTGAGTGGTCTTTATTTATTTCATAACCAAATGCAAGAAAATAATTATAACCTTGAAACTTAGTTCCATCTATATAACCATCACCACGTGTTTGACTCAACAAAACAGAAGCCGAAAGACCATTTTCCATTTTACCAGTAGAATAAGACGCTTGTGTTTTTAGATAATTTGCATTACCAAAAGTAGATGCAATATTACCACCTTGTTTCATATCAGAAGCTTTTGTAACTATATTGATAGTACCTCCTACAGAAGAAATAGCCAATTTAGAAGAACCTAAACCTCTTTGAACTTGCATTGCAGAAGTAACATCTGACAAACCTGCCCAGTTACTCCAGAAAACCGCACTGTTTTCCATGTCATTTACAGGCATTCCATTAATCATTACCGCAATGTTTCTTTGATCAAAACCACGAATATTGATTCTTGAATCTCCAAAACCACCACCTGATTTGGTAGCATATACTGAAGGAGTATTCGCTAAAATTTCAGGAAATTCCTGAGACCCTAATTTTTCCTGAATTTCAGAAGCTTTAATTGTAGAAACTGCAACAGGCGTTTTTCTGTCTCTTGCAATATCGATTACCGAACTTCTAACAACAATTTCTTCCAGTTGATTAGAATCAGAAACTAGAACAATTCTTCCTAAATTAAGAGTAGCTCCATTTTCAACTGAAAACAAAACTGTTTTAGGCTCGAAACCTATAAAAGAAATAACTAATTCTCCTGATTTAACGGAAGTATTAATAGAAAATTTACCGTCAAAACCTGCAGTAGCAGCAAATTTTGTAGTTTTAATTACAATATTTGCACCTGGTAAAGAACCTTGACCATCTGTAATAGTTCCTGTAATTTTTCCTTGAGAAAAAACTGCTGAAACTACAAAAAACATTAATCCAGTGAGTAACCAATTTTTCATTGTCTTCATTGTTATTTATTAATTAATATTTGGCAAAATTATAACAAATTTAGTTAAGTAAGTTAACGCAATGTTAAATATACTTACTTGCCAAAGTAAGAAATTAGAAAAAATCAATGAATATGTATTTTTTTTACATATTTTTAAATTAAACTTAACAATAACGCCAAATTTATAACTATTTATCTATAGAATTAAGATTTAAAAAGACAAAAAAATAATACATTTTTAATTTTAATATCAGAAATATATCACAAACGTCAAAACTGACATATCAATTCATTTAAAAAACTATTCATATATCAATCTTTCCGTTTTTAAGATAATTATTGGTTTTTTACCACCTATTTTATATTATTTATTTTTTACAAAATGATTTAATAAAAAAGCGGTAGAGCTATCATGACTTTGAACCTCTTTTGTGGTAATCTCCGCTAAAATAGAATTTGCCAACTGTTTACCGAGTTCAACACCCCATTGATCGAAACTAAATATATTCCAAACAATACCTTGAACAAAAATCTTATGTTCATATAAAGCGATCAATGAACCTAAAGTATGTGGAGTTAATTTTTGAATTAAAATTGTATTTGTAGGTTTGTTACCTGAGAAAATTTTATAGGGCAATAGGAATTCTGCTTTCTCAGCTATTATTCCTTGAAGATCAAATTCCTTTTGAACTTGCGTTGCAGATTTTCCGTGCATCAGCGCTTCTGTTTGTGCAAAGAAATTAGACATTAACTTATCATGATGATTGGCATCTCCATATAAAGGAGTAACAAATCCTATGAAATCAGCTGGAATTAATTTTGTACCTTGATGTATCAACTGAAAAAAAGCATGTTGTGCATTGGTTCCTGGTTCGCCCCAAATGATTGTACCTGTTTGATAATTAACAGGTTTTCCATCTCGACCAACACTTTTGCCATTACTTTCCATGGTACCCTGCTGCAAATAAGGTGCAAATTTTTGCAAGTACTGGGTGTAAGGAATTAAAGCTTCACTTTCAGCACCAAAGAAATTATTATACCAAACACTCAACATCGCCAATAAAACAGGCATGTTTTTATCAAAATCAGCTGTCTTAAAATGCTCGTCCATTTCATTAGCACCTTTCAACAAACTATTAAAATTATCATACCCTATTGATAAGCTGACAGTAAGACCTACTGCACTCCACAAAGAGAAACGACCGCCAACCCAATCCCACATTGGAAAAACGTTGCTGGCATCTATTCCAAAAGCAGTAACTTTCTCAAGATTAGTTGAAACTGCAACAAAATGCTTGGCAACATCTTCTTGTTTTGCTGATTTTAGAAACCAATCTTTAATCGTTTCTGAATTCGTTAAAGTTTCCTGCGTGGTAAATGTTTTTGAAACAATTACAAAAAGCGTTGTCTCAGGATTTAATTTTTTTAGAATCTCTTGAACATGATCACCATCCACGTTTGAAACAAAATGAACGTTAAGATGGTTTTTATAAAACTGAAGTGCCTCGACTACCATTGCTGGTCCCAAATCTGATCCTCCTATTCCTATATTTACGATATCTGTAAAAGGCTTTCCTGTATAACCAGTTCGTATACCCGAAACAACTTCGTTTGTAAATCCTTTTATTTTATTTTTTACTTCATATACTTCGGGCATTACATTTATCCCATCTACATTGACCACTGCAGATTCAACAGCACGCAAAGCAGTATGAAGCACGGCTCTACTCTCGGTTTTATTAATCACTGTACCATCAAAATAATCAGCAATAGCAGCTTTAAGTCCAACTTCATTTGCTAATTCTACTAACAACTGAACTGTTTCCTCATCAATGATATTTTTTGAGTAATCTATTAAAAAATCATTCCATTGAATATTCAATTTTTCAGTTCTTGCTGGATCTGACTCGAACAAATCTTGAATTGTTGCCTTTTGCATAGTTTGAAAGTGCAATTCCAGTTTTTTCCAAGCATTAGTGTTTGTTGGATTAATTGTATCTAAAGCCATTTAAAATGTATTTTTTTAGTTGTAATAAAATTTGGGTAAAAATACTCAAATTAGTTTAATGATTAAAAACCCGATTGTTTCACAAATAGAAGTGCAAAGTATTTTCATTTTTAAAAGCAGATGCTCTCTACCTACTATTAAAATAAAGTACTGTTTGCTTATAAATTTGCAATACTATCCAGTTCTTGTTTCAAAGGAGTTATTTGTTGTAAGAACCTATTTTTATTTGCACCTGTCATGGGCTCGCCAGTAGGCAATTTGAGTCTTAATGCATCAACCTGAACTCCATTTTTCCAGAAACGATAACATACGTGAGGACCAGTTGCGAGGCCGGTGCTACCCACTAAGCCAATAACTTGTCCTTGAGTTACTCTTTGTCCGCGTCTCACAAGAATTTTAGACATGTGTAAGTACTGAGTAGAAAATGTTCCATTGTGTTTGACTTTTACAAAGTTTCCGTTTCCGGCAGAATAACCACTTTGCTCAACCACTCCTCCTGCTGTGGTTGTAATAGGTGTTCCCCTTGGCGCAGCATAGTCCGTACCTTTATGTGCTTTCCAGCGATGCTGAACGGGATGAAATCTACTGGATGAAAAACGAGAAGATATTCTACTAAACTTTATTGGAGATTTGAGAAAGAAATTTTTTAATGTCTTACCCTGTTCGTCATAATAATCTACTTTACCTGATTCTGGATTTTGTGCAAAAGGAAATGCATAAATAAACTTTCCTTTGTATTCAAAAAAAGAAGCCTCAAGTTCCTCCACTCCATCATAAATAGAATCATTGATATACCTTTCCGTAAATGTCAATGCAAAACGATCCCCTTTTTTCAATTTCATAAAATCTATAGAGTAAGCATAAATCTTAGTGATTTTACTAGCTAAAGCACCTTCTATTTTAGCATTCCCTAACGTTTCTGATAAAGATTCTTTCAAGACACCACCTATTGTTCGTCTTTTAATAGTTATGGGTTTTACTTTTTTATACACCACAATTGCAGTATCCCTAAAATCTACAACATAATAACTCAAATTATCAGGCTGATAAATAAAAACCTGTAAATCATTAGTTTTGTTTTTAGATCTAAGAATAGTAAAAGGCTTGTTTAGCCGAATTGTTTTAACATTAAAACTATCTTTAACTTTTGCTATAATATCATAAACTTGTCGATTACCAATGTTTTGACTCTCCAGTAAAGTCCCAAAGGTATCGCCATCATGAATGGTATCATGTACAACATTAAAATCCGCATAAATAAAACCAAACTCACTTTTTTTTGATTTTGTTATACTCTTAACTGTTTCAACTTTAAGTTCCTCTTGTTTACATGACATTATCAAAAATAATGCTGCAATTATTGTTAATATTTTTTTCAAACTACCTGTTTACGTTCAATTTACACCTCAACTCCCCAATTATCTAATTCTTGGCTGCTCCATAATTCCGGGAAAAAAATTCTTTTTTGGTATTTAGGATGCATGTATTTTTTCCAGTCGCTTCCGCCAGTTGCTTCTCCATCTCCTTGACCACTTTGATCAATATACTTCTTAGCCGTATTTAAATGTTGCAACACCCAAGTAATATTAACAGTATAATCATAATGTCTCATAGCCTTGATTAACTCTGGGTTTTTCTGATCTAACTCTGGCAACTGTTTGAATTTTTGCCAAATATTGATGGTGTTATACTCTTTCATATAAGCTAGGAATTCTTTCTTGTATTTCTTTTCGAATTCATCTAGCAAATAGGTTTTTTTACCCGTGTGATAATCCTTACCTGCTGCTTGCCAATACAAATGTTCTAGTGCATGCTCATATGGGGTATCTCTATCTATTTTTCCTCTAAATCTATTATCAATAAGGTTAATTAAGTCAGTGGATGAAAACTCAATAAATCTATATTGTGCACTTTGAAAACCACTAGCAGGAGTTAATGTATTTCTAAATTTCATGTATTGATCTACCTCCATACCGTCACCCATAATACTGAAAGAAGTTGTAAGCATGTCAAAATACCTGCTAATTCTCATGACTCTTTCAGTGAAAAATTCAGCATTAATAGCTGGCTGATAAGCAATTTGCTTGATTTCCCAAAGAATCATTTTGAAGATTAACTCATTGACCTGGTGATACATGATGAACACCATTTCATCGGGAAGGGTGGTGCGCTGTGTTTGCAGGCCCAGCAAAGCATCTGTTTGAATATAATCCCAATACGTTATGGGTTTAGACCAAAGCAAACCTTCAAGTTGGGTTTCTACTTTTTGATTAATAGCCTGATATTTTTGCTCAATTTCTTTTAAAATAGTTTCAGAAACCTCTGTATTACTCATTATTTTTTTAATTTAAATGGGCTTTTTAACCCTTTATAAGCATCTAGATCTGCTTTTATAGACCCTACAGCTAAACTAGCTTTTATGCGTAACGGCACTTTATTATTATCATCTGATATCCAGACCGTAACACTTTCTTGTTCCTTAAACACACGTCCTGATTGCACTAAGGGACGAAATATCATGGAGGGAACAACGCCAAATTTAGTGGTTATATTTTCACGACCTATAAATTTAAGCTTGAATTTTGTGGTTTCATCATCAAAAAACATGTCTACAGCTATAGATTCTCCAACATTTAACTTATCAATATTAGGATGATTCCTAAGGTAGTAAAATGTTGACAATATATCCTGAGTGTTTTTCGGAATATAAAGTGCCTTTTCTGTTTTATGTTTATAATCTTTTACAACTACTTTATTTGAGGATTGATTGAAAAAACCTTCTTGATTTTTTGTGTATCCGCCTTCATCAATTTTTCTAACAAACTGGTATGGATTTCTTGTTTCTTTATCAATATAGCTTTCGTATAAATCATCTACTTTAAAGAAAAATCGTGACATACCTGTAGTGTAGCCTTTCCCAACAATATGAAACGTTTTTTTATTGTTTACATTGGCATCTTTTACTTCAAGAGTAGCATAACCCGCATTGACAATGCCGTAGTGAATTCTGAATTTAAAAAACTCTCCTACTGCGTAGGCATCCTCTTGGGGTGAGGAAAAACCAAAGGTGATACCAATGATACAGAGTACAAGTAATTTTTTCATTTCTTAGTTTATAAATTTATATACTCGTATTACAATTTTTATTCCAAATATATTAAAACAAAAAAACTCAGTCAAATAATGACTGAGTTTTTATGCTATTAACTAACCAAAAAACTATAAACTATGAAATTTATATGAAATTAGGAAGGAAACCACCCCTTCCCTTTTTGCGAGTGCAAAGGTAGCTAACAAATCCAGTTTTATTTACAAAAAATAAAGTTTAACACAACATTTAATAAAAAACAGGTCGTTGAATGGTTATTTTTTCACAATATGTAAAAATAATTAACTTTTATAACGTTCCTCGTAATTGCTGTTCTCTTTCAATTGATTCAAATAAGGCTTTAAAGTTCCCAGCACCAAAACCTTTGGCTCCCATTCTTTGAATAATCTCAAAAAACAAGGTTGGCCTATCTTGAACCGGTTTAGTAAAAATTTGCAACAAATAACCATCTTCATCGGCATCGACCATGATGGCTAATTTTTCGATTTCGTTGATATCTTCTTTCATCACATCCATGTGAGCGCCTAAACGCTCTGGAATAGCTTCATAATAGGCGTGTGGCGGCGCTGATAAGAACTCTACACCTCTTGCTTTTAATTGGCTTACTGTTTTAATAATATCATCGGTAGCAATAGCAATGTGTTGTATTCCTGGCCCACCATAAAAATCTAAATACTCCTCAATTTGTGATTTTTTCTTTCCTTCGGCAGGTTCATTGATAGGGAATTTAATTCTTCCGTTTCCGTTTGACATTACTTTACTCATCAAGGCTGAATATTCAGTATTAATTTGTTTGTCATCAAATGAAAGGAAGTTAACAAATCCCATCACCTCTTCGTAGAATTTTACCCAAGTATTCATTTCGTTCCAGCCCACATTTCCTACCATGTGATCTATGTATTTTAATCCTGTTGGTTCAGGGTTGTAATCTGATTTCCATTCTTTGTAGCCTGGCAAGAAAATCCCGTTGTAATTTTTTCTTTCTACAAATATGTGAACCGTTTCACCGTAAGTATAAATCCCTGAGCGAACTACTTGACCAAACTCATCTTCTTCGACAGTTGGCTCCATAAAAGAGCGTGCACCACGTTTCATGGTTTCTTCGTAAGCACTTGTAGCATCTTCAACCCATAGGGCAGCTACTTTTACACCATCACCATGTTTTTTTAAATGATCATGTAAAGGTGAATCTTGCGTTAATGGCGTAGTTAAAACAATTCTGATTTTATCTTGTTTTAATACATAAGATGTTCTGTCTTTTACACCCGTTTCTAAACCAGCGTAAGCTAATGATTGATATCCAAAAGCTGTCTTGTAATAATGAGCAGATTGTTTTGCATTACCTACATAAAACTCTACGTAATCTGTTCCTAAAAGAGGCAAGAAATCTTGTGCTCCTTCAAATATTTTTTCTAGTCCGTATTCTACAGATTTTACTTCTTTTGACATGGTATTTATTTGTTTTTGAATTCTTTTTTAGATGTTATCAAATAAAAGAATCTGTTTGTTATTTTATTAAAATGGTTTTGAATGTTGTACTCCTAGCCCTGATGGAAGCGGCATCCTTTTTCTGGTCTCGTTTTTTTTACGAGACCAGAAAAAGATATAGCGTACAGCAGGAAATAGCTCCTGAAATCTTAAGCGAAAGATTATTTATTCGACCCAAGATTTATAATATTGACCGTCGTCTAGTCCCATGGCTTCCTCAGTAACCATCAACGGTCGGAAAGTATCTACCATTACGGCTAACTCTTCAGTACCTTTATGGCCTATACTGCGCTCCATCGCTCCTGGTGCTGGACCGTGTGGTATGCCTTTTGGGTGCAGGGTAATGTGGCCTTGCTCTATGTTATTACGGCTCATGAAATCACCATCTACGTAATACAAGACCTCATCACTATCAATATTACTGTGATTGTAAGGTGCCGGAATTGATTTTGGATGGTAATCATACAATCTTGGTACGAATGAACACACTACAAAAGTGGCAGTTTCAAAAGTTTGATGTACTGGTGGCGGTTGGTGTACTCGTCCTGTAATGGGCTCGAAATTGTGAATGCTAAAACCGTATGGGAAATTATAACCGTCCCAACCGATAACGTCAAAAGGATGTGTAGCATACACTACTTCGTGCATCATGCCTTCTTTTTTGATTTTGATAAGGAAATCTCCTTTTTCATCATGCGTTTCTAACTCGTTTGGCAAAATAAAATCACGCTCGCAAAAAGGAGAGTGCTCTAAGTGCTGACCCGATTCGTTTTTATAACGTTTTGGAGTATAAAATGGAGCAAATGATTCTACGTAAAACAAACGGTTATCATCGGTATCAAACTCAATTTGGTATATAATTCCGCGTGGAATGATAAGATAATCTCCATACTCGAATGGAATGTTTCCCAACATGGTACGTAATTTTCCTTTTCCTTTGTGGATGAAAATCATTTCATCGGCATCGGCATTTTTATAAAAATACGTTGTTAAAGATTTTTTGGGCGCTGCCAGACCGATGGTACAGTCTTTATTAACCAATAACGCTTTGCGACTGTCTAAAAAATCATCTTCAGGTTTTAATTCAAATCCTTTTAGCAACAACGATTTGATGTTTTTACCAATAGCTATTTTTGGTTCAACGGAATACGACTTGAGAATTTCTTTGACTTGCGTAGGGCGGTGCACATGGTATGATAAAGAAGCATGACCATGAAAACCTTCGGTTCCAAACAATTGTTCGTAATAAAAACCGCCATTCGGTTTTTCGAATTGTATGTGTCTTTTTTGAGGGAAAGTCCCTAGTTTATGATATAGTGGCATAATTTTTTGTTTAAAAAAGGTGTAATTAATTACAGCGGTAACGCTTGGTTTTTTTTCTAAATCAAAAATTGATTCGCTACTCCGGATTTCTCTTGATTAGGAATTGTAAATGCGCTAATAAACCTGTCCAATTTGCTTTCATTATCACAAATATCGTAATTATTTTTGAATTAATTTAAGTTTAAAATAAAAAGCCTATGCTAAACCAAGTAAATCCTTTTGCAAGCTCAGGAGACCAAGTATACTTAATCTCTATAGGTCCAATAATTGTTTCCATACCATATCCTACAGCATATCCAGAGTATTTAGGAATAGAAATCCAATCTACCGATTCAAAAATTCGGTCACCGATATTAGCGAAATTTGCCGAAAAATTAAGGTGATTTTTTTTCAAGAACTCATAATCAATAGTTGCTGTAGATTTGATATAACTATTTCCGGCAACACTCAAATAATCATATCCGTACAAATATTTGAAATTATTTATCATGTTGAAACCATATCCGCCGAGAACAAAATTAAAAAAAGTGACACTTTGTTGACCAAAAGAGAAACCAGCATCTGTTTGAAACTTTACAGTTGCATTTTTAAATAAAGAAGCTGCTACCCCAAAATCACCTTTTGCAATAGAATAAGGTTGAAAACCACCCGTATAATTTGATGATGCTACATACGTTTGTAGATCACCTGAGAAATACCATCCTTTTTTTGGAAAATATTTATTGTCAAAAGAATCAGCTTTTAGATAACCAAAAAGACTTAGGTAATTACTATTGTCAATAATAGGATCTACATTGGCAAGTGTTTCAGATTTTATTTTTAAATATTTCAACTCTATACCACCGCCTATCAAAAATTTTTGAACAAATAGGGATTGAAAATAAATTTGATTTGTTAAGTCCGTAAAATCAACATTTATAAAATTAATATCAGCATTACTGGCTGTTATAGGACTTATATCATTAGAAACGTTTCTACTAAATTGATTGTAAAAAGACTTGAATCCAAGACTTAAATTAAAACCATTTTCAACATAATAATCTAAATTGTAACGTACATTATCTCCTAAAACTATATCAAAAGAGGCAACATCATTTTTAAAAATTGCTTTTTTCCGAGTTAAATTAATCAAGACACCACTTTTAAATAAATCATCGTAATGCAACCCAAATTTCAGATAGGTTTTTGTAGCATTTTCGGTTAGATTTAAGTTTAAATCCAGTTCGTTTTGATTCTTTTCTAGCGAATAAGAAATAGCGCTGAAGTTTTGTGTGGCATTTATATTGTTTATTCCCCTGAGCAAATCAGTAAATGTGGTCTTGGCACCGGATTTAAATCTGAGTTTTCCTATGATGTATTCCTTTGTATAATTCTCTAGTTTACCTGCATTTATATTTCGGATATAGAGGCTATCTGATATTATTTTAAGACTTGGTTTTGTGTAAAATTTTACTGGATTGACAATGGTATTAATTTTATCTAAAACGAGTGTTGCCGCCTCTTCCCCTTTTTTTATGATTTCTTTACCTTTATCAAATGATACGACTCCGTATTGAGAAATATCTGGCTTTATATAGATATCCGTATTTGAAATGTTTTTTTTCATACGGTCAATAGATTGCAAGCTTGTAATTTGCACCAAGATTTTTGTAGCGTTTTTTAATTGGGTACGGTCCAGAAGTCCGTCTTGCACATCAACACCAATTATAATATCTGCGCCCATTTTACGCACTTCCTCAATAGGATAATTGTTGACAACACCTCCATCTACAAGTATTTTTCCATCAATTTCTACAGGTGCAAATAAAGACGGAAAGGCCGAACTTGCTATCATAGCCTGTGCAAGATTGCCTTTGTTCAAAACCACTTCCTCACCAGTTTCTATATTTGTACCTATACATAAAAAGGGTATGGGCAGTTTAGTAAAATCTTTAATAGTACTCACATTTCTAGTAATTCTACTCAATAAATTATAGTTGTACATCCCTTTTGATAAAGCTTCGGGGATGCCTATTTTCATTTTGTTAAAAGGGAGTACTAGTGCATAGGACTCATCATTTCCACGCTCGTAAAAATTCTTTGAAGATCTCGGAATAAAATCGTTTAATAACTCGTTAAAATTTGTGGTATGAAATATAGAGTCTATTTGCTTCGCATTATATCCTGATGCATAAAGACCGCCAATAACTGCACCCATGCTGGTACCGCCAATGTAATCAATCTTAACCCCTGCTTCCTCCAGTACTTTTAAAACCCCAATATGAGCAAAACCTTTGGCACCTCCTCCACTTAAAACCAAACCTATTTTAGGTCTTTTTTGTTCTTGTGCAACTGTAGTTTGCGATCCTAATAAAAAAGAAAATAAACAAAAGAGTACTGCTGGAAGAACTGTTGCAGGTATTTCTTTAAAGCCCCAGATAGCAGTGAAAAGCCGAGAGGCAAAAAAAGCTATTTTTTCATGAAAGGAAAGAGCGACCGTAGGAGCTCCTTTGCTTTTATTAGAAAAAAAGCTTTTTTGCGGAGCGCTTGAAACGGATAGCTGGAATTGGCTCATAGAAAAACACTATTTGTTGTTGTAAAATTCGGTAATTTTTTTGGCTTTTGAACTACCTACAACGTCTGAAATTTCTTTTTCTGTGGCTAATTTTAATCTTTTAACACTTTTAAAATGTTGAATCAAGGACAACATCGTTTTTTCGCCAATACCTGGTATGGATTCTATAGATGAATTGAGCGCTGCTTTACTGCGTTTGTCTCTATGATGCGTAATTCCAAAACGGTGGGCTTCATTACGTAATTGTTGAATCACTTTGAGCGTTTCGGATTTTTTGTCTAGGTACAACGGGATAGAATCTCCGGGATAAAACAACTCTTCCAGCCTTTTGGCAATGCCAATAATAGCAATTTTACCGCGCAAACCCAACTCATCAATACTCTTTAATGCTGATGACAACTGCCCTTTTCCCCCATCAATAATGATTAAATTAGGTAATGGTTGGTTTTCATCCAATAGGCGTTTATATCGTCTGTAAACCACCTCTGTCATGGAGGCAAAATCATCTGGACCCTCGACAGTTTTGATGTTAAAATGGCGGTAATCTTTTTTACTAGGTTTACCATCTTTGAAAACAACACACGCCGAGACCGGATTTGTACCTTGAATATTAGAATTATCAAAACACTCAATATGCCTAGGTTCTACGGGCAAGCGCAAATCTTTTTGCATTTGTGCCATGATCCTATTGGTATGCCTGTCTGGATCTACAATTTGTAGTTGTTTGAGTTGTTCTATTCGATAAAATTTAGCGTTGCGGATGGATAAATCCAAGATTTGCTTTTTGTCTCCCAGTTGTGGAACGGTTATTTTTATGTTTTCACCCAGATCTACAGGAAAAGGCACAATTATTTCACGAGACAACAACTGAAAACGCTCTCTTAATTCAATAATTGCAAGTTCTAGTAGCTCTTCGTCAGGTTCATCTAGTTTTTTCTTGATCTCCATAGTGTGGGAGCGAATGATAGAACCGTGCGAAATTTGTAGAAAATTCACATAAGCTGCTGCCTCATCAGACACAATGGAAAAAACATCAATATTGGTAATTTTTGGGTTCACCACGGTAGAACGAGATTGATAATTCTCTAAAACCTCTATTTTTTCTTTGATTTTTTGCGCCTCTTCAAAATGCATATCAGCGGCTAAGTTTGTCATGACCCGCTTGAAATCCTTCATGCTCTCCTTAAAATTTCCTTTCAGAATTTCACGAATGGCATCAACTTGTTTTTGGTAGTTTTCAATAGTTTCATGACCTTCACATGGCCCCATACAGTTGCCAATATGATACTCTAGACATACCTTAAATTTTCCACTCTCAATATTGTTCTTGCTTAAATCATAATTACAAGTACGCAGCGGATACAATTCTTTAATAAGCTCTAAAATCGTACTTACTGTTTTGAAACTGGTATATGGTCCAAAATATTCCGATCCGTCCTTAACCATCCTACGTGTAGCAAATATGCGTGAAAAAGGTTCTTTCTTTATGCATAACCAAGGATAACTCTTGTCATCGCGTAGCAATACATTATACCGTGGTTGCAACGTTTTTATCAAGTTATTTTCTAACAAGAGTGCATCCGTTTCAGTAGGAACCACGATATGTTTTATGGTCACAATCTTCTTTACCAACACATTGGTTTTAGCAGTGTCGTGAATTTTATTAAAATAAGAAGAAACTCTTTTCTTTAGATTTTTGGCTTTGCCTACATACAAAATTTTTCCCTCTTTGTCGTAATATTGGTATACGCCGGGATTGTCTGGTAAGGTTTGTATTTGTAGGGCTAGAGCTGTTGGATTCATGTAACAAAGTTAACTTCTAAAATTACGAAATACAAATCAATGCTAGTGAATTGTTTCTTGCAAAATATTTAGCCTAATTCTAGGTTGTAATTCGTTATTATGCTTATTTTTATCTTTTCAAGAACTTATGATAAAAAGCAATACTACTCCTATTGTGCTTTTTGGCGAAAGCATATATCCTGGCGAAAGCAAAACAATAAATGTTGAAATTGCCCGACTGCACACCACTACAAAATTAACTATCCCTGTAATTGTAAGGCGTTCAAAAATAGAGGGTCCAGTAGTTTTATTCTCTGCTGGTATTCATGGTGACGAAATAAATGGTGTTGAAATCGTACGACAACTTATTCATAAAAAAATAAACAAACCTAAAAGAGGCACTATAATTTGTATTCCTATCATTAACGTGTACGGATTTGTTAATAAATCCAGAGAATTTCCAGATGGCAGGGATTTAAACCGTGTTTTTCCTGGAAGTAAAACGGGTTCTTTGGCCAGCCGATTTGCCTTTCATATTCTATCCCAAATCATGCCTGTTGTACAATATGCCGTTGATTTTCATGCTGGTGGAGCTAGTCGATTCAACGCACCACAAATTAGAATAGCACACAACAATGCTGATTTAAAAATTCTTGCCGATGTTTTTAATGCCCCTTTCACCTTATATTCCAGAAATATAATGGGATCTTTTAGGAGTTCCAGCGAAAGAATGGACGTAAAAATGTTACTATTTGAAGGTGGAAAATCACTAGATATTAATAATGATATTGCTGAAGAAGGCATAAATGGAGCGAAGAGACTGCTTAAACATCTCGACATGCTAGATTTAAAACATACAGCAGTACAACAAAAAACCAACACGATTTATATTGAAAAATCGGGCTGGATACGTGCCAAATGTTCTGGTTTGTTGCATGATTATAATTCGATAGGTAAATTTGTAACAAAAGGAACCATTCTTGCCACAATAACTGATCCCTACGGAAAGTTTGAACGAAAAGTAAAAGCACCTAACGACGGTTATATTATCAATGCCAATCATTCCCCGATAGTTTACGAGGGCGATGCCATTTATCATTTGTCGAATGCTCTTGGCGAAGAAGGAGAATAAAATTATTAAAATGAATAAAACAGAGTTACGACAAAAATACAAAGCCTTACGAAATTCTTTATCTGAAAATGAAATAGAGGAAATGAGTTTGGCTGTTGCCAATAAAATAATCAAACTTCCTATTTGGGAGAAAAACTACTTCCATATTTTTTTACCCATAACTGAACAAAAAGAAATCAATACCGAATTCATTCTTCATTTATTATCTGGAAAAGATAAGGAAATTATTGTGTCCAAAGCTGATTTTGAAACTCGAAATATGACTCATTTTTTGCTTACTGACAATACAAAAATTAAGAAAAACAAATACAACATTCCAGAACCTGTAGATGGAATTGAAGTTCCCTCAACTAAAATTGATGTTGTTTTTGTACCGCTATTAGCTTTTGATAAAAGCGGGCATCGCGTAGGTTACGGAAAAGGATTTTATGATAAATTTCTCTCTGAATGCAAACCAGATGTAATCAAGATTGGACTATCTTTTTTTGAACCTGAAGAAAGTATAGAAGGTGTTTTTGAAGGCGATATAAAACTGGATTATTGTGTCACCCCGAATGAGGTGCATTCGTTTTAATTTTTTAATCGTTACTTTGCCAATAGATAAAAATCTAATCAAGTTATGAGAACATTTAAAAATTCAAGATTTGCCGTAAGCGTTATGGTTATTCTATTTGCAGTTTCATTTTCAAACTGTAGCATCCATACTGGAACCAGCAGATCAACATATAAAGCGAAAACACTTCCACCAGGACAAGCTAAAAAAATATATGGCGGAAAGAGTGCTAAACGTTACGCGCCCGGACAAAATAAAAATTAATAAAAAAGACCTGTTCAAAATTGAACAGGTCTTTTTTTATAGTGTGAATAACATTAAATCTAACTGTTATGAAATGCTTTTTTATTGAAAAAAATCAAGATTCCAACTCCTGTTGAAATTGCCATATCAGCAACATTGAATATAGCGTTGAAAAAAGTAAATTCTTTTCCGCCCCAAATTGGCAACCAATCAGGCAAATTTCCGTGCCAGAAAGGGAAATAAAGCATGTCTACTACTTTTCCGTGAAACCAAGTTCCATAAGGTTGATCCGAAAACATAGTAGCCAATTGTTGTTGACTGTCATTAAAAATAACACCGTAAAAAACAGAATCAATAATGTTACCGAAAGCACCAACAAGAATTAAAGAAATGGCAACAATCAAATAATCTGAACTCTTCTTTTTTACAGAATCCCACAACCAATACCCTATACCACCAACAGCACCAATTCTAAAAAGAGTTAAAAACAATTTTCCATACGCTCCTGGAATTTGAACTCCCCAAGCCATCCCTTCATTTTCAATGAATAGAATTTTGAACCAATTGAACACTTCCACTTCTTCCCCTAAAACAAAATTAGTTTTAATGTAAATTTTAGAAACTTGATCAACAATCAATAAGATAAAAATAAGGAGATACGCTTTTCGTAATGTCATTTTATAAATTTTAATGGCGCAAAAATAACAATTTAATCAAAAAAAACGCTCCCAATGGAGCGTTAAATCTTGTTTAACAAGAGGTTTATCGTTGCAAGTTCTTTGCTTCAATACTCATTGTTGCATGAGGAACGATTTTTAATCTTTCTTTCCCAATCAATTTACCTGTTACTTTACAAACTCCGTAAGTCTTATTTTCAACACGGAAAAGTGCGTTTTTTAAATCCCGGATAAATTTCTCCTGACGAATTGCCAATTGTGAATTTGCTTCTTTAGACATGGTTTCGCTTCCTTCTTCAAAAGCTTTGAATGTAGGCGAAGTATCATCTGTTCCGTTATTTAAATCATTCATGTAAGCACTTTTGATCAAATCTAAATCAGCTTGTGCTTTTTGAATTTTATTGAGTATTAACTCTTTGAACTCTGCTAAATCAGCGTCAGAGTATCGTGTAGCTTCATCTACCATCGTATTTTATTTTGAAATTAATATCATTGTTTTTATCTCGTCAAATTCTATTTCTGTACCTTCTTTTAAATCATCTACAAAAACTAAATCGTGCGTTAATGTTTCTGATTTTATGTATGCTTCATTTTTCAAGATAGCCTCTTCTAAAATTCCATTTCGCTTTAATTGTACTTTAATCGTATCCGTTACTTCAAATCCTGAATCTTTACGGATGTTTTGAATTCTGTTTACTAATTCTCTAGCAATCCCTTCTTGTCTTAATTCGTCTGATATTGTAATGTCAAGTGCAACAGTAATTCCATTTGAATTTGCTACTAACCAGCCCTCAATATCTTGCGAAGTAATCTCCACATCTTCTAAGGTTAAAGTTACGGAATTTCCTGCAATTACAATATCGAGGTTTCCTTCTTTATCTAATTGCGCAATTTGCTCTCTAGAAAAACCTTGTATCTCTTTGGAAATCAATCCCATATCTTTACCAAAACGAGGACCAAGTGCCTTAAAATTTGGTTTAATTTGCTTCACTAAAACTCCTGATGCATCATCAAGAAGTACTATTTCCTTCACGTTTACCTCTGCTTTTATAAGGTCAGATACGGCCTCAATTTCAGCTCTTTGATTATCGTCAAGTACTGGAATCATTACCTTTTGCAAAGGTTGACGCACCTTAATCATTTCCTTTTTACGTAGTGATAAAACTAAAGATGAAATGGTTTGTGCCTTCTGCATTTTACTCTCTAACGACTTATTAACAAAGTTTTCAACGTATTTTGGAAACTCCGCCAAATGTACACTCTCGAACGTTTCAGATTGTGTTGCTTGCGTTAAATCTCTGTAAAGTTTATCCATGAAAAATGGAGCAATAGCCGCACCTAGTTTACTTACCGTTAACAAACAAGTGTATAATGTTTGGTAAGCAGCAATTTTATCCTGCGCATATTCCCCTTTCCAGAAACGTCTTCTGCACAAACGAACGTACCAGTTACTCAAGTTTTCCTGAACAAATTCAGATATGGCTCTCGCTGCTTTTGTAGGCTCATAATCAGCATAAAAACCATCCACTTCCTTGATTAAAGTATTCAGCTCAGAAATAATCCATTGATCAATTTCTGGTCTTTCTTGTACTGGAATCTCCGCTTCAGCGTATGTAAAACCATCAATATTAGCGTATAAACTAAAGAAGGAATAAGTATTGTATAAAGTACCAAAGAATTTTCTTCGCACCTCAGCAATTCCTTCCAAGTCAAACTTCAAGTTATCCCAAGGATTAGCATTTGAGATCATGTACCAGCGCGTAGCATCTGGTCCGTACTCTTTTAAAGTTTCAAAAGGATCTGCAGCATTGCCCAAACGTTTGGACATTTTTTGTCCGTTTTTGTCTAAAACCAATCCGTTTGAAACGACATTTTTATAGGCCACTTTATCAAAAACCAAAGTGCCAATAGCGTGCAAGGTATAAAACCATCCACGGGTTTGATCCACACCTTCAGCAATAAAATCAGCTGGAAAATCTTGGTTTTGATCTATTTTTTCTTTGTTTTCAAATGGATAATGCCATTGTGCATACGGCATAGAACCTGAATCGAACCAAACATCAATTAAATCGGTTTCGCGTGTCATTGGTTTACCCGATGCCGAAACCAAGGTAATTTCATCGACTACATTTTTATGTAAATCAATCAAATCATAGTTTTCCTCGCTCATGTTTCCGATTTCAAACCCTTTAAAAGGATTTTCTTTTTGAAAACCAGCAGCGATTGATTTTTCTATTTCGTTGTACAATTCTTCAACAGAACCAATTAAAACTTCCTCTAGTTTATCCTCAGTTCTCCAAATTGGCAATGGGATTCCCCAATATCTAGAACGGGAAAGATTCCAGTCGTTAGCGTTTTTCAACCAGTTCCCAAAACGACCTTCTCCAGTTGCTTTTGGCTTCCAGTTGATGGTTTCGTTTAGGTCAAACATTCTATCTTTAACCTCTGATATTTTGATAAACCAAGAATCCAAAGGATAGTACAAAATAGGCTTGTCTGTTCTCCAGCAATGTGGGTAACTGTGCACGTATTTCTCTACTTTAAACGCTTTGTTTTCTTCCTTTAATTGAATCGCAATTTCTACGTCAACGGAACGCTCTGGAGCTTCACCTTCGTTGTAATATTCGTTTTTCACATACTTGCCTGAGTAACCACCAAGTCCTTGTACAAAACGTCCTTGCAAGTCTACTAATGGAACCGGAATTCCGTTTTCGTCAAGCACTAATAATGGTGGCACTTCTGGTGTAGCTTCTTTGGCTACTTTGGCATCATCTGCACCAAAAGTTGGCGAAGTATGAACAATTCCAGTACCATCTTCGGTAGTAACAAAATCTCCTAAAATCACTCTAAAAGCGTTTTCAGCATTTTGATACGGCAATACCAATGGCATTAATTGTTCGTATTGGATGTTGACTAAATCGGCTCCTTTACACGTTGCGGTAATAAAGAATGGGATTTTTTTATCGTCTTCTTTGTAGTTCAACAATTCGCTTTCCTCTTGTACTTCTGTATATTTTCCAGCAAATTGTTTGTTTACCAATGCCTTTGCTAAAATTACATTGACAGGTTTAAACGTATATTGATTGTAGGTACTTACTACAACATAGTCAATTTTAGGACCTACGGTAAGCGCGGTGTTACTTGGTAAAGTCCAAGGTGTAGTGGTCCAAGCTAGGAAAAAAGTATCTTCAAAAAGGTGCCCTATTTCAAAAATGCGTTGCAAATCTGAGAGGCTTTCTTCAAGAACTTTAAATTGTGCCACAACCGTAGTATCCGTTACATCGCGGTAACTTCCTGGCTGATTGACCTCGTGTGAGGACAATCCTGTTCCTGCTTTTGGAGAATACGGCTGAATGGTGTATCCTTTGTACATCAAATCCTTGTTGTAGATTTGTTTTAAAATCCACCAAACCGTTTCCATGTATTTCGGTTTGTAGGTCACATACGGATCTTCCATATCTACCCAATACCCCATTTTTTCGGTCAAATCATTCCATACATCCGTGTAGCGCATAACTGTTCTTTTACACGCTTCGTTGTATTCTTCAATAGAAATGGTTTTTCCAATATCTTCTTTTGTAATTCCAAGTTCTTTCTCGGTACCTAATTCCACAGGTAAACCGTGCGTATCCCAACCGGCTTTACGCTTTACTTGGAATCCTTTTTGAGTTTTATAACGGCAAAAAATATCTTTAATAGCACGTGCCATCACGTGGTGAATTCCTGGTAATCCATTTGCTGAAGGCGGGCCTTCAAAAAATACGAACGGTTGATTGCCTTCGCGAGTGGTTACACTCTTTTCAAATATCGTTTCTTTCTTCCAAAAAGCAAGTACTTCTGACGCCACTGTTGGCAAGTCAAGTCCTTTGTATTCAGTAAATTTTGTGCTCATTTTATCCTTTTCTTTAATCGAAATGCGAAAGTAGTAAATTAAAGTTGAAAGTTGAAAGTCGTAGGTCGAAAGTTACGCTTTAAGCCAAAATCGATTTACTAGCATTTTGTCAAAGAGATAAAAACACTTTTATTCATCTCCTTCTAATTCAAAAAAATCATTGACTGGTTTGCCAAACAATTTTGATAGTTTTAGGGCTAAAACGGAATCACAAGTGCGCTCGATTTTACAAATTTGATAAAACTTGTGGGCACTGGATTATAAATACAAGCTATAAGGTATCGTTCTAGTATTCTTTTACTGCGGGGAACGCAATGAAATTGTAGCTGTTAGCTGTTCCTTGCTTTTTTGGCGTTAGTTTTTTTCTAACTCTATTTTCAATAATTTTTTTAGCTTGTTTAAGTCAATTTCGTTACTGTTTCCAATTTCTACGAAATATTTTGTTTGCCAATTTTGAGTTTTTTTTGCTTGTTTATTTTCTGTTACGCTCCAATTTGGGTAAACTCTAATTCCAAGTTTTCCTTTCCCTTTGGGGCTTGTCAAAATTCTATTTTCGCTCAAAACTGTTTTGTTGAAAATAAAAACTCCAAACCTTTCTGCTTGACGCGTAGCAATAAAGTAAAATTCGAAATAATCGTCAACATTATGCGGTTCTGTTATACCCTTTTCATTTCGTTTCCAAATTGATACAAATTGCCCCGTTTTGGTTGGCGTAATTTTCGCCATTCTGAATTTTACTTTTTGTTTGTTCAGTTCAAAATTATGAGCAAAATACTCTTGACTTTCTTTTTCAGCTGCTACATTTTCAAGTTGTATTCCGCAAACTTTAAATATGGAATTATTTAAAAGTTGTATTTCAGAAAATATGTTGCTTGAATTTGTCAATTTTGGTATTATTAATTTTTTTTAAGTTTTATTTTTCTTCGTTAAGAGGCAATGACAGTAATTTTCCTGGCACTTCAGCTGGTTGCAAATCATTGCTAACTAGCAAATAACAACTTCATTCGATTGGACAAAGTAGCTAATTTTTGCGGGCACGGATTACAAATCCGCGCTAGCTGGCCGATACCTTTAAGCATTTATTAATGGATAAATTGTCTTTAACTTTTTTATGTTTAGCTCTTTAAAATTTACTTCTAATACTTTATCAATTTTTGTAGAGAAAAATGAACTTATAAAAATAACTTTTTTGTCTGTCGTTATGATTTCGGCATAGTAATAATCTTCAAATGGAAAGCTTCTAGTTGCACTATCTAAGAACCTGTTAGGAGTCATAAAAAATGTTATTTCTTTTATGTTAGTTGTTGGTATAAACTCCTCTTCATTTTTAACACTCTTTATTATTCCGGTTTCATCAATTTTATAAATAATTCCTTTGCTCTTGATATAATGGTTCAAATGGATAATAGCTATGGGAATAAAAAATAAAATTAAATATGGTAATGAGAATATTAATATCTCTCTTTTTTCGAGTGATATTTCGGCATATATTAATAAACCAATATAACATGAAGTTAATACTAGTAATGAAGACAATAACTTCAATTGATTCCACAATGTTATCTTTAGGATCATATTTCTTCTTAGATTATTTCTTCTATTTCCTGAAAGTTTTTTAGCGGTTTGGTTTTTTTTCTATCCAATCCTTTTTATAACAGTTACCAGTTGTTTCGTGTCTTTGTTTCAGTTATATGAGCAAGATGATGGTTGCAATGCCACGCATAAACCCCAATATTCTCGTCTATCCTGAACTCTTTTCCGTGTTCGGGATGAATAAATATTTTTGAATAGTCGCTTTCTGCTAAATTGTTTAATAAAACAGTCCATCTTTCGTGAATACCTTCAATCATTTTTAATGACGGTTCTATTTGCATATTTTTGCTATCAGGCAGTTCTGCCCAACGATCTTCATAATATGGTTTTATTGTTGGTTTGTCTTCTGTCAATGCAAGTTTTAAGCGAATTAAACTGTTCATATGACTGTCAGCACAGTGATGAACTACTTGCCTAATTGTCCAGCCATCAGGTCTGTATGGAGTATCAAGTTGCTCGTCAGTTAAATTTATGACTTCGCTTGATAGTCTCTGAGGAAAGGTGGAAATATCAGAAATCCATTTTTTTAAAATGTCTTTCGTTATTAATGTTGGTTTGATAAACTTACCTGTAGGGTATTTTAATAGCTCAATATTCATAAGGTTTGTGTCTTTATTGTGTCTGTTTTTTTAGTATTAACGAGAACCAACTTTAGTCAGTGAGAAAACTAAAAATCAACCTCTTGAGAATCTCCTATTTGAGATTTTTCTTTGGCAGCTCATAAATACTTTCTAAATTTTAAGTAATTTTTACAGACTGACAGTTCCGGCTAGTCCGCCGTGGATGATTCAACACGGGTTTCATTGTTCGCGCTGCGCACGCAACGAAACCCTAGCTGTTGTGTGATGGCGCAATATGCGGTTTCGTTTCTATTTAGATTTTTGAGAAACAGTAACCCACGATTTATCAAATCCTAATGCTTTTAAGATTGCATCTTTGTCTAATTTTTCAGGTTGTTTAATTTTGATAATTAAACATTTTTCAGGGACTTCTTCAACAATTGTAAATTGGGAACCGTGAGGTTGCCAGGTAAAACAATGTTCATTAGTTTTTATATTCGTTCCTGTTAGATTTCCGTTTTTATTCCATTCCCAATTATATAATTCGTAGTCATATCTAATTGTGTCAAATTCAAAAATTACAACTTCTGATAAATCGTCAGATTTTAAAAGTACAACTGTTCTTAAATGTTTATATTTTTCACGAATTGAAGAAACTCTTTCATTCCAAATTTCAAGTACAAGTTTACCGATGAATTTGGCGTCTGCTTTTTGGTCGCTTCTTTCTCCAAAGGAATAATTAGGTGAATTTCTTCCGGAAATCAATCTGACTTTTTTCTGTTTTGAAGGATATTTTGCTTTTACTGTTTTTGCGCCCCAAGCAGTATTTCCCATTACAACATCATCTAAACCAACATTGGAAGGTTTCCAATCTGCTCCAATACAAGTTGCAAAAATACTCTCCCATTCAGAACCCTCCAATTCAGGTTTTCCTTTTGAAGCTAGTAAATAGATGATTTCCTTTCCTAACAGAAATGGAAATTCTTTTGGAAATTCATTCAATGGAAATGCTGAAACTGATTTGTTTACAGTTCTTAATTTTGGGGATTGATTATTCTCCATATCTTACTTCATAATCTCTTAATACCGAAGTCATATCCATAGAGTTTGCGACATAAGGCAAAAGTTTTAAAATAACCGCTTTTACTAGATTTACAGGAACTGCATTTCCTGCTTGTCTTTTTGCTTGTCCGTCAGAAACTACAATTTTGTACTTATCAGGAAAGCCTTGCAAACGAAACATTTCTCTTGGTGTTAATCTTCTTTCTCCATTCACAAGTAAATAGTTATGTGAAGCACCCGAGCGTAATGCACAAGAATATGGATACGAACATATATTTCCTGATTTGTTTTCGTGCCAAATGGAAAGATTATATGCAGATTTATGTTTGTTTTTTCTTTTTTCTAATATCATTTCGGATGCATAATATTTTGCATCAACTTTCTTTTCAAGAATTTCTGATAATGGTTTAAATGGTCTTATTGGAGATGGAAAATTAAATAAAATAGGCTCTTTATGACCAACAATTATAATTCGTTCTCTTTTTTGAGGAAGACCAAAATCGAGAGCATTTAAGACTGCAAATCGAACGCTGTAACCCAATTCTTTTTCAAGCACATTTACAATAGTTTTTAAAGTATTTCCACCATCGTGTCCAAAAAGTTGTTTTACATTTTCTAACACAAAAGCCTTTGGCTTTTTGTGTTTTAAAATTCTCGCAATATCAAAAAATAAAGTTCCACGAACATCGTTAAAACCTTGCATTTTTCCGATTATACTAAATGATTGGCAAGGAAATCCTGCAAATAAAATATCGTGGTCAGGAATATCTTTTTCGTCAATTTTTGTAATATCTCCAAATGGTCTTTCTCCAAAATTAGCTTCATAACTGTCTTGACAGAAGTTATCAATATCAGATGAAAATACACATTCTGGGATAATATCATTTTCAAGACACGCTTCATCCATCGCAGTTCTAAAACCACCTATTCCGCAAAAAAGGTCAATAAACTTTATCTTTTCCATTTATACTTAAGATTTATTTTCAAAAATAATATTTTGGTACGTAATAAACTATTTTAAGAGTAGTCTTTTAAAAAAGTTGTTGATTAGATACGTTTTTTTCAGCGATATCACACAACTCATAAATACACGCAACGCTATTGCGCATCTACACTCAAAACAAGGTGCTTTATCTGGCAAACAGCTGCTTTTATTTATTGCTAATATATAAATAAATCTTACAGAATTTTACTTCTTTATGATTTATCTTAAGGTTTTGCGTGAAGGATGGAAGCGGCATCCTTTTATGGAGTTTACGGAATAAAAGATACAGCGGACAGCCTGACCCGGAGTTTTTACGCAGGGGCACGCCCAAGATTTTAGGAGAAAACCTCTTTTAAAACATCGAGTGATTTTGGTTTTTTAAATCCGTCTAAATGGAAACTGTAGTAATCAATCAATATTTTCAGCAGGATTTGGCGTTCTATGACATGGAAAATTTTTTGATTGTTGTCGAATTTTAAATCAATCAGTTTTTTAAACAAATTACTTTCGTGTTCTGTAAGCGAACTGATGGCGTGAAAGGGTGTAAAAATACCTTCGGTCATTTCAAAAAAAGCCATGTCCATATCCGAAGTATCGGGGTAAAAACCGAGATATTTGGTGGTTTCTAATAATAGTATTAGATGAAAATTAGCTATTTCATCGTGGTTGTCTAGCCAATGTAATGCGGTTTCTAGGAAAGTAAAAAGGGGCTCGTTTTCTTCCTCTTCGTGAATGGAATGGTGGAGCATTTCTGAAATGAACATCACCATGGTGCTCTTATAAATATCGGAGTGTATGGAATGAAAAGCTGAGCTGATTTTTATCTCTTTAAAATTTTCTAAAGTGCCTTTGTTTTTATGAACGGCCTCAATTTCAAGAATGGTCAAAGGCTGAAAATAAGCCTTTTTTTGACTCGCTTTCCGACTCGAAAAAGCATCCCTAACAAAATATGATTTTAAACCGTGCGATAGGGTAAAACATTTTACAATCAAGCTTTTCTCCTGAAATTTTAGTGATGAAAGAACAATAGCTTTGGTTTTGACTTGCACAATTTTAATTTAAAGATTGAAAAATATAAAGATTGAAAAATTCATCTCTCTAAATTATCTAATTATCATTACTTTTTTAATGGTAGTTTCAACACCATCTTGTGCCGAAATAAAAATCATATAAACTCCAGATGCAACCTTGTATTTCCCAAAAGCGGTTGTGTCCCATTCTATTGTTCCGCCTTCGGAGGTAGTTTCATATACTAAGTTTCCGCCCACATCGGTAATCTTAACATTTGCTTTGTCTAATAATCCTGCAATTTTTACAGTTCCTTGAAAATCTGGCCGAACAGGATTAGGATATACATAAGCCTTACTTAAATCATCATTTGCCTTGGTAGCAACTCCCTTGAATGATATCATGCCTTTACTAGTAGCAATAAATACTTCGCCAGTTATCCCATTAATATCAATGTCATTAATAGTGTTGCTGGGTAGCGGAGAATTGCTTGTTGTAAAATGGTATTTGGTTTCCTGACCGTTTGGTGATACAAGAAAAAGTCCCGCATCAGCGGTTCCTATCCACTTATTATTAGCACCGTCTACAACAATGGACGTGATAAATTGCTCAAATAACAATTCTTGAGGCAGATTGTCATCAATGATTATAACAGGATTAGCTTTTAAGGGCGTATCTGAGAGGAAATTATTCACGCTATTCAAAACCCTCAACCCTTTTGATGTTCCTATCCAAAGTTGGCTTCTAGTATCTAAAGCTACAGTTCTTACGTTTGAAATGGGTAAATTTCCAGTATCGGCACCCACAGTCATTTTCTTAAAAGCGGCCCCGTTTTCATTGAATCCCACCACACCACCTTCACTTGTAGCCAGCCATTTTGTACCGTTTTTATCTATTACAATGGCGCCGTAATTATTCTCTTCGGGCACATCTAGAATTTTATCCATGGCATAGCTTTGCCATTGCCCATTGGTACGCAAAACTTTAAGCCCGTTTTTAATTCTACTATTGGTCACCCATAAATTCCCCGACTTGTCAAATGCTGTTGCATTGATTCTTATATCAACATTATTAGGTCCACCAAAAGTAAGCGACTCTAATCCGCTGTTGGTTTGATTGAATAAAATGGTTGGAACATCATTCTCAATTTTGAGAAGCCCTGAAAAAAAAGAACTCGCATACACTTGATTTTCGTTTATTGGATTCACAATTACTTTACCTATAGTTTGCGCTCCTAATACCGATTCATAAGGAATATTAAGCCAGCCTTCTTTATTATATTTGCTAATGCCATAGCTATCCAACGGAAATGGATTATAATCCCCTGCAAATTCTCCGTACACTGCCCAAAGCACAGATGGCGTGAGATCTAAAGCGAAAATATTATTTCTTAATGGTCCCGAGGGTGTACTGTTTTCAAATACGGATGATCCATTAAGAGCGGTTGTAAATAATCCGTTTTCTTGTGTGCCAATATATACCGTATCACCAATTACGGTAGCGCACGTAAAGGTGATGTTGGTCTCAGGAATCTGATTGGCGCTTAGTTCCCGAAGCAAAATCATTTGACCGTTATACAAATATAGTGTGCTTGGAGTACTCACAACCATAATACCTGCTCCAACTCTCATATCTATTGCTGGATTTGGCAATTGTGAAAATAGCACAAAAGCATTTGTAACTGCATTATATTTTTGGATTGCTCCTGTAGCATTGACAGCATACAATTCTTGATTAAGAGTTGTAATTCCTATCCAAGAGGCTGATGCTAGCGTTTCCCACTGATTATAATCAATTAAATTAGGGTTTGTTGCTAAGGCTCTTCTTATTCCACTGGAAGTAGCAGCATAAAAATATCCATTAAAAAATGCCATTTGATGTACCTGCATTTCCGTCCCGCCGTCGCCAATGAAATAGGTATCCCCAAATTGCATGGTTGATAAGTTAAACTGTACAATCCCAAAATCACAGGAGACATAAAGTATTCCTTGATGTTCTAAGAAATGATTGATTTTTTTTATAGTAGGAGACAGTTTTTTATTGATAATGTCTACTATTCTCAACATACTTCCGTCCTGCTCATTAATCACTATAATAAGTCCGTTTTCGTACCCCACTACAGTCTTGTTGAGCGCTGTGCTATGATATATCGTAGAAATAGTTTCTCCTGAGAGTCCATCAACCGTAGTAGTTGTTTTTATAATATTTGTACCTGTGTTTTTAGAGAACAAAGCGTTTTCTGAAGCTGCGAAAACAGTATTTGGGGCTTGTGAAATATCTTTAATTTCAGAATAAGAAAAATAACCTTGCCAGGATAAGTCACTTTGGGCAAAACCCAAAAACATCCCTGTAAAAAGTAAGATAAGCGAAAAAAACTTTTTCATCCTTTGTAGCACTATTGATTTACAAATATAAACAAACGAAAGTTAAGGCTATTTGTTACATAAAAAAACCTTCTACCGAATACACGATAGAAGGTTTATTATAATTTAAGCAGTGTATTATACCACTCCTTGTGCTAGCATTGCATCGGCAACTTTTACAAATCCAGCTATGTTTGCTCCTTTTACGTAGTTTACATATCCTTCTTCATCTGTACCATATTGCTTACATTGATTGTGAATTCCAACCATAATTTCTTTAAGTCTTGAATCAACCTCTTCACTAGTCCAGTTTAAACGGATAGAGTTTTGTGTCATTTCAAGTCCTGAAGCAGCTACTCCTCCAGCATTTGCAGCTTTTCCAGGTGCAAAAAGTACTTTAGCTTTCAAGAATTCTTTTATTGCTTCAAGAGTACATGGCATGTTAGCAGCTTCTGTTACACACATTACTCCGTTTGCAATTAATTTTTTTGCATCTTCTTCGTTCAACTCGTTTTGAGTAGCACATGGGATTGCAACATCCACTTTCACTTCCCATACGCTTTTTCCTTTGTGGAATTCAGCATTTGGATATTTTTCTAAATACGCTTCAGCTCTGTTATCACCTCTTGCTCTCATTTCAAGCATGAAGTCAATCTTATCTCCTGAAATTCCTTCTTCATCATAGATATATCCATCAGGACCAGAAATAGTAACTACTTTTCCACCTAAATCATTTACTTTTAAGGCAACACCCCATGCTACATTTCCAAATCCAGAAATAGAAACTCTTTTTCCTTTGATGTTTTGTCCGATAGTGTTTAACATTTGCTCCGCAAAATATACCACACCGTAACCAGTAGCTTCTGGTCTAATCAAAGATCCACCGTATGCTAATCCTTTACCAGTTAAAACACCAGTAAACTCATTTCTGATTCTTTTATATTGACCAAATAAATATCCTATTTCTCTAGCTCCTACACCAATATCACCAGCTGGAACGTCTAATTGTGGCCCAATGTGTCTGCACAATTCTGTCATAAACGATTGGCAAAAACGCATTACTTCAGCATCTGATTTACCTTGTGGATCAAAATCAGAACCTCCTTTTCCACCACCCATAGGTAATGTAGTCAAACTGTTTTTAAAAACTTGTTCGAATGCTAAAAACTTAAGTACTGATAAATTTACGGTATTGTGAAAACGAATTCCTCCTTTGTATGGACCAATGGCAGAGTTCATTTGAATTCTAAAACCTCTGTTTACTTGAATCTCTCCTTTATCATCAACCCAAGGAACTCTAAAAATAATAGAACGCTCTGGCTCAGTAATTCTAAGCAGTAAATTTTTTCCATCGTATTTTTTTTGCTCTGCAATAAATGGAATTACAGTTTCTGCAAATTCCCTAACAGCTTGAATAAATTCAGGTTCATTTGGATTCTTGGCCTCAACTTGAGCCATAAAATCATTTATTTTTAGTAACATAGTATATAAGTAATTAATTAAGAAAACGATTTCGTTATAATATACAAATATACATCTTATAAAAATATTCGGACTCAGTTTTTAAAATTTATCAATAGAATTATCTTTTTATTATCCATTAACAAACAATTATGTTCAAGATATGTTGTTTTGAAGCTAATGTTTAACACTTTCGTAAGTAAATAAGATTTTGTCTGCTTATTTTTAATTCGTTTTTCTACTTCTTAATACTCGATGTTTTTATATATTTGTGAAGATTTGAAAACACTAGCTCCTAATGGCCAGACACATAATACCACTTTTAGCACTGATATTTGGATTTTCTAACAATTCAAATGCTCAATTCGACGGTTTTTCGCACGAAGTAGGTATTATTGCGGGTCCAATAGCATTTCAATCGGATTATGGTGAGCGATATGATTTTTCAACAAATGCTGGTAACACAGGAATCGGTATTGGGTTAGTTCATTACCTGAACTTTACTTACGACAAGAATTATAATTACACTTCAAGAACTTTTTTCAACCAGCACTTCAAGCTAAGGACTGAGTTGTCTTATAACAAAACAAATCTAAAGCATTTTGGTGAATATGTTGACCCGAGTAAAAATTCACTTGGAGCTCAACAATTACGAGCCATGACTGGAAGTACTGCGGTGGCAAACCTTGGAATGCAACTTGAATTTTACCCTTGGAACATAAGAGATTTTACAGCTGTTACGGGAGGTTTTGCTCCTTTTATCAGTTTAGGTGGCCAGTTTAGTGCCTACAACGCCAAAGCTGAATCTTCATTAGGACCGCTAGGAAATGCTGCAACTACATTCCCTAAATACCTCACCCCTTCTGAAGGGCGTCCTTACGGTTTTTCATCAGAACAAGGTACCGTTTGGTCTGTTGTATCAAGTGTTGGATCTCGATATAAATTAACCGATTCTGGTGATTTGATGGTCGATTTACGATTTCAATATTTTTTTTCCAACTGGGTTGACGGGCTTAATCCCAACCCAAAAATTTATAAAGAAAACAAAGCTAATGATTGGCTCGTGTGGTTTAATGTAGGATATATTCATTATTTAGATTAATTAATTAAACCTCTATACGTATAAAAACAAACCCCAAAACATTCTTTCTGTTTTGGGGTTTGTTTTTTATTTTAAGCCAATGCTTGTTTCAAATCTTCGATCAAATCATCGGCGTCCTCGATACCTACGCTCAAACGAACCAAATCATCCGTAATTCCAATTTCCTTACGTTTATCTTCAGGGATAGATGCGTGTGTCATCAACGCTGGATGATTGGCTAAAGACTCTACACCACCAAGAGATTCGGCCAAAGTAAATACCTTAACTTTTTCTAGAAAGTCAATTGCATCCTCTTTTTTACCCGATACAAATGTAAAAGATACCATTCCGCCAAAACCACTCATTTGTTTTTTAGCAATTTCATGATAGGGATGACTCGGTAATCCAGGATAATATACTGTTTTTACTTTTGGATGATTGTTTAAAAACTCCACCACCTTAGCTCCATTTTCACAATGTCTTTGTACGCGCAAGTGCAGAGTTTTTATACCTCTAAGTACTAAGAAGCTATCCATGGGTCCAAGTGTAGCTCCCGTAGCAAATTGTTGAAAATGCAATTGTGCTCCTAGCGCTTCATCTTTTACAATCAAAGCTCCCGCAATAACATCAGAGTGTCCACCTAGATATTTGGTGGCAGAATGCATTACAATATCAGCTCCCAAGTCTAATGGTTTTTGCAAATAAGGCGTTGCAAAAGTGTTATCAACTGCAAAAAGAATGTTGTTTTCCTTCGTGATTTTTGCAATTTCTTGAATATCGGCTAGTTTCATTAAAGGGTTTGTAGGCGTTTCTACCCAAACCATCTTTGTGTTTTCATTGATTAACGACTTGAATTTTTCTAAATCATTCATGTCAACAAAATGGAATTTTATTCCTGAATCTTTATAAATACGCGTAAACATTCGGTACGTTCCTCCATATAAATCATCCATAGCAATGATTTCGTCTCCTGCTTTGAAAGATCGCAACACACAATCAGTAGCCGCTAATCCTGATGAAAAAGCCAATCCACGAGTTCCGTTCTCAATACTTGCCAAAGCGTTTTCAAGAGCGCTTCTGGTAGGATTTGCAGCCCTACTGTATTCATAGTCTGGATTTAATGGCTGCCCTGGGCTAGTTTGTACAAATGTTGATGTTTGATATACTGGCGGCATAACTGCTCCTGTACTTGGATCATGGTGTTGCCCACCGTGGATTACCTTTGTATTGAATTTCATATCGTTTGATTTTATTACCTAAATGTTTCACAAATTTACCCTTTAATTTATTTTAACCAAGCTACAAGTTGATACCTTTGTATATAATTAACAATTTACAAATGAAACCTTATTTCGTTTTTGGAGTACTATTCCTTTTTTTAACTAGTTGTACAAAGGAACTTCACTTTACTTCTGTTTCTTTCGAAAAAAAATCGAAGATTGCTTGCCAAGAAAACTGCCCACAAATCAGTATCAAAATTCCAGTTGCACAAGACAATTCTGTGGAGACCGATAGTATTAACCAAAAAGTATTTTCTGTATTGAAAGAGATTGTTTACTTTGGTGAAAAGCCATATGCCGCAACAAATTATAAAGATTTAACCACTGCTTTTATTGATTCCTACGAGAAATTACACAAAGATTTTCCAAGTGAAACTATTGGCTGGGAGGCTACTGTAACAGGGAAAGTAGGGTACCAATCAGAAGGGATTTTGAATCTAGAAATCAATCATTACACCTATACGGGAGGTGCTCATGGCTATCAAGGTTTGCGTTCTTTATTGTTTGACCCATCAACAGGTAAGACTATTACAAACGAAGCTATTTTTAAGGATAAAGCTGCTTTTATGGCTTTCGCCGAAAAGAAATTCAGAGCCAAATATAAAATCCCAAGTACGGCATCGATAAACGCTACGGGATTGATGTTTGAAGAGGATAAATTTGCGCTTCCTCAAAATATTTTTTACACTGATAAAGGATTACTGCTTTATTACAACTCCTACGAAGCAGCATCCTATGCCGATGGGCCAAAAGAATTATTGCTATCGTACGCAACAATAGAATCCTATTTGAAATTGAAGTAAAAAAAGATCAGTCTGCTTTACAAAATATCTTTATCAACAAAGCGCTATCCCCTAGCCCCGACAGCAGTGAAAATCCTCTGGCCCAAAACTCTATTTTTTCTTGGTAGAAAAGAGCGACCGCAGGAAGCTCCTTTTATGCCTTTGAAAAAATAGGGTTTTGGGCCAGAGATGAAACGAATGGCGGGATATGGCTCCTAGATAAACTTTCGAATGATGAGCATATTGCCTATATGTAAGCCTTCATGGAAATTACTGAAAGCCAAGGCATCTTCGGCATTTTGCAGGACGTGATCACCCGTAGAAGTGGTGTACTCCATGTAAGAAACAAACTTTTTCTGCTCATAATCCCGTTGGGTTTGCGCTATAGTTGCAAACAATAAGGCCTTTATTTCGTCTACTTCGGCTTGTGTAACATCTCCCTCTGGGCGGGTTCCTTTTTTATACTTCTCCACCAATTCCTCTGAAACTAACATAGGCAAACCCGAAAGTTTGTACACTAGCATTTGCTGGGAGACAATAATGTGCCCAATGTTCCAGATTAAATTATTGCTGCATCCTAGCGGTATGGCATTCAATTGATCCAGCGAATAGCTATCTAAGAATTTCGACATCATTTTTCTACTGGTTGTAGCTACATCAAATAATTGCTTCATGATTTTTATTTTTTCTATAAAAATAATCATTTTTTGACTTATACAAACTTTCTAATACTCATAATGATGCCCATGTGTAGCGCCTCATGATAGTTATTAAAAGATAATGCATCTTCAATGTTTTTAATAGTCAGGCCTATTGAGGTTTTATATTCCTGATAATCTTTAAAGAATTTATTATTAAAATCAGCTTCGGTTTGATTAATAGTTTCAAAAAGCAATGACTGGATTTCATCAACCTCAGCTTGTGTAACATCTTGAAGTGGCTTGGTTCCACCTTTGTATTTTTCGAATAATTCGTCAGAAATAATCATAGGCACTCCCGAAAATTTATAAACTAACCTTTGTTGTGTAACCACAATATGGGCGATATTCCAAATTAAATTGTTGTTAAATCCCGGAGCCCTTTTATTTAGTTGTTCCAAAGTATAATTTTCCAGAAATTGTGACAACACTTTTCTACTTGCTTTGGCAATATCAAATGTTTGATGCATTTTTTTATTTTTTCTATAAAAATAATCATTTTCCGTGTCAAATGAATTTTCTTTGCACAAAGAAATTATGTTATCCATGGACAAAATATACTATCTCGCATCTTGCGACACGTGCAGAAAAATTATAAAATCATTACCTAAAGAACATGATTTTAAATTTCACGATATCAAACAAGACCCCATTACGCTGGAAGAATTAGAGCAAATGCGCAAACTTGCAGGCAGTTACGAAGCACTTTTTAGTAAAAAAGCACAGCTTTACAAATCAATGGATTTGAAAAATAAATCCTTAACCGAAGACGATTACAAAAAATACATTTTGGAACATTATACGTTTTTGAGTCGTCCGGTATTTATTATCAAAGACAAAATCTACATTGGCAACAGCCAACAAAACATGCATCAAGTAAATCTTGTTCTTGCCCATGTCTAAAAGAAATCTCGCACTCATTGGCGCTACACTGGTCTCTATTATTTACGGTGTAACCTTTACCATTGCTAAGGATGTTATGCCTTTCTATATTGATGCGTATGGGTTTATTTTGCTGCGTGTAGGTGGCTCGGTACTTTTGTTTTGGTTGGTTTGGCTTTTTATGCCAAAGGAAAAAATTGAGATTGGTGATTTTCCTAGAATTATAGCGGCTGCTTTTTTTGGTGTGGCCTTTAATATGCTTACTTTTTTTAAAGGATTAAGCTTGACTTCGCCCATAAGTGCAGCAGTAATTATGGTGTCTACTCCCATGATTGTATTGACACTTTCGGCCATTATCATGAAAGAACGTATGCAAAAAAGAAAAGTTTTTGGAATCATCCTAGGACTTATAGGAACTGCGTTTTTAATTTTATACGGCAAGTCTATTGGCAATGCTACCAATGCTGGATTGGGGAATTTTCTCGTTTTGGTCAATGCCATTTCGTATGGGTTCTATCTTATTGTAGTCAAGAAATTAATGGATAAATACAATGCTTTTACGTTTGTAAAATGGATTTATTTGTTTGGTTTTTTAATGGTTTTGCCTTTTGGCTGGAGCCAATTTCAAGCTGTTGATTGGGCTGTAATACCCGCAGCTATTGGATGGAAAATAGGATTTGTAGTGATTTTTTCAACTTTCTTCACGTATTTATTGAATTTGCTTTCGATGAAAGAATTAAAACCAACAACCGTGGCCGTTTTTATCTATTTACAACCTTTATTTGCAACCATTTTTGCCATCAGTTTGGGTAAAGATGAGTTGAGTTTGGTAAAAATAGCGTCGGCTCTATTGATATTTACCGGCGTTTTTTTGGTGACGATGAAAAAGAACTAGTTTACAGTGGGCAGTTGCAGTTGGCAGTCGTAAAAAGTAGTCTACAAAAATGAGATTTGGTTGCGAATTTGATTGCTGAAAACTGAGACTGAAAACGATGACTAAATACTGCAAACTACACACTAAAAACTGAGACTGAGACTGAAAAAGTTTTTCCTTATCTTTGAGCTCTTTTTATAAAATGATATGATACAATCAATGACCGGTTTTGGTAAAGCGACGTTGCAACTACCAACCAAAAAAATAACAGTCGAAGTAAAATCCTTGAACAGTAAAGGTTTGGATTTAAATGTACGCATGCCTTCGCTGTACCGCGAAATGGAACTGGGTTTACGCAACCAAATTGCGCTGAAACTCGAACGCGGAAAAGTAGATTTTTCTCTTTTTATAGAAAGTACTGCTGAACAAACTTCTACCAAAGTCAATGTACCGATTGTAAAAGCATACATCAATCAATTGCGTGAAGTATACCCACAAGCTGATGAAACTGAACTCATGAAAATGGCTGTTCGCATGCCGGATACCATGAAAATAGAACGCGAAGAAATTGACGAAAATGATTGGGTTCAGATCCAAACCGTGATTCAAGAAGCGTTGCAAAACATTTTGAACTTCAGGCAAGATGAAGGCATGTCACTTGAAAAAGAATTCCAATTGCGTATTGGTAACATTCGTCAATACATGACCGAGGCACTCGCGCTTGATCCAGAACGTGTGCAAGCTATTAAAGATCGTTTGCAAACTGCTATTGCCGAATTGAAAGTCAATGTAGATGAAAATCGATTTGAACAAGAATTGATTTACTACTTAGAGAAACTAGACATCACCGAAGAAAAAGTACGCTTGACGAATCACCTCGATTATTTCTTGGAAACCATCAACGGAACCGAAGCTAACGGTAGAAAATTAGGTTTTATTACTCAAGAAATGGGACGTGAAATCAACACGATGGGTTCCAAGTCAAATCACGCACAAATGCAAAAATTAGTCGTTCAAATGAAAGACGAATTGGAGAAAATTAAAGAACAGGTATTGAATGTGCTCTAGATAATTAAAGATGCAGTACATTCAAGAAATAAAGCAAATATTGATCACAGCCCGACAACAATCGTATCGGGCAATCAATCTTGCAATGATTGAAGCGTATTGGAAAATTGGACAAAAAATTGTTGTTCAAGAGCAAAATGGCAAAGAAAAAGCCAACTATGGCGAAGCAGTTTTAAAAGAATTGTCAAAGAATTTATCTGCTGAATTCGGAAAAGGATTTTCTTCTGCTAATCTTCGCAATTTTCGACAATTTTACTTGACTTATCCTGATGAACAAATTTGCTACACACTGTGTAGCAAATTAAGCTGGAGCCACAATAGACTCATCATGCGAATTGACAACCTTGAGGCTAGACAATATTATCTTACAGAAGCTAGTCAAGAAAACTGGAGTGTACGAACTTTAGAGCGAAATATTAAAACGTTTTACTACAATCGACTACTATCCTCTAAAACGATTTTAAAGAATGAAGTAGCCGAAACGAAGATCAACATTAAAGACTTTATCAAAGACCCTTATGTGTTTGAGTTCTTAGATATTCCAGAACCTAAAAGTCATTCAGAACAAGAAGTAGAAAGTATTTTGATAGAGAATTTTCAGGTTTTCTTGATGGAACTTGGTAAAGGATTTTCATTTGTAGGAAGACAATACCGCATAAGTAGTGAAACTGAACATTACTATATTGATTTAGTTTTTTATAATTATCTCTTAAAATGTTTTGTTTTATTTGATTTAAAAATAGGCAAACTCACTCATCAAGATATTGGCCAAATGGATATGTACCGTCGTATGTTTGATGATTTAAAAAAACCAGAGGGCGATTTACCAACCATTGGTATAATTCTTTGTACTGAAAAAAGTGAAACAGTTGTTAAATACTCTATTGTCAATGATTCACCACACCTTTTTGCTACAAAATACCTACCGTATTTGCCTAGCGAAAAAGAATTGATAGAAGAGATTGAACGAGAAAAAATAAAATTGAAATTATTAGGTCACTAATTCACACACCTAAACAAATTCATCATACAAATGAAAAAAGGAAAATTAATCGTATTCTCTGCACCGTCAGGTTCAGGAAAAACTACTATAGTTAGGCATTTATTAAAACAAGAAGACTTGAATTTAGAGTTTTCTATATCAGCAGCTACGCGCGAGGCTCGTGGTGAAGAAGTAAGTGGCAAGGATTACTATTTTATGTCGCTGAAAGATTTTAAAACGCACATTAAAAACGAAGATTTCGTAGAATGGGAAGAAGTCTACCGCGATAATTTTTACGGAACCTTAAAAAGCGAAGTAGAACGTATCTGGGCACTCGGTAAAAACGTAATTTTTGATATTGATGTTGCCGGCGGATTGCGCATCAAACATAAATTTTCAGAGGAAACTCTTGCTGTTTTTGTGAAACCACCAAGCGTGGATGAACTTAAAAGACGATTGAAGGAACGCTCCACTGAAAGTGATGATAAAATCAATATGCGTATCGCTAAGGCATCAGTAGAACTTGCAACTGCACCACAATTTGATGTGATTATCAAAAACTATGATTTGCCAGTTGCACTTGAGGAAGCGTATCAATTGGTGAAGGATTTTGTTGAGGATTAAAAGATTTAAAAATTAAAGAATTGAAAAATTCAAAAATTATTTCTAATCTTTAAATCATTAAATTTTTAAATCTTTAAATTAATGAAAATCGGACTTTATTTCGGAACCTTTAATCCCATTCATGTTGGGCATCTTATTATTGCCAATCACATGGCAGAGCACTCTGATTTGGATCAAGTTTGGATGGTAGTTACGCCACACAATCCTTTGAAGAAAAAAAGCACACTACTTGATGATTACCATCGTTTGCAAATGGTGTTTCTAGCTACTGAGGATTTCCCAAAAATCAAACCATCGGATATTGAATTTAAACTACCGCAACCTAATTATACAGTAAATACGCTTGTACATTTAGAGGAAAAATATCATAACTACGAATTCTCTTTAATCATGGGAGAAGACAATTTGAAGTCCTTACACAAATGGAAAAACTACGAAGTAATCCTTGAACGTCATGACGTTTATGTGTACCCACGAATCTCAACTGAAGAAGAAAATTTGGAGTTTAAAAACCACCCAAAAATCCATCTGATTGATGCGCCTGTTGTAGAGATTTCAGCAACTTTTATCCGTGACAACATCAAAAAAGGCAAAAACATTCAACCGCTGTTGCCTGCAAAAGTTTGGGAGTATATTGATCACAATAATTTTTATAAGAAATAAAATCAAAAAAAGCCTAAATGAAAATTTACATTTAGGCTTTTTGTTTTACACACTTGGTTGCAACACACTATTCTTAACTCGACTTCGAATTTCAAATAAACTTTGGTCAATTAAGAGTTTTCCGTCACTGAAAACTTCTTTCAATTCCCCTTTTTGTTCTTCTTCCCAAGACACTTCATCTGTCAAAGTATATTGACCCTCAACTAATTCTATTTTCATTAATCCTTTAGCCGATTTTTTGGTACCATCATCCGTAATCGGGTCTTTAAAAATAGCTCTTCCTTCTCCGTGTACTTCTCCATAAGTCGCTTTCATTGCAAAGCCAAAAGTATCTCTTGTATTGTATTGATAAGTAAATGAACCAATTCCAAGAACCACATTAGTAGAAGCAAACCCTTTAGCTTTCAATCGTTCGCAGATGGCCGTGGCTCTAGTTACGGTAATACTGTCTCCATAAATAGCTCCTATTTGAGGTACTAATTCCTTGAATCCTTTTGCGTTTACAGTACCTCCAAAAACATCCCAAAGCAATTCAATTACTCCTTTCTTCTCTTGTTCGGTTTTACCATTTGGATTACCGCAAATAATGTCAACTGGATCTCCACTGTCTGGACGCACGACTACTTTTCCTTCTCTTGAAACAATTTCATCTTTCAAACGAGGTAAATAATCTGTTAATACTTTCCATAAATCCCAAGTGTCAGAAACAATAGAAACAATTCCTTTTGGATAGACCTCACAAATTAATCTTTTGAACGTTTCATATTCTCCTTCGGTAGTACCCATACACATTACAGAATGTTCAGTTGCAGCAACAGAACCAGCTATTAATTCACTGTCAGAATTAGCATTGTAATACTCTTCAAAAAAATCAATGGCAGGAATCGTATCCGAACCTGTAAAACTCAATAAATGTCCTGCTGCAGATGTTACCGCCGCTTCAATACCACCCATTCCTCTCATTGAAAAATCGTGCCCTTGCCAATCGACAAACCCCAGCATTGATGATGTTTCTTCGGCATATTTGTCTAAAACAATACGGTATTGTTTTGCTATTGTAGCCGAATTACAAGGCAGCCAAATTACTGCAGAAAGCAATGTTTCAAAATAATTGGTTAACCAGAAAAACTCAGCAATCGTATTGTACATCGTGAACATAGGCACGCGAATAGGCACGCTGGCTCCTTCTGGCAAGGCTTTGAAAACCATCGGTATATATCCTAAATCGTGCAGATCTTCAATATGTTTGGTACCCACTTGGTTTTCACCCAAATAATTATTGATTCTACGCGCATATTTTTTTACCACTTCCTCTTTTGGCTGTTTGAAAAAATGCAAATCAAAATCTTGAATGATGTATTTTTTTAGAAAATACTGCAATCCAAAAAACACAACTTCATCAATACCCTCAATTCTCGATTTTCTTGGAGTCCAGTTAGAATATACTAATGTCGTCCCGTCAGGATATTGTCTTTTGTGGTCAACTTTGTAACCATCTGTTAATAATAGTGGGTTCATAATTTATACTTTATCAGATTTTGTAATAACTCTTCTAAACTTTTATATTGTTGGATATTATATTTTTCACATACAACATCAATATTCCCTTTTCTCCAAAAATTCTCTTCTACTACAACTTTCATCTTATTTGATTGAGCATAAAGTCCAAACTCTAATAGTGATATTGGAGATTTTGTGTTATTCGCAAAAAACATAATAATGATATCTGCTTTTTCTAATGCATTTAATTCCCAATCTACTTGTTCCTTAAATTTTACATTATCGATAGATTGTTCCCAATCTGAATTCCACTCATTTCTTCTTGGATTAAATATAACGTACTTAGCACTCAACACTTCTTCACATTCTTTTTGCCAATCAACAGCTTTATCCATTTCTATAGATCCAGCTAAAAAAACAGATAGAATATCTTGATTAATAGCATCAATTGAATCTGGAGCTCTATATATTGTTTTCACTTTAATAAATTTTTAATTCCTCCCTAACCTCCATCAATGCAAAACCTAATAAATTCAATCCCTTCCATTTCTCAGGATTATGAATGTCTTTATGATCACTTGCCATTCCTATTCCCCAAATAGCATCAACTGGACTCGCTTCTACCAAAATTCTTTCTTTAGTATTTATAAGAAATTCTTTTACATCTGAATGTTGACTGAACTTATGAAAATTGCCTTGTTTTACAATTTCGTATCTGTTAGCTAACCAAAGTGTATCATCATAATTCCTCACTTCTCGTCCTAATTTTTTAGCTTCGGCAGGAGAATTCGCTTGAATTATTTTTTCTAAAATTTCATTGTCGTTAAACAGTTCGGCTTTTTTTGCCATCATCCAATGTTCTGCTGTTTTATAGGTAATGCCATCCACTATAAATGGACTAATCCACCATTGACTAAAACAGGTTTTGGTAATAGTTCCATCTTTTGAAGGTGAATGTCCCCAGAAAAATAAAAATTTACTTTCGGGAGCTATATCTTTTATATTGTATTTCATATCAGTTGATTTAATCCTATCACTTCAACACTCTCTCCTTCAAAATCTTTAAAAGAATTGGTCGTAAATATTTTTTCAAAGCAATCTAAAACTTCAAAACCTTTACTAAAAATTCCATGACTTACTGCTAAATATAATTTTCCAGCATTCTTGTTTTTCAGTTCTTCGGCAAGACCAACAAAAGTTCCGCCACCGTCACAAATATCATCTACTATCAGACAATCCATTCCTTGTAAATCGTCATTATAGACTTTGAAACCAGATAATCTTCCTGTTTTCACATCGCGGCTTTTACTGCATTCCACTACTTCAACTCCTCCTAGAAATTCTGAAACTTTATAGATTTTCTTTAAAGCGCCTCCATCTGGAGAAATTAATTTGACGTCGTTCCCAATTGCTTTTACAACCGTTTCAATAAAAGTATGATTCGGGATCACTTCACAGTTGTTTACTAATGCTGGGGTGACTTCAGAATGTGCATCAAATACAAACACTTTATCGAATTGCATTCCATTAATAATATCGGCATATACTTTTACTGACAATGGCTCACCTTTAATCATAACTCTATCCTGTCTTGCTGCGGGAAAATAGGGAATAAAAAGTTCTACTCTTTTTACATCCATTCTTCGCAAGGCATCAACGGCAATGCACAGCAATCCTAAATCGTTAAAAGAATTTAATCTGTGTGTAATGGTTATTTTTTGATTAACATCAAAATCAGGATTAATTTTAATATGAGGTTCTCCTCCTGAAAAAGTGAAATTTTGGAAAATGATTTCCTCCTCGGCAGTAAATGGTTTGAGTTTTGGGTCTAAATTAAGTATCATAGTTTTTTGTTTTGCGTTAATTATACGCAAATATAAATAGTATTTTTCAATAAACAATTTGTTTTGTGTAAAAATTACGCAAACTTTATTTCGAAGTGAAAACCTTTCTTCAATAAAGCATTATATTTCTGTTTGTTAAACTTGAATAGTTTTGCAGGTCTTCCGCTTTTTATAGGAGAAAAATGATCTGTTTCTTCAATAATTTCAAAGCTTAGTATTTTTTTTCTAAAGTTTCTACGATCTATTTCTTTTTCCAAAATAGTGCAGTATAAATTTTCGAGCTCTGAGAATAAGAACTCTTTTGGTAACAGATCAAATCCTATAGGCTCATACGTGAGTTTTGCCTTTAATCGCTGCATTGCCTTCCTTAAAATGATGGTATGATCAAAAGCTAAAGCTGGCACTTCATCAATTTTAAACCATTGTGCATTTTCAGCATCCGAATCGGCCTTGACCTTAAGTTTTGAGGAATCCACTAAGGCAAAATATGCTACTGAAATTACACGATTTCTAGGATCACGAAACACATCATCACCAAAAGTAAACAGCTGTTCAAAATAATTAACGCTAATGTTCGTTTCCTCTTTCAACTCTCTTTTCACAGCATCTTCCAAGGATTCATCAATTTGTACTAATCCACCAGGCAATGCCCAATAAGAATCGTTTGTTCCAAATTTTTGCTGTATTAACAATACATAAAGCTGATTGTTTTGGTAACCAAAAACTATAGCATCAACAGCGACTCTGATATTTTGATTTTCACTCATATTCTAAATGCGTAAGATTTACACAAATATAGAAATAGTTTTATACTTCTAATCTTATTAATTTGCTCTCTAAGTTATGATAAATGAATAATTTAAATAATAATCAAAAAACCTTTTTCAATTCCACTTGAATATTCTCAAAAATAGTACTCAAATTGTCATTTTTACCTGACAAGACATAAACGGCTGTACTGGGCATTTGCTTGCTGTTCCACAACATCCGGATTTTGTTTTCAGCTAGTAACTTTTTTGCATTGATATCCCAAACTACTCCTATTCCAGTATTTCTCGAAATGATTTCGAGCATTTCATATTCAGACGGAATGATATAGTTAGGAACCATCGACGGTCTTTTTTTGTTAAAGACATGCAACCAAAATAATTTGATATGCGGAATTTGAGCATTGTGGCTGTACCATTTTTGATCGTTCAACCAATGTTCAATGGCCGCAAAATCTTTAAATTTTATACTTGCTTTTAATGGCGCCGCATCAATTTGTGGCGATCCTACAATTACCTGCTTGATGTCTCCAACTTTTTTCTGAATGGTATCAAAGGTGTCATATTGTTGGGTAACTACTGCAAAATCAAGTTTTTTTTCGTTCACCAATTCAAACAACGTGTCATTGTCATAGAAACTAAAGTCAATATATTCAAACTTTGACACCAGAGCACTACCCAAGCTAGACATTAAATGTTTCGAAATTCCTATTGAAATTAACCGATTGGCGTTGAATGCTTTGGCTCGAAAACCATTTTCTACATTTTCCAATCGGTCTAATGCTTCAATGATTAAATTATTAAGTAACTTAGCGTATTCTGTAGGTTCTACACCTTTTGACTTTCTATTGAAAAGCTTGTACCCCACGTGCGCTTCGAGCATGGATATTTGCTGACTCACAGCGGGTTGACTGATAAACAACTCTTTGGCAGCAGCCGAAAAATTCCCGTTTTTATACACTGATTTAAAGGTGCGGTACCATTCTAGATTGACCATGATATAAATATATTTATCACAAACATAATTTAAATTATTTTTACTGATAACATAATCGCCGTAAATTTGTACAAAGAAATTACAAGATGAAAAAAATCGCATTATTTGCATTACTAGTATTAACCGTGGGTTGCTTATCAGCAACGGCACAAAAAACAAAAAAAACTAAGATGAAAAAAGTATTATTCGTTCTAACTAGTCATTCTGAACTAGGGAACACAGGAGAAAAAACAGGATTTTGGATTGAAGAATTCGCTGCACCTTATTATGAGTTAGCAGATAAAGGAGTGATCATTGATATTGCATCACCACTAGGAGGACAGCCACCAATTGACCCAAAAAGTTCAGATCCATCTTCGGCAACTGAAGACACTAAAAGATTTGATAAAGATACTGAACTACAAGCTAAACTAGGTAAAACACACAAATTAGCTGATGTTAAACAAGCTGACTATGATGCTGTTTTTTACCCAGGAGGTCATGGTCCATTATGGGATTTAGCAACTGATGCGAACTCTAGTGCATTGATTGAATCTTTTTATACCAATAACAAACCTGTTGCTTTTGTATGTCACTCACCAGCAGTGTTGAAAAACGTAAAAGTAAATGGAGAATTTTTAGTTAAAGGTAAAAATGTAACCGGATTTTCTAATACCGAGGAAGAAGCAGTGGGATTGACAAATGTTGTTCCATTTTTATTAGAAGATGCCTTGAAAGCTAACGGTGCTACTTATTCAAAAATAGGAGATTGGCAGCCTTATGCTGTAGAAGATGGTTTGTTAATCACAGGTCAAAATCCAGCTTCGTCTAAATTAGTTGCTGAAAAATTATTGAACCAATTAAATTCAAAAAAATAAAAGAAAAGTCACTAAGATGCTGAGAAGCTAAGTTAATAAGGTTTAAATATGCTTTAAAAACTTAGAATCTAAGGATCTTAGTACCTCTTTTTAAAATAAAATATCATGTTAAACTTCGAATTATACAATCCTACCAATTTAGTTTTTGGAAAAGGACAAATAGAAAAACTATCTACACTAGTGCCTCAAGGAGCTAAAATTCTTTTGGCTTATGGTGGTGGAAGTATTTTCAAAAATGGTGTTCACGAGCAAGTAATTAACAATTTAAAAGATTTTACAATTGTTGAATTTGGTGGAATCGAACCCAATCCGCATTTTGAAACTTTGATGAAAGCGGTTGACGTAATTAAGCAACAAAACATTGATTTTATCCTTGCCGTTGGTGGAGGTTCAGTAATTGATGGAGTAAAATTCATTTCGGCAGCCGTACATTTTGAAGGAAATCCAATGGAAATTCTACAAAAAAGATTGTTGATTAAGGATTTATCTAAAGTAATACCTTTTGGAACAGTTCTTACTTTGCCAGCAACAGGAAGCGAGATGAATTCTGGCTCTGTGGTAACTATCAAAGCTACTCAAGAGAAATTGGCGTTTGGAGGTTCGGCTTTGTTTCCAAAATTTTCTATATGTGATCCAACAGTCATTCAATCGCTTCCAAAAAGACAATTGCAAAATGGTGTCGTAGATGCTTACACTCACGTTTTAGAGCAATATTTAACTTATCCGCACGAAGGTTTTTTACAAGATCGTATTGCCGAAAGTATTTTGCAAACCTTAATTCAAGTAGGTCCAGAAGTTGTTGAAAACCCAGCAGATTACGCATTGGCTTCTAACTTTATGTGGAGTTGCACCATGGCCTTGAACGGATTAATTCAAAAAGGAGTTCCATCTGATTGGGCTACGCACATGATTGGTCACGAGCTTACGGCATTGTACGGAATTGATCATGCTAGAACATTAGCAGTGGTAGGTCCAAATTTGTACCGCGTCATGTTTGAAACCAAAAAGGGGAAATTAGCACAATACGGAAAACGTATCTTTAATTTAACCGGAACTGAGGATGAAATCGCAAATGAAGCGATCACCAAAACAGTAGCCTTTTTTCATACCATGGGAATGGACACTAAATTGTCAGACTACACTAAAGAGTACGATAAAACTGCTGATTTCATAGTAGACCGCTTTAAAGAAAGAGGTTGGTTAGGACTAGGTGAAAAGCAAAACATTACTTTAGAGAAAGTAAAAGCAATCGTTGAAATGAGTTATTAAACCTCATACTAGCTTACAGATCATAATAAAAAGGCGTTCTCTAAAACAGGGAACGCCTTTTAACATTCTAAAATATAACTAACTCACTCAATTCAAATAAATGTTAAAACACTGCTTACTAATTAACTACAACGTCTTAAAATTAAAAATAGTATGCCATAACTAAAAAAAATATAATTATATTTTACTTTTTTAAGACAAATTTTAAAAAAACTTAGTATACACAATACCTCTGACAATAATTAAATTTGCTTCATTAGACCTTTTTTAAGTACTTTTGATTAAATTCAGTAAACAATGACCGATAATAAAAAATTTGCAGTAATTGGTGGTGGGAGTTGGGCTACAGCAATAGCTAAGATGCTTTGTGTAAATCTTGACGAAATAGCTTGGTACATGCGTAATGAAGCTGCAATAGAACATCTTAAAACCTATAAGCACAATCCTAACTATTTGAGTTCGGTTGAGTTTGACGTTAAAAAATTAAAACTTACAAGCGATATTAACGAGGCAATAGCCTATGCTGATTATATTATTTTTGCTATTCCATCTGCCTTTCTTGGTGCAGAATTAGAGAAACTTACCGTTTCATTAGAAGATAAAATCATCTTTTCAGCCATAAAAGGAATTGTTCCAGAAACAAGCCTGATCGTAGGCGAACATTTTCATGTAAAATATGATATTCCGTATTACAATATTGGTGTCATAACAGGTCCTTGCCATGCCGAAGAAGTAGCTATGGAACGCCTATCATACCTAACCATTGCTTGTGGCGATCCTGATAAAGCCAAAACCGTGGCTAAAAATTTATCAGGAAACTACATTAAAACTAAAATCACAGATGACATTATAGGTACTGAGTATGCTGCCATGCTCAAAAACATTTATGCTATTGCAGCAGGAATTGCACACGGTTTGGGGTATGGCGATAATTTTCAGTCTGTATTGATGAGTAATGGGATTCGCGAGATGAAAAAATTCATCAAAAAAGTACATCGCATGAAACGCAACATCAATGATTCAGCATATTTAGGTGATTTATTGGTGACCGGATACTCTGTTTTTTCTAGAAATAGAATGTTTGGCAATATGATAGGTAAAGGATATACCGTAAAATCAGCCATGATGGAAATGAGTATGGTTTCCGAAGGCTACTATGCAGCGAAAAGCGCTTATAAACTCAATCAAGCTTATGGTGCCAAAACACCAATAATAGATGCTGTTCATAGTATTTTGTATGAAGGTCAAGATGCCAAGGCGGTATTTAAAAAACTAACAGACAAACTCGACTAATATAACACCCGAATTCAAAATTTAAAAAACACCTTATGAGCGAAAGATGGAAATATCAAATTAAAATGGGTGGTATTTGGGGCGTATTTATGACCGTTTTCAATGTGCTTTTTGACATTAAAGAAACTCCATTCGCAGCACAAGTTGCCGCTCCTGCTTTTTATTTTAAAGCCGTAGCTTATATTTTAGTAGGGATATTTGTTTTGGGTTATTTTACCTGGAAATCCAAACAAAAGCAAAACCTATAATTTTTAATTTCTTACAGAAAGATTGAAATACCAACTTAAAACTGGCTTGATTTTAGGATTTGTATTTCTACTAATTCTTGCCGCAATTTAGGTATTCAAAATAATGTAAAAAGAGTTTTTATATAAAAAAAGCAGTCTCTCGACTGCTTTTTTTGTAGAACTAAATTTTATTTAGTCTTGTATGTTTTTTTTGTAAAAAAGTAAATTATCTAACAATAACACCGTCAACAAATAAAATAGGTACTTCTTCTACCTCTGTTTCGTTGATGGCTTTAGCTTTGAAAATGAATTTTTTATCGTACAATTTCCCATCCATGAAAAACGTAAGCATGAATTCATTGTTAAGCGCTAAAACACTTTTTTCGATCATTTCAACCTTAACTACAGAAACCGCTGGGACTTCAATAAAGGCATGGCGCAAAAGTGATGTTTTTTTCATTTCACCATCTATTGTTCCAAAGGCTTTGGAAACAACCATCACACTTTCGATCAAGTAATCGCTATCGTTTACTAGATAAGCGTACCATACTTTTTCCATAAAATCGTCGCTCCATTCTTGCACTGCTGCAAAAAAAACGTTTTCTACTTCGGGTATAATGATATCTTTTTTCATAAGTTACTTGTAATGTCTAAAGTCGTAAAATCATAAAGTCGAATGAAAAACTATAACTGATATTTCTTTAGACTTTATAACTTTTGACTATATTGAGGATTTAAATTGTTCTAAGAAACGAACATCATTTTCGTAAAACATACGAATATCGCCTATTTGATACAACAACATCGCAATCCGTTCGATTCCCATTCCGAATGCAAAACCTGTGTGCTCTTCTGGATTGATGTTGCAGTTCTTTAATACATTAGGATCTACCATACCGCAACCACCTATCTCTAGCCAGCCGGTTCCTTTGGTAATTCTGTAATCTGTTTCTGTTTTTAAACCCCAGTAAATATCAATTTCGGCACTTGGTTCTGTAAATGGAAAATAAGAAGGACGCAAACGTATTTTTGATTTACCAAACATCTCTTTGGTGAAATACAACAAGGTTTGTTTTAAGTCGGCAAATGAAACGTCTTTGTCAATGTACAACCCTTCCACTTGATGAAAAATACAGTGGGAACGAGAGGAAACAGCCTCATTACGAAAAACGCGGCCTGGCGAAATGGTTCGAATAGGCGGCTTGTTGTTCTCCATGTAGCGCACTTGCACAGATGAAGTGTGTGTACGCAACAAAATATCTGGATTAGTTTGAATGAAAAACGTGTCTTGCATATCACGTGCCGGATGGTATTCTGGCAAGTTTAATGCGGTAAAATTATGCCAATCGTCTTCAATTTCTGGACCTTCAGAAACGTTAAAACCTATGGTAGAAAAGATTTCTATGATTTGGTTTTTAACCAATGAAATAGGGTGACGAGAACCAATAATAACGGGTTCAGCAGAGCGAGTCAAATCACCATAAAATCCTTTACTTTCTTCTTTACTTTCTAAAGCTTCTTGTATGGATTTTACTTTTTCTTCGGCAGTAGTTTTTAGCAAATTCATAATTTGCCCAAACTCCTTTTTTTGATCGTTTGGTACATTTTTGAACTCCGCAAACAAATCTTTCAAAAGACCTTTGCTTCCTAAAAATTTAATTCGAAACGCTTCTAATTCAGTTGCATTTTGAGTTGAAAAAGCTTGAGCTTCGCCGATATATTCTTTTATCTTATCTATCATTTTCCTTCCGTAATTGAGAGTGCAAATTTATGAAAAAGTTTTCAGTTTTCAGTCGCAGTTTCTAGTAGATTCATTCTGAAAACTGTGTCTGTGACTGTCAACTACGAAATTACTTCGCGTTCTAAGAAATAATTCACAATGGCTTCTTTCATCAAAACCGATTGTTCCCCTGCCTTTAACGCTGGTAATTGTTCTTTAACTTTGTAATGTGGCCAACCGTCTTTGTCAAAAAACTCGAATTCATAGTAACCATACGGCTCTAACAAACGGCAAATGGCAATATGCATCAAATTGAGTTTTTCGTCTTTTTTAAATTCTTGGTGTACTTTACCTAATTCTTGTACGCCAATTAAATAAATAATAGCATCTAAATCTAAATCCTCGCCTTGCGAAAATTGATCAGAAAGTAATTGAACCAACTGTTCCCAGCGTTCTTTTAGTTGTATATCTCTGGACATTGTTTAAAGTATGAATGATGGATTATGAATTATTGATGTACAACTCATAAAATTATTTGCACAAAGATAAGAACTTGAAAATTGGCAATTGATAGTCAACAATTCTTTTATCTTTGTTCTTTATTTAAATCACTATATTTTTGTTTTTATGAGTTTTCTAGATATTATTTTGGGTGCGTTATTAGCTTTTGCTGGATTTAAAGGTTTAAAAAATGGTCTTTTTGTTGAACTAGCTTCACTAGTTTCATTAGTATTAGGAATCTATTTAGCTATTAAATTTTCATTTTTTACAAAAGAAATCATTTCGGGATTTGTAAACTGGAATCCAAATACCATCCAAGTAATAGCGTTTATGATTACGTTTTTAATCGTTGTTGTGGCAGTAACATTTTTAGGTAAATTTCTCACTGGGATAGCGAGTTTTGCTTTCTTGGGATGGGCCAATTCTATAGGTGGTGGTTTTTTTAGAATATTAAAAACCGTTTTAATATTAGGAATTGTATTTTCAATTTTTGAAAAAATAAATTACAATCATATTTTGGTCAAGAAAGAAACGCTTGACAAATCCATATTTTATAATCCCGTTCAAAAAACCGCTGCTTACCTATACCCTTCCTTACAAGAGTGGTATAGCAGTTTGAAGAAAAAAAGTAAAGAATAATCTATTTCACTTCCTTTATTGCAATACTTTCAATCCAACCAGAAGTTCCATCTGTGAGTTGAATTTTTCTCCATTTTCCAATAGTTTCAAAAACGTAGACTTTGGCTCCTTCATGTATTGCTAACAATGGCTTTCCACCTTCTCTCGGTTCTTTTTTCACATCTGTTTTTTCGGCAAAAACGATCGCCGGTCGTTCAGAATAATAATACCTTTTCTCAAAAAATGCAGCCGACAGAACAACCAGAAGCAATACAAAAGCTACACTCATTCCGGTAAAGAAAACTCTTTTTAAAAGTGGTTTTCGAGAAATATAATACACTAAAAAGAACGTAAAAAATAAAAATGAAAGACCGATAGCTATTTTACCCCAAACATCATAGTGAAATTGTCCCGTGAAGTCTTGTAAGAGTTTTGAAAAACCTACCTTAGGAATCACCTTAAACTCATCAATGGTTCTTTTTTGGGCGAATTTTAAGTTACCTGCCGCCTCAACGTTTGCTGGATTTAGTACAAGGGCTTTCTCATAATTGTAAATAGCAGGCGCTACTTGATTAAGCTTATAGTAGGCATTACCCAAATTAAAATACAACTCTGATGAGTGTTGGTTGTTTTTTAAAACACTTTCATAAGCCGCTGCAGCCTCGGTATACTTTCCTTTTGCATAGAATGCGTTGCCGCTCTCAAAGCCACTTTGGGCAAAGAAAAATTGGGTTGAAAATAAAAGTAGATATAATATGTTTCTCATTATAATATTTATTTGCCACAGAGGCACAAAGTCCTTTTACTTAAAAATTAATTTTAATACTCTTATTATGAAATCTGTTTTTCTAAATCCGAAATTATAACTACCGCTTTATCAAAATCGTGTTGAATCGTGAAACTTGACGAAGGTGCATAACGCGCTATTTCACAATTTTCAGTAAGTGCAATAAAATCATTTACCGCTACTGGATTTGCATTACGAGACAACAATAATTCTTGAATATTATCCTTACTCATTTCTGAGGTTTCAATATTTAGTTTGGCTTTCAAGAAATTATGCATCGCTTTTTCAAGTGCAATGTAAAAGAGTTCTTTGTTATTGATCTGTTTCTTGGCTTCTGATAAATATTTCTTGGCTAACTTGCTATTCATTCGAACTCTGTTTCCAGTAACATCACCATCCATAGCTTCTTTCTTCTTTTTGAATAACACAATCAGCGGTATCAATAAAAAAGGAATTAATAATAACCCTATAAACGTATTTGACCCTAAAAAATCTTTCTTATTTATTGGAACAAAATTGGTCTTTGACTTAATGTTTTTAAATTCTTCTACAGCTGCAATTTTATTTTTATTACCCCTTGTAGCAGTAGAATCGACTGGTGTAGGCCCATCAAGTACATGTATCATGATTTCTGGTGAACGCAAAGTTTTATAAGTTCCAGAACTTAAATCAAAATATGAAAACTGCATTGGTTTTACCGGATAATTCCCTTTGTATTGCGGAACTATAGCATAACTATCAACTGATTTTCCTGCCATTCCAGATAGCGGTGTGCTAATGACTTCGCTGTGAACGGCATCATACATTTCAAGAGCATTTGGAACTACTGGTTTTGGCAAACTAAATAGTTTTAAATTTCCTTTTCCGGTAACGCTCACAACCAAATCCAGGCTTTCTCCATGTTTTAAATTAGTTTTTGATGGAGTAACTTTAAAATCAAAATTACCCACTGCACCTGTAAAATCATCTGGTTTGCCTGCCTCAGGTAGTGGTTTTACGTTTATTGTTTTGGCTCCAGCCGAAACTCTTTTTGTAGTTTCGGTGAGTAACATTCTACCAAACATATCTCTACGGTTAGTAGGCAATTGCACATCAACAGATAAGGACAGTGGCTCAATTTTAAGTCTACCCGATTTTTGAGGATACAATACTACTTTCTTAAGAACAATATACCTGAAATTTTGACCTTTAAAAATGCCTTCTTCGGCAACTAGTTGTTTTATTTCAATGTTTTGACTCCAAAAATCAATGTATTTGGGTTTACTTGTTTCCCCAAGATTTGTAATGCCAATGTTTGCAAAATACAATTTATATACTACCGTAACTGGCTCGTTGAGATATGGATTAGTCTTAGAAACATCAGCAACCAAATATAAGTTTTCATCACCAGAAATTTGAGGATCGTTAGGATCTCTAGGCTGCTCTGTAGCTGCTGTAACCGTTATTTTTATGGGAGCTGTTTTGTAAATTTGCCCGTTGTACTCAATAGCAGCCGACTTGATTACAAAAGTTCCTTTTTGATTGGGAACCAAAAAATAAGAATATGCTTTTTCAAAAGAGCTTCTCCCGTTTACCCAAGACTGACTCACTTGCTGACTAGGTCCGGCAATAATTCTGAAACCATCAAAAGATGGCTGTACAAAATTATCGCCATCAACGTTCATCATAAAATCAATACGCAATCTTTCATTCAAGCCTAGCGTAGTTTTGCTTACTCTGGCCTCAAATTGAACCTGAGCGCTCAGCGTGCTGCACACCAATAAAACAATCGCTGCAATGTATTTTTTCATTTTCAAAATCTCTAATTGAATTACCAATCTTTTTCTGTTTTAACTGGTTTTCCTTTTACTTTTTGGGCATTAACCTTGTCTTGAATTTTCTTTTCCTCTTTGTTTACAGCGTCTAAAAGATTTTCTAAACGGTCTTTAGAGATTCCTCCTGGCGCAGGTTTAGGCTCTCCTTTTTCATTTGGTTTCGGATCTTTATTTTGCTTATCCTGATCGCCTTTGTCGTCCTTTTTATCTTTTCCCTTGTCGTCTTTTTTATCTTTTTCTCCGTCTTTCTTGTCGTCTTTTTTATCTTTATCCTTATCTTTCTTATCGTCTTTTTTCTTGTCGTCCTTCGGCGGATTGTCTTTTAGCATTTTTTTAGCCAAGGCATAATTATAACGTGTTTCCTCATCCTTTGGATCATTACGCAACGCATTTTTATAGGCTTCTACGGCTTGCGCATAATCCTTTTCATTCATGAATACATTTCCTAGGTTATGAAAAGCACGATGTTTTTCGGGTCTGGTTTTCGAGTTTTTTAAGGCTTTCGCAAAAGCAAATTTGGCTTCACTAGACTGTTTTTGTTTGTAGATACTGTTTCCAAGATTAAAAGGCGCAGCTGCTTTATTAGGGAATTTTGAATCAGAAATTCGATAATTAGCTTCAGCATCCGCAAATTTATTGTCCACATATTCTTGATTTGCTTTGGGCAAAATTCGGTCTTTTTGTTGCGCAAGCAATCCGGCTGTACCGCAAAAAGCACTGATTAAAAAAGCAACTATAATTATTTTAAATCTTTTCATTTATTGTAGCTCTATGTCCAAAGGGTTTTGAAAACCTTTTGAAAATAATTATTTATTCTCGTTAAATAAATCCAATTTCTTAACCCAACTTGTTTTTCTTTCCAATAGAAAAACATCTGCAAATAACAACAAGAAGGCAAAGCCCAAAAACCATTGAAATTGAGATTGAAAATCGGCCATTTCTGTAGCTTCAAATTCGGTTTTTTGAATATTGTTTAATGCATTTTTGACATATTCTAAAACTTCTTTTGTGTTATTTCCGTTTACATACCCACCTTTTGTAGTTTTTGCAATCAATGTTAAACTTTCAGGCACCAACTTTGTAATTACAACTTCATTATTGCTGTCTTTTTTAAAACCTTCAACAACACCGTTTCGTTTTAGTGGAATTGTACCTCCTTTTTCAGTTCCTACTCCTATTGTAATTATTTTAATTCCTAGTTTAGCGGCTTCTTCTGCTGCAGCTTCTGCACCCTCATTATGATCTTCACCATCTGAAATCATAATTAAAAGCTTGCTCGTTTTCTTATCATCAAAATAAGTAGCTGATAACTTGATAGCCTCATTAAATGATGTCCCTACAGAGGAAACCATATCCGTATTCATGCTTTGTAAAAACATTTTAGCCACACTATAATCAGTAGTGATGGGCAACACTGGAAAAGCACTCCCGGCATAGGCAACAATTCCTATACGGTCACTACCAAGCTGGTTGATAATTTGCGAAACAATTTGCTTGCTTTTATCCAAACGGTTTGGCGCAACATCTTCGGCCAGCATACTTTTGGAGACATCCACAGCAAAAACAATATCAATTCCCTCGCGTTTTACCGTTTCCATTTTAGTTCCAATCTTTGGGTTTACCAGACCAATAATAAGCCCAAGTAAAGCCAAAATAAGAATTACAATTTTTAGAACAGGTTTAAACATGGAGCTGTCTGGACTCAGTTTTTTCACCATTTCTAAATCACCAAATTCACGTTGTTTTTTTCTTTTCCAATATAAATTGAATAAAAAAACCAACACTACTAGAGGCAGTATCAATAAGAGGTATAAATATTTTTTTTCGTCTAATTCCATTTTTTTACTTTTAGTCGCAGTATTCCGCTATAGTTTTGAACTGAAAACTGTGAGAGCGACTGTCATTATACAAAGCTTCTAAAAACCGTATTTCTTAATCCTACTTCCAGCAATACTAAAAATCCAGCAATCCATATAAACGGTCTGAATTTTTCATCATAATCATAAAACTTAAGTTCTTCTATTTCTGTAGTTTCTAGTTTATTGATCGATGCATAAATCTCGGCTAACTTATTATTGCTTGTGGCTCTAAAATATTTCCCATCGGTTTTCTTAGCTATATTTTTCATTAATTGCTCATCAATCTCCACTTTCATCATTTGGAACAAAAATTTTCCATTAGGCGCAATAGCATACGGAAACATTGCCATACCATTAGTACCAATTCCTACCGTATACACTTTTATTCCGTATTGTTTAGCAATGTCAGATGCCGTTTCTGGCTCAATAAATCCGGCATTATTTACACCATCAGTCAATAAAATAACTACTTTACTTTTAGCTTGACTGTCTTTTAATCTGTTTACTGCAGTTGCTAATCCCATACCTATTCCAGTTCCATCTTGCAAAACATTGTCATATTTAATGCTGTTAATGGCATTAAGAATAACGGCTTTATCACTGGTTACTGGTGTTTTTGTATACGCTTCAGAGGCATAAACCACGAGCCCAATTCGGTCATTTGGTCTTTCTTGAACAAAATCGGCTGCTACTCTCTTGAGGGCTTCCATTCTATTAGGTTTCAAATCTTTGGCAAGCATACTTCCTGATACGTCAATTGCCATTACAATATCAATCCCTTTTGTAGTTTTCGTTTTATTGCTAATGTCTACCGTTCTTGGTCGAGCCAATGCAATGATTAATGAACACAAAGCAAGTACTCGCAACACATGTAACATCGGTTTTAACTTGGTCAAAAATGATTCTGAACCTTTGAATCCTTCCAATGAACTCATTTTTAAGGTAGCCGATTGCTGCTTATTTTTTTGGAAAAACCAAAAAATAACAACTGGGATTAATACAAACAACCAAAAAAATTCTGGGTTTAAAAAAGTGATTTTGTCCATTATTTACTTGCTTATTTTAATTCGACAGTATTTAAAACCCGTTCCGAAATTTCATTTCCATAAGAATCTCCTTCTTCATGAAAAATTAAAATTTGTTGCAAACCACCTTCTTGACTAAACAATAGTGCCTCATAATACATTCGTGCTGTAGTTTTGTTTTGGCTGTCCAGTTGAGAAAAAGTTCCGTAGGCTTTTAATCCTTTTACACCTTCTGGCGTTTCAAATTCTTCTTGCTTGACAATCATGTTTTGTGCTCCTTGAGCTTCTAGAGATTGTAAAGCGCCATCCATAGATTTGGCCAAGTCAATTTGAGTTTCGGCCTTATATTTTAAAGTAGAAACCATCAAATAAAAACGATCTACAATGCTACCATAACCAAAAGATTGCATTTCTTTTATCAATGCCATTCCGTTTTTAGGAAGCGTTTTGGTAAGATCTACACGTTTTAAAACCTTTGGAGTTTCAATGATAATACCTGGATTTCCGTATTCACTTTTCACCCATTCGCCCTCTAATAATTCCTTAGTAGGGTGACCCATAATGTTGTCTTTTACAAAATCAAAACCTCTAGTTGCAATAAAATAAGCGGTCACAGCTGTTACAAGAAGAACAACACTTACAATAGCGGTTTGAATACTTTTTTTTCTTTGCTTGCGTAATTGCAATTCAATTTGTTTTTGTTTTTGAGCTTCGTTTAAAAGTAATTCTTCTTCAAGCGGAACCTCAACTGGAATTGATTTATCTAACGTTAAAATAACTTTTTGAATTTTGTTGCGATCCTCTGTTATTTCGAAATCAAGAGGTTTTGATTTGGCAAATTTTACTAAATCGGCTTGCTTTAAAACTCGCTCCAGGTTTTCAATAATTTCCTGTGAAAGTGTCATTTTCTTTTTGACAGAAGCCGCTCTTAATCCCTGAATCAACTCAGATGTTGTGCTTTCCATGGCTGGAATTTCAATCGCTTCTTCGATATAATTTCTAGCAATATCTGTTAATTCACTATAATAAGCCTTGACTTCTCCTTTTTGCCAAAGTTCTTTTCGCTCTAAGGTGTCTAATAATGTTGTTGCTTTTTCAATAGGAGTTTTAAAAACTTCTTCTTGTAATTTTTTCTCCTGACGCTTTTTTAGAAACCAATAAATCAATACAGCAATCCCGGAAAGTAATAGAATTGCCAAAACATATTTCCACCAGTTACCCATAGTCTCCTCTGCTGGAGCAATGTCTTTAATGTCATACATTTTTTGTTTTAGCGTATCCACTTGCACATTGGCAACTTCTACTAAAAGTGAATCCGTAAGAAAGGCTTGGTTGTTGATGAAAATTTTAAACCTAGGAATAACATACCTCCCAGAATCAAATTGGGTAAGTCCGTATCTTTTTGTCAATTCATATCTACCGTCTATTTTAACGGTATCAACTGGATAAGACTGAATGACTTCTAATGCGCCAAAGTTTCTCGATTTTGGAAAAAGTACTCGGCTTGACGAATCTACCGTTGTTTTTATAGACAACTTAAACTCGGCACCAATCTTATTTTTAATTGTATCAATACTTGTAACCACTTGCTTTTGTTGTGCAAAAACAGCCGTAGAAAGCAGCAATAGTAGTAGATATAAATGTTTTTTCATGTTATATTTTTGAACCTCTTTTGATTTTTGATTGCAGGCAAACAATTTGTAATGCCCTATTTAAGCCCGAAACTTCTCTTTATTTTTTATCAAAAATCTGAATTTATCATCTCGATTTAAAGTAACTCAGTAATTTGGTCACATAACTTTCATCAACTCTTGTGTTCACCACACCTGAACCTGATTTACTAAACGTTTCCTTAAAATAATTTACCCTATCATGGTAGTGTTTTTCATAACTAGTACGAACTGCTTTAGACCCTGTATTTATCAACTCAATGGCACCTGTTTCGGCATCCAGCATAGGAACCATTCCTAAATCTGGCATTTTTTCTTCCCGAATATCATACACTCGTATTCCAGTAACATCATGTTTTTTAGCTGCAATTTTTAGTGTTTGTTCATAACCGCTTGCCATAAAATCAGAAATAACAAATACTATTGCTTTCTTTTTTTGGGTTCCTGATAAAAACTTTAAGGCTTGCGCTAAATCTGTTTTCTTGCTCTTTGGCTCAAACTCTATCAACTCTCTAATGATTCTTAATACATGCGACCTTCCTTTTTTTGGCGGAATATATAATTCTATTTGATCAGAAAACAAAATTAAACCAATCTTATCATTGTTTTGAGTAGCTGAAAAAGCCATGGTTGCGGCAATCTCTGTAACAATATCTTTCTTAAATTGATTTTTAGAACCAAAACTTTCTGATCCCGAGATATCTACCATTAGCATCATGGTCAGCTCTCGTTCTTCCTCAAAAACTTTTACGTGTGCTTCATTATACCTTGCGGTTACATTCCAGTCAATTGCTCGAATGTCATCCCCATATTGGTACTGTCGCACTTCACTAAAGGTCATTCCGCGTCCTTTAAATGAGGTATGATATTCCCCTGAGAAGATGTGATCGCTCAATCTTCTGGTTTTAATTTCTATTTTTCGAACTTTTTTTAAGAGGTCTTTTGTATCCATTTTTTTTAGTTTTCAGTCGCAGTTTTCAGTCGCAGTTGACAAGTCATATCTTGTACACTGTAACTAAAAACTGAAAACTAATTTTTAAGGTACTTCTACTTCGTTTACAATTTTATTAATGATATCAACAGATGTGATGTTTTCTGCTTCGGCCTCATACGTAATTCCTATACGGTGGCGTAACACATCATGCACAACTGCACGAACATCCTCTGGGATAACATACCCACGGCGCTTGATAAAAGCATAACATTTTGCGGCATTTGCCAAATTGATACTTCCACGAGGAGAAGCTCCAAAACTGATTAAAGGTTTTAAGTCAGCTAGTTTATATTTTTCGGGATAACGCGTAGCAAACACAATATCCAAAATGTATTTTTCAATTTTTTCATCCATGTACACTTCTCTTACGGCTTCTTGAGCACGCAAAATTTGTTCAACAGATACTACAGCGTTCACTTTTTCATAGCTTCCTTTTAAATTTTGACGAATTACAAGGCGTTCATCTTCCATTTTAGGGTAATCGATAACCGTTTTCAACATAAAACGATCCACTTGAGCCTCAGGCAATTGATACGTTCCTTCTTGCTCCACTGGATTTTGAGTTGCCAATACTAAGAAAGGTCTGTCTAGCTTAAAAGTAGTGTCACCAATGGTTACTTGCTTTTCCTGCATCGCCTCTAGTAATGCCGATTGTACTTTGGCTGGAGCACGGTTAATCTCATCTGCCAAAACAAAATTGGCAAAAATAGGACCTTTTTTTATAGAAAATTCATTTGCCTTGATGTTGTAAATCATAGTACCCACAACATCCGCAGGAAGCAAATCTGGAGTAAACTGGATTCTGCTAAATGATCCTTGAACGGCTTGCGCCAAAGTGTTTATGGCAAGTGTCTTTGCAAGTCCAGGTACACCTTCAAGTAAAATATGACCTTGGCCTAAAAGCCCAATCAACAATCGCTCAACCATGTGTTTTTGACCCACAATGACTTTGTTCATTTCCATAGTCAAAAGATCTATGAACGCACTCTCTCTTTCTATTTTTTCATTGATAGCTCTTATGTCTAAAGTCCCCGTATTTTCTTCCATTATATCTTTTTTAAAACCTTGTATTTAATGCCTTCGTTTTGAAGCTGCAAATTGAATTTTTTTTTAGAAGTAAGATGTTAAAAAATGGTTAAAACTTCAATAAAATAGGTAATTTTAAGGACATATTGTGATACAATTTTTATATTTTTAAGAACTTTGAATATTATACTTTGATTTCAAAGTTTTGTACCTTTAAACAAAAAAAATCAACCATGAGCAAAACAAAAATATCACCCATAATAGCAGGGGTCATGAATTGGGGAATTTGGGATAAAAAACTCAATACCAAAGAAATGGAAAACATGATCAATGTGTGTCTTGAAAATAAAATAAGCACTTTTGACCATGCTGATATTTATGGAGATTACACCACCGAATTTGAATTTGGTAAAGCATTAGCTGCAAGTAAAATAGATAGAGAAAGAATACAACTAATCTCTAAATGTGGCATTCAAATGGTAACTGAAAACAGAAATAATACCGTTAAAAATTACCAATATTCACAAGAATACATCATAAACTCAGTTGATAATTCCTTGAAAAACTTGCAAACAGATTATCTAGATGTACTCTTATTGCACAGACCTAGCCCCTTAATGCAAGCCGATGAAATTGCTGAGGCGGTTTTAAAATTAAAAACGGCTGGGAAAATTAATGATTTCGGATTATCAAATTTTACCACCACACAAACAGAACTCATCCGCACCAAGACCGAAGTTTCATTCAATCAAATTCAGTTTTCGGCTACGCATCATGAGCCCATGCTAGATGGCAGCCTTGATTATATGCAAATTCACGGCATTCGTCCTATGTCATGGAATCCACTCGGATCCGTTTTTAGAGAGGATATTCCGCAAACTAGAAGACTAAAAAAATTACTAGCTACGCTGGTTTCAAAATATCATTTAGGATCTGATTCTATTTTATTGGCTTGGATTTTAAAACATCCAGCTCAAGTAATTCCTATTGCAGGAACCGTAAATGTCGCACGCATACAGTCACTACAAAAAGCAGTTGAATTAGAGCTAGAACACGAAGATTGGTTTGCCATCTGGACAGAAAGTATGGGAAACAAAGTACCTTAGTATCTCTAAAACTCTTTAAATAAAATTATCCTAAAAATGACAAAAACTGCCTTAATAACTGGAGCTACAAGCGGAATAGGAAAAGTAACCGCACAGCTTTTAGCCAAAAACAACTATAAAATTATCCTTTGCGGAAGACGAGAAGATCGACTAAATGATCTAAAACAAGAACTCTCAAAACTTACCAAAGTTTACACTTTAAACTTTGATGTTCGTGACAAGATAGCGGTTTTTGATAGTATTAACTCAATTCCGGAAAACTTTGCAACCATAGATATTTTGATTAATAACGCAGGAAACGCACATGGACTTGACCCGATTCAAAACGGAAATTTAGACGATTGGGATGCTATGATCGATATTAATGTCAAAGGACTTCTATACGTTTCAAAAGCTGTGATTCCTGGAATGATAGAACGAAAATCAGGTCATATCATTAACATAGGGTCTATAGCTGGAAAAGAAGTGTATCCAAATGGAAATGTATATTGCGCCTCTAAACACGCTGTTGATGCACTCAACCAAGCTATGAGAATGGACTTAAATCCCTACGGCATACGAGTGGGTGGCATACATCCTGGCGCTGTAGAGACTGAGTTTAGCGAAGTACGATTTAAAGGCGATACAGAAAAAGCTGCAAATGTATATAAAGGATTTGAACCCCTGCATGCCGAGGATATTGCCGATATTATTCATTTTGTGGTATCTAGACCCTATCACGTAAACATCGCCGACTTGATGGTGCTACCAACAGCCCAAGCAGCAGCTACTATTTTAAAAAAGGAAATTGTTTAGAAATAATTTGAAAAATTAACCGCTAATTAGAATTTTATCTAATAAATTTAAAATTTGATGATTAGCGGTTCCTTTTTCTATATTCTGAGACAAAAATTTAAAATAGGATTGAAAAAACACCTTAATAAAAATAAAAATAGTCTCTCGCAATGATCAACAAACGCCTTCTTATTAAAAACTTACTCGCTCACAATGACGAGAGTAGTTTTTATGATAAAAAAAGACAGTTGAACTTACACTCTCGTGAGGGAAAAGCAAAATTTTTAAAACACATTTGTGCTCTTTCGAACTCTAATCCTACTAATAATTCATACATAGTTGTGGGAGTTGAAGATCAAGAAAATACAATTGTAGGTGATGATTTTTTTGACGATAGCCGTATCCAAAATCTTGTAAACGCCTATCTAGAAAATCCGCCCAAAATTCAATACGAGAATGTTCCTTTTCCAAATTTGCCAAAAGACAAAGTAGTGGGTCTTGTTACCATAAAACCCAAAAACAAAACATCATCCTTCAAAAAAGGAATACACACCATTCCTATTTCATCTATTTTTATTAGACGCGGCAGCAATAGCATACCACTTGAAGGAGACTTTGAAAAAAATTATCAAAACACTGAGACAGTTATTGGTATAGAAAACAACTCCAGAAATAGTATTGAAAATACGCTTGATAGTGTTATGGATTTTATGAACCTTCGACACAAGGATATGTCTCCAAAATACAAAGTCTTTAAAGAATTATTTGTTATTTGCTGGGCAGGTATTGCTAAGAAATCTCGAGATAAAACCTATCTCTCACGTGTAGATATTGAATTAATTAATGAGCAAATTAAACTCTTTTATTCGGCACAAGATGTGGTTGAAATCACTTTTGACGAAGATACTTTTATTATTATTGAATATGTTCCATTGGGTTTAAATGATAAAACCAGCTATTACCCACTTGAAAAACAAACCATCCATTTTCAAGATAATGGATACTATAAAATTGAACGAGAGTTTTTATTTCAACCGCCAGAATTCAATAAAAAATTACTATTTCATATTTACAATGTGAACCTTAGTATCTTAAAAAAGCTAGAAAAGGGATTTGAGTTAAACTATAGAGAAAACAAAGATTTAGAAAACTTACCCTCTACCTTCATGATATGTTACCTCAACGGTTTTGAAGATGCCAAACAAAAATTGATTGATGCTAAGCCAATATTGAAACCTTTTAACCACGTGTATTTATCGTTTAAGGAGTCATTACGGATTTTAAGAAAAATGAAATATGACATGCAATAAAATGATTAGATTTTATTGTTCATCACTAATTTTAAAAAAACAGAATACTAAACACGTTTTTTTTATTCAGGCCAACACTAACCTAACCATTTACATTTTTTAAAAAAGTAAAAAGTTAGAATATAGAGAAAAGGACTTCTGCTAAAAAAAAGCTACCAACTCTTTAACTAATTGGCAAATAAATTTAGCTACAAGCAATGATAATTCTACAATTACGCCCATCTTAAGGAAATTAAGTATTTTTTGTAAATTTAAACTAAAAAAAGCAAATTTTTACTCACCTAAAACCGTGATTTTTATAATACAAAACTACATGATTAAAAAAATTAAAAAACACCTTTAAATACTATTTGCATCAAAAAAAAGAGGTACGAATTTTGTAATATAAATAAAGTGAAAAATAGAATAATTTTCTAGTATTTTTGCAATAATAAAAAAAACAATAAGTACATGAGGACACTTGTAATAGGCGACATCCATGGTGGTTTAAGAGCTCTACATCAAATTATGGAAAGAGCCAAAGTCACTACAAACGACACCCTCATTTTTTTGGGTGATTATGTTGATGGATGGAGTCAATCCCCTCAAGTACTGGATTTTATAATAGATTTAAAAACCAAACAAAATTGCATTTGTATTCGTGGTAATCACGATGATTTATTGCTAGAATGGCTAGATGAAAGCAAAGAAAATCTTTTATGGTACAAACATGGCGGTGAAGCAACAGTAAATGCATATGATCTTGTGAGTACTGCTACTAAACAAGAGCACATAGCATTTTTAAAATCATTAGAGAATTATCATCTTGATGATAAAAGACGCTTGTACGTACATGCCGGTTTTACAAATATAAACGGTGTTAATTTTGAGTATTTTCCGGGTCAATTTTACTGGGATAGAACCTTGTGGGAAACAGCGCTCGCGCTAGATGACAGGATGAAAACGGATCACCCTTTTTATCCCAAACGTTTTACATTGTATGAAGAAATATACATTGGACATACACCCGTGACTCGTATAGGAGAAACAACACCCGTACAAAAAGCAAATGTTTGGAATATAGATACTGGTGCTGCCTTCAAAGGCTCATTAACAATTTTGGATGTGGATACTAAAGAGTTCTGGCAAAGTGAGCCTTTACATCAATTGTATTTTGACGAAAAAGGAAGAAATTAATTATTATTGAAGTACTTTTACACCATTAAAAAAAAATAAGTATGAAAAAGATTATTACACTAGCGTTGCTATTAACGGTTGGACTATCACAAGCTCAAGCTTTTAAAGGGGCTGGAGATGTGAAATTTGACCTTGGTGCAACAATTCAAAATGGAGGTTCAGGAATAAGAGTTTCAACAGATTTTGGTTTGGGTGAAAACATGTCTTTCGGGATTGCGTCTTCTTATTTATTATCTGTGTCGAATGATGCACTGGGAAACAAACCAGAATTTGGAGATAGAATAGACTTAAAAGGAAGGTTTAGCGCTAATTTAGGAAATGTATTTGAACTAGACCCAAAAATGGATATCTATCCTGGACTGGATTTAGGCTTACGCAATTTTGGTGCACACTTGGGTTTCCGTTATTTCTTTACTGAAGGTTTCGGAATTTTTACCGAAGCTGGAATTCCTATTGCTAGCTACAAAACGAATCCTATCGGTTTTGACAAATTAAACAATCAGTTCACATTTAATGTTGGAGCGTCTTTCAATTTGTAAAACAAAACTATTTTAAAATAAAAAAAAGGCAATTTGAAATTTCAAATTGCCTTTTTTAGTATTTCTATTTATTCGATTACAAATCAAATTTGATTCCTTGTGCTAGGGGTAAACTTGTAGTGTAATTGATGGTATTTGTTTGTCTTCTCATGTAGACTTTCCAAGCATCGGAGCCAGACTCACGACCGCCACCAGTTTCTTTTTCTCCTCCAAAAGCACCTCCAATTTCGGCACCAGAAGTTCCAATGTTTACGTTTGCTATACCACAATCAGAACCTGTTACTGATAAAAACAATTCAGCTTCACGCAAATTGTTGGTCATAATAGCGGATGATAATCCTTGTGCTACTCCGTTTTGAATTGCAATGGCATTTTCTACCGTTCCTGAATATTTTAATAAGTACAATACAGGAGCAAAAGTTTCGTGTTGTACAATTTCAAAAGCGTTGTCAGCCTCAGCGATGGCTGGTTTTACATAACAACCACTTTCAAATCCTTCACCAGAAAGCACTCCACCTTCTACAAGAATTTTTCCACCTTCGGCAACTACTTTTTCTAATGCTTTATTATACATTTCTACAGCATGTGTGTCAATTAATGGCCCAACATGGTTGTTTTCATCTAATGGATTACCAATACGCAATTGCTTGTAAGCCGATACCATGGCATCTTTTACCGTATCATAAATACTTTCGTGAATGATCAATCTACGTGTTGAAGTACAACGTTGCCCTGCTGTTCCTACAGCACCAAATACAGCGCCGATAACTGTCATTTTTATATCAGCATCTGGAGTTACAATGATGGCATTGTTACCACCTAATTCTAACAATGATTTTCCAAGACGAGCAGCAACCGCTTGCGCTACAATTTTACCCATACGAGTAGAACCTGTTGCAGATACTAATGGAACGCGTTTGTCGTTAGTCATCATTTCGCCTACTTTATAATCTCCGTTGATCAAACAAGAAATTCCTTCAGGAAGGTTGTTTTCTTTAATTACTTCGGCAATAATATTTTGGCAAGCAATACCACAAAGAGGTGTTTTTTCAGATGGTTTCCAAACGCAAACATCGCCGCAAATCCATGCTAATGCTGTGTTCCAAGCCCAAACTGCTACTGGAAAATTGAAAGCTGAAATAATTCCCACAACTCCCATTGGATGGTATTGCTCATACATTCTATGTCCAGGACGTTCAGAGTGCATGGTTAAACCGTGTAATTGACGCGATAATCCTACTGCAAAATCACAGATGTCAATCATTTCTTGAACTTCTCCATATCCTTCTTGCAATGATTTCCCCATTTCATAGGAAACTAACTTACCTAAAGCTTCTTTATTTTTACGTAATTTTTCACCAAACTGGCGTACAATTTCACCGCGTTGTGGCGCTGGCATTGTTTTAAAAGTTTTGAATGCCTCAGTAGCAGTCTGCATTACTTTTTCATAATCGGCAGCGGTTGTTGTTTTTACCGAAGCTATCAGCTGGCCATCTACTGGTGAATGACTTTCTAGAATTTCACCGTTTGAAAAATGATTTATTCCTGTTGACGTTCCTTCGTTTATGGCTTTTACGCCCAATTGAGCCAATGCTTCTTTCATTCCGAATTGATCTGCTATTGTTATCATTGTAACTTTTTTATTAAATATTGTTATATTTTTTTACAAATATATTGATTTGACTTGAAATACAACAGTGTGAAACTGCAATTTTACTTAATTGAATCTATAAATTTGTATGTGAAAACACCACCGTATTCGAGTTTGTGCCGTGATTGAAATTTCAAAATGAAAAAACGTATCGTCTATTTGATGTACTATTTTCTAGCCCCGGTAGTAGCGGCATCCTTTTATGACTGCCTTTGCAGGAATAAAAGATACAGCGGATGACGGGAAAAAGCTCCTAAAAAAACTAGTCTTTAGAAACAAATTTAGGATCGGCCTGCATGACTGTGCCGCACGAATCGCAAGTACGCAAGCTTTCTGAATTATAGAAATGTTTGAAATGCGGCAGGAAATCTTTTTCGATATTGTGGAGTTCAAAATAGACTTCATGTAGTTTGTGGTTGCAGTTATCACAAAACCACAGGAGGCCATCTGTAAATCCTTGTCCGGCTCTTTTCCTTTCTATGACAAGCCCAATAGAACCCTCGGAACGCACAGGCGAATGAGGCGTTTTGGCTGGATTAAGATACATGTCGCCAGGATGTAATTCCATTTCCCTGCGCTCTCCATCTTCTTGAATAATTACTTTTATCGAACCTTCAAGTTGGTAAAATAATTCCTCCGTTTCATTGTAATGATAGTCTTTGCGGGCGTTTGGACCGGCAACAATCATAACGATATAATCACCAGACTCTGTATATAAATTTTTGTTCCCCACGGGCGGTTTAAGAAGATGACGGTTCTCATTAATCCATGCATTGAGGTTGAAGGGTTTTGCGATTGCCATTTTAGTATGAGTTTCAAAGTTACTAAGCCACTAAGGTACTAAGATTTTAAATGAATCAAGCGACTAATATTTGACAAAAAAACGAAGGCGGCTTAGCTTTACTTTTGTTTGATTAAATAAATATAAACGGGAAAGTGATCGCTGAAACCAATTTCGGATACAGAATGCCGCAACGGGTATCCTTTGTATTGCCCGCTGTTTTGTATCAAAAATGATTTGTTGTAAATACCTGCTTTCCAGAAACGATAGCTGGAGAAATCGGAACGAATTAAAGTCTCAGAAAGCATTATTTGGTCAAAAATATCCCAAGCATCTCGGTGCGCAATGGTACCTAAACCTTTCTGAGCCATTTCTTCGAAGGGGTTGTAAATCCCAAACTCTGGTACGGAGGCTTTTTTGGCTTTGGCGCCAAGCCCTATTTTTACACTTTTATTGTAAGGTCCATCATTGAGATCGCCCATGGTAATGATTTTTGCTTCGGGATTAATTTGCTGTAACGAATCAATTATTTTCCTGTTTAGCAAGCCTGCTGCTTCACGGTACGGACTTGATTTTTTTTCACCTCCAGAACGCGATGGCCAATGGTTTACAATAATATGTATTTCCTCACCCTCTAGAAAACCAGTTACCAGTAGTTGATCTCGAGTATACACTCTATAATTTTTAGTGTTTACTTGGGGCTTATCATCGGTAATGTCCTCAGTTTTTTCGAGAACCTCTTCGGTTTGTGAGTTTCCTTTTTTATAAAGATATAAAGGGATATTGCTAAAGCTAGTGGGTTGGAATTTCTTTTTTTGATACAATAAGGCTACATCGATTCCTCTTTTATCGGGCGAGTCAAAATGTATGATTCCATACTCTTTATCAATGATTTTTGGTTCTTTTACAAGATCTTCAAGTACAGCACGATTTTCTATTTCGCATCCACCAATGAAGGTGGGTGAATCTGGATTTTCTGAAGAACCAATTTCTGCAAGCACACGAGCTAGATTACTAAGTTTTATTTGATATTTATCATACGTCCATTTCTGGGTGCCCTTAGGTGTCCACTCCTCATCATAAGTGTCTGGGTCATTTATAGTGTCGAATAAATTTTCGAAATTATAAAAAGCTACAGTATGAATAATGTATTTTTTGGATTGAGCATTCCCAACTGAAATCCAACTCAACAAAAAAAGCAGTGCCAATAGGGTTTTGTAAAACCTAACTTTAAAGTAAAACATAATTAAAATCAATTAATTCAGGATAAAAATAGTGATTTGTATCGAATTTCGTATTCTTTCTTAAATGACTATCTTTGAAATCATAAACCGTGTTGCTTAATTTGATGAAACAGTATACCAATACACACAACATTTATAATCCCATTTTTTATTGGGTACTATTGTTTATTTTTGTTTTTCGAACATTACCTTGTCAATCACAACCCACTATGATAACACCACCTTATTTACAAAAAGGAGATACTATTGCCCTTGTAGCAACAGCCAGAAAAAATATTGATGATAACTTAAAGCCAGCAATTGACTTGCTACACAGTTGGGGTCTTGAAGTAGTAATAGGAAAGACAATAGGCTTAGACAACAACCAACTAGCGGGTACAGATGAGCAACGCGCAGCCGATTTTCAAGCACAACTGGACAATCCAAATATTAAAGCAATTTGGTGCGTGAAAGGCGGCTATGGCACGGTTAGAATGGTCGACTTATTAGATTTTACAAATTTTAAAAAAAATCCAAAATGGATCGTTGGTTTTAGCGATGTGACCGTATTACACAGTCATTTGAATACCTTAGGATACCAATCGCTTCATGCCATCATGCCGCTCACTGCACCAAGAGCAACTCCGCAAGCAGTTGAATCATTAAGAAAAGCTTTGTTTGGTGAGAAATTATCTTACGCGGTTACACCCTTTTCAAAAAACAAACTCGGAAAAGCAACAGGTCAATTAGTTGGCGGAAATTTATCCATCTTGTACAGTCTGTTTGGCTCTACATCTGCAATTGATTGTTCGGATAAAATTTTATTTATCGAAGATTTAGATGAATATTTATACCATATTGACCGTATGATGATGAACTTAAAACGCAACGGTTGCCTCGAAAGTATCAAAGGAATTGTGGTAGGATCTATGACTAAAATGAAAGACAACGATATTCCGTGGGGAAAAAATGCGATCGAAATTATTGAAGACGTTACACAAAAATACTCAATTCCAATATTGTATAATTTCCCTGCAGGGCACATTCAAGACAATAGAGCATTGATTTTGGGAAGTAAGGTCACACTAGATGTGCAGGAAAAGGGCGGAACACTTACATTTGAATAAAAAAAGCCTCCCCCCGACCCCCTCCGCAGGAGTGGGAGACTTGATAGAAGCAGTTTGGGAACGTATGCAGTACAATGAATTATGTTTTTTTCATTGATGAATTTTAGTTGCAGAAGTTAAAAAACTTGAAACCTCAAACTTGAAAAAAAAATTTTAAATGGCTGAACACAACGAACTTGGTAAACTTGGAGAAGAAATGGCTGTTGAATTCCTCCAAAAGGAAGGCTACACTATTTTGCAAACCAATTATACGTTTCAAAAAGCAGAAATTGACATTTTGGCTCAGAAAGCAGGTGTTCTTGCTGTGGTCGAAGTAAAAACAAGATCTTCCTTGGATTTTGGTTTACCACAGGATTTTGTGAAGCCAAAAAAAATCCAACTCTTAGTAAAGGCTGTAGATGCTTTTGTCATTCAAAATGATCTTGACCTAGAGGTACGTTTTGATATCATCGCCATTCATAAAGAAGATAAATCTTTTGTGATTGAGCACCTTATCGATGCTTTTTATCACTTTTAAACATATTTTCTAGATGTTATATTTGTAACAAAATGTTTTTTTATTTATCTTTGCGCTCACTTTACACACTAACTACGCGTAAAATAACGACCAACTAAAAAAAATCCATCATGAAAACTGTTTCTTCAATTGTTGAAAATTACATTAAAACTAAACCTTTTTTACTAAATGCTTTATCACTAGGTATCATCAACTTGACCTCATTATCAAGAAATATAATGACAGAGTTGGAGAGTGAATTTGGTAAAGAAGTGAAACAAGGTGCTGTAGTAATGGCATTGAAGAGATTGACAGAGGAACTGGATTTTAGACTTAACCACAAGATCAATAAAGTCATCAAAAATATTGGCGAAATCACCGTTCGATCAGCTTTGACAGACTATACTTTTGCAGCCTCAGAGACGGTTTTGAACAAGCAGGCTGATTTAATTGCAGATATCAATGCATTGCCAGACATTTTTTATACTTCATCAAGAGGGGTAAACGAAACGAATATTGTAGTAAGCAACAGCATCAATCATCTTGTAGACAAACATTTTGCAAGCGAAAAATTGATTCAGAAACTAGATAACCTGGCCTCAATTACCGTAAAATTACCCAAAGAAAATATTGTAGTTCCTGGAATTTACTATTTCATTTTTCAACGTTTGGCTTGGGAAGGAATTATCATCAACGAAGTAATTTCGACATCAAACGAGTTCACTATTTTAGTAAGTGAAGAACAAGTGGATGTTGCTTTTAAAGTGATAAAAGATTTGAAGAATTAAGAACATTCTAAAATAAACAAAGCTTCCAACCTTCAAAAGGCTGGAAGCTTTGTTTATTATTCCCCACCCAACTTTTCCATCAATTCCAAACACCTACGCGTAGTTTTAGCGTCATCAAAGGTTAATAGCAAACGCAATCCTGCTGGAGTTTGCTTTTCTTTCATTTTGCAAATAGAAGTATTTTTTTGCACAAATTGCAATACGTTTTGAAAACGATTGGATTGGTAATAATCGGATTGTTGATCCGAAACAAAATAGCCAATCATTTTGCCTTGCTTCATCACTAACTTCTCGATTCCTACCCGTGTAGCAATCCACTTAATACGTATACTGTTCATCAATGCTTTGGCACGTGGCGGCATTGGACCAAAGCGGTCAATTAATTTATCCTGAAAAACAGTAAGATCTTCCTCATTTTTTACATCGCCTAGCTCATTGTACAAACTCAATCGCTCTGCTACATTATTGATGTACTCATCTGAAAATAGCAATTCAAAATCAGTATCAATTTGTAATTCTTTGACGTATTCTTTGGTTTCCAAATTGTTTTCCTCGGGATACAAATCCTTGAATTCATTTTCTTTCAACTCATCAATAGCTTCGTTCATGATTTTTTGATAAGTATCAAAACCAATTTCATTAATGAAACCGCTTTGCTCACCTCCTAATAAATCTCCTGCTCCGCGAATCTCTAAATCTTTCATGGCGATATTGAAACCACTGCCTAATTCACTAAATTGTTCCAAAGCTTGAATTCGCTTTCTGGCATCATCGGTCATGGCTGAATACGGTGGGCAAATGAAATAGCAAAAAGCTTTCTTATTGCTACGCCCTACTCGACCCCGCATTTGATGCAAATCAGACAATCCAAAATTATTGGCATTATTGATAAAAATCGTGTTCGCATTGGGTACATCTAATCCGCTTTCGATAATGGTTGTTGCTACCAAAACATCAAATTCTCCGTTCATAAAAGCCAACATCAATTCCTCGAGTTTTTTACCATCCATTTGGCCGTGACCAATACCTACCCTAGCATTAGGAACCAAACGCTGAATCATTCCGGCAACTTCCTTTATGTTCTCAATTCGATTATTGATAAAGAAAACCTGTCCGTTTCGCTGTATTTCGTACGAAATAGCATCTCGAATAGTCTCTTCGCTAAAGCCAACCACATTGGTCTCAATAGGATATCTATTAGGCGGAGGCGTTGTAATCACCGATAAATCACGTGCAGCCATCAATGAAAACTGTAAGGTTCTAGGAATAGGTGTTGCCGTTAATGTTAACGTATCCACATTAGCAGCGATGGTTTTCAATTTGTCTTTTACGTTGACACCAAATTTTTGTTCCTCATCTACAATCAACAAACCAAGGTCTTTGAAAACTACATTTTTATTGACTAATTGATGCGTTCCTATCACAATATCGAGTTTACCTTCAGCTAATAATTTTAGTGTTTCGGCTTTTTGTTTTGCGGTTCTAAAACGATTTAAATACCCTATTGAAACCGGCATATCTTTCAATCGTTCCGTAAAAGTGCGGTAATGTTGGTAAGCCAAAATGGTTGTGGGAACCAAAATTGCAACTTGTTTGCTGTTATCCACTGCTTTGAAAGCCGCACGAATAGCCACTTCGGTTTTACCAAAACCTACGTCTCCACAAACCAAGCGATCCATCGGACGGTCGCTCTCCATATCCGCTTTTACTTCTGCCGTTGATTTAGTTTGGTCTGGCGTATCCTCGTAAATGAACGAACTTTCTAATTCATTTTGCAAGTAACTGTCGGGCGCAAACTGAAATCCTTTTTCGAGTCTTCTTTTGGCGTACAGCTGAATCAAATTGAAGGCAATATGCTTGACACGTGCTTTAGTTTTTTGTTTTAAAATTTTCCACGCATTCGAACCCAATTTGTATATTTTGGGTGGCGTACCGTCTTTTCCGTTGTATTTCGAAATTTTGTGTAAGGAGTGAATACTCACATATACAATATCATTATCGGCATAAACGAGCTTAATCGCTTCTTGTGTTTTGCCTTCGACTTGTATTTTTTGCAACCCACCGAAACGACCTATTCCATGGTCAATATGCGTGACATAATCGCCCACCGAAAGTGTCGTGAGTTCTTTTAAAGTGATGTTTTGTTTTTTCGAATAGCCATTTTTGATGCTGAATTTATGATAGCGTTCAAAAATTTGATGATCTGTATAACATGTGATTTGATTTTCATCGTCCACAAAACCCTGATACAAAGGCAAGACAACGGTATTGTATTGCTTTCGAATGTTTTCGGAATTGGCTTCGTCTAAACTTTCAAAAATATCATGAAAACGCTTGGCTTGCGCATCATTCGAACAAAACAAATAATTTTTGTAGCCATTGAAATGATTTTCATTTAAATTATTCAACAACAAATCAAATTGTTTGTTAAATGAAGGCTGTGGTTTTATGTGGTATTCAAATTTTTTGGTGGTTCTAAAAATAGGTTTTGATCCCCATTCTACCACCGCAAAATCCAAAGCTCTTTTTATAAATTCGGCTTGATTTAAGAATAATTGTTCTGGTGAAGCGCGTTTTATTTCCTGTGATAATTTTGCAAAAGCTTCTTCAGCTTTACCAAATTGTTTGTCTAGTTGTGCTAAAAAATCTTCGGTATTTTGAATAAAAATTACCGTTTTTTCTGAAATATAATCTAAAAAACTTTCTCTATTTTCCTGAAAAACTTTGTTTTCAACATTTGGAATTATAGTGATCTTTTTTTGAGTTGCAATAGACAATTGTGTGGCTACATCGAAGGTTCTGATACTTTCTACCTCGTCCCCAAAAAACTCAATTCGGTACGGGTCATCATTTGAAAAAGAAAACACATCCACGATTCCTCCACGAACCGAAAATTCTCCCGGCTCAGTAATAAAATCAACTCTTTTGAATTCGTATTCGAATAAAACTTCGTTGATAAAGTCTATCGAAATTTTATCATTGATAGCCACTTTTAAGGTATTTTTATCCAGCTCTTTTCTGGTAACCACTTTTTCAAACAAAGCCTCGGGATACGTGACAATAACGGCGGGTTTTTTTCTAGAATTTATACGATTCAATACTTCGGCTCTGAGCAAAACATTAGCGTTATCTGTTTCCTCAATTTCGTAAGGACGACGAAAGGAACCGGGATAAAAAAGTACGTCTTGCTCTCCAATAATCTGTTCCAAATCATTCAAGTAATAGGCCGCTTCTTCTTTATTGTTTAAAACAATTAAAAAAGGCAACTCTGCTTTTTTGAAAATAGAACGAATTACAAATGATACTGCCGAACCCAAGAGTCCCGACAAATGCATTTTTACGGCGTTGTTATCCTGTAAACACGCAACAATTTGCAGGTTTTGAGGCGTATTATCATAGATCGTGTATAGGGCAGTTTTACTCAACTCGGGGTATATTTGGGTCTATTATTGGTGTATTTGGAATTGCTCGTGTAGAATCTAGCATTCGTCTAAGCTCAGATTCTCCTTCTTCTAGCGGGATCTTACTTTTTTCTACAATTTTATCCATTTGTCTTTGTAGCGAAACTAATTCTAGATTTATTTCTGATATCAAAAGAACCACTTTTTTATCTGGAATTTGATCCAGGTGTATGAATAAGTCAAGCATTCGAACCTTCGTAATTAAGGTTGCAATTCTACTTTTTATTTGAGGTTTATCAAATTCAAAAGGAATTCTATCCTGTAGCGCAATTGCTTTTTTAGAAAGTGCTTTGGCTTTGCGCTGGTAGGCGTTGGCTGTGTTTTTTGGTTTTTGAGATAATTCATCAAGAAAAAGTCGGAATTCATTCCAGGAAGACAAACTTTTCTCAGAAGCTTCAGTAAGAGGAGTGTCGTAAAAATTCCAATTTTTTTGAATGTTTTTTAAGATCACTTCTTGTTTTTGAACTTCTTTTTTGTTCTCCAAAACGCGGTTATCAACCTCATCTTTACAAGAGCTTACAAGTAAAACCAGCATGAGGAACACAAAGGAAGAGTATTTCATTTTTACATAAGTTAAAGTACAAAGTTACAAAGTAAATTTACAATTATGAATTATAGAAATCGAATAACAATCTAGTAACTGTATATTGTACTTTAGCAATAAAAAAACAATCAATTAGCAGTAAGAAATAGCACATTACTAATTTTTATATGTTTTTATAAAGATTATAATAATTTTTTGATATTTTCGAAAAGGTTATCTTTGCTTAACAAAACTAAAAAAAAATGAGTACAAAAATATTAATTATAGGCGCTTGTGGCCAAATAGGAACAGAGCTTACGCAAAAATTACGCGTAATTTACGGAACAGAAAATGTTATAGCCTCTGATATCCGTAAATTAAATATTGATGTCGTAAATTCGGGTCCATTTGAAGTGGTAAATGCGTTAGATTTTAATCAGATTGAGCATTTAGTTGAAGTACATCAAATTACCGATGTGTATTTAATGGCGGCGCTTTTATCAGCAACAGCCGAGAAAAATCCAGCATTTGCATGGGACTTGAATATGAACTCTTTATTTCATGTTTTGAATTTGGCGAAAGCCGGAAAAATAAAAAAGATCTTTTGGCCATCGAGTATTGCAGTTTTTGGACCAACAACCCCGAAAGAAAACACACCACAATACACGATTATGGAGCCATCAACGGTTTATGGTATCAGTAAACAAGCAGGCGAAAGATGGTGTGAATATTATCACAATATCTTTGGTGTAGATGTACGCAGCATCCGTTATCCAGGTTTGATCAGTTGGTCATCGCCTCCTGGTGGCGGAACTACAGATTATGCTGTAGATATTTATCACAAAGCACTCGCCGATCAAAAATACGAGTGTTTTTTATCCTCAGAAACTAAAATGCCTATGATGTACATGGACGATGCTATTGCGGCTACCATCAAAATCATGCAAGCACCTGTTGAAGAAATTAAAATTCGCTCTTCATACAATTTGGCTGCAATGAGCTTTACGCCAACAGAAATTGCTGCCGAAATCCAGAAACACATTCCTGAATTTACCATTACGTACGAGCCGGATTTCCGTCAGAAAATAGCCGACAGCTGGCCAGCAAGTATTGATGACAGCAGCGCTCGCGAAGACTGGAACTGGAATCATGAGTTTGATTTAGCAACCATGACAGTGGATATGCTAGAGCATTTGAAGTAATCTTTTTGAACATAAATAAAACGCCGCAAAATTGTTTTTTTGCGGCGTTTTTTCATTTGTAAAACTTGTCAACCTATTTTAGGACTACTCAGGGCCATCATCACGAGCGGGACGTTCAAGCCAGCCAGGGGACTTCGTTTTACATAATTTGTTTGTTCTTCCATAACGATTGTTTTTGTGTATCGTTATTTCAGGACGAGACATATATTTCAATAATGAGGCTGTCCAAAAAGAAAGGACAGCCTCTTGTCTATTTAATTTTTTAACTTCCATATTAAAAATTTCACAAGATAAATAACACTACTTACAATAATAACAAGTAAAGGAATGTAAAAATAACTTACTATATAAAAAGTATCTCCTATACAAAAATTGAAATAATACTGATAAAAGTAAAAATATACAAAAGCTATCACGCAAATTACAAGAAATGTAAAAAAACTAATTTTCATGGTCTTTAATTATTACGTTATTAAAAAATGCGTTAAACATATTAAAATGACCAAATGTTGAATCTTGAAAACTAACATTTGGAATTATAATGTTACATAATTCTTTAGGAAATTTTTTATACAGAAACTTATTTTCGATTATAGTCTCAATATCCAAAATTAACCCCTTTAATTTCCTAGTTTCTCTATTCTCTTTCTCCAATTCTTCGATTTGTGATTTTGAAAACCATAATTCAATCATTCCTTTTTGAACATTAATTAAATAATAAGGAATTAAGACACTTAAATATATTGATATTGTATAGAGTTCGCCATTCTCAATTATATTTAAATTAAAGGTAAAACATCTATCTTCCCAATCAAATAAAGATAAATCTTTAAAATTTTTTAATGTTATATCTTTTCCAAAACTATCAATTATACTTGTTCTGAAAATTTGGCTTTTTTCAGAATCAAAGTCAACAATTATCTCCTTTAATCTTTTATATTCCTCTGTCACAAAATATTCATCTTTTTGAGTATAAGCACATATATTCTGAGGATAGAAAAGATATACTAAATTGGTTAAAATTTTATCGATCATATTATAGTTAATTGCAATTTCCTGCTGTCCATGGGTTCGTCTTATATTCAGTTGCCACAATATTTTCAGTTGCATTAAAATTTACTCTTCCTCCAGGAATATACAACGGATAATTATGTTTTAGCCTTTCTTGAAAATATAGCATTAGCGTTAGGTCTGATGTTCTACAACTTCCATATTTATCAATAACATCTTGCATTGACTTTTGCAGAGCTCTCGCAGCTGACGCGAGCGTCCCGCTCGTGAACACACACTAAATCATAATAAACCTCTCAAAAAATCGACTTATTGTCACATACTGCAATCATAGTGCTATTTGGTAATCATCACGAGAGGGACGCTCGCGCCAGCCAGGGGCTTGTTGCTCTCTTGAATTCACACTAATTTAAAACATTAGTTGAACCCTTGTGAGTCACAATCCATTTATATTTTACTTTTTTCATTATCACAATAATTGTCTTCGCCGCTCCTATTAGCAATTTATGTACTGTAAAAACAACATATTTGTTGTTTTGATAATAAATAGGTTCGGAAAAACCATATACTTCAATATCACCTCTATTATATTTCTCAACCATAAGTTCGATCCCTTTATCAGTATTCATACTTTCTAAAACAACTTTTTCAAACCTAAAGTTATCTTTTTTCCAAAAGTCATCTTTGCACCAAATCCTTTTACCCTGCAAACATTTATTTTTATATTTGGCCTTCATTATTTCGAAGTCTTTCTTATCGTACAGAGTATCATCTCCTTTACCATTTCCAGCAGCATCAATAATCATTATGTCGTTTAAACCAAATATTTTCAAAGTTTCATTTGAATTGATTTTCTCTCTAGCAACAAATATAACTTGAGTTGTATCTTTATAAATTTTTTCAAAATAATCGTTGATAGCCCTATTTTTTTCTTTTTGTGACTGTGAAAATAATGACTGTGAAAGAGTAGAAAAAAAGAGTAAAATAATAATTGAGTATAAATAATATTTTTTCATCTTCTTAAAATTTAGTTACAAGGTTTTCCAACTGGTTTTTGTTCTTGAGGAGTTCCCTGACCTGCTGTTAATCTATTCGTTATTCGTTTCATTTCCGCACTATCTGCGGCAAAATTTATTGAACTCACAATTAATTAATAACATTAGGGTCATCGTAAATTTCTTTTATTCTCCAACTTCCCTCTTTATTTTCCATTAATATTGCTTTTTGCATTGGATGAGTAGAATACTTACCTAAAGTAAATGTTTTAAAAAATAAAAGTGCAAATTCCTTATCTGTCGTGATTATGGGCTTTGAAAAAGTAATACCTTCATCTCCAAAATACCTTAACGAAAGACGGCTTTTAAAGTCTCTAATAGTCTTTGCATTTGCTAATTTTAATTTCGACCCCTGAAAATCATTTTTACGCCACCGTTGACTTATCGTATCTTTTTTATATTTTTCTTTTAATTTTATTATTCCTAAGGAGTCAATAGGCCAAATAAAAGGAGGATTGGACTCTGGTCGGATTCTTATCATGTCACCCAAGCGAATATTTCTATCTTGATACGCTTTTTCATAACACTCTAATGATAACAATTTTTGTAAAGGTTCCTTCACTACAACTTTAATATAAGGTGATTTAATAAGCTGATTCTTTAAAAAATCATTTACTACGTTTTTTTCTATTTTGGATGTAGAGCAAGATATTAATAGTATGCTGCTAATTAAACATATTGTAATCTTCATAGTATTTATAATTTTAGTTACATGGACTTCCTTTTGGAGTAGCATCCCCTTTAGGAATATTAAGATCTTCTGAGTAACGAGTATTTTCAATTCGAACCCCAGCTGACGCGAGCGTCCCATTCGTGAACACAAACTAAATCGTGATAAACCTCAAAAAACGACTTATTGTCACAAACTATAATCATTGCTTGTTGGCAATCATCACGATCGGGACGCTCGCGCCAGCCGGGGGGACGCTCGATCTAGTAAAGGGCTTGGAGGTATTCAAGACTAGTTATAGATGTAATCACCTATTTCCTTTTCAACTTTCCAATGATTTTTCTCCCTTTTCATAATTACGATTCTTGCACTTCCGCCTCCAAAAAGAAATGCTTTTTGATAATAAAATAAAACATATTTTTTATTCCAATAATAAAGTGGTTCAGATAGAAAAATTATTTCATAGTTGCCTTTTCCCATTGCTATTTTTTGGGTAAATGCTTCACCAAAGAGCACTTTCTTACTTTCATATAAAAACTTGAAATCATTGAAATCACTTTTTTTCCATTCTTGCGGTAATGTATCATTTTTATATTCCAGATACATTTTTTTCCAATGCTTTAAATTAAAATACGCATGAGTATCTGTTTGCGGTATTATATGATTTAAACCTTCACTTCCATTAAAAATACGAAGAACTTGTTTGTTGCTAATTTTTTCTTGTTGAAGAATGTATGTCTTGTTTAATTTTTGTGATATTAAGTATGTTTTGATTGGATCATATTGGTTTGAAGATTTTAAACCTTTGCACGACAAAAATACAAACGCGAACAATAACATAAATTGATTTAAATATTTCATCTGATAATTATTTATTACAAGAATTGCCTACTATACTAATCTCACCCAGCTTACGCGAGCGTCCCGCTCGTAAACACAAATTATATCGTAAGATACTTCAAAAAAAACGACTTACTATCACAAACTGCTATCATAATGGATAGTCCTTGTTGGCAATCATCACGAGTGGGACGCTCGCGCCAGCAGAGGATGTACCAAAATACACTGCTCTCTTTTATTTTTAAAAAGTAGAATATATCCAATCTACTTCATATTTTAATAACGTATTTTTATGAGTTTTTTCTAATACATAAATTTTAAAGTATGGACTAAAATCAGTTACCGGATACAGTATTAGATTTTTTAACTTCATTTTTATTTCCTCCATTTGCTTTTTTTCCTTGTAAAACTGATACGCTTTTTGCTGTAAATCTTCTGATTTATCGAAGGTGAATTTAAACTTGTCAACTAAGCAAGTATCCTTTTTATTGATTTTAGAATCAAAAATAAAAGTCTCTCCTCCCATATAAAAATAGATTTTATTATTAACTTCTTTTTTAATATCTCCTGCGGACATATTAAAAAGCACATATTTGACAGGTTTCTTATACTTAGTCCCGCCTTTATAAAAGTTAAAAAAATCACTTTCTTGGGATTGACCCATCATCGAAAATGAAATACATAATATTAAAATCCAAAATATTTTTTTCATGATTAGTTGCAATTTGAAGGTTCGTTGTATTAGCGCATTTGAAATCAATAAATTTAGAATAAAAATGCCGCAAAATATAATTTTGTGTTTTTATTAGTTTGCTGTTTTTCAAAGTAAGGAACCCCATGCTTCCATTCAAAAAACAATCGTTTCATAAAAAACACAACAGAAATCATCTTATAATTATGTAACATAATAACTTTAAAGAATAAATGTAGCGCATTCATTATCATTACATTTGATAAAAGCTAAAACGCCATGAAACTAAAATCAAGTGAACCTTTTTGGTTGGTAAAAAATGGAATTATAAATTCCTATCCCTCCGTAAGAGAAAATTTAGACACAGAAGTTCTTGTTGTAGGAGGCGGAATTACCGGCAGTCTTATAGCGCATCAATGCATGGCAGATGGTTACAAAACCGTGCTTATTGATCGCAGAGAAATTGGTCACGGAAGCACGTCGGCTACAACATCCATGTTGCAATATGAGATTGATGTGCCGTTGTACCAACTTATAGATTTGATTGGCGAAAAAGCGGCCGTTGAAAGTTATTGGGCGTGTTACAAATCAATTGATGATTTGCAGAAAATCGTACAACAAGTAAAATCAGATTGTGGTTTCAAGAAAAAAGAATCCCTTTATTTTGCCGCTTTAAAGAAAGATGTTGTCTGGTTAAAAAAAGAATTTGAAGCACGAAAAAAAATTGGAATGCCTGTAAAATGGATGGAAGCCGAAGAAATTGATAAAAAATTTAGCATCAAACATTCGCATGGCGGCATCTTGTCTGAACAAGGCGGGAGTATAGATGCTTTCCAATTAGCGCATGATGTTCTAGCATACAATCATAAAAAAGGATTGCAGATTTTTGATAAAACCGACATTAAAAAAGTTAAGTACACACAAAATGGCGTAACCGTTTTAACGGAACATGGTACTACTATTACTGCTAAAAAAATACTCTACTGCAACGGTTTTGAAAGTACCGAGATCATTAAAGACAAGTTTGTAAAATTACTATCTACTTATGCCATTGTGGGCGAATGTTTTGAAGACGATCAATCACATCTTAACGACACGCTGTTTTGGAACACAGCAGAACCTTACATGTACATGCGAACCACAGATGACAATCGATTGCTTATTGGTGGCGAAGATGAAAATTTTGTAGACGCTGCAAAAAGAGATTCCTTACTCAACGAAAAGTCTGCTAAACTGACTAAATATCTGAAGAAAATTTTACCTGATTATGATTTCAGAATGGATTTTGTTTGGGCAGGTACTTTTGGCGAAACCAAGGACGGATTGCCCTACATTGGCAAACATCCTAATTTTCCAAGCGCGTATTTTGTTTTGGGATTTGGCGGAAACGGCATCACCTTCTCAGTCATTGGAATGGAACTCGTTTCTGAAATGTTGAAAAACAAGAAACATCCTTTAACCGAATATTTTAAATTCAGAAGGTGATTTCTTTATGGCACTTTTAGATTTCTAAGTAATCAATTCTATTGTAGGATACACCCAAGTCCAGCAACACAAAAATGTTCGTTTTATAGCCAGATGATGTTTTTTCTTAAAATTGAAACCTGATAAATGTGCCTAAAAGATAAATTATAAATCAAAATTAAGCATTTAAAAACAGGTGCTTTTGATGCATTAAAATCAAATCCTTTTTTGACAAAAAATCAAAAAACAGTCTTGCGGATGTTCACGTTAAACACAAGAGTTACTCTTTTTTACTCTTAAACAATGGCACGGCTGAACATGCTTCGCCATACATAATACTGCGGGCTACTTGTTGTAAATGTTGCACTGCTACCACATAAGCACGAGTTGGTACTGGTTTTTTAGAACATCCTTTCAAGATAACGGGTTTGTCTTGATAAACCGAATAGTCGATTTTTGGTAATAATTCTTCATACAATGAGGCTTCAAGATCTTCTAAATTCCCATTGACTATTTTTTTTGCAAAAGGCACAAGTTGAATGGCAACCAATATAGATGCCCATGCCGGTACTATGGCATCAGTACTGCAATGTATAGCCACATATTGATCTTCGTATTGTGACCAATCGTGATTTTTGAGATCTTCTCTGAAATCTTTTTCTCTTAGCAAAAATCCTTCAGCAAGCCATTGTGAGATGTCAATTTGCGTGCGTATTCCTTTTGGATAATAATCCTCAAGATCGAAAACTTCGAGTACACTATTGGCTACTTTATTTATTATTTCTTCCATTTTTGAAGTCTTAAAGTCAAATGTCAAAAGTCATAAGGCCTTTTACTTTCAGACTTTATGACTTTCAACTTTATGACTTATTATAGCATCCCCAATTCTAATTTAGCTTCTTCACTCATTAAGTCTTTGCTCCAAGGTGGATCAAAAGTAATTTCAACCTCGGCATCTTTTACATGCTCGATAGATTTAATTTTGTCTTCTACTTCTTTTGGTAAACTTTCAGCAACTGGACAGTTTGGAGAGGTAAGTGTCATAAGAACTTTTACTTCATAATCTGTGTTTACCATTACGTCATAAATTAATCCTAATTCGTAAATATCTACAGGAATCTCTGGATCGTAAATAGTTTTTAATTTTTTTACGATTGCTTCTCCTAATTCGTTAGTGTCTATTTCTTGTGTCATGTTTCAACAATTTATTTTTATTATTTTTAATAACCATATAAGGCATTTAAGGTCATTTAAGATTTGTTATATATTTTCAATTTTATTTTAACTTATAAAACCTTAAATGCCTTACATGTTTAAAAAAGAATTGGTTTACAAATTAGTTTTTAGCCTCAAACGCTAAGGCGTACATTTTTATATTTTTTATCATCGAAACTAATCCGTTAGCACGAGTTGGCGATAAATGTTCTTTTAGGCCAATTTCATCAATAAAATCCATATCTGCAGAAAGTATATCGGCGGCTTTTTGATTGCTAAAAGCTCGAATCAAGATGGCGATAATTCCTTTGGTTAAAATGGCATCACTATCAGCCGTAAAAACAATAGTGTCTTCTTGTTGTTCTCCTTGCAGCCATACTTTTGACTGGCATCCTTTGATGATATTGTTTTCTGTTTTGTATTCTTCCTTTATCAAAGGTAGTTTTTTACCTAATTCAATAATGTATTCGTAACGCTCCATCCAATCATCAAATAGGGAGAATTCGTCCACAATTTCGTCTTGTATTTCTTTTATCGTCATTGGTTTTATTTTAATGTGTTTTAGTTGGTTTCAACCAAAGCATTGATTTTGTTAACTAATTTTTCAATTTCTTTTGGTGGAGTACCATGATCAAATGATGTGCTTTGATATATTTTTTCTTTATGAACTATTTTTAGATTCGCAATGGCAGCTCCGTCATGAAATCGTTTTTCAGAAGGCGCTTTTAACGTAGCTAAATCATCAAGCTCAATAGTTTGAAAATCTGTTACAAGTTTCTTCCAGTCAGCATCAGAAATAGCAGTTGCAGTTGGTTTTTCGGTTCCATTGCGGTCCTTGCTTATGCTTACCTTGTGGTTGGCTACGGTAATTTTTTGATAAAAGCCTCTCGTATTGGCTGAGTATTCAATCACTGTATTTTCTAAATCGGATTGGTTCTTATCACTGCAAGTAGATCCAAGAATCACGGTAGCGACTAAAGCAAGTACTGTTTTCATATAGTTATTGTTTAACGTTAAGCAAGCATATTTTGAGCTCTTTTTACAGCGGCAACTAAACTGTCGATTTCTTCTTTTGTATTATAAAACGCAAAGGAAGCTCTAATGGTGCCCGGAATCTCAAAGAAATTCATGATCGGTTGTGCACAATGGTGTCCTGTGCGCACCGCTATTCCTAATTTGTCAATTATGGTGCCAATATCGTACGGGTGAATTCCATCAATATTAAATGAAATTACAGATGTTTTTTCTTTGGCTGTACCGTAAATTTTTAATCCTTCAATGGTCAATAATTGTTGGGTTCCATACTCTAGCAATTCTTTTTCTTGCTGCTGAATGTTGTCAAAACCTACTTCGTTCATATAATCAACAGCGGTTCCTAATGCAATTCCACCAGCAATATTGGGAGTTCCTGCTTCAAATTTATGAGGTAGTTCTGCATAAGTTGTTTTCTCGAAAGTCACTTCTTTGATCATTTCGCCACCACCTTGATAAGGCGGTAATTTATTCAAGCATTCTTCTTTACCATATAAAATACCGGTTCCTGTTGGCCCGCACAATTTATGTCCTGAAAAAACATAGAAATCACAATCTAGTTCTTGTACATCAGGTTTTAAATGTGGAACAGCTTGCGCACCATCTATTAAAACTGCAGCGCCTACTTCGTGTGCTTTGTCAATCATGTATTTAACAGGATTGATCGTTCCAAGAGCATTCGAAATATGATTAACCGTTACAACCTTAGTTTTATCCGACAATAATTTGTCGTATTCTGCCATAATCAACTCGCCATCGGTATTCATAGGAATGACACGTAAAATAGCTCCTGTACGTTCGCACAACATTTGCCAAGGCACAATATTGCTGTGGTGTTCCAATGCCGAAACTAAAATTTCATCACCCGGTTTTAAAATCGAAGCAAATCCATTGGTTACTGCATTAATACCGTGTGTGGTCCCAGAGGTAAAAAGTACTTCGTGAGCAAATTTTGCATTGATGTGATTTTGAATTTTCTTGCGGGATTCTTCGTAAGCATCCGTTGCTAATTGGCTCAAAGTATGTACGCCACGATGAATATTAGCATTGATTTCTTGATAGTATTTCGCTATCGCATCAATCACCACTTGCGGTTTTTGAGTTGTAGCTCCGTTATCGAAATAGACTAATGGTTTACCGTTTACTTTTTGAGTAAGTATCGGAAAATCGGCTCTTATTTTTTGAATGTCTAGCATAATTATTTAGGAAAAATCTAATTACAAAAGTACTGAAATTAAACCGTTTTGAAATTAAGAAACCCAAGTTTTTCATACTTTCTTGTTATGCTTTGATAGCCAAATTATTTGTTAAGTAGTTTTTTTTTAAACCTACAGAATTCAAATGTTTTTAATAAATTGCAGTCAAAAGAATGGTTTATGAAAAAAATATTTAAAATTATTGCGGTTGTTCTACTAATCGGAATTGTCTATGTGGGTTTTACAACTTATCCAAAACTCGATTTAATTTCTGGTTTTTCGGCAAAGAGCATTGCTTCAGGACATTTTCTAGATGGTAGATCACAAGCTCTGATTGAAGCCGGCGATAATGATATTGAGTTATTAGACCTTGCTACAAATACCATTTATGGTGCTCAAAAAATGGTTACCTCTGCTGTTTACGGATTAAAGGAGCGAAAAGCCATTTACCGTGAAGGTTTGGGAGTTACTTTAATCAACGATGATTTTGATGTTTCAAAACCGTATTTGGTTCCTAAAAGAACAAAATTGAACAACAATTTACCGTTTCCATACGGAAATAACGAACCTAAAGATACCATTTTTGCTAACGTTGATTATACCAAATTGAATTCGGCTGTAGCCAATGCTTTTGATGTAAAAGGAGAGTTAAAAAAGAGAACGCGTTCCCTATTAGTAATTTATAAAGACAAAATCATTGCCGAAAAATACGATACGGGATTTACTAAAAACAGTAGAATATTAGGTTGGTCCATGACCAAAAGTATCACGAGCGCCATGTTTGGAGTTTTAGAAAAACAAAGAAAATTTGACATTGATGCTCCAGCTCCTATTCCAGAATGGAAAAATGACAGACGAAAATTAATAACAACAAGTGACTTGCTGCACATGAATTCCGGTTTACAGTGGGTAGAAGATTATGCTTCTATTTGTGATGCTACCAAAATGCTTTTTCAAGCCGAAGATATGACCCGAGCACAAATCGAGAAACCAGCAGAATATAAACCCAATATGAAATGGAATTACTCTTCAGGAACCTCTAATTTACTTTCGGGAATTTTGCGACAGCAGTTCAAAACACATCAAGAATATTTAGATTTTTGGTACACCGATTTAATAGATAAAATAGGAATGAATTCTATGGTTATCGAAACCGATATGGCGGGAAATTATGTGGGCTCGTCATACGGTTGGGCAACTACTCGGGATTGGGCTAAGTTTGGCTTACTCTATTTACACCAAGGCAACTGGAACGGAGAACAAATTTTTAATGAAAGTTGGGTGAAATACACCGCAACACCTACAAATACTTCTGGAGGCAGATATGGTGGCCAATTTTGGCTGAACGCTGGAGGATTTTTCCCTGATGTTCCAAAGGATATGTATTACTGTAGCGGTTTTCAAGGTCAAATGGTAGCCATCATTCCATCAATGGATATTGTGATTGTTAGAATGGGTTTAAAAGAGAATTCAGAATTTGATTTTAATGGAATGCTGCGAGACATTCTCACTGCATTAAAAAAATAAATGAAATAGAAAGGGCGCAAAGTTGTTAAACGCTGCGCCCTTTGTGTATAGTGAGTTTGGTGTTAAAAACTACAAATCAAATCCCATTTTTACGCCTAGTTTATTGGCAATAATTTTGGTGATGCGTTGTTTTAATTCTGGTATCTTGATGCTTTCAATTACCGCATTTGAGAACGCATACATCAATAGTGCTTTTGCTTCTTTTTTAGGAATTCCGCGTTGTTGCATGTAAAACATCGCCGTTTCATCAAGTTGACCAATGGTGCAACCGTGTGAACATTTTACATCATCTGCAAAAATTTCTAATTGCGGTTTGGCATTAATAGTCGCTTTATCACTCAATAAAATGTTGTTACTTTTTTGAAAAGCATTTGTTTTTTGAGCTTCTTTTTCTACAAAGATTTTCCCGTTAAAGACTCCGGTAGATCGATCCGTAAATATTCCTTTGTAATCCTGATGGCTTTCGCAATTTGGCGTAGCGTGATGTACTAAAGTGTAATGATCTACGTGTTGCTTTTCACCAATGATGGTAATACCATTCAAATAACTTACAATTCTTTCGCCAAAGTGGTAAAAATTAAGATTGTTTCTAGTGAGGTTTCCACCAAAACTAAACGTGTTTACCGCTACACTACTTTCTTCTTTTTGTGACACGTAAGTATTGTCTACTAAGTTAGCAGAAAGGCTATCGTTTTGTATTTTATAAACATCAACAAAAGCTCTTTTCTGTGCAAAAATCTCAGTTACTGAATTCGTTAATACTGGATTTTCATTTAAACTTTGATGACGCTCAATGATTTGAACCTGTGCATTTTCGCCTACAACGATTAAGTTACGCGGTTGAACTAGCAGTGCGGCTTCGTTTCCTGTTGAAAAATACATGATCTCAATAGGTTTATCCGCTACTTTATTTCTTGGAATGTTAATGTACGCTCCCTCATTGGCGAAAGCCGTATTTAGAGAGGTCAAGCTTTCTTCCTTGTTGACAATTTGGTTGAAATAGGTATCAACTATTTCCTTATACTTGGGTTTGTTTAATGCCGATGACAATAAACAAACATCAATACCTTCGTGAGTTGTAGCTGACAAATGTGAACTAAAAACACCATCAATAAAAACTACTTTGTAAGTATCAATTTCGTGTAAAAAGTATTTTTTAACATCAGCATATTGCACTGTATTTTCTTGTTTAGGAAATACAGTAAAGTCATTTTTTAGTACAGCATTAAGCGAGGTATATTTCCAAGCTTCTTCTTTTTTTGTAGGGAAACCTTTATTCTCAAAGTTTTTTAATGCGGCTGTGCGCACATCATGAAGTTCAGCATGAACATCGATGCGCTCTTCAAAAGCCATAAAAGACGATAGTAATTTTTCTTTTAATTCCATTTTTATTTAAGTCTTAAAGTCGAAAGTCGAAAGTCGAAAGACTTTGGATTGTCAACGTAACATTATTTATGAGTCTTTATATGAAAGTATTTAAAGTTACACTGAGGTTACCTCTTTATGACTTTGGACTCAGATATTTAATAAAACCACTTAACAATTTTGATATTTCTGTAACTGATTCTAAAAGTTTTTCAAATTCTTCTTTTGTAATATATTCTAAATCAAATGCTAAATATAATTGAGAACGAACTTCTCCAGCAGAAGCTTTTGCAACGTATAAAAAGTAAACAAACTCTTTGTCAGTATTTCTTTCAAACCCTTCAGCTATATTTGATGATATCGAAATTGAAGCTCGTCTAACTTGTCTAATGAAATCAAAGTCTTTCTTGAAATTTGTATTTTCAGTGATTTGGTATATTCTTTTATTAAAAATTCTTGCTTTTTGCCAAGAATTAATTTCTTCGAAAGAGCCAAATTTCCCCATTACTTTTTTCTTTTGACTTTATAAGACCTTTGACTTTAGACTATTTAATTTTAAGCTTCTTGTTCTTGTTTAATCCAGTCGTATCCTTTTTCTTCTAGCTCGTGCGCCAATTCTTTACCGCCAGATTTTACAATTTTTCCGTTGTACAAAACGTGAACAAAATCAGGAACGATATAATCAAGTAATCTTTGGTAGTGTGTGATCACTACGATAGCATTTTTATCGCTTTTTAGTTTGTTAACACCATTGGCAACAATTCTCAAAGCATCGATATCTAGTCCAGAATCGGTTTCATCAAGAATAGCTAATTTTGGTTCTAGCATAGCCATTTGAAAAATTTCATTACGCTTTTTCTCTCCACCCGAAAAACCTTCGTTTAAAGAACGTGACAAAAACTTTCGGTCTATTTCTAGTAATTCTGATTTTTCACGAATCACTTTTAGCATTTCGTTGGCAGGCATTTCTTCCTGACCGTTTGCTTTACGTGTTTCGTTGATAGCTGTTCTCATGAAGTTAGTTACTGAAACTCCAGGAATTTCAACAGGATATTGAAACGAAAGAAAAACACCTTTGTGCGCTCTTTCCTCTGGAGCCAATTCTGAAATGTCTTCGTTATCCAAAAAGATTTCTCCTTGAGTCACTTCATAGTTTTCATTTCCTGCAATAATCGCCGAAAGGGTACTTTTTCCAGCACCGTTTGGTCCCATTATCGCGTGAATTTCTCCCGCTTTTACTTCAAGGTTAATCCCTTTTAATATTTCTTTGTCACCTATTGAGGCGTGTAAATTTTTTATGCTTAACATTAGATTTTATTTTAAACCATTAAGGTATTAAGATTCATTTAGTTTTCTATCGGTTGTCTAATTTTTATCCCACCGACCCTTCAAGAGAAATTTCCAATAATTTTTGTGCTTCTACAGCAAATTCCATTGGTAGCTTATTCAATACATCTTTACTGAAACCGTTTACAATTAATGCAATTGCTTTTTCAGTTGGAATACCTCGTTGATTGCAATAGAAAACTTGGTCTTCGCCAATTTTACTAGTCGTAGCCTCGTGTTCTATTTTTGCCGATGGATTTTTACTTTCGATGTACGGAAACGTATGTGCTCCACAATTATTCCCCATTAATAAGGAATCACATTGCGAAAAATTCCTAGCATTATCCGCATTAGCACTAATTTGCACTAAACCACGGTAACTGTTTTGTGATTTACCAGCCGAAATTCCTTTGGAAATAATAGTCGATTTAGTGTTTTTACCTAAATGGATCATTTTGGTCCCTGTATCTGCTTGTTGGTAATTATTAGTTACCGCAATAGAATAAAATTCACCAGTTGAATTATCCCCTTTTAAAACTACCGATGGATATTTCCAAGTTACTGCTGATCCTGTTTCTACTTGTGTCCAAGAAATTTTTGCATTTTTCTCGCAAATTCCTCTTTTGGTCACAAAGTTATAAACACCACCTTTACCTTCTTTGTTTCCAGGATACCAGTTTTGTACGGTTGAATATTTTATTTCGGCATCGTCAAGAGCAATTAACTCTACAACTGCAGCATGTAATTGATTTTCATCTCGACTTGGTGCCGTACATCCTTCAAGGTAAGAAACATAACTTCCTGCGTCAGCTACTAATAGAGTTCTTTCAAATTGTCCTGTACCGGCTTGATTGATACGGAAATAAGTAGAAAGTTCCATTGGGCAACGCACCCCTTTTGGGATATAACAGAAAGATCCATCAGAGAAAACAGCCGAGTTCAAGGCAGCATAGAAGTTGTCTTTCTGCGGCACTACAGTTCCTAAATATTTACGTACTAATTCTGGATGCTCTTTAATGGCTTCAGAAATACTCATAAAAATGATTCCTTTTTCGCCTAATGTTTTCTTGAATGTTGTAGCTACCGATACCGAGTCAACCACAATATCCATAGCTACATTATTCATCATTTTTTGCTCATCCACAGAGATGCCTAACTTTTTGTACATTTCTAAAAGTTCCAGATCTACATCATCTAATGTTTTATTAGGATCTACTGCTTTTGGTGCTGAATAATAGGATATAGCTTGGAAATCAGGTTTTACATAATGTACGTTAGCCCATTCTGGTTCTACCATTTGCTCCCAAGCACGAAAAGCCTCAAGACGCCAATCTGTCATCCATTGTGGTTCTTCCTTTTTTTGAGAAATGGCACGAACGATGTCTTCGTTTAAACCAATAGGAAAAGTTTCGGCTTCCAGCTCGGTGTAAAATCCGTATTCGTATTCTTTATTTTCGAGTTCGATTTTTAAGTCGTCTTCTGTGTATTTTGACATATTTTTTTGTCTTAAAGTTTTTAAAGTCTAAAGTTTTAAAGTCATTGTAAGTCTTTCGGCTTTATGACATTTGACATTATGACTATAGAGAGAATGATTCCCCGCAACCACATGTTCTGGTTGCATTTGGATTGTTAAATACAAATCCTTTCCCGTTTAATCCACCAGAAAATTCTAAAACGGTTCCTGCTAAATAGAGAAATGATTTTTTTTCAACAGCTATTGTAATGTCGTTGTCTATGAATATTTTATCGTCTTCGCCTTTGTTGTTATCGAATTTCAAATCATAAGATAAACCGGAACAACCTCCGCTTTTAACACCAACCCGCACATAATCTGTAGCGGCGTCAAAACCATCGTCTTTCATCAAGTCGATAATTTTCTTTTTGGCAGTATCAGAAACTTTTATCATGTTTATGTTGTTTTGCAATAACATATTGATTGTTAAAATCTACCTAGCATCTTTGTTATCAGAGCTTTAAATTTTAAGTCAATTGTGCTATCTTGATTTTGTCTAAATTAACCGCAAAGATACTATATAAAATACTTTTTCCATAATCAATAACATTTTTATAACTAATCTTAAAATAGAAAATACTTATTAGTTGTTTTTCAAAAAATTAAATTACTTTTAGTCCCTTATAACTTACAAATAATTAAAACAAACTTATTATGGAAGAAATTTTACCAGAAAAGATGCAGTACAAATTAGATTTTAAAGGAAAAGGCGAAACTTTTTTTGGAATCGTAATCGTCAATTGGCTTTTAACAATTGTTACATTAGGAATTTATTATCCTTGGGCGAAAGCCAAAACGCTCCAATTTATGTTTGGGCAAACAACTTTAAATGATGATGCTTTTGCTTTTCATGGTACGGGTAAAGAGATGTTTAAAGGCTTTCTTAAAGCTATAGTTTTGTTTATTTGTTTAGCGGCGGTAATGGGAATTTTTGTTTATTTAGAAATGCCTTTCTTAGGGCTGTTGTTCTTTTATTTGGGAATCTTTGCCGTTTTACCTTTAGCCATTCACGGATCTTACCGTTACAGAATGTCGCGTACCACTTGGAGAGGAATCCGTTTTGGGTATCGTGGTGATAAAAAAGAGTTTGTCAAACTTTTTTTTAAATGGATTTTTTATACTGTAATAACGCTTGGTATTTATGGTTCTTGGTTTCAAATGAACTTACGTAGTTATGTTTTGAGCAACATTCGCTTTGGTGATGCCGAAATGAATTACGATGGTGATGGTGGAGATTATCTACTGATGAACATAAAAGGATATTTCTTGACTTTGTTTACACTTGGGATTTACTCTTTTTGGTGGCAAAAAGATATTTTTGAGTACTATGTTAATAATTTATCACTGCATAAAGACGATAAAAGAATTGAATTTACATCAACAGCTACGGGAGCCGATTTTATAGGCCTTATAATTATTAATTTGTTAATGATTATTTTTACGCTTGGTCTTGGGTATGCTTGGGTTGTTACGAGAACTATGAAGTTTATATTTGATCATATTGAATTAGATGGCACGATCGATTTAAACACTTTGCAACAAACCGAAGAGAATTTTAAAGACGCAACAGGTGACGATATTAGCGACTTTTTAGACATAGATTTTATAGTATAAAGTATGAGTAATCAGTCCGTAGGAATTTTTTTTGATGGTAAATCAGCTGTTCCGCAGCCTTGTTCACTGTTTTTGGATACACAAAAAGGTATGCTTCTTTTTGAAACCGAAACGGGTCATCATGAGCGGTGGTTGATTTCAGCTGTTAGTTTTGAAAATTTTGGAAACTCTTTGCAGTTGCAAAAACAAAGTACTGATGGTATTGAAATCCTTAAAATAACCGATGCTACATTTGCAGCGGCCATTCAGAAATTCAGGAAAGAGAACAACCATATCAATTGGTATGAAAAATTGCTTGCTTCTGGTTTCAAGATGCATCTCGTTTTGGCGTTAGTTATTTTTGCCTTAATCGGACTGACTTATTTGTATGCCATACCTTGGGTTGGTGAAAGATCAGTAGTCCTTATTCCCGAAAGTTATGATAATACTTTAAGTGGCACCTTTATCAGTGACCATTTATTGTTTTCGGAGGTCGAATCTAAGAAGACCAAAGCTTTGAATGCTTTCGCAAAAGAGCTACAATTGAACAACAAAAAAAACTTGAAATTTATTTTTGTAGAAGAGGATGTAGTGAACGCTTTTGCTTTACCAGATGGTACCATTGTGGTTTATTCCGGTATTGTCAACAAGATGAAAAACTATGATGAGTTGGTCGCACTTTTAGGCCACGAGGCAGCCCACGTTAATCACAGGCATTCTATGAAAATGTTATGCCGCAACTTGTCTGGTTATTTATTTATCTCGGCAATTTTAGGGGATGCAAACGGAATTATGGCCACAATTGGTGATAACGTTAATAGTTTTCAGTCGCTATCCTTTTCGCGTGAGTTTGAACAAGAGGCTGATCGAGAAGGTTTTGCTATTGTGATTAAAAATAAGGTCAACCCAAACGGAATGTTGAACTTGTTTAAAAGATTACAAGACGAAGGCGATGCCATTATCCCGGAGTTTTTGAGTTCGCATCCTGTCACACAGCAGCGCATTGCAACCACTAGACAATTGGTTAAATCAACTCCGCACCAAGTTGAAGCAAATAGAAATCTGCAACAGTTGTTTCAACAATTAAAAAAATAATATAAAATCAAATTGCACTTAAACCATTACACCTCAGTTGTGTATTGGTTTGGGTGCAATTTGTTTCTACACACTTTTAGTACGGTATCAATAAATATGCTTAATTTTAGAGCCAACAATTTTGATACATTATGAAACTATATCCAATAGAAACGGGTAATTTTAAGTTAGATGGTGGCGCTATGTTTGGCGTGGTGCCCAAAACCATTTGGAATAAAACCAATCCAGCTGATGCCAATAACCTCATTGACATAGCAGCACGTTGCTTATTAATTGAAGAGGGAAACCGCTTGATTTTGATAGACACCGGAATGGGAAACAAACAATCTGATAAATTTTTCGGATACTATTCTTTATGGGGTTCCCATTCTTTAGATAAATCTTTGGCAAAATACGGTTTTCACCGCGACGATATTACGGATGTGTTTATGACGCATTTGCATTTTGACCACTGTGGTGGAAGTGTACAATGGAATAAAGACAAAACGGGTTACGAACCAGCCTTTAAAAACGCAAAGTTTTGGACCAACGAAAATCACTGGGAATGGGCTACAAAACCCAACCCAAGAGAGAAAGCTTCGTTCTTGTCTGAAAATATTTTGCCCATGCAAGAAAGTGGTCAACTGCATTTTATACAAAGGCCCGAAGGAGATTTTCTTGAAAAATCTGAATTAGGATTTGGAATCTTTTTTGTGGATGGCCATACAGAAAAGCAAATGATTCCGCACATTCAATATAAAGGTAAAACCATCGTTTTTTGCGCTGATTTATTGGCCACAGCCGGACACATTCCGATACCGTATGTAATGGGCTATGATACACGACCTTTGCTAACTATGCCAGAAAAAACTAAATTTTTGCACGCTGCAGTAGAACAAAACCATTATTTATTTTTAGAACACGATGCACACAACCAAATCATTACCGTGCAAAATACAGAAAAAGGTATACGATTACAAGATGTATTTACTACCGAAGAACTATTTTAGATACCAACCTATTAAAAACAAGTCCCTTTTTACTATGTAATTGGGGATTTTTTTTGACTAATCCCTTATGTTAATATGATATATAAGGTAAAGCTGATTAGAGAGTTTGTGCAATTTTTAAATGAAGAATTATTTGAATTTTAGTAAGAGAATAAATTGTTTTTCTTGAATATAATAAATAGGTTTGTCACAAATTTATAAAAATACACCTATGAAAAAAACTTTAATTTTTTTGTTGTTTTTAATTTCTGTTACTATTTCAGCCCAAAAGGTAGACTTAGATCGTTTTTACTTTGATGTTAGTTATCAAGCACTTCCAAAAGAGCCTGTGCCTTTTGAAAAAAGAACCTATGCTTCAGAAGTTAAATTAGGCGGAAAAATACAAACGTATACAAACCCAACTTCATTAAATGAGAGAATTAATATTTATGGCTGGAAAAAAGTTGACGAAGGAGCAACAGTAAAAATCGCCTTACATATTGAAGATTTTGTAGAAAAGAGCGTTACATCTCAGGTGCGCGTTGAAGAGAATAAGGATAAAGAAGGCAGAGTAACAAGTCGTAGAGAGTATCATTACGTATTAGCAAAATACTCAGGAAGAGGATATGCAAAAATAGCAGGACCCCGCACACCAATTCCTTTAACAGCAAAACAAATTGAAGAAGAAAAGGCGAAGCAAGCAGCTGCATCTACGAACAGATTTTTGAAAAACGCAGTGGTAAAAAAAGACACAGTCTCTGATAATGGAGGATTTAATTGGAATTTTAACGACGACATAGAAGTTAAATCAGCTGAATTTCAGGACGCTGCATCGGCTATGAAATCTTTTAATCTTAATAGAAATGGGGTTCACGACAATACCTTGAGAGGTTATGTAGACGGTACCGTGAACAGATTTAACACAAGTGTAAACTATTCCTATGGCTTTAAACCAATTAGCACAAATCAAATTTTGTGGATTTTAGACGCTAAAAATGAAGAGGGCTCTACTCAAATAGAAGCTATTCAAGCTGTTAGAGAATTATTTAAAAATATGAAAGCGGATCAACCAATTGAGGATTTAAAAAGCAGCATGCAACCTTTAATAAATTATTTTGATTCTTTAAAAACAAAATATGCTGATGATAGTAAACCAGCCCGTAAAATGAGATACTCCGCATATTATAATTTAGCCGTGATTTATTTATTAACAGACGAACCAGAAAAGACTATCGTTGAGGCAGAGAAGTTAATTTTAAATGACTATGACAAGTCAGATGGTAAAGAATTAATTAACCGCGCCAATAAATTAATAGAAGATTTTAAAATTGCAAATACAAGATCAACACACAACCCAACTCTTAATTAATCACGAATGAAAAAAATTACACAATTAGCATTAATAGGTGCCTTTACAATACTAAGTTGTAATGCTTACAGCCAGTTTTCACTAGGTAAAATGATCAGTAAAGTGGAGGGCTCTGGAACTCCAGCAGGTCAAGATGAAGAAAGAAAAAATACTTTGAATTTAAGAGGTCCTGAGGCTCCAGTTGACAAACAATACGGGAACTACAAAACCTATGAAATTAAACTAGATTTATCAACAGGTATTGAAGACAGTTTTGCATTTAGAAAAATTCCATATTCAAGTGAAAAAATAAATAACATTTTCTTTATCTCAGGCTTGAAAAAAACCAATGATGGAGAATTTAAAATTAAATATACAGTTTCAAGATTTGAGTCTATCAATGACGAAGATTATGTGCAGTCGTATTATCAAAAATCTCCTGCGTATTATATAGGAATGGAGTCTAACCTTGAAATCATGGACAAAACAGGCAAGGTTATTTATAAGAGGTATACAACGCCAAAAGTTAACATGTTTGTAACTGATCCAACCTATAGTTATGAAGCTTTAGTGACTCGAATTTTAACTACAAATTTCTATTCGATGTTACAAGAGTTTGAAGGTTTTTACTTGTATGGACCTGAAGTTTCGGGTTTACGTTATTTTGATATTGAAAAGAAAAAGAAATCAAAATCAACCTTTAATCCAGATGAGTTCAATCAATCAGTTCAAGTATTACCTACTTTAGTTGATGTAGATAGAGCGGATTGGCCAAGCTTATTTGGTGAAGCTCAAAAGTATTGGAAAGAGTTTTTAGCTTTTGAAGATAAAAATGACGAGGATATTCAGAAAAAAGTTCGTTTTAGTGCACATTATAATTTGGCTACAACCTATTTGCTTTTAGGTCAAGTTGAAGAAGCTACAAAATATTTAGACGGAGTAAAGGAAAACGAAAAAAGCTTTTTAGGAATACGTACGCACCATCCGTTTTTAACAAGACTGGCAGCTAATATTGACGAGTACAAAAAAACTACTGAAAAAGCAACCACATTAGAGGCGATGCAAGCAGAGCCAATTTTAGCATCGTACAAAAAAGCTGCAACCGCTTTTAGATATGCTGAATTTGACGGAGAAGTTTTAGATGTAGACGGTAAGGTTTTCAAAGGTAAAGTTAGAATTGTTAGTGATTATCCGGAACTAGTAGATTTTCGAACGGAGTCGCAAGTTTCAGGACTGCGTTCCTTAGTTGATGGTATTGGTTCAGATAAAAGTACAGTAAGAATTTACATTGAAGGACAGAAAAAACCAGAACGCACTAACTTGAAAAAAGTAGCGAATATCAAAGACAATGAAGGTCATTTTTATATTGGAGGTCAAACTGGTAAAGGAGTAGGTCTTACATCTGATGTGAATACAAAAAGATATTCTTTGTTTGAAGAAATTAAAAAAGGAGAAAAAATATCTGTATTTCATGAGTTTTTCCCTCAAGATGCATACGTTTTGAAAAAACGAATTCAAGATGATTTTTTCAGTCCATCTGTTTTAATTGGTAGAAAAAAAGAATTAAGAGAATATTTTTCAGATTGTCCTAAAATGATTGAAAACATCAATAATGGACTATACAATTTTGAAAATAAAGAAACTTACATCAAGATGTTTGAGGATTATACAGCATTATGCGGTAATTAATAAACCAAATAAATACAAGATCAAAGCTACCTTACAAGGGTAGCTTTTTTTATTGTTTTTGAATCTTATCAAATAAAAACTACATTTTTATTTAAATTTTCTTAACATAGTGTTAATCCTTATATTTGTGTAACAAAATCAATTATTTTAGACCAATATTTCAAAAATAAATAAAAACAAACCAATGAATACCATTAAACCCATTTACATTTCTACTTTTGCTTTTTTAGCATTGGTAGGTTGTGGAGCAGCAAAGCAAGTTTCAAGTGCTTCAACTTCGAATTTAGTTACCATTAGTGCACCTTTAAATGTTAAAAAGAAGGCGGCGCTTACTGAAAATGATCTAAAACGTTGGAGTCACCTGGATATAGTAACAGATACCATTCCTGGAATGAGCGTTGACAGAGCTTACGCAGAATTGCTAAAAGGAAAAAAAGGCGTGCCTGTTATTGTAGGTATTGTAGATTCGGGTGTAGATATTGAACACGAAGATTTAAAATCAGTACTTTGGACTAATGCCAAAGAAATAGCGGGTAACGGTATAGATGACGACAAAAATGGTTACATAGACGACATTCATGGCTGGAATTTCTTGGGAGACATTACAAAGGAAAATCTAGAATACGAGAGAATCATCAAGGATAAATCATTGGTAGATGAAAAAACATACCTAGAAGCTAAGGCTTTAAATGATAAAAAAGTTGACGATGCAGCAATGATTAAGGCTCGCTCTACAGAAATGATTGAATCATTAACATCAAGTGATGCCGCTGTTGCAAAACATTTAGGTAAAACGATATATACTGCTGAAGAAGTAAAGGCAATCGACACTCAAGATCAAAACTTGCTTAAAAGTAAAGCTACAATGCTACAAATGTTAGGATATGGCTTACCAGTTGCTGAACTTAAGGTAGCGGTTCAAAAACAAAAAGACGCTCAAGATGCACTTCTTAATGGTGATAATCTTAAAACAGATTACCGTAAAGTTGTAGGCGATAATCCTAACGACATTAACGATACTAAATATGGTAACAATAATGTAATGGGTCCAGACAAAAACGAAATTTTGCACGGAACGCACGTAGCAGGAATTGTAGCACAGTCTAGAAACAATAGTTTAGGTGGAGACGGAGTGGCTAACAACGTTCAAATTTTAACCGTTCGTGCCGTTCCAGACGGAGATGAGTACGATAAAGACATAGCATTAGGGATTCGTTATGCAGTTGATAATGGTGCTAAAGTAATCAACGGAAGTTTTGGAAAAAGCTTTTCGCCACACAGACAATGGGTTTATGATGCTTTAAAATATGCGGAGAAAAAAGATGTATTGTTTGTTCACGCGGCAGGTAATGACGCAAAAGACATCGATTTTGCTGAGAATTTTCCAAATGACTCTGAAGATAAAGTAAAAGAGTTTTCGGATAATGTAATTACTATTGGAGCATTAAATTTTGAATACGGAGACAAAGTTGTGGCACGTTTTTCAAACATTGGGAAACTGAATGTAGATGTTTTTGCACCAGGTGTAAAAATTTATGCAACTACTCCAAACAACGAATACCAATACTTACAAGGTACCTCAATGGCTGCGCCAAACACTGCTGGGGTTGCTGCTTTGATTCGTTCGTATTATCCAAAATTATCGGCTAAACAAGTAAAACAAATCTTGATGGAATCTGGTGTAGCTATTACGACCGAAGTTGTTGTTGGAGGAAAAGCAGCTGACAAACGTTCGTTTTCAACATTATCAAAATCTGGTAAAATTGTAAATGCATACAACGCTTTATTAATGGCAGAGAAAATGTCAAAATAAATTAAAAAAAAACTTAATTTTATGGAAGGACAAATTGTCCTTCCATTTTTATTTTAACTACCTATGAAAAAACTACTTTTATGCACCATATTAGTATCTAGCTTTGGCAACCTATGGGCACAAAATTCAAATTATTGGCAACAACATGTTGACTATAAAATGGCTGTTACTATGGATGTATCAACTTATACATACAAAGGCACACAAGAATTAGTGTATACCAATAACTCTAAAGATACACTTAGAAAAGTATACTACCACTTGTTCAATAATGCTTTTCAGCCTGGCAGCGAAATGGATGTACGCATTCAAAACATTAAAGATCCTGACGGAAGAATGGTTTCTAAAGTTAAAGTGGGCGACAAAGAAATTAAAGAAAGCCGTATCAAAAACTTGAAACCAAACGAAATTGGCTTTTTACATGTGACTAATTTTAAGCAAAATGGTGTCACTGCATCTGCTAAAGAAGTAGGAACTATTCTTGAAGTTACTTTGGCTAAGCCAATGTTACCCAATTCAAAAACAACTTTTACACTAGATTTTGACGGTCAAGTTCCAGTGCAAATTCGTCGTTCAGGACGCAATAATGCTGAAGGTGTTGAACTTTCAATGGCGCAATGGTATCCTAAATTAGCTGAATTTGATTTTGAAGGTTGGCATGCAGATCCTTACATTGCTAGAGAATTTCACGGAGTTTGGGGCGACTTTGATGTAAAAATTACTATTGATAAAAATTATGTTTTAGGGGGAACAGGTTACTTACAAAATCCTAACGAAATTGGTCACGGTTACCAAGATCAAGGCGTAGTGGTTTCCATTCCTAAAAAAGCAAAAACACTTACTTGGCATTTTAAAGCACCAATGGTTCACGACTTTACTTGGGCAGCTGATAAAAATTACATCCATGATATTGCCAAAGGTCCAAACGGTGTTGACATTCACTTTTTGTACAAAAATAATCCGCAGTACATTGAAAACTGGAAAAATTTACAGCCGTTGACTGTAAAATTGATGGAGTTTTACAACAAAACCGTAGGCGATTATCCGTACAAACAATATTCGGTAATTCAAGGTGGCGATGGCGGAATGGAGTATGCCATGTGTACTTTGATTTTAGGTCAAGGTAAATTTGAAGGATTGTTAGGTGTAACGGCTCACGAAATGGCGCACTCTTGGTTCCAACACGTATTGGCCTCAAACGAATCTAAACACGGTTGGATGGATGAAGGTTTTACATCTTTTTTGGAAGATTTAGGAATGAACGAAGTTGCAGATAAAAAGGTTGAAAATCCATTTGCGGGTGGCTACACAGGATATTTTTCAATGGTAAATTCCGGTAAAGAGTTACCTCAAGGAACACACGCTGATCGTTTTGATGAAAATAGAGTATACAGTATTAGTTCATACAGTAAAGGTGAACTTTTCTTGACACAATTAGTCTATTTGATTGGGAAAGACAATTTGATGAAGACTTTGAAAAAGTATTATAGCGATTTCAAATTCAAGCACCCTACGCCAAATGATATTAAAAGAACTGCTGAGAGAGTTTCAGGTGCTAACTTAGATTGGTATTTAACAGATTGGACACAAACAACCAACACTATTGATTACGGTATTAAAGAAGTAACTGAAAACGCAGGTCAAACTAAAGTAGTTTTAGAACGAATTGGTAGAATGCCAATGCCAATTGATTTGTTAGTAGAATATACAGATGGAACAGTAGAAAGTTTTTATGTGCCTTTGCGCATGATGAGTTTTGAGAAAGAAAATCCGTATCCAGCAATTAAAAGAACGGTACTTTCTGATTGGGCTTGGGCGTATCCTACTTACGAACTCAACATTCCAAAATCAAAATCGGGGATTAAAAGCATTACCATCGACCCTAGCAGTTTAATGGCCGATATTAAAAAAGAGAATAACGTTTTTAAATAGAAGTTGATTTTTACATGAAATTCAAATATAATGAAGTAACTGCTTCACTCGAAATTAAAGACGGTTTGAAGAGCCATTTTCTTATAGTACGATTGTTACTGATCGTGACTTTTGTCAATGCAATCTTAAATTTATCCAATGCTCAAGTTGCTTTTGGATTTATGAAATTGATTTGGTTGGTTTTAGGTATGGTATCCGCCATAGGATTGTATCTCTATTATTTCAAAAAAACGGCTACAGAAAATATTCCTTTAAATCAAATAATAGGAGTTGAGGAACGTGTTTCGTTTGGTAGAAAAAAATATTTTCTAACGTTGAAAAACGGAAAAACAAGAGATTTGCTAGAAGTAAACTCCGCATCCGATTGTAAACAGATCAACACGATACTCACTAAATATCAAAAATAACACTTTCTTTTAATGCCGCAAAATATCTGTTTTGCGGCATTTTTTTATAGCAATATTTTATCTAAAAAATTACAACCAGTACTTATTTCCATTTCTTCAATAAGTATATAGATAAAGTAAATACCTATATTAAATTTTGCAACTATTAAAAATTAGTATTTTAATATGAGATTTTCAAATTAATAAAATGCAATTACTACCCTATATGAGTGTATTCAATACCTCAATATGCTTATTGATTGACTTTAATGTGAAGGATATTTTTCTATGAAGACCAAAAAGCTTTGGCAACGAGATGAATAGAAAAAACGATTTAAAAATAGATTTAAAATTTAAAACAATAAATCAACATCTTATGTCCACTTGACTTTAGCTTAAAAATTATAACCATGCGCGTCTATATTCTAGCAGCTCACTATTCACAGTCTTTTGTGCGAAGCATTATGTATGGCGAAGCTAGTTCGGCAGTGCCGTTGTTTAAAACAGTAAAAAATAAATCCGTTTTAACAATACAAAACCTTTTTGTCAAAACAATTTCCTCCTTTCTGTACGTTTAAAAAAGAGTTTTTATGTTCCTTATCGGAAATATGAGTATTTTATCTAAAAAATAAAATGTGCTTTTTTTGTTAAAATTTATCACCCTTTTTGAGATAGAAATTACTTTTTTAGATTCAAGTATAAAGATAAAAAAATCCATTTATAAAATTTAAAATATTGATTTACAGTGAATTAATTTACAAGAACAAAATTTTGACAATGGTCATTTTAAACTTATTTATTCTTGGTACACAAGTATTTATTACAATCTAATTAAGTCGTATAAGACTTGTTTCCAATAACTTAAGTATATTAGTGGTATTATTTTTTTATATACATTTGTGAATATAAACTTAATAATATGAAAAAAACACTACTTACACTTGTATTTATTTTTGCGTTATCAGTTGTAAACGCTCAAGAAACACCTAAGGATTCTACCAAAGCTTGGACAAGAAAAGGAAACGTTTCTTTACTGTTTAGTCAATCTTCATACAATAAAGAATGGCTAGGTGGAGGAACCTCAAACATTGCTGGAAATTTTGGTTTGAACTACGATTTCAATTATAAAAAAGACGATGTCGTTTGGGATAACAAATTTATATTGGCATACGGATTAAGTAAAATAAAAGGTAACGAGCGTATTGCTAAAACAGATGACCGTTTAGAGATCAACTCTTTATGGGGTAAAAAAGCGTCTGGAAACTGGTTCTACTCGGCCTACTTCAATTTTAAGACTCAAATGGACACTGGTTTAGATAATAAAAACGGCCTCAGAATATCACATTTCTTTTCTCCGGCTTATTTCCAAACGGGTCCAGGTATGCTATGGAAAAAGAACGAAAATCTAAGCGTCAATTTTGCACCTGCTGCAGCAAAAGCCATATTTGTACACGATCATTTCACAGAATTTGGACCGTCATTTGGTGTACTTCAAGGAGATAATTCTCGTTTTGAGTTTGGAGCCAGTATCTCTGCGTACTACAAAGTAAATGTCATGACCAATGTGTCAATTCAAAACCGTCTGAATTTATATTCTAATTATCTTGATAACCCGCAAAATGTTGATTTTGATTACCAATTGAATGTGGTGATGAAAATCAATAAATACTTATCGGCTAATATTGCTGTGCAAGCCATTTATGATGACAATGCCATAAAAGGCATTCAAGTTGGACAATTATTTGGTTTAGGTGTAAACTACGGATTGTAATTAAACCCTATTTATAAAAACAGCCTTTTGGATATTTCTAAAAGGCTATTTTTTATTTCTTGCAACTATCCTGATTAGCAAGTATTAGTGAATACAAAAATGATAATTAGTAATTTTTAAGCTTTTGCAATTAATTATTGATATAAAAAATAAGTTCTCCAAAACATTTCCCTAATTGAAAAATTACCATTACACTCAGTAAAACAGCTAAAATCTTGTACTGCACTTGTATTTTTCCTTGTGCATTCATAGTGTTAAGCCTTTCTATTATTGTACAAATTTTAGTTTCTAATTCTTTCATACTATTCCTTTTAAAGTTTTTATTTGGGTTAAAAATAAAATCCTTCTTTTGCAAACTTCCTTTAACGCAGCACGTCATCTTCAAAAATAATCCAATAAATATAACTGATTTTAACTACAAAAAAAGTTAAAAATTAAAATTCGGTTCGATGAAAAAATTTATGTTTAAAAGTTGCTATCCATAGTGACCAAAATATCATTCCTAACGAGCTATTAAGCTATATTGCCTGCTAACAATAACTTAGATTTTTATTTCAAAAGAATGCATCCTCGTACTAAATGAGAGACAAACAGACTAACAGTTGTGCTATTTAACTAAAATAGAGTTTTTTACTAAAATTAATAACAAAATAATGCTATATTCACAATCTATTAACCAAAAATAAAATAATATGACATTTAAACTTTTTAGATTAGTACTCGTAACCGCTATTGTGTTCACCTCCTGTAGCAGAGATGAAAGCGAAAACCAAACCGTTTCGGTAAATCCTTTGCAAAAAGACCCATTAACCACAACACAAATTAACACTACCATTAATCAAATTTTATCTTCAAACAAACAGTTTCATTGGAGTGAAATGTCTAGTCAAATGATTTGGAGTGCCGCTTTGCAAGGACAAAATTTAATCACAATTGGTTTTGGAAATTCCGAAACTGATTTTGACAGAAGTAAATCATCAAACAATCAAAAAATGCAAGAGGAATTACTGCAACTTATTTCTAAATATGAAGGGAAAGAAATCAAGGATGTTTTAGTTTCTTCCGATGCCTATTTGAATCTTATGGATGTTGTTATCACCAAACAAGAAACCGTTATTGCTTTAAGACAAAGCAATTTAATTCGATATGTTGAACCTGCTGATTATCGTTTTTTAGGTGATAAAGCAATAAGTCCTGTTGAAAGATCAAGCTCCAGCACAAGTTCAGGTTGTGGATTTGAAGCTTCTACTTTAAACACGGCAGATTTTACTACCGTCACTCCTAATGCAAGAGTGCCTTGGGCATTTTACCAACATAATATTCCATCCGCTTGGAATGTAAGCACTGGACGAGGAATTACAATTGGCGTTATCGACACTGGTACCTCACCAAACCAAACTTTACTAGGCTCTAGTTTTAACAACGGATTATCAACTGGTCGTACTATTCAAAAATTTGGAACATTTGTAGATTCTATTTGGCCATGGAGCAGCACTACAGACGGTCCTAGTGATTTATGCGGACACGGAACCAGCATGGCAGCGGCTGCGGCTGCACCTAGAAATGATAAAGGATTGCCTGTTGGCGTTGCCTATAATGCCAACTTAATTACTTATAGAGCAGCAGAAAACGTATTACTGGAAGGCTACCACGAACAAAATGGTGTTAAAGATGCCTTTACCGGTTTAGGTAATAACCCGAATGTAAAAATTATATCTATGTCTATGGGATACATATTTTCGGTAGGGAAAATTTCTGATGGTGTAAAATACGCTCACAGCCGAGGTAAATTGATATTCTGCGCCGGTGGAACTTCTACAACATTCACCACTTTTGTTGGAGTTATTTTCCCAGCTTGGATGCCCGAAGCAGTGGCTGTAACAGGCGTTAAAGAAGGTACTACTTATCAAAAATGTGATGTTTGCCACACCGGAGATAAAATTGATTTTACCATAGCTATGCAAAGAGCAACAGGAGGAAACACAGTTCCTGTTACAAGTTACTATGACAATCAATCTGATTATGTGGGAGGTTCCTCTGTGGCTACTGCCACTACTGCAGGAATTGCAGCATTAGTTTGGGCCAAAAATCCGACTTGGACACGAGATCAAGTCCTCACAAAAATGAAACAATCCTCAAGATATTACCCAACTAAAAATCCTGATTTTGGTCACGGAAACATTGATGCTTTAAAAGCCGTTCAATAAACTGTAAAAAAACAAAACCACTTAATGCTGAAAAGATTAAGTGGTTTTTTTATGTTCAATAATTTTAATTTATAACAAAGTCGTAAGAGTAATTTGTATGTCTTTCATTTCAGCTGATGTTATTTCCGGGGTTACAACTTTAATAACTCCATTTTTATCCAAAATTAAACTTGTTGGATATGCATCAATTTTAAGTTTTTCTATCTGTTTACCTGAATTAGTAATATGTTTATATTCAAACTTGTGCTTTTTTAAAAATACCTCAACCGCTGCCAAGTCATCAAAGGTAATGCTGATAAAGTTGACCTTATCTTTGAAGTTTTCTTTTAATTGATTTAATAGCGGAAGTTCTTCAATACAAGGAGGGCATCTGGTGAACCAAAAATTAATGTAAGTTGGTTTTCCCTCTAGATAATCTTTGTTGAAATTTTTTAAGTCGTTATCAGCATATTGCTCAATTTGAAATTTTGTTCCAATAAACTTTTTTGTATCTCCCCAAGGATCAAAGCCGTCAGGCGTAACCGCCAAATCCGTAAGTCTTATGTAATTTACAATGGAATCCTTTTTTACAATAGTCTTTAAATTGACTTCTTCAAGTTTTCTGTTTTTCGCCTTATTGTCTTTGTAAACTTTGTAGTTGATGTCGCTCATCATATCTTCTCCATTTACTACGTAATATATTTTTTGAGCAAAACAATTTACATTAACAATCAATAGTAATGCAATGACAACTTTTAGTACGTTTTTCATATTGGTACGGGTTTTTAAGTTAGGGATATTGATTATAAATTATTTTGAATTAATATTTTTGAAAAACTTGTAACGACTTCTAGTTTAGTAGCTCCTTTACAATCTTAAACCTAGACCAACTTTTAATAGATTTACATTTGTATTGAATGCCGTTTTAGGAACTTCATTGCCGACATTTAATTTTACATAATCAAACTGAAGGTCTAAGAATATTTTACTTGTAATGTCATAAGCAACTCCAAAATTTGCATTAATAACACTTTCTGTGCTATTTGAAGCTGAAACATCAAATCCATTATTAGTTCCAGTTGCTTTAAAAACCATAAAAGTATAACCAATTCCAACAAATGGGCGTATTTTAGGTACTGATTCTATCTTCAATTCACTAAAAATTCTTGGTTGAATAAGATATGATTTAACTCTAAAATCCTGATCTCCGTTATTATCATTAGTATTATTTGATAAAATTCCGCCGTTTAAAGATGCACCAATATTTATATTTTTTAATTCCGAAAATCTAAATTTTCCTCCTACATCAATAATTCCACTGTAGTTTTTACTAATAAAATTTTGACCCATCGTTAGTGGATAATGCATTTCAAGACTAAGTTTTGAATCCTGCGAAAAAGATTTTAGCGATAAAAATAATATTACCAAAAATAATTTTTGTTTCATATTTAAATTTTGTCTTGTGTAAGTTGATTTAAAAAACTCTTTTTTTTAGGGTAAATGTAATAGATTTAAACTACAAAAAACGAACTATCACTAAGAGTAGTTTGGCTTGAAGTATAAGTTAATAGTTGAAAACTTTACGGAAACTAGAAAAATACTAGCCAGCGAAAGCTACTATAGTAAAAAGATAACAAGTTATCTAACTAGAATTACTACATGAATTAATTTTTTGGCTGCGCTATGCCTGTATTCATGATTCCACTTGCAAACGCAGCGAAACTTAAGCTGCTACAAGAAAACTTTATTTTCAATGTCTATTTTAATCGCTCATTAATGAAAGTATTTACAACTTTAGAACATTTAGTAGCACCATCCGTGTCCAAATGGTCTGCATCAAAAAAATCATCATTTGTAAATCGTTTATCTTTTACTAAATTTAGATAGCTTACATTATAATTGTTTCTTACCAATTTGCTACAAGTTTCCTGTATTCTTTTTTGTTTGAGTTGATTAACGCCTTCAGAAAAATAACTGGAAACAGGCATATTCACTAATATTACTTTTATACCTCTTTTTTGGCAAGTATCTATTATGGACTGAATCCTAACTATATTGTCGTCAAAATTGATTAAATTATCTTCTATGCTTTTTACTCGTGTTAAAGCATCTTTCTTTAGTAACGCTATTTTTTTTGCTTTTGTATAGTTTATGCCAAACCCATTTTGATCACAATCTACTATTGTCCCCTCTTTCAAGTATCTTAAAACGAGTTTAGTATTTACATTAAAATTTCTAGTAGAGGATAAAAAATATTTTGTGAAATCATATTTATTAATTGATGGCACTTCTAAATTCATGTACGTTTGATAGTAATATTTTCTCCACTTATTTTCTTCTGTATCCACTATTTCGCTTAAACTGGTATATTCTACATTCAAAATAATGCATTTTATATTTTTGAATTTGTCAATATAGTTATCAAACACAATTTTGTCAAAATAAAGTGACTGACTTATATGTGCCAAATTGTAAGTTGGTTTGTCAAAATATTTGGGATTTAGGCCATAAAAATTATGTGAATTTCCAAAAATTAAAATCTCCGTACTATCGTATTTTTTAGGAATTGTAGCGTTCTTTACAGAATAGTCATTGGGAACCAATTGATAAAATAGTTCAAATGCAATAAATACCAAAAATAACGGCATTAGATATAATAACACCTTTTTTATTACTGTATTCATTTAAAACTGAAAATATAAGAATTGATAATCTTGTCCATAAAAATAGAATATTAGTAGCGTCAAAACATAATAAAAAGCTATCCGGTAAGGTTTTTTCCAGTTCATAGCAAATTTTTCTAGAGCAAATAAATCGTTTCTTCCAATCCATTCAATACATAAAAACAGAAAAACATATCCCAAAACTGTTTTAGGAAAAATTTCTGGAAATGTAAATAAAGAAGAAGAAAACATTCTTTTAAAATACATCATGGCATCACCTACTGATTGCGAACGAAAAAATACTCTTGCCAAGGAAACTAACATAAAAGTTGAAAAAACTTGGAAAATTGTAATCAGTATGGATTTTAGGTTGTTGGGGTTTACGATTGTTAAATTATCTCTGTTCTTTCGAAACAATAATAAGGGTAAGAAATATAAAAAATTAATAAAACCATAAATAACAAAAGTCCAATTTGCACCATGCCAAAAACCACTTAACATAAAAACGACAAACACGTTTCTAATGTTTTGCCATTTTGAGCCTCTAGAACCTCCAAGCGGAATATAAACATAATCTCTAAACCAACTGGAGAGGGAAATATGCCAACGTCTCCAAAACTCAGCTATATCTCTTGAAAAGTATGGAAAAGAAAAATTCTGCAAAAGTTCTATGCCTAACATTCTTGCCGTACCCAATGCAATATCTGAATACCCTGAAAAGTCGCCATAAATTTGAAATGAAAATAAGATGGCTCCCATAACTAAAGAGCTTCCTGAATATTCATCAGGGTTGTCAAAAATCAAATTTACATACGTTGCACAACTATCTGCTATTACGATCTTTTTTACCAATCCCCATAAAATCTGCCTTAATCCATCAACCGTTTTAGAATAATCGAAATGTCTTTTACTTTGAATATGCGGTAATAAATGGGTAGCTCTTTCAATAGGTCCTGCAACGAGCAAGGGGAAAAAACTAACAAAAAGAGAATAATCAACAAGACTTTCTACTGGTTTTATTTTGCTTTTATAAACATCAATTATATAGGATAAACCATGAAACGTATAAAAGGAAATTCCAACAGGCAAGATAATTTGCAAGGACCAGACATTCGGTTTAAAGCCGAAAAAAGAAAGCGTTTCTGAAAAATTATCAATAAAAAAATTACAGTATTTAAAAACACCCAGGAAACATAAATTTACAAGAATAGAGAACCAAAGCCATCTTTTTTTGTGGTGTTTAGAATTGTATATTTTATGTGCAATGGAGAAATCTAAAATGATGGAGAAAAGTAATAAGAACAAAAAACGCCAATCAAAACAAGCGAAAAAGAAAAAACTTACTACTAATAAAAAGAGATTTTGCTGCTTTACATTTTTATTAAAAAGATACCAATAGAGCAAAAATACTAGAGGAAAAAAGAAAGCAAATTCTATTTTGTTAAATAGCATAAATTAAAATATAAATGTATTCAAACAAATGTAATTATTAATAACCGATAATGAGGAAGGAAATAAATTATCTACTTCCTATATTCTTGTTGTTTCAATTTTTAATACTTCAAAAGCTTCCTCACTTCTTCTTAAAAAAACTTTATCAATAATTGTACTTGTGATTATTTTGCTAAATAGATGTAAAAAATTGTCTTTATTATTGATTATGAAGTATTTAATTATCATTGAGTATTTATTCCGGCTTTTTTAATTCGTATTTCTTTAAATTTTTTCGACTAATTTTTTTCGTTTCTTCATTAAGTCCATTATTTCGGTATGTACTTTGAATGTCATTTTAAAATTATCTAAATTTTTTGCTGTATTTGCCAAAACTATTACACTGCTTCTTGTTTGTGGATAAAAATAGCAGGCAGAAGCAAAACCAGGTGCATACCCTAATGCACCAATTTGTATGTTTTGCTCTCCATCTTGAAAAAGTAAACCATATCCATAATCAACTTTATCAAAAATTGGGTGAATTCGGGTGGCATATTTAGTTTCCATCAATTTTAGAGTTTTTGTTTTGACAAGTTTCCCCGAATATAATGATTGACTCCATTTATTTAAATCCGCTGCATTTGAAATGAAAGCACCTGCTGGAACATAATTATCCAAACTATTTGAAGCATATTCTAATAGTTTATCTTCATTCTCTTCATACCCTTTTACCAGATTTTTATATTTTTTATTATTAGGATGGAAAGTATTTTTTAAACCATTTTGTTTAAAAAAATCCATTGATAATTGTTCAAAATTCTTGTTTGTTACTTTCTCAAGAATTTGCGCAAGTAATTCATAACCTAACTGAGAATAATGAAATTGAGAACCTTGTACGAATTCTAAAGGTTCATCTAATGTTACAATTCCATGTGTATGAGTAAGTAATTGATGAATTGTAACTTCTTTTGACCAGGGTTGGTTAATCTGAGTGAGATATTGATTGATTTTATCATCAAGTTTAATTTTACCTTTTTCAAATTCACGCAATACTAAAACTGCTGTTATTTGTTTACTAATAGAACCTATTACAAATTGATCCTTAAATTTTAAAATATTTTTTTTATCTAAATCTGAGTACCCCATAGCTTTAGAAAATATTTGCTTTGAATTTTCGGTTATGTATACCACTCCATTAAAGTTATTACTTTCTAAAATAGAGTCGATTTTTGCAGTTAAATCATTTTCGTTTTTATTCTGCGCAATAGTTTTAAAAGATATTAGAAGGATAAAAGATATAATTGTAATACTAAATTTCATTGATTTCTGATTTTTAAAATGATGCCCAACATTCTGTGAATGCGGCGGTTTTATAATTATAATAAGCCCATTATAAGGAGTTGTCACTTGAGCGATAACGATAGGTGAAGCAAATCATCCCAAACAAAAAGCTGATTGACCAAATCCGTTTTTAACCCTTATTACAGTGCTTTTTACTTCGTGTGTTTATAAAATTTAAAGGATTTTTCTTTTAAATCAATTTTTACTATTCCACTTCTTATTCCAACGAATACATTTTTATCATCAGCTACTGCAATTGAGTTAGGATATAAACCATTCCAAAATATTTTTTCAAAAAACAGCTCTTTTTTGAAATTCTGGATTGTAAAAAAACTACCATATGTAGCAACTAGAAATTTATCTTTGTATATCGTAAATGCTTGAGGAGCATCTCCAAAATCCAAAAGCATTTTAAATTTAAAGTCTTTGTTTTTTCTTTCAAGTTCATATAATGCACCTTCACTAGTACCCATATGAGCATATCCAAGAATGAAATAATTTTTGCCCTTATAATTAAAAATATATTTTACATTTCCTTTATTAATTTTTATTGTGTTCTTAGTTTTATCATCTGGTACAAAAATTAATTGCCCCCCAAATTCTCCACCATCCATTCCCACAAGTGTTCCATCTTTAATTTTAAGTGAGCATTTATTCTTTTCTTTAGTTTTTTCAATTTCAAGTTTTCCGTTGCTAATCTTGACACCAAATTCATTGTGAGAATTATTTAATTTATACCATTCCTCACTCTCAAATTTTGGTGGTATTGTTTCAATAAAACCTTTTGGAATAAACTGATTTTTTTGACAAAACCCTGTAAAACAATGAATTAAAAAGATAAAAAAGAATACATATTTTGTTTTTAACTTCATATAATCTCTATTTTTTTATAGCATTATGGACAACTAGTACATCACTTGCAACAAACTCCAGCAAATCCATCCAAATTTTGAATCGAAAGTTGGATGACATTCACGTTGTATTGATTCTCAAATATATTAATTTTTTCTTACAAATAGCCTAAAAATCCTAAACGTCAGTAATTACCGCCAAGCCCCGCATGAAGGATGGAAGCGGCATCCTTTTTATACCTTTTAGGCTACTAGCCTTTAAGAGGCTAGTAGCCTAAAAGGTATAAAAAGATATAGCGAACAGCCTGACGCAGCTGCAACGCTAGTGAAAGCTAGGGCATGCCCAAAAAAAATCCCTCTTGAAAGTCAAAAGGGATATGGTATAAGGTTGTGAAACGATTATTCTATTTCGGTTTCATGGTCTTCTTCCTCGTCTTTCTCGATGGCATCATTGTAATCTGGGTACAAAAACTTGTTGTATGGAAAACGGGTGATGTGTATCTGACGTACAGACTCGTACACGCGCTCTCTGAATTCTTCGAAATTTTCTTTGTGTGTGGCCGATATAAACAAAGCGTTTTGCTCTCCTACTCTACTCATCCAGGTGGCTTTCCATTCCTCTAGCGTGAAGTGTCTTGGCGTTTTTTCGGTCATCAAATCGTCTTCGTCAATGACTAGGGGTTTGTAAGCGTCAATTTTATTGAACACCATAATTACAGGTTTGTCATGCGCCTTGATGTCTTGCAAGGTTTGATTTACGGACTCGATATGGTCTTCAAAATCTGCATGCGAAATATCGACTACGTGCAGCAATAAATCGGCCTCGCGTACCTCATCGAGTGTACTTTTGAAGGAGTCTACTAGTTGCGTAGGCAATTTTCTAATGAATCCTACGGTATCCGAAAGTAAGAAAGGTAGGTTCTTGATGACTACTTTCCTTACGGTGGTATCTAGCGTTGCAAAGAGTTTGTTCTCTACAAAAACGTCACTTTTGCCCACGGCATTCATCAAGGTAGATTTCCCAACATTTGTATACCCAACTAGCGCCACACGAACCATAGCACCGCGGTTGCTGCGTTGCACGCCCATTTGTTTATCAATAGTTTTGATTTTGTCTTTGAGTAAGGCTATGCGGTCACGCACAATACGACGGTCGGTTTCAATCTCGGTTTCACCCGGTCCTCGCATTCCAATTCCCCCTTTTTGTCGCTCTAAGTGCGTCCAAAGTCCGGATAAACGCGGCAACATGTAAATACATTGCGCCAGTTCCACTTGGGTACGGGCATAAGAGGTTTCGGCACGTTGTGCAAAAATGTCTAGAATAAGGTGGGTACGATCTAGAATTTTACATTCGGTGATAATCTTAGATATATTTTTTTGTTGTGACGGCGATAATTCGTCGTCAAAAACTAGGGTCGAAATGCCATTTTCTTTTACAAAAAGGTGAATTTCTTCTATTTTTCCGGTACCTACAAAAGTTTTGGGATTAGGGCGCTCCATTTTTTGTGAAAAGCGCTTGATTACCTCTCCACCAGCGGTGTAGGTTAAAAACTCTAATTCGTCTAGGTATTCGTTTAACTTTTCTTCACTCTGATTTTGAGTTACGATACCAACTAAAGCGGTTTTTTCGAAATTGATTACTTCTTTTTCTAACATGTCATTGAATAAGCTACAAATTTACGGATTTGTAAGCGACTTATGAAGCTATGGGTTTATAAAAATGTATTTGCCGTGAATAATGATAGTTTTTTTGCGGTCAAGCCAAATGGTAACTTTCCTTGAAAAGAAATTGGCGTTCCTAGGTACTTGCTTTCACTCCAGTTCAGATTAAGCAAATTTGTACTTGAAATAATAAAAAAGGAATTACTTTTGTTTTTACGGGTTTAAAAATTGTGATTGCTGCTGCGTTATGGCTTGCGACAAATTTTTAAACATAACATTAACTTGAAATACATTTTTAAAAATGAAGCAATTCTTTTTTACAACAGTTCTTTGTCTATGGTTTTTAGGCTCGGTACAAGCACAACAGTTGCAATCTCCAAACGGAAAAATGCTAATGGAATTTGCATTACAAACCGATGGAACGCCAACCTATACCTTAGCCTATAAAAATAAAGCAGTTATTAAAACCAGTAAATTGGGTCTTGAGTTGAAAAATGACAAGAAATCATTACTAAATGATTTTACGGTTGTTGATCAAAAAACAAGCAGTGTTAACGAAAATTGGCAGCCTGTTTGGGGCGAAGTTGCCACCATAACAAATAATTATAACGAACTAGCTGTTACTTTAGAACAAAAAGAAACGGAACGTAAAATGATTATTCGTTTTCGTTTGTTCAATGACGGTTTGGGTTTTCGTTATGAATTTCCTTCGCAAAAAAACCTAACTTACTTTGTAATCAAAGAAGAAAGAAGCCAATTTGCCATGACTGGCGATCATACTGCATTTTGGATTCCAGGCGATTATGATACACAGGAATACGATTATACCAGCTCTAAACTATCCGAAATAAGAGGGTTGACTGAGAAAGCTACAACTGCAAATGTATCTCAAAAATCATTTTCGAATACTGGAGTGCAAACTTCATTAATGCTAAAAACAACTGACGGATTGTACATCAACCTACACGAGGCGGCATTGATCAATTATTCTTGCATGCACTTGAACCTAGATGATAAAAACATGATTTTTGAATCGTGGTTAACTCCAGATGCAAAAGGTGATAAAGGTTACATGCAAGCGCCTCAACATTCGCCATGGCGTACCATCATTGTGAGTGATGATGCAAGAGAAATATTAGCCTCTAAAATGACATTGAACCTCAACGAGCCCAACAAAATTGAAGATACTTCTTGGATTAAGCCGCTGAAATATGTGGGAGTTTGGTGGGAAATGATTACTGGAAAAAGTTCTTGGGCTTACACAGATGAGTTGCCAACCGTTCAACTTGGCGTAACTGATTTCTCAAAAGTAAAACCAAACGGAAAACATGGCGCCACCAATGCCAACGTAAAAAAATACATTGATTTTGCTGTTAAACATGGTTTTGATGGAGTTTTAGTTGAAGGCTGGAACGAAGGTTGGGAAGACTGGTTTGGTCATTTAAAAGATTATGTTTTTGATTTTGTGACGCCTTATCCTGATTTTGATGTAAAAGGTTTGCAAGCTTATGCTAAAGAAAAAGGTGTGAAAATGATCATGCACCACGAAACTTCAGGTTCAGTGCGCAATTACGAACGCCACTTAGACAAAGCGTACCAATTCATGAAAGACAACGGATACGATGCTGTAAAAAGTGGTTATGTTGGTGACATTATTGAAAACGGTGGCAATCATTACAACCAATTCATGATCAATCATTACCAATACGCCATTGAAAAAGCAGCCGATTATAAAATTATGGTGAATGCTCACGAAGCGGTACGACCAACAGGAATTGCGAGAACGTATCCTAACTTAATAGGTAACGAAGCAGCAAGAGGAACCGAGTACCAATCTTTTGGAGGATCAAAACCCAATCACGTGACGGTTTTACCATTTACACGCTTAATAGGCGGACCAATGGATTACACTCCAGGAATATTTGAAATGGACTTGAGCAAGTTGAATAAAGACAATAATTCTCATGTAAACAGTACACTTGCTAATCAGTTAGCCTTGTACGTGACTATGTACAGCCCACTGCAAATGGCTGCTGATACACCAGAAAATTACGACCGTTTTCCAGATGCGTTTCAGTTTATTAAAGATGTAGCTATTGACTGGTCCGATAGTAAATACCTTGAAGCAGAACCTGGGCAATACGTAACCGTTGCGCGTAAAGCCAAAGGAACAAACAACTGGTTCGTAGGTAACGTAAATGGCGAAACTCCTAGAACGGCAATACTAAAATTTGATTTTTTAGATAAAGGAAAAACGTACGAAGCTACCGTTTATGCTGATGCTAAAGACGCGCATTATAAAACCAATCCGCAAGCGTATACAATTAAAAAAGTTAAAGTTACTAACGCTTCAAAACTAGATGTACTTGCTGCTCCTGGTGGTGGTTATGCAATCAGTATTATAGAGATTAAAAAGTAATTAAGTAATCATTAAATATGAAAAGGCTGTCTTGTAGGACAGCCTTTTGTGTATAGATTTGTTTGCAGTGATGCCTTACTCATAACTGTAGCTAATTTCAGTTTTTACAATTCCGTTTGATTCTATAAGAGAACATGATACTGGAAAATTTGCGGCGTTGTACTTGTACTTCCTCGTTTTTCCTACGACATCTACTGAGGTCGAACTAAAATTTAAAACATTGTTATTGCCAATAGATTCAAACTCAAATTCTTCTTCATGCCATGAAATAATGGGTACAATAACTTTATAATGCGTTCCGAAAATATTTTGCACCAGCAAGGCGTTTACTGAATTTTTATCATCAAAGGTGAAGTTTTTTATTTGTTTATCACCCAATAAATCTTTGTGGCGTATGGGGTTTTCTTTAAAATAAAGGTACTCTACTTTTTTAACAATTTGTTGGTTTCTGTCTCTTGTGGAACGTCTTACTATTATTCCGTTTTCAACTACATATTCAATGTCATCCAGCACGATTTGGTGGTTGGTGCTTTTTTTAGTAGTTACTTTTACGCGCGATCCTTCATAACTTATGGTAACGGTTTTAGTAACTAGTTCGCCGCCTTCTTCATATTTTTTGGTGAATTTTATGAGCTGATCATTGTTGTTATAGGTATAATTAATTACCTCTTTCCAATTACTGCCTACGCGCTCTTTGACCGTCATGTCCAATAGTTCCTTTGGATTGTAAAAAAAACTTTGAATCACATCAGATGTTTTGATGCTGAGTAACTTTCCATCTTTAAAAGTGTAGTTTTTATGAATGATTTCACCGTCTTTTAAATTTTTGAAATTTGTTTTTACACAGTGTATCGCTTTTAATTTTACCTCAGGCTTGGGACTTTGACTGAGTAATAGGCATGGCATTGCCATTATAAAAAGAGCAAATAGATAGGTCTTCATTTGTTTTTAGTTTCGATTTGGGGTTGCTAAAATACAAAAACCTATGTACCGTTTTTCTTTTAATTCTGATTTACCAGAAGTTTTTCAAGAATATAGTATCAAAAAGTTATTATAAAAAAAGAGAAATCTACCGGAGCAGATTTCTCTTTTTTATTCGTGTAAAAAGGAACTTAATTTACGGATATTAATTTTACATCAAAAATCAGCACCGAACCTCCAGGAATAGGACCGGTTGCATTACCTCCGTAGCCTAAGTGCGCCGGAATTAATAAAACACCGCTACCACCTTTTTTGAAAAAAGGAATTCCTTCAGTCCATCCTTTGATCACTTGATTTAAACCAAAAGAAATTCCCTCTGGTTTGCTTTCATCAAAAACAGAGCCATTGGTAAAATATCCTTTGTAGGCTACCGTTACGTTTGAGGTTGCTTTTGGCTGATCTCCAGTTCCAGGCTCATTAATTACATAGTACAATCCGGTACCTGTTTTTATGGCATTCAATTTATTTTTGGCAATATAATCTACTATTTCTTTTTCGTTTTGTGTAGTGTAGTCTACTTGTTTTTGTGCTTCATTGTCCCCGAAACAAGATACAAATAAGATAGACATGAGGGCAAGTAAAATAGATTTCATAGGTTTTATATTTGATTATTGCTGCAAATATAGCAATTCAAGAATGATAATAAAAGAAATCATTTTTCCCCAAAAACTTGTACGTCATCTACTTGAAACGAACCATCAAGAGCTAAGTTTCGTCCAGACCCTATGTATTTGAAAGCAATATTGATTTTTCCAGTATACCCTGATAAATCAATGGCGCCGCTACCTATAAACTGATACCATGGCGTAGCTTGTTTGGGCAGGTTCACCGTCAATAGTTTCCAGGTGGCGGTAGTAACATTCAACCCATCAAAATCAGAAGAAACATAAACCTCTAATGCATTTAATGGAGAATCAATGTCTAAGTGATGTTGCGCTGTTCTAAAAGTTAAAACCTCTTTTGTATACTGATCCATATCAATTTTTGGAGTAATTAGCCAAGCAATGTTAGAGATAACTTTGGTACCTGATATGCTAAACTCAGCAAACCCATTTCCTGCATAAACTGCACCTTTCCAGAATAAAGAACCAGCTTGTACAAAATTGCCCCAACCTGGCAAACTCAAATTGGAGTTGTCTGCCACTTGATCAAAATTCTGAGAGAAAAAAGGCGTTGCTCTTGGTGTTGTCATTACAATATCTTGCTCTGAGCGAGGTAGCAACTGAAAATCATTTCCATATTTAGTGAGTACACCTCGTACTTTTCCGCTTTTATCTGGGACTATTTTTGAAGCAAAATTAGAAAAGCTACTGGTTCTTACATACACTTGATTTCCCATTTTGTCATTTAAACCCCAATTTGTGGCACCTCCTACATTATTTGCTTCTTCAAAATAGTGTCGTCCTACAGCTGTTTCGGTAAATTGAACCTCTTTAAACTCAATCAAAGTATTCAAATTGGCATCTTTTAGTAAAGCCTCCATTGTTCCAGTTCGCAAAAGGGCTTCCTCCTTAACGGTCACACAAGAAGCGTTCAATACTTTCTTATAATCATTTTGAGACAATCGTCCCACACCGCCTTGATTGTATGAGTTAACAAAAATGCTACCAATACGTACACCTCCATATTCTATATCTGTGTATTGATCTTTTAGTTTTATAAACACTTTATTTCCCAATCTATAATCTATGTATAAATTAGTAGCATCAACAGGAACACTAAACCCAAGTGCAGGGGTTGTGGCTGTTGCCAAGGTTTGAAAAGATATTGATTTAAAAAAATTCCCCGATTCGTCACTAGATACTACATAAGCCTCAATAACATCGTCATACTTGTACTGCGTTACAATAGCATTTGCAGTAGCATGAATGTCACTTACTGATTTATTTGTTACAAAATTGGGCTGGTTACATGTAAGTTTTGGTGCAGGTACTTCATCAGGCACACAACTATTAAATAACGCTAAAGATAGCACTACAAAAAAGTACAGTTTTAATTTCATATGATTTGAATTATAAATTGATATAAAGATTCACAAAATAAGTTCGGCCATAGCCATAGAAATATTTGGGTCCAAAAGAGGGTGTCCCACTACTAATGTCTTGATTAACCTGTCTGAAATTGGCATTGCGTGCCTGCTCATAACCTCCTGTTTTGTAGGTTGTATTTAGCACGTTATTGATGCTTGCAAAAACACCTACATTTTTTCCATAAATAATCCATGATTTCCCTCCTATAATATTGAGTAAGGTTACAGGATCAAACTTTTCTTGTTGAAGCAATTGCGCAGCACGCTCCTCTGTAGCCTCAGGAAAATTAAAACCACTTGCTGGATTTTTATAGAAAATTCCAGTTCTCAAAATGGGAGAAACATCAATATAAGTGTTTGTTAAATAATTTACATTAGCACTTATCCACCAATACTTGGGGTCTCTATACTCCATTCCTAATGAATAGGCTCGTTGAGGCATTCCTGCTTGTTTGTAATTTTTGAGTGATGCTTTTCCAAAATCAAAAACAGGAGCATTATTTTCGGGAGTAGCGGCCGCATCATTTGTAAGGGTAACTTTTGGATCATTGTCATAGATGTATTGACCTACAGCTGCAGCAAATGTGGTTTTTATTGTTTGGGTCAATTGGTATTCCAAACTTAACTCGGCTCCTATATTTTTCTTGTTTAATTGAGTCAGAGTTTGACTCACAAACGCATCTGTGTTCAAAAAACCTGCGCCGTCATCAAAAATTCCTTCGGCATAAAAAAAGGAAATCTGAGTAGCATTTCTCAATTTAGAAAAATAAGCGGTTACTCTTGCTTTCAGTTTTGGGGAACGGTACACGTAACTAGCATCAATGCTGCTATTGGTTTCGCTTTCTATATCATTTACAATAGCGTTATTGAGTCTGGCATTGGCAAACGTATTTCGTAAAGTAGGTGCCTTTGTAGCATGAGCAGCATTTAATACTATCACTTGTTTGCCCGAAATTTTGAAACTTAAACCCCCTTTAAAGCCAAAGTTTTCAAAGGATACGTTATAACTTTTTCCAAAAGAATTAGTTTCGTAAATGCCGTTTTTGTACAAACCTTCACGTTGATAACTTGTAGACGAAAACTGCTGTGCCAAATAAAAATCTATTTTATTATATGAGAATTTAAACTGCGTAAAGGCCTCTAAAACATTGGCAAAAAAATTAAAATTGTAACCATATTTGTCCCCTACTCCTACTTGCCTGTTGGGATTATTTAAATCAGATTGTGATTGATTGCCATCATAAAACGCATCAATATCATCAAAATAAGAACCTCCTAGTAAGTCAACTAAAACTTGAGAATTATTTGATTTCATTTTCTTAAATGAAGCCCCTGCATTCATGAAAATATTTTCAGATAATGATGAACTTACATTTGTAGTCACTGCTCCCGTTTCGGCTTGTACTTGATCTTCATACAAAACATATTTACTTCTAGCAGCTTCATAACCTGTGATGCTGCCATTTCCATCTAATATTGGCCTTTGATTGGCTAGGTATAATGACCGCCAGTCTAGTTGTGGATTAGCTAAAAAAGCAGCTTTACTTTTGTCAGCATTTTCAAGATCAGGAGTAAATGCTCCCGAAAACTCTCCTTGATCTGGTGCATATAGTGAGGAATAATAACTGGGCATTTTTCTATAATATGTAGGATCTGGACTATTGGCATTTTGATAATCAATGGTACTATTTGCAGTAGTACCTATTTGATAAAAAACACTAGTATTCCAATTTGTTTTATCATTGACTTTAAAATAATGATTGAGCATAAAAATAGGCTCCTCTATTGTTTTTTCGCGAGCATTGCGTTTTTTCCCGTCCTGAAAACCCCAATAGGAGTTATACCTTGGGTTTGTTAATTGCGTAACTTCGGCAGTATTTGGCGAATTTTTAGCTCTAGAATTTGGTGTGTAAAAAGCAGTAAGGTTAAGGGCATGCTGACTTCTTAACTTTTTTTCGAGGCTTACAAAAAACGAATTCGAATCGTAATTTGTTCCTTCAAAATAACCCTCTTGAGCCCAGCGTTTCCCAGCAGAAATAACATAGGCCCAACCCTTTTTACTCATACCAGACGCATGCGTAGCCATAGAACGCCAGTTGTAATTAGTATTAGTTCCAGAAAATGTAATTCTGGTTCCGGGTCTATAAATAGAGGCTCGAGTATTTATTTCTTGTGTTCCAAGGATGCCTCCAAAAGTATAATCAGAAGGAGCGGTTCCTAAGGTAAATTCTTGATTGCGAAGTGCATCATTTAATCCGCCCCATTCACCCCATTGTGGTCTACCATCATATACCTTATTCATAGTTACCCCATTGATCATCATCGTGGAGTGTTCACTATCCAAACCACGCACTCTAAAACGAGCTTGTCCCCAGTTGAAAGCGGCAGCTTGTAGAAAAGCGTCCCGAGATGATTGCAATAATCCAGAGGTACTTTCTGAGGAACTGTTCTCATCATTAAAATCACTGTCCATTAATGTGATAATGCTACTTTGCAAGTCTAAAGATTGATCATCTTGAAGACTTATATTTCCTAAGTCAACCATTTTTCCGACTGTTATCTCCAGCGGATATAAGGCATCTTTATAGCCTTGACTGTGAACCAAAACCAAAATAGCACCAAGCGAAACGCCCTCAAAAACAAACTTGCCTTCCTTGTCTGTGACTTGCATCAAGGTTGTGTTTTGAACACTAACAACTACAAATGGAATGGGATTTTGAGTTTTTGAATCGATTATTTTTCCAAAAAAACCAGTGCTTTCTTGTGCTTGAATGCCACTCCAAAAAAAGATAAAAAACAATAGGTAATACAGTTTACTCATAAATTCAACATCAAATAATTTAAGATTAAATAAACAGTAATAATAATTCAGCCATTGCACGAGCAACAGCTGAATTAAAATCATTACTAGTTGTTATCCTTCTGTAGGACAACAACAAAAAAATTAAATGTGAATTTTGGAAACGTGGTATAAACTTTGAAAAAACGCTACAGTTTGTGTGGTATTAGCAACTGGGCGACGTACTTATTATATTGATTGAAAGAATTATAATATTAAAAGTACTAAAAAAATATTAACATTTTCATTTTCATGAAAAAAAATTAATATTTTTTCTGATGAAAATAAATTCTTCTGTATAGCCCTGATGGCAGTAAGTATCCTTTCCTGTCCTTTTTTTAGGACAGGAAAGATACTGCGTACAGCAGGAATACTGCTGCTTTAGAAAATAAATTAGACTGCTCCTAAAACATTATTTGATTGCTTTTATTCTTGAAACCATTACGGCAATCAAGAGTCCAAAAACACCTATAAATGCAAATGAAAAACGTAAACTTGACAACTCAGCTATATATCCTATTATGGGTGGTCCCATTAAAAAACCAAGGAAACTTACGCTAGAAACGGTTGTTAATGCTGCACTTGGCGAAACATTAGGCGTTTTTCCAGCCACACTATAAACAGTTGGAATTATGGTTGAAACACCTAATCCTACAAACATAAACGCTATCGTTGCTGGTATCACATACGGAAAAAATACAGCTGTAAAAAGCCCCGATGAAATGAGGATTCCGCTTACTTGTAATACTACCTTGCGTCCGAATTTTAAAATAATGGCATCTCCTATAAAGCGTCCGCTAGCCATCATGATCATAAATGAAGTATAACCCAAGATAACAAGCGGCCCTGGAGCTTTAATTACATCTTTGAAATAAACCCCACTCCAGTCAAACATTACACCTTCACTGGCCATGCAGCAAAACCCAATAACACCCAGCCATAACAAGGAACTATCTGGTTTTGAAAATAATTTTTTCTGTTCTGTTTGTATCTTTTCTTTGGCTTTTATCAAATATTTAAAGTTAAATAGCATCATTAAAAGTACTAGCGCAGCTACTATTATAAAATGAATGTATGGCGTGAGTTGCAAGGACAACATGGCTAGACCTACTAATGCTCCTGTAAAACCTGCAAAACTCCACATGCCATGAAAGGAAGCCATGATGGTTCTTTTGAATAATTCCTCTGTATAGACGCCTTGTGTGTTGACCGCAATATTAGACAGATTTCCAAAAATTCCAAAAACAAATAATCCTAATGACAATTGCCATGCGGCTGTAGCCAAACCTAAATTTGTCATGCTCACTACATACATGAATAATGCAACTATCAAAACTTTATGACTCCCAAAACGGGTGACTAGTTTACCAGAGAAAGGCATAACAATAAGTTGCCCCAGTGGCAAAGCAAACAAAATGGTTCCTAATGCTCCTTCGCTGAGATGCAACGATGTTTTGATATCTGGAATTCTACTTGCCCAGGTAGCAAAGCACAACCCCATCCCGAAGTAAAATACAGATACCGCCCAGCGTATGCGATTTAAATAAGAAACTTTTGCTTGTGTATAACTCTTTTTTAGCTTGGCTTTGGTTCTGGTTTTTCCAAGAAATTGTAAGTCTATCAAAATGATTGTTTTTAATTTTAAGGCCAAAATTACAAAAAGCAATGATTGGCTGTGTTCAAACAACCTATTTGAAAAAAATTACAACGTTATTGTTTATAAATTCAAGTACATCAACAAAGCTTATTGAAAATACAATGAACGTTTTAGTTGATGAAAATGGGTTTCTAAAAAATGCCACAGATTCACAGATTTCATTAATTTAAAAATCTGTGAATCTCTGGCTAATTTTTTTTTAAGACTTCTTACAAATCAATTACTCTTTTCTGAGCGTTGCTTTGTAGTGCCGCTTCAATAATTTGCATGACTTGTACGCCTTCTTGTGCGGTGACTGGTTCTGGACTATTATTTACAATTGAATGGTACACGCCGTCAAAAAAATCATAGTAATTACCTTGAAGCGTAGGTACAATTTCCCGAATAATTTCTCCATTAATTTCGGTATGCAACAAACCTTGTTTTTCAATTGGCTCCGTTCCCCAAGTTTCTAAATTTGGTTGGTATCCTAATTTCAGTTCGTCTTCCTGTACATCACCGCGAGGTTTTAAAAAAGACCCTTTTTCGCCATGAATAACATAGGCAGGATTGGCTTCCCGAACAAAAAATCCCGCTTTTAGACGCACTCTAAAATTAGCATAATACAGCAACAGATCAATATAATCATCTACCAAGGAATGTTCTCTCGTAATGCGGATATCAGCAAAAACCGAATTTGGCAAACCAAACAAACACAATGCTTGATCAATAATGTGAGGCCCTAAATCCTTGAGAATTCCTGATCCATCAGAAACTGTTTCTTTGTGTAACTTTGGACTCAAAAGCGGATTGTACCGATCAAAATGAATCTCAGCCTCCATGATTTTACCCAATACTTTATCTGAAATAATTTGTTGAACGGTTTTAAAATCACTGTCCCAACGCCTATTTTGAAAAACAGACAATTTAACATTTTTATCTTTGGCAATAGCCGTAAGCTCCTTTGCTTGAGCAACTGTTGTCGTAAAAGCTTTCTCTACAATAGCATGTTTTCCTGCCTCTAGCACTTGTTTTGCATATTCATAATGCGTGGCCACAGGCGTATTCACAACAACTAAATCTATATCATCTTGTAAAACCTCCGCTAGTGAAGCATAGCTTTTTAAAGCAGGGAAATCTTGGTGTAGTAATTTTTTACTGCGTTCCCAAGAACCAATAAGCTCAAATCCTGGATGGAAATTTAAAAAAGGAGCATGAAAAACTTTGCCTGACATTCCGTAAGACAATAGAGCTGTTTTTATTTTTTGCATAAAATAAATTTCAAATTTGTGACGTGTTCATTTTAAACATGTAAGTCATATAAGATTTTAAAATTATTAGGCAAACCCTTAACTTTTCTCAATTCCTTAATGGTTAAAAAAAATTAGAATTTGAACTTTCAACTGTTCCCTTTTAAAAAAACTTATATGACTTATATGTTTCAAAACCTTACTGTTTCGCTCTAGCGTATTGTTTTGGCCATTCCATATCGGCATCTAACTCTTGGGCAAATGTCAAACCTAAATTAGGATCTCTCAAAGATTCTCGTGCTATAAATACCAAATCCGCTTTTCCAGAGGCAATGATTTCCTCGGCTTGAGCAGCTTCCGTAATTAAACCTACCGCTCCTGTTTGAATTCCGGTTTCATTTTTTATGCTTTCGGCAAAAGGAACTTGATAGTTAGGTCCTAACGGAATTTGCTGGTGCGACACCAAACCTCCGGTTGAAACATCAATTAAATCAACTCCTTTTCCTTTTAAAATTTTAGAAAGTTGAACCGATTCTTCTAAGTTCCATCCACCCTCAGCCCAGTCAGTTGCTGATATCCTTACAAACAAGGGTAAATAATCAGGCCATTCTGATTGTACGGCCTCAACAACTTCAAGCGTCAATCGGATTCGGTTTTCAAAACTTCCACCGTAATTATCCGTTCTAAAATTAGACAGCGGTGATAAAAATTGATGCAATAAATACCCGTGCGCAGCATGTATTTCCATCACTTGAAATCCTGCTTGAACAGCTCTTTTTGTAGCAGATTTAAAATCTGAAATTACTTTTTGTATTCCTGCTTCATGCAATTCAAGGGGAGCTTTCTCAGTATGATGGTAGGCAACTGGGCTTGGTGCTACAGTATCCCAACCACCTTGAGAATCGTCTAGTTTACGCCCACCGTTCCAGGGTGATGCAGAGCTGGCTTTACGTCCGGCATGCGCCAATTGTATTCCGGGAACTGAATTTTGACTTACAATAAAAGTATTGATTTCATTCATCTTCACAATTTGCTCGTCATTCCAAAGTCCTAAATCCTCTGGTGAGATTCTACCTTCGGGTGAAACCGATGTGGCTTCTTGAATAATCAATCCCGCGCCTCCTATAGCGCGACTACCCAAATGTACCAGATGCCAATCATTAGCAAAACCGTCTTGGGCTGAATATTGACACATGGGAGAAATTGCAATTCTATTTTTTAGCGTGATGCTTTTTATGGTAATAGGAGAAAATAATTTTGACGACATTATACGTGTTTTAAAGTGATATAAATCCTAAATAACGGGATTTAAGAAAGTAAAGTTAAGATTCAGCTTTCAAAGTTCTATTTCAAATTAACATAATTAACAAACTTTTAAATTGCTCTGGAACAATTATTGCTAAATATACAAACAGAAAACCCTATTTTTGTGCATCATATTAAGAATCAAAATTAAAAAATGGATTTATTTATCAAGCTTTCTCAATTCTTATTGAGCTTATCCTTACTTATTGTACTTCACGAGTTAGGACATTTTATTCCTGCAAAATTATTTAAAACAAGAGTCGAAAAATTCTACTTATTTTTTGACGTAAAATATTCCCTTATCAAAAAGAAAATTGGCGAAACCGAATACGGTATCGGTTGGTTGCCGCTTGGTGGCTATGTGAAAATTTCCGGAATGATTGATGAGAGCATGGACAAAGAACAAATGGCTTTGCCGCCGCAACCATGGGAATTTCGATCTAAACCAGCTTGGCAACGATTAATCATTATGTTGGGTGGCGTTACTGTAAATTTCATTTTAGCTTTCATAATATATATAGGTATGGCATTTGCGTACGGTGATACTTATATTGCAAATGAAGACTTGAAAGACGGTTTACTTGTAGAAAATAAAACTATGCAAAAAGTAGGCTTTAAAACTGGAGACCACATTGTATCTGTTGATGGTGAAAAAATTGTAAAATTTGACAATGATCTTACCATGAAAGTAATCATGGCGAAAGAAGTCATCATAAAAAGAGGCGCAACAGAACAAACTATTAATATGCCAAATGATTTTGTTGACCAATTATCAAAAGTTGAGAAAAAAAGTTTACTTGATATTAGAATGCCATTTGTGGTAGGACCTATTTCTGAAGGTTCTAAAAATACTGCTTTAATGCCAAAAGACATTATTGTTTCTGTAAATGGGCAAACTACCAAGTACTATGATCAAGCCAAAACAGTTTTTGAAAATAATAAAAACAAAACCGTAACAGCTTTAATCCTAAGAGACGAAAAAGAAATTAAATTACCTATTCAAATCAATTCTGAAGGAAAACTAGGAATAGGTATTGGAAGATTGGGAATGGAATCTTTAGAAAAACTGGGGTACTATAAAGTAAGCAAACAAGAATTTGGGTTATTAGAATCAATTCCTGTAGGTATAACTAGAGGAAAAGATCAATTAGTAGGATACGGAAAACAATTAAAAATGATTTTTAATCCAGAAACTAAAGCTTACAAACAAGTTGGTGGTTTCAAAGCTATATTTGATATTTTCCCAAAAACTTGGAGTTGGGAAATGTTCTGGACTATTACTGCTTTATTGTCTATAATGCTTGGTGTAATGAACCTTTTGCCTATTCCAGCACTAGATGGTGGTCATGTGATGTTTTTATTATACGAAATTATTTCGGGTAAAAAACCTAGCGATAAATTCCTAGAGAACGCACAATTAGTTGGTTTTGTTTTACTTATAACACTATTACTATTTGCAAACGGAAATGACGTTTACAAAGCTATTGTTGGGAAGTAAAAAAAATGAAAAAAAGTTTCAATTTTATTTGCAGAAACCAAATGATAGCCTATCTTTGCAACCGCTTAGACAAACAAACAGAGTTATTCAAAAGCAAATAAATAAGACGTTCTTTAAAAAAATAAAAATATACAGTTTCCTCCTTAGCTCAGTTGGTTAGAGCATCTGACTGTTAATCAGAGGGTCCTTGGTTCGAGCCCAAGAGGGGGAGCTTTTAGAAAGCCATTCAAGAAATTGAGTGGCTTTTTTGTTTTATAATAGTTTTGAGAATTTTCAATTGTTCAGAAGGTGCGCGATCTCATATTTATTTGAAATTGCATCAACTTTTAAAATCGAAAAAAATAGATATTATTTAGAATTTAATGCTGAGTATCTTGTCTATTCAGACCTAAGCTATTAAATACTAGTTTGAATATAAATAAAAAACAGTAATTTTATATCAATTATAAATAAGTGAAAGAATGAAGTCAGAATTTATAACCCAAACCATAAATACAATAGCCCACTCTATTCAAAGTGGAGTATTTATTGATGTTGAAAAATCTAAAGTAGAATTAAAAGATTTATCTACAAAGGGGGATTGGAAATCACTTCACGAAACTATTTGTGCTTTTTTGAATACAGATGGGGGAATTGTTATTTGTGGTATTAGAGAGCGTGATAAGAAATACTCTTTTACTGGATTTGATAGAAATAACGAAAATAATTTGATCAATCTACATTCAAAACATTTTCAAAATGACCAAGATAAATTCGTTGATTTATCTAATTATATCTTTTTTGATTATGAAAACTTTCTAAATGGAGAAATTGCTATAATAGCAGTTTATCCTTTACCTGACGATGAAAAGTTTTTACGGTATAATGATTTTTATTACCAACGAAAATTGACGCAAGACAAAATAATTCCTGTCTCACTAATACAAAGACAAAAGGAATATAAAATAGAAATCGAATACGCCAAAGAATTAGCTAAAGTTAAGGAGGCAAAAATTGATGATCTAAGTTTAGATAAAATTAATAACTATATCAGTCTGCTTAGTAAAGAGATTAGGAATGAAACTTTTAAAGCTAGTCACGATCAGGCTAAGTCATTTTTAATTAAGCAATATTTTGTCCAAAAAGACTGGATAACTACATTAGGGATGTTAGTTTGCGGAGAGGAACCTTTTCATTTTTTAGGTTCAAGAGTTGAAGTTAATTGTTACTATGATACCAGTGTTGACATCGGAAAAGATAAAAAAATGTTTCGAAATGATGTTATTAATCTAATGGAAGATACGTTTAGATATATTTGGGGTCATATCAAGATTAACAGAACAATTCGTGAAGGAGGCAAGAGCGAACCTGAATATCCAGAGAAACTAATTAGAGAAACCATTAACAATGCCTTAGCGCATCGAGACTATACTATTGATAGTTTTGTTACGGTCACTGTTGAGCCTAATCAATATATTGAAATCAAGAACCCCGGTTCATTTAAAGAAAAAATTAAAATTATACACACAGAAACAGATATTGCTGTTCGCAGATTGGTCCCAGGGATTCCCGAGAGTAAAAACCCAAAACTAGCATCAGTCCTAAAAGTTTTTGATAAAATTGAAAGTCAAGGACGAGGAATGGCATCGCTTGTTAATGCTGCTTTAGATAATGAAATTGATCTGCCTACTTATGAAATTAAAGAGGACAGTATTAGTTTAAAAATACATTCAGGTAAACTGGTAGACGAAAGTATAGAAACATGGCTTCAAGGTTTTAATTATTATTTAACTACCAAACTAAAAGGTGAGCTAACATTTGAACACAAAGCAGTTCTAGCATATTTTTATAAATCAGAATTAGTAAATCAGCAGAGACTATTTTCTATTTTATTAACAGAAAGTAATAATCACTTTACTGTTTTACAAGATTTGAAAAAAGGAAAACTAATTGTTGAACATGCTAGTAGTACTGAGGAAAATCCTGTTTATGTTTTAGATCGAATATTATTAAAAATTGATTTTACTGAAGAGTTTATTACTGCTTTAGGAAACGACTATATCCATTATGACAAAGTCGCTAAACACATTTTAAATCTTATATATCTTTATTCAAAATACAATCAAAAATCTCTAAAAGCTGCTGAAATCACACCTGAGGTATACCGTCGTTTATATGGTAAAGAAATAGTAGGTAAAACATACGAAACACTAGGAAGAAAAGTAAGAAGTATTTGTAATAATCTCGAAGAGCAAAAAATCCTGATCAAGGGTAGCAAAAATGATTACACTTTTAATTTTGACTTTACCATAGAGAACAAGCTTTTTTAAAGAACTAGAAATAATTATAAATACTAAATGAAAATCTATTCATTTTAAATTGGATTTTTTTCAATATTATAATAAAAATCTTAATTATACATTTATATTCACAACACTGAAAATACTCGCTATTAAGGCTCATTTTTGATTTAAAATATTTATTCCTTCAAAAAATTCATTTACATCTAAACCCAAAGCAAAACAGAGTCTCAATAGTAAATCAACAGTCATTCTTTGCTCATTTCTAAATACTCTTCTTACGGTAGTTTCTGAACATACTGCTGATCTAGCAAACTCAGATTTATTCCCATTGAATTTTACAAGGAATTCTTTGTATATTCTATTGACTAACTCATGTTCTATCTGTTCAAGATGCTTCTGCATTGAGCAAAGAAAACAAATGACTAAATCAAAATTCTCTTCACCTATCGACTTATAAGTTGAAAATTAAATTAGATTTGTAAGTCAAATCTTTGATGTCAATAATAAACGACTAGTTTACTGTGAATCCGTAATAAAAAAATATAATATGGCTTATTTAACTAAATCAAACTCGTTGAAAATTATTAGTCGGATAGACTTAAAAAATAAGGATAGTCTTTCGGGAGAAATATATGGTAAATCAATATATTTTTTTAGTAATTATGAGAAAAATAATTTACTCGGACTTAAAGAATTACTTAAAGATCCTGAAAATTTTATAAAGGAATACTATGTTCCAGTTGAAGCAACAGACAATTTAAAGTATGTATATGAAGGAGGAAAGCCATCCTATCACTCGAAACCTGACTGCGAACTACTAAACTCAAGCTACAAGAATTTCGAAATACCTGAACAATTAAGAGAGAAAGGAAAAGACGAAGTAATTAAGTTTAGAAATTGGTTCAAAGGAAATCAGTATTTACTAGATGATCCAGACGCTTTTGTTGCAAGACTTAAAATAGCGTTTGGGATTATTATAAACCCTAAAACAATTGACTTTGAAAACTCTGATGTTGAAGTAAAAGAAAACCTAAACCTTAATGAACTTGAAAACAAAATTAATTTATTGATTTCTAATGTAGATCAATATTATAACAATGCAAATGAAGAACAGAAAGAGATAATTAGAAGATACCAGAGGCTGACTTTTTTAGCAAACCCTAAATATGAAATTAAGGATAACAATACACGTTTTAAAGATGAAGTAATCAAAGAATTTCTAAAACAATATGATGTTCATTTTAAAAAACCAATTACGAATTTATTAATTGAATATTACAGAGTGAAACATAATCCCAACCTAAAATTTGAGGGGCATCTTTTAGAGCAGTTAGGGTTTCGCCCATGCAGAAGTTGCCATCAAGAAAATATAGGAATAGGAGTAAATAAACCAGTCATTGAAATAAATACAGATGATTTACCGTTCTAATAAAAAACAATAGAAAAAGTACTTTTTGAAAGAAAATAGATGGCTTACCAACTCATTAAAAAAAGTAAAACTTTAAAAATATTTTTTAATAACAATTGAAACAAAAACTTAAAATGACATGGCGATAACATGAATGAAACTACATCAATAGAAAAAATTAAGGCTCAATTGATTTTATCATGCATCAATAATAGCCCCGAATCATTTTTACCTTTTCTAATGTCACCAGAGGTAGAGACAGAAGCACCTTATAAAAAGGATTTCTATCAGTTTTTTAAAGGAATGCTTAATCATGCTCATGAAAGTTCGGAAGGAGAACTTACATTGAAAATAGAACAATCAACTTTGGATACAGATAAAGAAGTGCATAATTACAACTTTTATGACAATTTACATAAGCATTATAGGCTTTCAATAGTAGTTAAAGAAAGTAACGATCTAATCTGTTTAAATGTAATGCCATTTTAAGTTAAAAAACAATTAACAAAATAATCTTAATAATTACAACTATATTTATTTCAATAATATGTTACTCACAATACAATTGCGAAATAACTCCTTCTCGACAATCAAACAGACTGTAATTTCCAGTCCATCTAAAACAAACCCAATGAAAATTTTATTTACACTTTTACTTTTTGGCTTATCAATTACCTCAAATTCTCAAAATCTAACTGTAGAAGAAATTCTTAGTTTAAGAAAAAAAGACATTGCCAACGTGGAGGAACATCTAACAGCAAAAGGATGGATGTTTTTATCAAGTGAAGAGGGAAAAGATGGGGATTTGAATTACGCAGACTTTGCATACAACAAAAGCACTTACAATGACAATGCAGATTCATTTTTATCTTATTTTTATTCTGAAACATCAGTAATAACAAGGATTAAGCTACAAATACATAGTCCTGCTAAATACAATGCATATTTAGCACGAATAAAATCATTAGGATGTAAGCTAATTGATAGTAACGTATCTGAAAGTTTAATAGAAAAAGTGTATCAAGGCGCAACAACTACATTTAGAATTACAATTGAAACTAAAAAATCAGAGTACGAATCATCTTCTTATACATCTTATCGCATTTTAATTATGGCCAATTCAGATTACGAATTGAGTTATGCAGGTTAGGTAAAGCTTCAAAAAATATAGTATGATGATAACCTAAATGCTCTTTTTAGAATTTTTACTTACAATGAGAATCACGAAGGTAAGCTGACTTTAAAAATTGAACAGACAATATGGGGCACAGACAAACAAGTAGTTAATTATAACTTTTATGACAATGTGCATAAACATTATAGACTCTCAATAGTAGTTAAAGATAGTAACGATCTAATCTGTTTAGATGTAATGCCATTTTAAAATAAAGAAATATGAAAAATATTGAACAAATTCAAGAACTATTTAAAATCTTCACAAGTGATTCAGCGAGTCAAAGTGAAGTACATGATAAAGGAGAAAATTGGATGATTGCGATATTCAAACCTTTCGTACGTGACAATAAATGCCATTATCCATTCCGAATTTACGGAAAGGTAAGTGGAAGTATATTTCCAAATTACAATGAAAATTTGCAATGGTATGGAGGAGTAAATTATTTTCTTGACCTTGATACAAATGAACTAATAAGAGAAGAACATAAAAACAATTTGCACGATGCTATTACACTTCATATAAACTTACATGAATTGCAAATTAAATTATGAAGCAATCCGATCAAATGCTTCATTATCTCAATAATAAAATTCAACATTTATAACTATGAAAAAATATTATCATTTACTAATTGCTTTCTTTTTAATCAATAGTTTAAACGCGCAAATAATTGAAGGTGACGTTGCGGTTTATAGTAAGGGTTCTTATTCTATGGGTTACAAAGAAAACTGGAAAAGAGTTGAAATCAATGGAGGCATAGATTTTAATAGAAAAGCGTATATCAATTTTGAAGACGAATCAATAACTTTTGTTGTTGGTGGAAATTCAACTGATGAGGAAGTTTACATCAAATCTGACTTGGTAGTAGGAGGAATGGCAACTAAAAAACTCACCGTGTTAACTGAAATGCCTTATGTACGATTCTGGACGAAAAAAGAAGATTTTGAAATAATATATTTTGATTCAACAAATTTTAAGTCAAAACAATCAGTATTCGTTATTACAGATTTTAAAAGCCGTACAATGTACTTTCTTGGGTGCAATAAAGATGTAGACGAAATTGTTGAAAAATTATATTAAGAACCTACGACATGCTTTCAATAGAAGTTAAGAAAAAAAACAATCAAATCAATTTAAGCGTAATGCCTTTTAAAATTTTAAATCACATCAAAGTGAAAAACACAATCTTATTTTTCCTGATAATAACCCTAACATGCTGTAAACAAAGTCAAATTGAAGAAGAAGAAAAACTCCTAGACTCCTTTAGTGATTATTATGATCAAATTACTGAAATAACTTTAAAGAGCAAATCTACCCCAAAGAGGAATCAAATACTTTTTATGAATTATCATTTAAATATGACAGAAGCTGAATTTGATAGCGTTACAAAAAAAAACATTAAAGAGGGGATAATGAAAATCTACAAAGACACCCTTTACCTAAATTTAGAAAAAGGCTGTAAGTTTAAAATTACTCATTTCGTAGAAAACAATGAATTAAAAATGATAAACCTTCAATATGTATTGGAATTCAATAAAAATCCCAATTTGTACAATCCGAAATATTATTATGAAGTCTATTACAAAATCCTACAAGGAAGATATGGAAAGCCAATTTGTGAATTTGAAGAAAAAGAGAAAACATTTAATAGTGTAGCGTGGCAAGGAGCAACTTGGATAAAAGACGGAATAGTAATTGAATTGAGTGAATCAAATAATCTTTACAAGTTAGTTCATTCAGGTGAAGTTAGTGTCCCTTGTAATATGCTTTGTAACCATTCTGAGGAATACATTCAAACAACGATTCATTATCAAGAACTTGCAGACCGCCAAAAAAGAATCAAAGACGGTCAAATCGCAGATAAAAGAGAGACCGAAAGACAAAGAAAAGAGGCAATTAGACAAAATATTGAACGTAGGGAGCTCGAAAAGGAAAACTTAAGAAACGATAGTATTTATAATAGCAATTTTTAAAAATTTTAATTTTTTTTTAAAATCGTACACTTACTAAACCACACTTCACCCCCTACTCCTTTTATAATTTGGGATATGCCCGTCAATGTTTAATCTTAAAATTATAAAAACTATGGTTACAATTGTAGATTACAAAAAATATCAAAGAGAGAATGGGGAAACCTTCTATGCTCTTGAAGTACAAGGAGGAATTGAATCTGTAAAAAGTAAAGAAACCGAGAAGACCATCAGAAATATTAACAAGTTAACAAAAACAAGAAATGGAGTATAAACAAGAACTTAATCGACCTGAATGGAAAGAAAAAAGAAAAGTAATATTAGAAAGAGATAGGTCTCAATGCAAAAAATGTAATATTAAAAGAAGTGAATTTTTAGGATTTTCTTTTGAATTTGGGATCCTAAATTATGAAGAGTTAATTATAAAAGGGTTTGTGTTAAAAAAAATTGGAAAGTTTTCAGAAAATATCGAGATATCAAAAAACGGTACTCTATTGAAATGTAAATTACTTATAGATAACTTAAAAGAAACTCCACTAAACAAATTGAATTTAGCAAGGCAATGGACCGAGTCTAATCATATTTTGAGTTTTTCTCAATTTGAACTAGTATGTTTCAATGAAGACAATTTTGATGTCAATAAATTTTTTGATTTGAATATTCATCATAAATATTATCAACTCGGGAAAAAAGCATGGGAATATGAAGATAATGCTTTAATTACTTTATGCAATATCTGCCATAAAAATGAACATAAAAACAACAAAATCCCTAAGCTAAATCAGGAATCAAAAATTATTGGCTACTCTGTTTTGTGCGATAAGTGTGATGGATCAGGAGTTATTTTAGAATATAAGTACCACAAAAACGGAACTTGTTTTAAATGTAATGGCACTGGTGATATGTAAATTTGAAAACGGCGCGAATATTTTTTTTAAAATTATATCCCAGACTTATTCGCAAATTTTTACGTGACTATTATAATACCATAAAGTTTGTAAACAAAAATGTTTTATTAATACACTATAGTAACCCATAAGAAATTAAAACAAACTGGAGCTTGAATCATTCAACACAATCCATTTCTTGTCGCTGTTAAGCTTAAAACTACCTATGTGCTCTTTGTTCCACTCATTAGGACCTATTAAGGACAAGAAATTCACTCCTTCGGCATCTCTATATAAATGATAAATTTCACCTATCACAGGTTCAAAGGAAAATTTGGCACTGTACACCAATTCATTCCACTCATACTCTTGCATTAACTTTTCGTACTGTAATTTGAGTTCGTTAAACTTATTCCCGAGTTCTTTGTTTACATTATCAATGCCTCTGCTTTTCCAGGAAACTACATCATCAACACGTATAGCTGGCGCACCCACATTAGTAGCATACGGCAATACATTTGCATTAAATCCTTTTTCTTGATTGTAAACAACGTTATCTGGTTTCTTATTTTCCATGTGATTTATACTTTTCAACTCTTCAAATTACTATTATTGAAGGTTGTGTCTTATTGTTTTGGGTACCAAAATAAATTTCAATACCTATATTTGTTTAATATTTTATGTGCAAAGTTAAACAAAATTCACAAATCTACCATGTAAAATTCAAACTTACCAAAAATAGTTACCAGCAATTAACCATAACAAAAAAACACTATTGATTTCCTAGGATTTCAATAGTGTTTTTATAAAATTTAAAAATAATTTATCTCGGTGAAAGCCAGCCCTCAGGATTATTATAAGTTGTATTTTGAAGTATTAAGAATTTAATTATGGTTTTTCCCGTTTCACCATTCGTACGTACCCTTCCTATACTTTGCTTGATGCTTACTTTATCACCTTTACTCACAGAAACGGAACTTAAATTTTGGTACACCGTAAAATAATCTCCATGTTGTATCATCACCGCTTTATTTACCGGAGAGATTACAATAACACTTGTTACTTCTCCACCAAAAACGGCTCTTGCATTTGCTGCTTTATCAGTAGTAATTTCAACTCCGCTATTGTGAACCGTGATGGTATTGAACATAGGATGCGTTTGATTTCCATATCCTAGTGATATGAACCCTTTCTCAACAGGATAAGGAAGTCTACCTCTATTTGACCTAAAATTATCGGCGATTATTTTTGCCTCAGGAGTTAATTCAATTTTTGATGATGATACAGCCGCTTTTGATACTGGAGCACTAGGATTAGCTTTTGCTTTTTCTAGGGCTGCTTTTCTGTTGGCCTCGGCAATTGCTTCTCTAATTAACCTATTGATTTGCCTGTCAATGGTTCTGTACTCTTGCTGACGCTTTTTAATTTCTTGCGCAATCTTGTTCTTGTCTTTTTTTATAGAATTCACTAACTTGAGTTGCTCTTGTTTTTCTTTTTCAAGAGACAAACGTTCCTTTTCATTTTCGGCAATCAACTTTTGTTTGGCCGTTTTTTGAATGTCTAATTTCTGATTGTAGTCTGCTAATTTATCGGTTTTTGTTTTTATTTCTTCCCCTTGCATTTTTCTATAACCGGTATATTGCTTCATGTATTGCGCTCTTTTATACGCTTGAAGAAAATTTTCCGATGATAGTAAAAACATAGCTCTACTCTCAGAAGAACGACTTTTATAGGATTTCACAATCATTTTAGCGTAATCCTCTTTTAGAATTTCAAGCTCTTTTTTAAGTTTATTAATCTGAACTTGATTAATATACATGTCATTTTTAAGCAATTTAGTTTGCTTTTCGGTAGTGTTTATTAGTTTCTCCTTGAGCTTAATTTTCGTACTCTGAATCACTACTACATTTACCGCAGATTTTTCTTTTTTCTTTACGGTTTGTAATAACTTTTCGTTTTCTTTAATTTCTTTTTGAATTTGTGCTTTGCGTTGTTCTAATTTTTCTTGCTGTGATTCTTGACTCCACAATATTGAAGTCATACAAATACAAATTAGGCTTAGGATATATTTTGGCATGAGATAAAAAATATTTTTGCTAATTTACTTAATTAAAATTCTTTTGTACCCATTTGGTACACTATATGGAAAAGAAAGTTCTTCATTAAAGGAAACCGAATTGTATTCTAAATTGATTTCTGTACTTCCTTTTTTCTGAAAAGTATTGATCAGTAAGGCTGTAGGTAGTTTCATATTGTCATACTCTTTGTTTCCTAAATAGGCTACTTTTATCATACGCTCTTCTCTAGGTTGCGTAATTTCTTGTTTTTGGATTAAAAACTGATTGCTGTCTAAGAAAAATGATTTTTGTGTGTTTTCATTTGTTACAGCATCTAATCTATAGCTTTGATCCAAAATTGTTTCAGTGTATTTGCCTTTTCTCAAGTCATCAAGCGCCTGACCTAATAACAGGTTTTGAATTTTAGAATAATCTAAATCAGTTCCTAACCATTGGCTTAAGCTACTGAAATCACCTTCAAAATAACTGTTGTTTATTTTCTCATAATAACTCACTGCGGTAGGAGTTATCAAGGCTTTGGCCATAGTAATTCCTAAAAAACGAATGCTTACTAGAATTTGCTCATCTTTCTTAATTCTAATTTCGGCGGTTACATTTTGAGTTTGTTTGTCGTCACTATACCGTGCACTAGACTTGATGTACAGAGTTGAAAAATCGGTTTTGTTGTTGTAATGGTTTTCAATAATTTTTTTGGCCGTCATGACATTTGTCTCAACAAGAGGCTCTTTTACTGTGGCTACTGCAACGGCCTTAGATTTACAAGAAACCATTAAAAGCGCCAATAAAACCACATATATTCCTTTTTTCATTATTTTTTTTGTTTTAGTAATTGATTGGCTTTTGAGAAAAATAAATCCTTTTTCTTAAAATCACCCAGACCATTAAAGGCCTCACCTAGTTGCAAATTAAAGTTAATTTCAAGTTCCTTATTTTCTACTACATAATCCATGCCCATTTCTAAATAGTCTTTTGCTTTCTTGAATTGTTTCAACTGGTTGTATGCTAAGCCGGCGTAAAAATAAAACTGTGCTTGTGACGGATAGGTTTCTATCAAAGATTCGGCTTTGGGTGCAAGGCTACTAAAATTTTTCTGCTCCACGTACGCCTGAAACAAAAGTAAGTTCGTTTCCAGCGTGTCTCCCACTCCTCTTTGAGCTGATTTTTCATAATACAATACCGCCTTATCCCACTGCTCTTTGTTTTGAAAAAATTTTCCGATTTCTTTGTTTACATCCACACTCGTATCATTATTAAACGTGGCTACTGCTTTTTCTAAATCAGGAGCGTACTGTGGATTTTTTTGTGTGAAAATTAAAAATTCATTTAAGATTCTATGCTTGATTTTTGAGTCAATTTTTGTACTTGCTAGTACTACATTCATGGCCGTAATGGCTTTTTGAGCTTCATTGCCTTCAAGGTATGTTTTAAACAAACTGACTTGAGCCCACTCTGAATTTGGAATTGCTTTTTCTAACTTTTTTACAATTTCAAATGCTTTTGCATCTTCATTGTTCTTGGTATACAAAAAAATAAGACTGATATAATTGGATTCCTGCTGCGGATATTTAACAATTTGTTCTTCTAGATTATTGATTTCTAGATTTTGATATTTTCCTTGTGCCAAGATCTGGCTCTTGTACAATTCTCTTCTATCTGTTTTTCCTACTGTTTCATTAAGTTCTTGAATCAGTGCCAATGCTTTTTCAAACTGATTGGTACCCATATAAAGTGACGTTAAATCTTCTTTATATTTAGGGTCAAATTCTATCAATTTATTTATTACTGTAATGCCTTGAGTAAAGTTTTTAGTTTCATAACTTACATCATACATCCCTATCCAATACCATCTGTTTTTAGGATCAAGCTTGGTAGCCGTTTCAAATGAGGTATAGGCATTTTGATAGTCTTTTAAAGCTAAATAATTTTTGCCCAGCTCAAAATAAACGGTTGCATCATTAGGTTTAAATTTATCAGCTTTTTCTAAAGCAACGATAGCTTTGTCATAATTCTCAATCCCTTTTTGAAGTAACGATTCATAAAAAAGTTCTTGAAATTGATCTGTATCAAGCTTGATTTCTTCGGGTTCTGTTTGTGCGCATAGCAATGCAGGGAATCCTAAAATTCCAAGTATAAAAAGTAAAAAAGCTCTGTTTTTCATATCTTATTACAACTCAATTATATCACAATTAGTACAAAAACCACATTGATTATTTTTGCCAGCGTTTCACAACTTAAAAAAATTCTTAAAACCTGTAAAACGCTGGTGCTTTTTTTATTCTAAAACAGAATAATCCCCAATACTGATGCTGGTAAAATTACCGTCAAAACTAGCGTGATTTCCAATCATGGCATTGTCTAAGACAGCATTTTTTATATGAGAATGTGTTTGTACCAAACTGTTTTTTACCGTACTATTTACCACATGACAACCGTCACCAAGTGAAACATTTGGGCCAACAGTAGCGTTAACTAACACAACGTTTTTACCAATATAACAAGGCGGTATAATAGTTGCGTTTTCTAGTTTTACACTTTCATCAACTAAGGATTCACCATCATTATGTAAAAATCCTAACATTCTAGAATTGGTTTCTACAGTCACGTTTTTGTTACCGCAATCCATCCATTCCTCCACTTTACCAGGGACAAATTTCATGCCTTTGGCCATCATTTGTTTGATTCCGTCATTGATTTGGTATTCGCCACCGTGAATGATATTATTGTCCAGTACCAACTGCAATTCGTTTTTAAGTACTGCAATATCTTTAAAATAGTAAATCCCGATAACCGCTAAGTCTGAAACAAACGTAGTTGGTTTTTCAACCAACTCAACGATTTCATTGTTCGCATTTAATTTTACCACACCAAAAGCTTCTGGTTGGTCTACTTGTTTTACCCAAATTACGCTATCGGCCTCTTTGTCTAAGTCAAAATCGGCACGTATTAAGGTGTCTGCGTAGGCAATTACCGCTGGTCCGCTCAAAGATTCTTTGGCACACATAATGGCGTGACCGGTTCCTAAGGCTTCGTTTTGATAATAAATAGTTCCTTTAGCACCCAGTTTTTGGGCTATGGCCAAAAGTTCTTCTTCCACTTTTTGACCAAAACTTTCATGAATGATAAAAGCTACTTCTTCAATATCTTGATTTAAAACTCCCGCGATGTCTTCAACCAAACGGTGTACGATTGGTTTGCCCGCAACAGGAATTAATGGTTTAGGAATGGTTAATGTATGTGGGCGAAGGCGTGATCCACGACCCGCCATAGGAACGATTATTTTCATATGAGCCCCCTAACCCCCGAAGGGGGAACTACTACTAGGGGTAAGTAGGATTTAAATTTATACTGTTTCTATTTGTAATTATCAATTCCCCTTCGGGGGTAAGGGGGCTTTATTTTACTCCCGTACTACCAAAACCACCTTCACCTCTAGAAGTTTCAGATAGTTCTTGAACTACAGTCCACTGGGCGCGTTCGTGTTTTGCGATAACTAATTGCGCTATGCGTTCTCCGTTTTGTATGGTAAAATCTTCATTGGATAAATTTACTAAAATAACTCCAATTTCTCCACGATAATCCGCATCTACAGTTCCGGGTGCGTTTAGTACGGTTACACCATTTTTTGCAGCTAGTCCGCTGCGTGGTCTTACTTGTGCTTCGTACCCAATAGGTAGTTCTATAAAAAGACCTGTTTTTACGATAGTTCGTTCTAGTGGTTTTAAAGTAATTGGGTCTGTGATATTGGCTCGTAAATCCATTCCTGCCGAGGCGATGGTTTCATAGCTAGGCAAGTCGTGTTGCGATTTGTTGATGATGTTGATATTCATAATGTATTTGTTTGAGCTAGTTTTCAGAATCAGATTGTCTTTTTTAGGAAGTGCGCTTTTTTAGCCGTGACCGAAGTGGAAAGCCTTTTTTTATAAAATTGTATTTTTTTCGAGGGTGAAAAGAGCGACTGCAAGAAGCTCCTTTTGAGCCGTAGAAAAAAACAATTTTAGGAAAAAGCTTGAAACGAAGGGCGCGATAAGCTCCTAGAAAATTTGATACTACTTTGCTTTACGTTTTAGTATTTGGGTTAATAATTCTTTTTCGTTGTGGTATATAAAATAAAGGAACAGTAGCAATAGCGGGATTCCTACGAAATAATTCTCCCGGAATCCGTAAAATGAAATCGCTGAAAAACCAATTGAAATCAAGAGATACATAAAAATTTTACGGCTGTCATACGGTATGGGGTAATATTTGTTTCCGAAATAATAAGAGATGGTCATCATGCTACCATAAGCGGCTATTGTGGCTATGGCCGAACCGTAATAACTCATGGTTGGGATTAGCAGGCAATTGAGCGCTAGTGTGATGATGGCTCCTACGATTGAGATGTAAGCGCCTACATACGTTTTATCAATGAGTTTGTACCAAACGGAAAGGTTGGTGTAAATACCCAGGAAAAAATTAGCTAGAATAATTAAGGGCACTACTTTCATGGCTTCCCAATAGGACTCGTCCTGAATCATGATTACCTTTAAAACATCGGCAAAAACGATAACGGAGAGTAATATGAACGACCCAAAAATGACAAAATATTTGGTTATGGTAGCGTAAGTTTGTGGTGCATCTTTACTATCAGCGTGGCTAAAAAAGAAAGGCTCGATACCTAAAGTGTAGGCCGTACGGTACAAGACCATGAACAAACCGAGTTTGTAACATGCGGAATATACGCCCACCTCTGCATCGGCAATATTGGCTGGCAATAGTTCTCCCAATAAAATCTTGTCAAACTGATCGTTGATGGCAAATGCGAGTCCAGCTACCATAATAGGCATTCCGTATTGCATCATGCGTTTCCAAAGCTGGAAATCAAAATGCCATTTTAGTTTTAAATAATCAGGTGACAATACCACAAATGTGAGCAAACTTGCTACAATATTTGACACAAAAATATAGCCTATTTGATATTCTTCTTGGTATAATGTACTAAAAAAATGACCTGGATTTGACTCTGCAAAATGTGGCAAGTACACTAGGAATAACAAATTGAGCAAAAGATAGACTGTTACGTTTCCTATTTTTATGACGGCATACTGCAACGGTTTTTGTTGTACTCTTAACTTAGAAAAGGGAATGATTACCAGCGCATCTAGTACAAGAACCCAAATGGTATAAGTGATGTATTGAACATCTATATTTGACCAAATGGCTAATTTATTGCGAAACAGTAGCGCTAAAAATAGAAAAGATAAGGAGGTCCAAAAGATAGATACTGAGGCAGTTTCTAAAACCGATTTTTTATTGGTCTCCTTGTTGTAAAACCTAAAAAAAGCGGTTTCCATACCATAGGACAAAACAACATTAAAAATAATAAGCCAAGCAAAAATCATAGACACTTTACCAAACTCTTCTACAGGTAGGTATTTTGTGTACAAGGGTACTAAAAAAAAGCTAAACATCCTGGGAATAACCGTGGCTAGACCGTAAATAGCTGTTTGTTTAAAAAGACTTTTATATAATCCCAAAATGATATGTATGTTAAAATTAAAGCGACAAAAATAAGAAATTCTTTGCTGCAATTGCTTGCGGTGGTGTTTTGTTTTAGTCTACCACCCGCTTGATGTATAGCCTTTCTAAAACGGTTAATATTTAAGCTATTGCTGGATCACCACATTTTGTATTTTGTAAAAATAGGTTTTGTGATTTAATTTATATTCTAAAACGGCTTGGTTAGGTTCTAGCTTAAATTTGGGTTGGTGAATTGCGGGCGCTTTATTGCCATATTCTTTGGCTGGATCTACGTCCAAAATAAGATCAGTGGGTGCTTCAGTGGCTTTCAAGATTCCTGTAAAAGATAACTGAGAAGCACTTTGCAAAGCTGCGTGTTGCTTATTATAATGAACTGAGATGAGTTCTAAATTTGCTAACAATGGTTGGTCAAACTCTATAAAAAAAGTGTTTTTTTGGACAAATGTTTTCCTTATTTGTTGAGGAAAGTGCGATTGAAAATCTTGATTTGTTCCACAAGAGATAAAACTACATACGAACACTAAAAATAGGATATTTACAAAGCTTGTTTTCATACTAATGCGTTTTAGCTTAAACCGTCTTCGTTAATAATTTTTAAAAAATGAAATCCTTTAGGCGCGTATCCTTGATTGTAATAAAAACGATGCGCATTGAAGTTTCCTGTAAAAGCATCAAGTACAATCATGGTACAACCTGTTTCTCTAGCTACTGCGTCTACATAATCAGTCATTATTTTGCCAATTCCTTTTTTACGATGGTCAGGGTGAACGATAAAATTATCAATTTCGAGGTACTTGCCAGACCATAATTTTGTCCCAGACCACAAACCAGAAAGTCCTACACAAACATCTCCTTCAAAAACAGCAATTTGTTTGTAGTTATGCGGAATCATCTCAGTGAGATACGCCTCGTATTTTTCGTAAGTAAAGTTAGAATACAAATGCAACATGACAGCATATTGCGCCAGCATTTCTTCTTTGGTAATAAGTTCTTTAAGTTCTAATTTCATATTTGCTTTTCAAAAATGTAAAATTAGAGAAAAAGGAATGAGATTAAAAGTGATAATAGGGTGAATTTTTGAGAAATCTAATCGAAAATTTTAAAATAAATAAGTGGTATGTATAGCGAAACTCTTGAAACAACAGTTTATAGCTTGCATTCATGGCTAAAATTATATTTTTTACAATATTTCTGTACAGATATTTATAAATAAATATTCATTAAAATTAAAAAACTGCAACTTGTAAAATCATAAACCTTGTTTAGTAAAATAGCAGACTTTATTTCCTAATATTTGTGCGATGTTTCGCTGCTGCTATTTAAATAAACTATTTTAAGTGTATTTTTACCTAAACAGTAAGAAACATCCCGATGCAAGAAATTTTAAAAAATCAAATCGATAAAATTGTACCCTTAACGGATGCTGAGTTTCAAGTGGTACTTTCTTATTTTTCAATAGGAAAGTACAAAAAACACCAATATATTCTGCAACAAGGAAACTCAGTTCCTTACGTTCATTTTGTTGTAAAAGGATTGCTCAGATCATTTTATTTAGACAAATCAGGCAAAAGTCATATTTTACAATTTGCAATGGAAGATTGGTGGATCACGGATAATCAAGGTTTTTATAACGAACAAAATGCTACATTAAACATTGATTGTTTAGAAGATGCTCAAACTTATTACATTTCGCTTGAAAACAGAACTAAATTATGTAGCGAGCTGCTACCAAAAATCGAATTCTTTTTTTTACAAAAAATGACAGCAGGTTCTATTGCACTTCAAAATAGGGTTCTTTCATTAATGAGCAAAAATTCAGAGGAGCGTTATACTCAATTTATTCAATTATATCCAAACTTGATTCAGCGTCTTTCTAAAACTTTAGTAGCCTCCTACCTTGGAATTTCTCGAGAAACCTTGAGCAGACTCTCACCTTAATGTGATCTATGTCACTTGTTTTATGTGATATAGATCCTTTACTTTCCTATTTGTATTGCTGAATTTTGTACCTACAAATTTAAAAATACGTATATGAAAAATATAGCACTTGTAGTGGGAGCAACCGGAATAACGGGAAGCGCACTCTCTCAGCAACTAATAGACAAAGGTTGGACAACATATGGATTAGCCCGCAACCCAAGCGAAGACATTACTGGACTGCAACCCGTAGTTGCCAATCTATTGGATCTTGACAGTTTAAAACTAGCTTTACAAAATATAGCACCTACACACATATACATTACAACGTGGATGCGTCAAGATTCTGAGCTGGAAAATATACGAGTAAATAGCTTAATGATTCGGAATTTATTAGATGTTTTATCTCCTAAAAAATCAGTTCAACACGTAGCTTTAGTAACAGGACTCAAACATTATCTGGGGCCATTTGAGGCTTACGCCAAAGAAGGTTTTTTGCCCGAAACTCCGTTTAGGGAAGAACAACCGCGTTTAGATATCGATAATTTTTATTATGCACAAGAAGATGAAGTCTATGCTGCTGCAGCTCGAGATGGATTTACGTGGAGCATTCACCGTCCACATACAGTAATTGGAAAAGCAGTTGGAAACCTAATGAACTTGGGTACAACACTTGCTATCTATGCTAGTATTTGCAAAGCAACTGGCAAACCATTTCAATGGCCAGGTTCAGAGGCGCAATGGAACGGACTTTCAGATGTGACCGATGCAGAAGTATTAGCAGCACATTTAATATGGGCTTCTACAACTGAACAAGCATTTAACGAAGCTTTCAATGTAGTCAATGGCGACTTTTTTCGATGGAAATGGCTTTGGAAAAAAATAGGAGATTCGTTTGGACTCGAAGTAAAAGGATATAATGGAACGATGCATCCTCTGGAACAACAAATGCAACAAGATAGCGAAGTTTGGAAAAAAATCGCTACTGAAAATGGGCTTAAAGAAATGGATCTTAACCAACTTGCTTCGCCTTGGCATACTGATCTTGACCTAGGTCGACCTATAGAAGTAAATACAGACATGTCTAAAAGTAGAAAACTAGGTTTTCTCGTTTTTAAAAATACCGAAGATTCCTTCTATGAACTTTTTGCAAAACTTCGTTTGGACCGTTTGATACCTTAGGTTGAAGATGCAAGTTTAATAGCGTTAATCTAAAAAAGGGATTTGAAACAGGAAATGAACTGCCCCCAAATAGTTAGACACTATTTGGGGGCAGTCCTATGGAAAAAAAGTCAAATACAATTTGCAGGAATTATAAGTATACTACTTTCTACGAGTTTGTTTTTCTGCTAGTTGCATCGCGTTATAGACATTTAATACTTTCCCTGATTTAGAGAGTTCAGAAAATTTAGCTTTTTTGCCTTCACCTCCAGGAATCAAAACTTCAATGTCATATTCAGTTCCGGATTCCAAAATAATTTGTTTCACTTCCTTAGCTGTAAGTTTAGGATAATACGACCAAATCAAAGCCGCTGTTCCAGAAACCATAGGTGCTGCTAGTGAAGTTCCTGAATCATACGCATAACTATTTCCTGCAGTGGTGGTATAAATTTTATCTCCGGGAGCAAATAAATCCACATTTTTTTTACCGTAATTAGAGAATTCAGACACAAAATTACTATCTATTTTTTGTGATATTGAACCCACTGTTATAAAATTTTCTACAACTTCATCTGGGTTTTCGTAATCAACATCACTAGGATAATATGGATTTTCATCAACATTAAAACTATTATTCCCTGCAGCATGAACCAGCAAAACATTATGCTTTTCGGCATATTTATAAGCGTCTATTACCCTGTTTTTGTACAACGAAAATTCTTTTCCAAAAGACATGTTGATTACTTTTGCACCATTATCAACTGCGTAACGAATTGCTGCAGCAATATCATTATCATGCTCATCTGCATTACTACAAATAACCAAAGGCATTATCTTAGTATGATGTGTAATTCCTTTTATTCCTATATCATTGGTTCTATCTGCTGCAATTATTCCTGAAACTAGTGTGCTGTGATTCTCTATTGTGTGCTCTTTTTTAATTGTATTTACTATTTCATTGTTTCCTTTTGCGACAAATACATCATCGTTAATAAAATGACGTTCATTAAATTCAAGATTTAAACATTCATTTACAATGGAATTAAGTTGTAATTCTTGATCTTGTATATCCGTCAAAGTATTTTGATTTGATGCTAAGCTAGCCCTCATATAATCGATTAATGCGCCTAGATCTTTATCATTATCATCCCTTCTTCTCCTAAAACTTTTATCATTGATTTTGTGCTTTTGATACAAACTGTCCAACTGTTGGCTTGTATAATCTTCTTTTGGAAAATAGTGTTTTAAGGTGTCTTTGACCAATGGATATACTTGTATAAGATACTGCAAAGACCTTAACCAATTTTTATAAAATTTAGTTTCAGTATCAAACCTTAATTGGGCTCTTTGATATTCTTTGAATTGATTTAATTCATTCTTTGATATTTGTGCCGCAGTTTTATCTTTAAATACGGGCGACCATTTTCTAATAATACGCACAAATTCATTGTTGCCCCATTTTATATAGTCTCCGTTACTATAACCTAGAAAATTCCACCCATTTACATCATCAATAAATCCATTACTATCATCGTCTATACCGTTATTTGCAATTTCTTTTGTGTTGATCCATATCTGATTTTGTAAATCTTCGTGTTTTAAATCAATTTTAGTATCAATAACCGCAACAATTATATCCTTCTTTTTTTGCTTTGTGGTATTTTGACCATACCATTTATTTAGAGAAATTCCAGGTATTCCGTCTTGCAAGTAATCTTTCTGAAACCAATTATTTAATGAACCATCTTGCTTTGTAGTGAGTAAATTACTGCTTGTCGTGTTCTCTTGAGAAAAACAGCTTACAAAATTTGCAATAAAAAGAAAAGAAGTAAAATAATAAAGCGGCAATGATTTCATAGTTAAGGTAATTTTAATGGTTCAAATGTATTAAAGTTGAACGATTCCTGTAAATAGAAATGTAAAGTTGTTACTGGAATTCCGTGAATTCCGCTATCTAAAATTCTATTTGCTTATTTTAAGACTGTTAACTAGCTCTAGTTTTACTTAACTCTTTGATAAAAAAGCTAGGCTTGATTTTATACTTTTTATAAAAAGCAGCCGAAAAGGCTTCCGCCGAATTAAAACCAAACTCACTTGCTAAGGAAGCTATGGTATAATTTTGCAAAATAGGTTGTGCTTGCAATTGCAAAACTGCTTCATTTACCCGGAGCTCATTGATGTATTGTACAAACGTTTTTCCTTTTTGTTCATTAATAACTTTAGACAAATATTTAGTGTTGGTATTCAACTCCAAAGCCAATTTCTGAATAGAAATTGTGTTTTCTATAAAGCCTTTATCGTTTTCAAACACTGTTAATTTTTCCAGTAATTCAAGTACAATTTCATTTGATAAACTCTGTTGTACTTGACTTTTTTTAGCATCAGGCGTGGTAAGCTGCGTTTCTAGAACAGTACTATTTTCTTCAATAGATTTGGCTGGATTCAGAATTGCTTCAAATCGATTTTGGTGTTGTTTTTTTAAGTAAAATTGGTAAACAATCAAGCCAGCAACGCCCACAACTAAAACTACAATCCAAATATAAGAAGCAGACTGCTTTTTTTCCATTAATTGTATCAAAGCTTCCTTCTCTGCCATTAAGTGCGGGGTATCGTATTCATCGCGCAAAACTTTACTCAAGTGTTTATAATTTTTTTGTAACACACTATCGATTTCCATATAGGTTGTTAAGTATTTTAGTTGGTTCTGTTTATCTCCAGTCTGCTTGTAATACTCAATCAAATAAGAATAACCTCCTACAAATTCTGGTGTGATTTTTTTTCTAACCCGGTACATAGAATCCACTTTTATAAAATTTTGAACCGCCAATAATTTATCTCCTAAACCTGCATAAGATTTTCCTAAATAAAAATACGAAGCTAAAACATTTCCTGTATTTTTTACTTTGATTAAACCAGGCAACGCTTTATTAATACTATCTAGTGCAGCTCTAAAATTTCTTTTATCTACCTGATTGGCTCCTTCATTCAAAGTAAACATTAACTGTAATTCGTTGTTTTTAGTAATCGTAGTTTCTTTGTACCCTAACTTATTATAAAACGTAGTAGAATCTGAATGCTTTAAAGACTTATGGCAATCTGCTAATCCAAATATGGTGTTTTGGTAATAATAAGAATAGTAATCGCCTCGATAATCTTTCGTTTTGTAATATTTATAGTTTTCATGGTACAATTGTAAGGCTTCCTCAACTTCTCCCATTTCTTCTGATTTAGTAGTTCCAATATAGTCACGAACCATATAATAATAATCAATATTTGTTTTTAAAGCTACTTGTTCTGCCAAGTTAAAATTTAGTAACGCTTCATCAAATTTTCGTAAATCCACTAATAAGCCCGCTTTTTCGCAAAAAGCCGCAGCAGGAAAAAATTTATTTGGTTCTATTTTTGAATATTTTATTACACTATCTAGATATTGAATCGCTTTGAGTGGTTGATCTTCATAATAAAGAATGGCGTATAAATAATAGCCTCTGGCTTTTCGGATTGCTTTATTCTCTTTTTTAGCTTTATCTAGATAAACTTTAGCCCACGCTAATTGCCTTTTAGCATCCCCTTGGTCTTTAAAATAATTATTGTCTATAGTATCGTATGGCAATAAAGATTTGTCAGATAATGTTTGTGACCATAAAAAGAAAGTAAACAGTACCAAAAGCACTATTTTTAAAAATTGTTGGTTAGTCATTGTAGTTTGGTTTAGTACAAAAGTAAATTATAATAATTAAAACGCTGTAAAAAACTACATTTTAAAGGGTTTTACACGGTATCGATTTTTTCATATTGAAATCATTAAAATACCAATAGCTAAAATTCTATTTGCTTATTTTAAAACTGTTAACTTGCTCTAGTTTTACTCAATTCTTTGATAAAAAAGCTAGGCTTGATTTTATACTTTTTATAAAAAGCAGCCGAAAAAGCTTCCGCCGAATTAAAACCAAACTCACTTGCTAAGGAAGCTATGGTATAATTTTGCAAAACAGGTTGTGCTTGTAATTGCGATACTGCCTCATTTACCCGAAGCTCATTGATGTATTGTACAAACGTTTTACCTTTTTGTTCATTAATTACCTTAGACAAATATTTAGTGTTGGTGTTGAGTTGTAAAGCCAGTTTTTGAATTGAAATTGTGTTTTCTATAAAGCCTTTATCGTTTTCAAATACTGTTAATTTTTCCAGTAATTCAAGTATTATTTCATCTGATAAACTCTGTTGTACTTGGCTTTCTTTTGCATCAGATGTGGTAAGCTGTGTTTCTAGAATAATACTATTTTCTTCAATAGGTAATGCAGAATGAAATATGGCTTCGAATCGATTTTGGAGTTGCTTTTTTAAGTAAAATTGGTATCCAATCAAGCAAGCAACGCCCACAACTAAAACTACAATCCAGATATAAGAAGTAGATTGCCTTTTTTCCAAAGATTGTATTAAGGCTACTTTCTCTGCAATTAGGTGCGGGGTATCGTATTCTTTTACTAAAACTTTATTTAATTGCTTATAGTTTTTTTGTAATATACTATCAATACTCATAAACTTATTCAAGAATTTTAATTGATTTTCTTTGTCTCCAATTTTTTTGTAATATTCAACTAAATAGGAATACCCGCTGATAAACTCTGGTGTAATTCTTTTATTTAATAAATACATGGAATCAACTTTGATAAAATTTTGAATCGCTTTCTTTTCATTACTCATACCAGCGTAAGATTTTCCTAAATAAAAATAAGAAGCCAGTATATTACCGTAGTTTTTATCTAATATTATCTGAGGTAATGCCTTATTAATACTATCTAAAGATGCTTTATAATTTTTCTTAAACATTTCATTTGCACCTTCATTTAAAATAAAATAGGGTATATAAAACTTATCGTTGGATTTAGTAGATTCTTTGTATCCTAATCTGTTATAAAAACTAGCAGAATCTAAATTCTTTAATGATTTATGCGCATCTGCAAGCACAAATAAAAGATTGTGATAATCACTACTGTATTTTTCAGAAGATATATCTTTTTTTCTTATATAATTTAAACATTCACGGTATAGAAGCAATGCCTCCTCTACTTCACCTAATTCCTCTGACCTCAAAACACCAATTGACCTCTTGATATAAAAATTTAAATCTTCGTTATTAACCTTAGCATATTTTTCTGCTTTAAAATAATTGTCCAAAGCCTTGCTATATTTGAATTGCATCCTTAATTCATATGCCTTTCTAGAATAAGACAATGCTGGAAAATTGTAATCATTTTGGTTAATAGAATAAGTAATAGATGAATCAAGGTATTGAATTGCTTTATTTCCTTTGTATAAAGTTGATAAAAGATAAAAACCGCGTGAAAGATTTAAAAGATTTTTTTTAGAATAAGAATTTGAAATGATTTCCAAAATAAATCTTTTCTTATGGTGATCACTTTTCTGCGAAGTAAACTCTTGTTTCAAATCTTCATAAGAATCCGATTTTTGAATAGGTTTACTTGTTTGAGACCATAATAAGAAAGGAAACAGTACCAAAAGCACTATTTTTAAAAATTGTTGGTTAGTCATTGTCGTTTGGTTTAGTGCAAAAGTAGATTATATAAATTAAAATGCTCTAAAAAACTACATTTCTAGGTTAATTGTATTGTGTTGATTTTCATTATTTTAAAAATATAACTTATCGGAATTCACGGAATTCCGATAACAAGTATTTGCACATCCTCAACAACAATCCTAGTTTTGACTTCAGAAATGAAAAGCATTAAAAAATAAAACGATAGTCAAAAATATAAGCTTTATCAAAAAAAGGGAATAATTCAGCTGGTAGGTAACCCTTAAAAAAAATACAGAGCATGGAGTTTATAAAGCTACGATCTCCATTAAAAAATGAGCATAAAAGTTCTCGAGAAACTTTTTAAAAAAAAGGATTTTAAAAAAATGAAAAAATGAATTTACAACCATTTTTAGATCAATTAAATAGTGCAAAAGTAAAAACTATAAAAGAAACTATTTTCACTGCACTTTTTGTGCTTATTGCTGCATCAGTTGAGATAATTTCTAATTGGGCTAATTTTATGGCTGGACTAATGGGAACAATACCATACGATACCTAACAAATGAAACTACCCAAAAACTTTTATTTATTCTTTGGAATTTTCTTTACCATAAACTTAATTTATTCCTTAATTGAGATCAGAGACACCTACGAAATATTCTCTTTCCCAGTTAATATTTGGGTATACAGAGGCTATAGATTGTTTATTGCTGTAGTGTTTATAATGATATATTTTAAAATGAGAGCCAACGATATGTCAAAACTAAATCAATAAGTATAAGTTATGTCATCAAGAACCTTAAACCTACAAAATTTGTCTGAGAAGTATATCCTTTCAGTTGCTACAAGTATACTGAAGTTTAAAAGCCACATCTAATGAAATACTTTTTTACTCAAACGTTACAAAATACAATTCTAATTGTGTTCATTTTAATGATAAGAAATTTTTTTAAAGATGAAAAAAACAACGACATCTGCAAACTATTGGACTCAGAACACATCTTTCTAATCCTCTTTTTTTCAGTGGCACTAGCCAGCTATGAAACATACAAAAAGATGCGATCAGACTCAAAAAAGGAGCTGAATCTAAAACTTCATTTTAAATCTATCCTAAATGAACCCTACATACTTTGAAGTAAAAATATATCTTATACATTAAAATTAATGTAGAAATACTTCGTTTTTCGCATCTAAAGAATACTAATAAGATCATCATAAAATACTATACCTAAAAATCAAATAAAATGATCACACTTTTACTGAAAATAATCATACTATACTTAAAATTAGTCGTGAATTTTATTATAGAAACTTTAAGCTAATTAACGAATTGGCATACTATTTGAAATATAATTATAGCTATTTCAGTACAAAAAAAATGAAAAAATACATCTACTTTTTGATATGCTTCTCCGTATTCACTACAACATCTTACGCCCAAAAAAAAGGTAAAACAGCTTTACCTGAAATAGAAAAAACAGTACATACAAATCCCTGGCAAAATATAAAAACAATAAAATATTCTTGGTTAGAGACTATAGATAAAAAACAAATTGACTCCATTATGGGAACGTCCCTAGTCATCACAAGTACAGAAAAACCATTTAAAACATTCAAAAAGAAGAGCTAACCACAAAAAAAAAGAGCCAACGTTATGTTGGCTCTTTTTCTATTTGTATGTAAATAATTACTATCCTTTTAAAGCTTCTGCTCCACCTACAATCTCCAAGATTTCATTGGTAATTGCAGCTTGACGTGCTTTATTATAAGTCAATTTCAATTGATTTCTCAATTCCGTTGCATTATCAGTTGCTTTGTGCATTGCTGTCATACGTGCTCCATGCTCAGAAGCAAAAGAATCACGGATGCCTTTATACAATTGTGTTTTTAATGATTTTGGAATCAAGGTCAAAACAATTTCTTCTTTTGAAGGCTCAAAAATATAATCACCTGGAGTAACAACAACATCTGTTTTCAAAGCTGCTAAAGGCAAAAACTGTTCAGTTTGAACAATTTGTGTAGCAGCATTTTTAAATTGGTTGTAGATCAACTCAATTTTATCATACTCACCAACAACAAATTTAGCCATCAACTCATCAGCAATCTTTGCAACATTATCAAAAGTAAGATCATCAAAAACAGTACTATAATTTGCAACTACAGGCAAAGTTTTGCTTAAAACGTCATTTCCTTTTTTACCTATTGCAAAAACATCAACTTGTTTTCCTGCATAAAATTCAGAACGACTTTTAGCTTCTTTTATAGCATTGGTGTTAAAAGCTCCAGCTAAACCTCTATTTGAAGTTACTACAACTAATAATACTTTTTTAATGTCGCGTTGTGTGGTATATTCACCACCAGCATCACCTTCTAATGTAGCAGAAAGATTTTGTAGCAGTTCTGTCAATTTTTCGGCATAAGGGCGCATAGCTGTGATTGCATCTTGTGCTTTCTTTAGCTTTGCTGCAGAAACCATTTTCATTGCCGATGTTATTTGCATCGTCGATGAAACGGAAGTAATTCTATTACGGATTTCCTTTAAATTTGCCATTATTTTTAGTCTAATGTCTTAAAGTTATAAAGTCTAAAGTCATATAAAACAGATTGACTGAATTTAAGACTTTGGACTTTACAACTTTTGACTAGTTTTAGTTATATTTTGCTGATAATTCTTTTGCAACAGTTTCAATTACATCTGTAATTTCGTCAGTCAATTTTCCTGCTTTCAACGCATCAAGAGTTCCTCTATGTTTAGCGTTTAAGAATTCTAAGAAATCTTTCTCAAATTCTCTAACTTTAGAAACAGGTACGTTTTTCAACAAGTTTTTTGATCCTGCATAAATAATAGCAACTTGATCTTCTACAGTATAAGGATCATTCAAACCTTGTTTCAAGATTTCAACGTTTCTTTTTCCTTTTTCAATTACGTTTAAAGTAACAGCATCAAGATCAGAACCAAATTTAGCAAACGCTTCCAATTCACGGAATTGTGCTTGATCTAATTTTAAAGTACCAGCCACTTTTTTCATTGATTTAATTTGTGCATTTCCTCCAACACGAGATACCGAGATACCTACGTTAATCGCTGGACGAACCCCAGAATTAAACAAATCTCCATCTAAGAAAATTTGACCATCAGTAATCGAAATTACGTTTGTTGGGATGTATGCAGAAACGTCACCAGCTTGAGTTTCAATAATTGGTAAAGCAGTTAATGAACCACCACCTTTTACGATTGATTTCAATGAATCTGGTAAATCATTCATGTTTTTAGCAATTCCATCATCAGCAATTACTTTACAAGCACGCTCTAATAAACGACTGTGTAAGTAAAAAACGTCTCCAGGATAAGCCTCACGTCCCGGTGGTCTTCTTAATAAAAGAGAAACCTCACGGTAAGCAACAGCTTGTTTAGACAAATCATCATAAACAATTAAAGCTGGACGACCTGAATCTCTAAAATATTCCCCAATAGCAGCACCAGCGAATGGAGCATATACTTGCATTGGAGCTGGATCAGATGCATTTGCAGCAACAATCACAGTATACGCCATAGCACCTTTTTCTTCTAACATTTTAGCAATTCCAGCTACAGTAGAAGCTTTTTGTCCAATAGCTACGTAGATACAAAATACTGGTTTCCCAGCATCGTAAAATTCTTTCTGATTTAAGATAGTATCAATACAAACAGTTGATTTACCTGTTTGACGGTCACCAATAACTAGCTCACGTTGTCCACGTCCTACTGGGATCATTGCATCTACTGCTTTGATACCTGTTTGTAATGGCTCGGTAACTGGCTGACGGAAGATAACTCCAGGAGCTTTTCTTTCTAATGGCATCTCGTATAAATCTCCACCGATTGGTCCTTTTCCATCAATAGGAAAACCTAGTGTATTTACAACACGACCTACCATTTGTTCTCCTACTTTAAGAGAAGCAATACGTTGTGTTCTTTTTGCAGTAGATCCTTCTTTGATTCCTGTAGATGGTCCTAAAAGTACCACACCCACATTGTCTTCTTCAAGGTTCAATACAATAGCTTCAAGTCCGTTTTCAAATTCAACTAACTCACCATATTGCACATTTGAAAGCCCGTAAATACGAGCAATACCGTCTCCAACTTGAAGTACAGTTCCTACTTCCTCTAGTGTAGCACCAGATTCAAAACCTTCTACTTGCTTTCTTAATATTGCTGAAATTTCAGCAGGTTTAATTTCCGCCATCTTAATTTATAATTTAGACACTTAATGTGTAATAAAAATTAGTTACTTAATTCTCTTTTTAAAACTTGTAATCTGTTTGCAACAGAAGCATTGTACTGCTTGTCACCTATTCTAATAATAAAACCTCCTATAATAGCAGGATCTACCGTATTGATAATTGTAATTTTCTTGTCAGACAAAGTAGCTATTTTAGCTAAAACTTTGGCTTCTAAAGCTTCATCCATAGGAACAGCTGTAGTAACAGTTGCTACTTCAACTCCGTTCACTGTATCAAACAATCCATTGTATTCTAATGCAATAGCACCTAGAATTTCAAATCTTTTGTTTTCAAATAACAAATGAAATAAACTTTTAGTCACAGAATTTGCGTCGGCAAAAACCTCTAATAAAGCACTTTGTTTTTGATCAACTTTTAAAGTTGGATTTTCAATAAAGTTTTTCAATTCTAGATTTTCTGTAACAGTCAATGCAATAGTTTTCATATCTGCATTAACAGCATCAGCCACACCTTTTGACTGTGCGATTTCTAAAATTGCTTTCGCATAACGAATTGCTGCTCTAGTTCCTGACATAATGTTAGTTTAATTTTACGTCTCCTAACATGTTCTCAACTAGTTTAGTTTGAGCCTCTTTGTTAGATAATTCGCTTTTTAATAATTTCTCTGCAATGTCCAAAGATAATGTAGAAACATGAGATTTCAATTCAGCCATTGCCGCATTTTTTTCTGCTGCAATAGCAACCTTTGCTTGCTCAATCATACGAGCTCCTTCTACTTGTGCATCCGCTTTTGAATCAGCAATCATTTTCTCTCTCATTTCACGTGCTTCTTTTAACATAGCATCACGCTCTAAACGTGCTTCTTGTAAAATACGCTCGTTTTCTGCCGTTAAATTTTGCATTTCCAAACGCGCAGTTTCAGCTGCAGCTAAAGCAGAGTTGATTGAATCTTCTCTTCCTTTTACCGCGCTCAAAATTGGTTTCCAAGCAAATTTCCCTAACAGGATAAAGAAAACTATAAAGATGATAGAGGTCCAAAAAATTAAACTCTCTGGTGCTGTAAAATTCATATATTTATATTTAAAGTTTGTTTTAGAAATAAAAACTCCCTGATACCAACCGTATCAGGAAGTTTTAAGCTTTAATTATGCGTTTGTGATTAACGCAACAACTACTGCGAAAAGTGCAACACCTTCAATAAGTGCAGCAGCAATAATCATAGCAGTCTGGATTTTTCCAGCAGCCTCAGGTTGACGAGCAATAGCGTCCATTGCAGAACCACCAATTTTTCCAATACCTAGACCTGCACCAATAACAGCTAATCCAGCTCCGATTCCAGCTAATACCATAATACTAAATTTAATATAGTTAATAATTAATAAAACACAAATTAATGGTGGTCATGCTCTTCAACAGCCTGACCAATAAACAATGCAGTTAACAACGTGAAGATATATGCCTGCAACGCCGCAACCAACATTTCAAGTACACTCATGAACACTACGAAAGCTCCAGATATAGGTGCAACCGCTACTGTTTTGAATATAAAAATCAATGAGACCAAACTCAAGATGATAATATGCCCTGCAGTGATGTTAGCAAACAAACGAATCATCAACGCGAAAGGTTTTGTCAACATACCAATAATTTCTACTGGTATCATAATAGGATATAATGCTTTTGGAACTGGTGGCAACAAAATGTGCTTCCAGTAATCTTTGCTTCCGCTAAAAGTAGTTACAATAAAAGTAATCAAGGCCAATACAAATGTAAATAAGATGTTACCCGTAAGGTTAGCACTAAAAGGGAAAAAAGGAATTAAACCAATTAAGTTGTTAATCCAGATAAAGAAAAATATGGTTAACAAATACGGCATATATTTAGCATATTTTTTAGTTCCAATATTAGGAATTGCAATTTCGTCTCTTACAAAAATAACTAATGGCTCTAGGAAACCAGCGATTCCTTTTGGTGCTTTAGGGTTTTTCTTGTATGATCTTGCTACTGCAAAAAACAAGAAGAACAATACTAAAGCCGACATTAACATGGAGAATACATTTTTTGTAATCGAAAAATCAAGTGGCCTTGCATCAAATGCGAAAGCACCATTTTTTCTTTGATCTTCTGTTAATGTTTCAAATTTATCAGCATAAAAAATAACTTCATTGAAACGAACTAATTTTTGACCGTTTATGTCAATAACATGATGTCCTTCGTTATCGTGGTGAAATTGCTCCGAAGAAAAAACCTCTAAACCAGTATTAGTCCACAAAATAACTGGAAGGTAAAACGAAATAGGGTGACCACCCCAATCAGCAATATGGAATTCGTGCGAATCACCAATGTGATCATTAATCAATTCCGTGGCATTAAATTCTTTTTCAGCAGAATGACCTGTTTCTCCGTGTGCTTCTGCAGCAGGAGCAGCATTCTCAGTGTGATTTTGAAGACTATCCGCGCTTTCATTTGCGAAAGTAACCAATGGCATACACGCTAGAAAAGTTACTAACAGGAATTGAAGTGATTTTTTTGAAATTACCATTATTAATTGAGTATCTGATTTAACGTTTTTAAAATTTTTTGCAAAGGTACATATTTAATTCAAAATTGAAAATTATAATGATGATTTTAAAAAATGAATTTTACAATCGCATTGCATTATTTTCAAGTAACTTATCTTTTATTTATCAATCGTATTGAAAATACAGTTTCAAAAAACAAAAATAGGAAATACGGGATAAAGAATGCAGCGATATCTAAATTAGTTTCTCTCCCCTTTGCTTGTATCAAAGGAATTAAAAAAACAACCGAGGCCATCATTTTAAAAAACGTAATTCCCATAAAAGCAAACCCTGTATATTCTGGTAATTTTGAATGAACAAAAAGCAGTATTATATATAGGAGTAATGATGATATAAATTGAAATAAATAAATACTCCAAGTTGTGTAAAAAAAATCGTGTTGAGATCCTAAAGCCGTTGTTGCATATTGCTGTGCAAAATACAATAGTAAGGTAAAGGGTATACAATATTTTAAAAACGTAATTAATTTGCTCATTTATTATTTTTATTACTGTTGTTCACCTGACGTATGACATTATATAGCCCAACAAAAACAGAAAATAAGGATAGCCCAATGGTAAACCAAGGGGTTGTTCCATGAGTATATTTTCCGTCCAGCCATATTCCTAAATAAGTGAATAAAAAAATGACAATCCCCATTTGAAAAGGGATTCCCATAAATAAAAGCCACTTATTAACATTACTATTTTTTGGTTCCTTTTTCACTGTCATTTGGTGTTTGACTTGTATTCATCATTTTCATGGTACAAGTAGCCGTAAAATCAGCTCCTGGTTCTACAGAAAGTTTCCCTACAAGTACTTCACCATTAATACGTGCGGTTGCTTTAATGTTTAAAAGTTCGGTTACTTGAATTTTACCTTCAAATTTCCCCTCTATATCAGCACTTTTACAAATTATGTCTCCTTTTACACTACCCAACGGACCAATAACAATTTTACCCTCTGAATGAAAATTTCCAATTAAATTTCCATCCAGTCTAAAATCAGCCTTAGAGGATATGTCTCCAGTGATTGTTGTAGCTTCTACAATTCTATTCGTTTTACCTAAAAGATCAGTGTATGGTTTTTGCTTTTTATCAAACATAGTTTATTTTTTTAGACCTAGATAAGCCTCAAGATTCTTTTTAATTTGGATTACTTTATAATTATCATTGCTAATCACAATGGCATTTGGCACATTCCCAGTAGGTTTTAATGATAGTATTTTTGTTGTGATGTTCGTTGCAAATGCACTAGAATTAAATCCGTGGATTGTGATGAAATTTTCTTTTTCATTATACACATCAAATGAGAAAGACAATTCAGTTAAATCGTTGTCTTTTATAAATTTGGTTAATTTATCTGTTAAGAGTTTAGTGGCTTCGGCATCTTTTTTCCCTACGGTGTACAATACTTTCCACTTACCGCTTTCTGTTGTCTTGAAATCTATTTTTTCTAAAAATGGAATTTGCTCTTTTAAAGTAAGCACGGCACTCTTACCTTCATCGCTATTTGGATAATTATCAGCAACATCTTGCAGCGCATTTTTAAAAGCCGTTACTCCTCTTAGTTTACCTATGGTATTGGCCTTAAGCAATTCAAATTTTGACACTATAGCATCACCTGAAAATTGTGTAATTAATAGGTCTATGTTTTCTAATACCGTTACGTACTCTTCACTTTGGAAAATTCTATACCATTTGTTATACGTTGTTTCTGGAGTTTCTTCTACAGCTACTGAACTTGAGCTGGTATTGCTTATAATTTGAGTATAGCGTGAATTAGGGAATTGAGTTTCTATTTTTTGTTTTATAGCTGTTGCTTTACTCACATCGGTAATTTGGTATAATTTATACAAATTATACAAGGTAGGTAACACTAGTTTTTCCTCAGGATTATTTAAAAGTAATTGCTCTAACTTGGCTATTGCCAATTGATTTTCTTTGAACTTCTCTTTGTAGATTATTCCTAATTGATAGTATGCCTCATTTCGGTCTTTATTTAACTTATCCAAGTCGGCTTGTTCAGTAGGTAATTTCTTGATGTAAAAATCAGTAGTGAATTGCTCTGCAAGAGCTGTTGATGATAATCCTTCTGCGCTTGTAAGTGGAGAATTAGTATCACCGTTTGCTGAACTTGCATTTGATATAGCTTTTAGCATTCTCCAATTGCCTATTGCTTCTCTATCTCCCCAATTTTTCTTAAATTCTACTTTTCCAAAAGCTACTGTGGTCGGATTGTAAAAATAAAAGGTGCTGAGTGCTTGTTGTGAAATAGGTGCGTTCCCTGATGGCGGAAGCATAGCGTTTTTTCCTCCTGGGGGTAGCGGGCTTAAATTTGTAGCTGGATCTGGTGAATTAATCGATGAATTTGCGGCTAAATTTTCTGCAATGCGTTTGTTTTTTTCTTCTAGTATTCGTTTTTGTTCTTCTTTTTCTTTGAGTACCGCAATGTATTTTTCATAATATGCAATTCTATCTGGTGTACTCATGGCTACCACCCTCAGAATACTGTCATTTCTATTGGCAATGGTTTCATATAAAATAACCTCATCAAGATCTGTTCTAATTTTCTTGATTTTTGCAAACTCTCTAGTCTTATCATTAAGTTTTACCAATGTACTATCATAATACTTAGCTGCAATAGGATATTTTGTATTTCTAAAATACATATTCCCCAGATTTCTATAATTTGAAGCTACGAGATAAGGATCTTTAGAATTTGATTTTAAGGATTCATTATACAACGCAACTGCTTGTTCTTGGTTGTTTTGCTTGTCATGAAATAAAGCCATTTGATGAAAAATCAAATTTTTAAATGGGCGGTTTTCTCGGTCATTTATTAATTTGTCAAAGGTTTTAGTGAACAATGCCACATCTCCTTTTTGATAATCAAAAAGCGATGCTTTTTTTGCTTGTGCTTGAATGACAAACTTGCGCTCCGCTTTTCTGTTCATGTCAATGACTCCTTGGTACATTGCTACGGCACTATCTTTATGTCCTAACTCTTGATATAACTGCCCTAAAATAAAACGGTATCTAGCTCTTTCTTGGTTTATTTTTGTAAAATCTATGGCTAATTTTAATTTGGCCACAGCACTGTCTTTTTGTTCTAAGTTTAAAAAAGAAGAAGCTAAAAGCGCATTTGCATCGGCAAAAACTTGTTTTTTTACTTCGTGGTCTTCTAATAACTTACTAATATTCTTGATAACGAGCGGGTCATTGCCCAAACGCATATTGGTTTTTTCACGCCAAATCTTAGCTTCGTAAATTTTACTACTGTTAGGATATTTGTAAAGAATGTAATTGAATGCATCAAGAGCTGGTATAAACCTTTGATCATAATATCTGGCTTTTCCTAGCATGAGGTACGCCTCATCTATTTGCATGTTTTTTTCTCGGCCATTAATGTTCATGGAGTGTTTTTGAATGGCCTTAGTCGCTTTGGTTTCGGCCAATTCAAAATCAGGATTTTTAGCTTTGTTTGACGCTGAAAACTCCTCTGAAATTTGCATTTTTTCTATGGGTAGAATATTCCAAAAATTATCATCACTGTTGTCGTTGACGGTTTTTGTGCCCTTGTCTAAGGCTATTTGTCCGTTGTAAAGGATGTTGTATTCTGTACTTAAGGCATGGGAATTTCTAGAAATGAAGGTGTCTTTTTTTGTAGAACAAGCTACAAAAAAAGTAAGAAGTAACCCGACAGATAATGTTTTAAATATATTGATTTTCAATGGAAAACGTTTTTATCAATTAACTATGAAATACACCTTTTAGTATATGAACTTGTAAAAATACATTTCTTTTTGATAACGTGAAAATTATGACGCTTTATTTGAACTTTACTCGAGTGCGTAAGGGATTGCAGCGGCATCCTTTATTTTTTTTCTTTAAAAAAATAAAGATAGAGCGAAAAGCCCGACCCGAGGTCTCGTTTTACTGAACGAGACTGAGGGTTACGCCCAAAAGAAACGCTAATTCATTTAGTAGATACACTCTTGGGAGGATCTATTTATCGAATTAGCGTTGTCTATTTTATTTTGAACTGTTGTGCTGAATTTATACGGCAAAAAACTGTTCTAATTCTTGTAAAGTTTCTGGTGATGTTTGAATGTCTTTGACCACGTTTCCTTTGTGCATGGCTACAATCCTGTCACTAACCTCAACGGTATGTTGCAAATCATGGCTTGAAACAAGCACGGTCACGTTAGGATCATCGGCTAGATCTTTGATGATTTTTTTCAATCGGAATTGTGTTGTTGGGTCTAAATTCGCAAACGGTTCGTCTAGAATCACTACTTCGGGACTGCCAATAAGAGTGGCAATGATGCCTACTTTTTTCTGGTTTCCTTTTGATAAATCGCGTAAATATTTTTTGTTTTTAAGGATTTCGCCGTTGAAAAATTCTTCGTGTTTGGCTAGTAAAACATCAACATCGGCTTTGTTTTGACCTCGTAAATCGCCAATGAAATAAAAATATTCTTCGGGAGTTAAGTATCCTATCAAGAAGCTTTCGTCTAGGAACGATGCTGTAAAAGGTTTCCAAGCTTCGCTGCTGTTTACTTGTACTCCATGGTTGATGATGTTTCCTGTTGAGGGCTGGATTAAATCTAAAAGCAAACTGAAAAAGGTGGTTTTTCCAGCGCCGTTGTTTCCTACTAAGCCAAAGCTTTCGCCTTTTTTTATTTCTAAAGAATCTATTTTTAATACTGTTGTTCCGTTATATGTTTTTGATAGGTTGTTTACTTGTATCATTTTTTGAAGTTTAATCGGTTGATTGGTTAAAGTGATTGTTAGTTATCCTTTTTGTTTGTAGGCCGCTATGGTAGCGTATTTCTCTGATTTATATGTTTTTTCAATCAATGAAAATGCTTTTTCTTTGAATGCAAAACCTATTACACCTAGGGCTGCTACTAGCGCTAAACCTATAGTTGGACTGCCATATTTAGACCCAAGCCAATACAATAATACAGGTAATCCTAATTGTGGTATGGAGATGAGCATGGTTTTTACATTGAAGGCTTTTTTATCACCAAAAGCACCTTTTCCTGAACTTAAATCAATAGGAGTTTTTGTATACGCTCCTCCTAATAATACAAGATGTGAGTTGACACCAATGTTATAAATGGCACCCACAATAATGGTTAAGTAAACTTGTACACCAAAATAAAGATAGAACGAAGCAATTACTGTAGTAACAATGGTAGCGATTACCATCAACCACCATTTTGAACTCAAATAGCCTTTGTACGGAATATTTTGTGTCATCATGAGCTGGTAATACGAGCTATCCCAACTCGGCACAAATTGACCGAAAGTGATTAAGAATCCACCTGAAACAAAAATTCCCGCAAAAATGTGCATCGTAGGATTGTTGTACATTGGAATTCCATTGGTAAAGAAAAGTAAACCGTAAAAAAGAAACATAATACTCATACCTACCGTAGTTTTAGAACGTTTGTTTCTTTTAATCAATTTGATATCATTTTTCAAGAAAGTTCCGATGGCTCCAAACTGGTTCAGCCAAGTTAATTCTTCTGTTTTAGCCTCATCGTGTTTGCTAGATAAACCTGCGTCTAGGTACAAGTTCTTTTTGAAATATTGAAAAGTAACATAATACAAAACAACTAGTGCAACAACTGGTATTAAGAACGCCCAATAGGTATTGAAAAGCGCATTAAAAAACGGAGCTACATAAGCTGTAATATCAAATATACCATAGTAATGCAGGCCTCCTAAAATGGCTGCACTTCCTAAAAATATGGCAAATAAATTATCTTTATTGCTCAACAATATGTTGATGAAATTATTACAATAGAATAAAGAATAAACGGCCAAGAACCAAAAAACAACTGATGCAGGGTCATATCCTTCTATAAGCAATACTATACTAAAAGGAATTAAAAAGAAGGCATGAATAATGTTGAAAAAAGACAAAATAGTTTTTCCTAGTGAGAAATGGACAATGGTTGATTTATTGATGGGAAAAATCAATAAGGGACGAATGTTGAGTACTGGAATTTTTTGAAGCATCAATCGGATAATTAAATCCATGATTACATAGTAAAACAGGAACTGATTTACTGCTACTACAGGATCTAGTTTCATTTTCTTCAGGATATAAAATGCTCCCACACCTATTCCCAAGAAAATTAAAATAAAATAAGCGGCAAAAAATCCGATCACGATTTTTAGTGCAAGATTTGAGGCAAAAGATGCCGACCGAGTAAAGGACTTCCATTCAAGAAAAAGGAATTTTGAAATCATAGTTTGGTTTTTTGGTTTGTTAGTAAGTAGATCGAAATTAAAAAATGTTACAATTTTTCGTATTTATATTCTGGATAGGTTTGTTCTAGATAGATTTGTGTTTTGGGTGGGATTATTTTAAAAATGATGAAAAGGGTAACAGATAATAACACTAAAACAAAGCTTATTGCTAGTAAAAAATAATCATTAGTTACTTCAGTGTCAATATGATTGAATATTTGTAACAATACATTAAACGGTAAAAGTATGGCACCAGAAAAAGCGCCGTATTGATTGATGATTTCTTCAAACAACCATCTTTTTTGTTCTGATTTCTTTTTTTTATTTCTTAGCCTCTGTGATTTAATCATTTCATAAATCGTAAAACCAAACAGTGAAAGATATAAACCAATGATAGTCCACTCTTGATACGAACTTGCTTTTAAAATGATAAATAATATAAAAGTCATTGCAAGTGTTAAAACAATTTTAGGAATACCAAAATACTCTTTGAAGTGCTCCCAAACCAGACTATTGTATTTTTTTCCTAAAGCAGCTTGGCGATTTTCAACCACATCCATAAATCCAAAAACCCCAAATTTTTTGAATTCTTTGTTCAAGACTTCGTCAAAAGTCAGTTTGGGATTTTGCTGCCATTCAGTTTCAATAGCGTTTGCCAAATGATCTACTAATTCTGTTTGCAAATCATAGTATTCCACATAATGCTGGCGAGTGAAAAGATAGAGTTGATTTATTTGTTCGCTGGTTAGTTTCATCTTTTAAAGATTAATTCAGTTGGTATTGATTTTTGATGGTATTGATTGATTGCTTTTGAAGATAAGTGGCACTCGCAACAAATAAAATCCCGAGTGTCCAAATCAAACAAAAAACCAGAACTACTGCTGGGTATTGATTTATTTCCTCTTTAAATGGTGGTACAAGACAAGCACATAATTGGGGAACTCCCATTAAAGTTAACCAAGGATGCACCGTTTCGGTAGCCAGAAAACGTTTGCCCTGAATCTTACGGTTTTTGTAAAAGAAACAAAGCATTGGAATGGCAAAAATGTATAAAGAACCAACTAATACTGCTACATAATTAAAAGGATTGTCTAAAAAGAACGATAACGTAAAACTTGTAAAAAAAAGTAAAATACATCCCATAATTTTAGGGAAATTTAAGTATGTTCTAATCTTCTTTCGTTGTTCGTTATGGAATTGTTCAATAAGAATTTGTTTACGCTCCTTTTCTATGGATTTTAATTCTGAATTTGTGAATTTTTTAAACGTATTCTCTTTTACTTGCTCAAAAGTCAACATAGGATTTTGGTTCCAAATCTCCTCCATACTAGTAACCATGTGATCTGTGAATTCTACTTGCAATTCATACCATTTGATATCTAAAGATTTGATGTAATTGGATACATATTCTATTTGTTCGGTGGTTAGTTTCATCTTCTAAAAATTAATTCAGCTGGTATTGTTTTTTGATATTCTCGATTGTTTTCTTTTGCAGGTGGATTGCTGTAACTGAAATCAAAATTCCTAATACCCAAAAACAACAAAAGAGTAATACTAACCATTGGTATTGGAGTAATTCTTGTTTCAGTTGATTACTCATTCCTATTCCCAAAGAAGGAAAAGAAAAGACCAAAAGTTGAGGGTTTAAGGTTTCTAAAGTTAAAAAGTCTTTACCATCAATTTCTTTGCTATTCCACCAATAGTAAAGTGATGGCAAACCAATAATCAATAAAGAACAAAATAGTACCGCTAAATATTTCTGAGGACTAACGAAATAAGCTGAAAAAGTATATGCAAGATATACTAAAAGAATACTTCCAAAAATTTTAGGGAACTTCACGTAATCAGTTATCATTTTCCATTGCACTTTCCCGCACTCTTTTTGCAAAATACGTTTTCTTTCCTCTTGAATCGATTTAAAACTAGAATGCCCTACAAACTTACTTTCAGTACACTGCTTGACTTGAAGAAAAGTTAACTCTAGATTCTTCTCCCAAATCTCCTCCATACTTGAAACCAAGTGATCTGTGAATTCTACTTGCAATTCATACCATTTTATATCTAAGGATTTGATGTAGTTTGAGACGTATTCTATTTGTTCGGTGTTTAGTTTCATGGTTTGGTAAATGATAGTTTTTTTTCTAATCGAAAATGTTTGTGAAAAAGTTTTAAATTTCCAAAAATTAAGAATAAATAAATCAAAGTTACAATCAACGAAATAGCTTTTATTTCTAAATTTTTATTCGAAGGTAAAATAGGAAAAAGACCAATCCCAATAAGTACACCGTAAAATAGTATCAAATAAAAACTTTTGTTAAAACGGTATAAATAGGTGCTTTTTATTCTAGATTGTAAAAGAAATAATTTCCCGCTTAACATTAATAATGCTCCCACTAAGGATAAAATTTTCATAAAAAACACAACGCCCAACAATAACACTGGACTCTGTAATTTATTATTAATCGCTAAAATTGCAACAGTAACTAAACTGACAATAATTGCTCCAGCAAAAAGTTCTCTTTTCTTATCATTAGCTAATTTATCTACAATAATCTTTGGAGCCGAAAACCCGTTACCAAGCCATAAATTATGAGAAGCTGGCCTTAATTGTAACTTCCATTTTTGAAATACTTCTTTTAAAATAGTCTCAAAAGGTTTCGAGTCATTAATGGTTTCGGTCTCAATTTCTGAAGCGATATGATCAATCAATTCTATTTTAATATCGTCATAAACAACGCCATTTAAAATTAAGGTTTCTTCTATTTGGGCTATTTGTTCGGTGGTTAGTTTCATAAAATAAAGATTAAACTAATTTCAATTTTTTAACGATTTTAAAATGTTCACTAGCCAACATTAATTGAAAGAAAGAGTATACAAATGGACTACATAATAATATACAACCTACTAAATTTTGCAAAAAAGAATTAGTAGCATCAAAATGCTTCAATGGATCTCTATAGATGTTAAACTGTAAGCAAAATAAAAAAACAACCCAACCTCTGAAAAGAAACAATCTTCCGTACATAGTTTTAATTGTAGATCTCCAAATCAAGAACATACTTATACTGGTACATACTATCAATATGGTGTAAGTTACTTGTAAAGCTAAACTAATAGCTTTAAAGGTTTCTTTTTCAAATGTATTTGAAACTATAAAAGCTAGTATAGACCCGAAAACAAGAACTAAAAAAAATATATTTAAAGCCTCTCTTTTAGAATAAGCGACTAATTTGTCTACTACAAATCGAGGTGCTTTAAAGAAAGCTCCTAACCAAGCATAACTTGAAGAAATTACTAGTGCACTTTTCCATTTCTCAAAAACTGATTTAAAGACAATGTCAAATGAAATTTCTTCCTGACTCATTCTTTCTTCGATTTCTGATGCTATGTGGTCAATTATTTCTAGCTTCACATCTTGATAAACAAGACCGTTTAAAACTAAAGTTTCTTCTATTTGGGCTATTTGTTCGGTGGTTAGTTTCATCTTGAAAAAATTAAAATTCTAAACTAGGCTTAGGGCTCACTAGACTCTGCATGTTTCTGATGAAATCTTCGAGTTCTGAGAGTCGGTTTACGGTTTCCTTCTCGCCTGCTTCGGTTAGTTTATAATACTTGCGCATGCGGTTGTCTACTTTTTCAATTTCAACATCCAAAATTCCTTCGGCCTCAAGTTTGTGCAAGGCAGGATACAAAGCGCCTTCGGTAATATTGAGTTCACCCGCAGTAATAGCTTTTACTTTCTGAGTGATTTCATAGCCGTACATCTTGCCATTTTCTTCCAGCAATTTCATGATAATCGTATTCAGACTTCCTTTGTACAATTGTGAGTTTTTCATTTTCATTTTCTTTTGGAAAAACAAATATACATAGGATTCTTATACATAACAATTCTATGTATGTAAATTTTTCAAAGGCTTTAATTTAAGAAACCTATTGACTTTAGTATCTTTGTAAAAAAATAAACAGATGTCATCCTTTTTAAAACTTATCATAAAAGAAGTTAAACGCGAAACTCAAGATGCGGTTTCTATACTTTTTAATGTACCAGAAGAACTAAAAGCAAACTATGCCTTTGTTGCTGGACAATATTTAAATTTAAAATTAACCCTTGACGGTCAAGAAATTCGCCGTGCCTACTCTATTTGTAGTGCACCGGATAGCGGCGAATTGCGCATTGCTGTAAAAGCAGTCTCAAACGGTATTTTCTCGCAATTTGCCAACAACAAGCTCCAAGCGGGTGACGTTCTCGAAGTAGGTACTCCGGAAGGAAAATTTACATTTGAACCTCAGGCTGATCGCCAACGCAACTACGCTGCTTTTGCGGCAGGAAGTGGAATTACTCCTGTAATGTCGATCTTAAAATCGGTTTTACACAACGAGCCAAACAGCACTTTTGTTTTGGTTTATGGCAACAAATCACCTGAAGACACTATTTTTCATCAAGAGTTACACGATTTGCAATTGCAATATGTAGGTCGTTTGTTTGTACATTATGTGTACAGTCAAGTTCAGGTAGAGCCTTCTTTATTTGGCCGAATTGACAAATCAACAGTGAATTTTGTTTTAAACACAAAACACAAAGAACTTGATTTTGATAAATTTTATTTGTGTGGTCCTGAAGAAATGATCAATACCGTTTCTGGAGTTTTAAAAGAGCACAACGTAAAGGAATCAAATATTAAATTTGAATTATTTGCTTCTTCAACCAAAGAAAATAAAATAGAAAAATCATTAGGAGGTCATTCAAAAATTACCGTTTTGGTAGATGATGAGGAAACGACCTTTGAAATGTCGCAAAAACAAACCGTTCTGGATGCCGCTTTAAAACAAGGAATTGATGCTCCATACTCTTGCCAAGGCGGAATTTGTAGCAGCTGTCTGGCTCGTGTTACCTCTGGAACTGCCGAAATGTCGAAGAATTCTATTCTTACTGATAAAGAAATTGCCGATGGTTTGATACTTACCTGTCAAGCGCATCCTACCTCTGAAACTCTTTATGTAGATTATGATGATGTTTAAAAACAGGCTATACGATAACAAGAACTTCTCTGAAAAGGGAAGTTTTTTTGTTTTAGGGAGTTGAGATTTTTAGTATATTAGTAGACTTAATAGTCTATTACAAGCAATTCTTCTTTAAATCCTATAAGGTAAGACAGTATATTTATTTACCTTATCATCTTGCATTAAATCATGAAAATTAAAAAAATTGAAATTGAACCACTGACAACTAAAAATTTAATACTTAAACCATTTACAATTCCATTTTGCCAAAATATTTTAAATAATGATTTTAGTGATTTAGAAAAATGGAACTATCAAAAAGGAAAAAGTTGGCCAGACATGGATGTTTTAGATACTTTGCCTAGAATTATTAATAATTTAAACAAAGTAGGCTATCCAACAGGTTTTGAATCTTGGATGATAATCAAGAAAGACACAAAGGAAATAATTGGAGATTTAGGATTTAAAGGATTTAACAATAAAAAAGAAAATATTGATATTGGATATGGCATAATCAAGGAAGAAAGACGAAAAGGTTTTGCAGAAGAAGCCGTAAGAGAGCTAATAAAATGGGCTTTCTCCAACGAAAAAATAAAAGAAATTACAGCAAATTGTTTAACAGAAAATATTAGTTCAATAAATCTTCTACATAAATTTAATTTCACCAAGATACGTGTTGAAAATGAGATGATTTATTGGAATCTAATCAACAAAAATTATAAAAAAACAAGCTAATAAATCTCACCGAAAGTTTTACCTAATTAGATTTGAGTACTATAATTTTAAGTTGTTTTATTTTATAAAATCAAATGATCGATAGAATTTAATATATCCTTTTCATAAGTTGTTACAAAATTGAAAAAATAAACGAACTGTTGAAATTATTCAGCTTAGTTATTGATAACTACTGAACAAAACCTTAATTTTCTTAGTGGTTTAACTGAACATTATCAATTGTTAACACTATTAATCACTTTGAAATAGTTCCTAAAATCTAATCTTAACTTGATACTTTTTTATTTCAAATACCATAGAACAGTAAATTTTAAAGTATTGTCAAGATAAAAAAATGATTTTAGAGTTAATCTTGTTCTAAAATTCAATATTATAAAATCCAATATTTAATCTACAGTCAAAACATTACAAGAAAGCATTCCACAAAAACAGGTTTTTTTGACGCTTATTTTCTTCCTTATCTTCCCCATACGTATACCAATCTTTTGTTTTTTCTTCGATCAAGGTTTTTAATCCTATTAAATCGTAGGTTTTTTTAGCTGTAATGGACTTGATCGCGGCGCTATCATTGCTTTTTAAATCTACCTTAGTTGCAATGTAAGAGGTGTATAATCTAGGAATTGATAGACCTAAAATAAGTCCTGGCAATCCGTTTATAGAACATGGACCTCCAGAAATGGTGATATCATTTGTATAAAATGCAAAAACATATACATCATCCATTATTTTACCAACTGCTTTTCTACAATTATAGCCAGCAATTTCTCTGTGTTCATTAGTAATCTTCCACTGAATGTTAGGAATACTATCTACAACTACAAAATTGGTTCCTACAATTTGTTTTTGCATGTTCATTTTTCGAGCTGTAAAATCAAAAAACCAACTGTTCTCTTCGTCTGCGTCTTTTTCGTGTTTCGGGATTCTAGTTTTGGGACTCCAACGGTCGAATTTAAAAATACTTTTATTGTCCTCAAAAGTATAGGTGAAATAGGATATTTTTAAATCAGACATGTTTTCTTTCATTTGCTCATCCCAACTGTCATTACTCATTGTTTTTTTAAGATTGGTGCTTACTTCATATTCAACTACAGCCTTATCTACAAATTGCTGAGCAAATAATCCTGTAGTGCAAACAAAAGCTACGAGATAAAATAGGATTGATTTCATAGGATTGGATTTTATACTTTTTGATGTTTTCATTTTAGTTATAATGCTTAAAAACGTTATTCAACGCATGATTCTACTTAACAAACGGATTTGTCTATTTTTTTTCTAGGCCATTTTTGTTTTTAAAATTCCATGTAAAACCAATCATAGCATAACGGCGAAGTCTATGATTACGCTCCTCACCTATTGTATTTTCATAGACAAATCTATTAATGCCTATGTTTTGATTCAAAATATCTCGTACCATCACATAAGCGGTAAATTCATCATTTTTGAATGTTCTTTGCAACCTAGCATTCCACAATTGGTTGGTAAGATTGGTTTGAAAATCTACTGTTTTTTGACGAGAATATAAATTGTAATCGGTTGATATTTTCCATTTTTCTCTAAAGTAAACCGCAACATCTAATCCTAAATTATTGGTGTTAAAAGATTTCACATCATTGTTTTGAGAGGTAGCATTTCGACTATTTGAAAAACTATTGTTCAAAGAAATATCATATTTTTTCTCTTTAGATTTATTCAAATAGATAGAGAATGACGAATTCAAAGTATTCGAATTATTGATTTTGTTATTGATACTATTTACAGATCTATTGAAATTAGCAGATGGACTTAGATTGACACTCAAATCGATTTTTTTGATCTTAAATCCATATCCCATATAGAAATTTCCTGAAAAATTTCCGTTTGTGTTGATTGGTGTGGTGATGGTCTTTGCACTTTCAGGATCAATATCTCTATTGAAAGAAATCAAATTTGAAGTTGTTCTAAAAGAAATACTTTGAAACCAATTCGTTTCGGTCAAAATATCATAACTATTATTAGACACATTTATGCTATTTGTAAACGATTGTTTCAAATCTGGATTTCCTACTATTTGGTTAAAGAAATCCTGATTGTTACGCAATGGTTGTAATTGATCAATTGTAGGCTGTCTAGTAGCTCCTTGATACGTCACACGCAAATTGCTGTTGCTTTTGTATTTATACGAAAAATTAGCCGATGGGAAAAAATTAGTAAAACTGCGTTTGTATTCTTTATTCAAAGTTAAATCTTGTAAATTAAAAGAAGTAAAGCCAAAACCACTACCAAAACTGTAATTGATTTTTTTGGCATTGTAATTTAATTTTATAACCGGTTTATGGGTTGTAATATTTTGTTCAAACTGATTCGAAAGTGACTCTACTACTACATCATATTTGCCTGTAATATCAGAGAAGTCGTAGGTAATAAAATTGCTATCGCCGCTGTTATTTGCAATTTGATAAGATAATTGCAATGCGAATTTTTTCCCAAAAGGTTCTGTATACGTAGTGTTTACTGCAAGATTCTGCGTGTTTTTTTCACCTATTTTGTTTTGGTCCACTTCATTACTAAAAGCAAAAACACCACCTTCATAACTTTCATTCGCTGATTTCAAAAAATTATTGGCATTGGTATTAAGAGTATTCCAATTGGTATTTATAGACAATGTTCTGCGGGCTTTAGCAAATTTATGCTTGAATAAAGCGCCAGCTGAAAGCGCTACTTTCTCAGATTTAGTAGTAAACAAACGCTCTTGATTGTTTCGTATCAAACCATCGCTACCGGTTGTATTACCAGTTGTAAACTCATCACTTTCTGTATTATAAAAATTAGTTTTTGCAGTAATTTTTAAGGTATTTACGGAGTCAATTTTTACATCATAAACCGCGTTTAATTTAAAGTTATCTCTATTAACATGGCTTACCGTTGACCTATTCTCGTTCAATTGTGTGTCGCCTACCTGAGTCTGTGTACTTCTAGAATTATTGTTTTGGTAGCTTTGTCTGTTGTATTTTGGTGATAAATTCAAACTGTGTTTTTCACCCCATTTGTTGCTGTATTGTACACCTGCATTGGTATTCTTTATAAATCCATTTTGAGTATCTACATACGGTTCTTGATCTGTATCGCCACCAGTCCATTCATAGTTTACGTTTCCATCATCATCCATACTCATGCTTACATTTCCTGATCCACCTCCAAATTTGTCACTATCCTGCCAGTCCAATCCATCTTGACCCGTATTTCCATTTAATAAAAACGCAGAGAGCTTCCTTTTTCCTTTGAAACTACTCACCATAACATTACTATTGTATCTGGAATCTGCATCGGTAAAGGGTTGGTTCGAACCATCTATTTTACCAAAATATCCTTTCTTCTTGTCCTCTTTCAATCGCAGGTTGATTGTTTTTTTAGTGTCACCATCGTCTATTCCTGTGAACTCAGCTTGATCGCTTTTTTTATTAAAAACTTGCACCTCTTTGATCGCATCGGCACGTAAATTTTTAACAGCCATTCCTGGATCATCTCCAAAAAATTCCTCGCCATCTACCAATACTTTTTCAACGGTTTCTCCCATGGCTTTGATGGTACCGTTTTTATCAACTTGTATTCCTGGTAATTTTTTTAGTAATTCCTCTACATTTGCGTTGGCATCCACTTTAAAATCACTAGCTCTATAACTAGTAGTATCTCCTTTAATCTTGATAGAACCCGTTTTAATGACTACTTCACGGAGCAACTCCATTTTACTCATTAAGTTGATGTTACCCATGTCCATGTCTTTATCAGTAATGGTAATATCCTCTAAATAATCCGCATATTGATTGTGAGCAGTCATCAGTATGTACTTTCCTGGCTTTATATTTTGTAGTAAGAACTTACCGTCTTTGTTGGATCGTGTAAATTGAAATAGGACAGAGTCTACCGGAGTTAATAAAGCCACAACTGAATTGTGAATTGGAGTTTTTTCATTACCATCCATTATCACTCCAGAAAGTTTGGTTTTTTGAGAAAATGCTGAAAAGCAGAAATAAAAGAAAATTACAAGGGTTACAATAATTTTTGGCATAAAGAGTATCTGATTTTGTGAATGGAACGATTCAAAATTCTTCTAAAAAGTTTGATTATCAAATGAATATTTTTTTCTAACCAAAACAGATTGAAACAAACTGAATTTTTCAAAATCAAAAATAGTATTATTCTTACTGCAAAAATAATGTGTTTTTGTTATTTTAATGTTAAATTTATTCTTACATAAGAAGTCCATGCGTTTAAAAACTACAATTGTAATTTAGAAAGCAATTCTAAAGATTGTAATCATGTTTAGGAAACGGTCTTGTTAAAAACGAAAACTGATCTGAAAAGAGTAATTTATGATGGGTGTTTTGCTTTAAAATTCTAAATGGTTATACAAAATACCATTAATTTTTAAAACAATAGTTTCTGGGGAAATGGTACGCATGGCATTTTCATAACCCAATACTTTTTTGTTTCCATAAACCGAAGTTGGTAATTTAGGAAACAAATTTCTGTCAGAGACCAAAGCATTTTCTGAAGGTTGGTTAAACGGTGAGAATCCCGCATAAGGATGTGTGGCGCCCCAAAGTGTAATGACTTTTACGCCCAGCATAGCAGCAATATGTGCATTGCCGGAATCCATAGAAAGCATGACATCCAGATTACTGATGAGTTGTAATTCCTCCTGAAACTTAATTTTTCCAGCAACTACAATCACATTTTCTTTGTTAGTAGCTATTGAATTTAAGAGTTCTATTTCGATTTTTCCTCCGCCAAAAAGTAAAATGGTTTGGGTTGTAACCAATGCTAATTGATCAATTACAACTTGCATTAAATCCAACGGATATACTTTAGAATCGTACTGTGCAAAAGGCGCTATTCCAATCAGTTTGTGATTTTTTTGTCCAATTATCGTTAAAATATCTGGACTCAAAACTGCTTTTTCAGGAAACTCAGGTTGGGAAAGATCAACGGTAAAACCAAGTTTTTCAAAAACTTTTACGTGTCTTTCAAACATCGTAGGCAGTTGCTGGAATACTTTATTTTCGGGTTGGGTCAATGCTTTTTTTGCTGCTCTTCCTTTATTCACCGAAGCTGTTTTTTTTCCACTTAGTGCAAAAAGATTTCGGATAATTTTAGAACGCAAAACATTGTGCAAGTCGGCAAAAGCATCAATTTCTAAAGCTTTCAAATCTTGGAACAAACGCAACAAACCAAGAAATCCTTTATGCCGTTCTTTTTCATCAAAAGCAAGAAAAGAAAGATTAGGAATTCCTTCAAAAAAAGGTTTGAAAAAAGGTCTGGAAATAACCGTGATTTTAATTTGTGGATAATGCTTTACGAAAGCTCGTAAAACAGGAACCGTCATGGCGACATCTCCCATTGCAGAGAGTCTCATGACGGTTATATTTTGGATTTTTTTTGACAATTAATTAAAGTTCAAAATATCTTTTACTTCTTGTTTTGGTACAAAACAGGATTCAATTCATCATCATTGTACATCTTCATTTGTTTGTACACTTTCATGAATTTATCTCCATTTTCAATATCAGTAAGTAAATCATCAATTGCAGTTGACAAATCTGTTCTTTGCTCTAATAACACATTTAACTTAACCTGACATTTATCTCTGTGATCTTGTGAAGCCTCGTCACGAGTAGCTTCTTCTTGCATGTGGTAAATTTTTAAAGCTAAGATAGACAAACGGTCAAACGCCCAAGCAGGACTTTCTGAATTGATTTTTGCATGATCTTTAACAACCACATGACTGTATTTTTGAAGAAAATAACTGTCAATATATTCCACCATATCCGTACGCTCTTGATTAGAAGCATCAATTCTTCTTTTCAATGTTAAGGCAGCAACTGGATCAATATTTGGATCACGAATAATATCCTCAAAATGCCATTGAACGGTGTCAATCCAGTTTTTGTGATACAATAAATGTTCAAATTTATCCTTTGGGAAAGGATTGTTTATAGGTTGATCAACATTATCAAACTGGTGATAATCCTTGATGCTTTGCTCGAATACGGAGTAGGCTAATTTTGAAAACATATCTTTATATATTAAAACACAAAGATACTTTTTATACTTTTATACCATAAAAAATAAGTACTAAGTTTAATTCGAAAAAAACAACCATGCAAATTCATTATTTATCAGAGGAAAACAGTGTCCTTAATCACTTTTTAGGGCAAATACGAAATGTTACTGTACATAACGACAGCATGCGTTTCCGAAGAAATATTGAACGTATTGGTGAAATAATGGCATACGAATTAAGTAAAAATTTAGAGTATACTAATATTGAAATCCAAACACCTCTAGGAATAAAAAAAACTACTGAAATAGCAGATCAACTCGTATTATGTTCAGTACTTAGGGCGGGTTTGCCTTTGCATTTAGGTTTTTTAAATTACTTTGATCAAGCCGAAAACGGTTTTGTATCAGCTTACCGGCACCACCCAAACAATGATGAAGCATTTGATATTTTGGTTCAATACCAAGCCATTACTGACCTCAACGGAAAAAATCTAATTCTAGTAGATCCTATGCTTGCTACTGGACAATCGCTAGTAGCTGTTTTCAATAAATTAATGGAAAATAGTACACCAAAAGAAATTCATATTGCTGTGGTTATTGCAGCGCCAGAGGGGATTGCTAACCTGCAAGAACAATTGCCTGATACTTGCCACTTATGGGTTGCCTCACTCGATGAAAAACTCAATGAAAAGAGCTATATCGTTCCTGGACTAGGAGATGCAGGTGATTTAGCCTATGGGGTTAAATTATAATTGTGTAAAAAAAGCAAACATACTGCAGGCAATCATCACATAAACTACAATTTCTTGTTTTAATTTTTCTTGTGGTATCTCAATATGACTGGTTGCCATAATGGCTAAGGGTGCAAAAGTAAAAAGGAGTAAATCATTACTTTTATGATCTGAAATTACATAAATAACAACGCCTAAAAAGAAAGAAGCTACTACTTTTTTATAAGAAGTATGAAGTATTTGAGGTCTACTGGACAAACTAGCAAACATAGAGATTATAAAAAACAAAGCAATAGTTGCATAAATAGACATTGCCCCGTTTTGATAATTGTTTGTGAAATAATCTAATGCAAAATTTACACTGATACTGTTTTTAATGTAAGCCAAACTATCAATTTGGAACACCGTTGTAAACAACAAGAAAATGATTCCGGTAACAAAAAAAGCAATAAAAGGTAAAATCCAGTTTCTATAGTCTCTGGCTACGTGAAAAATGATAGAAATAAAAACCAATACTATAAAAAGGATACTCCAAAAATGAAATAAAGTAGCAAGGAAAATCCACAACGAAGCATCAAATATTTTCTCCTTGGATGCTTTTAAAGAATGCAATGAAATTAATCTCCTAAGGGCTAAAAGCAGAAAAAAATTTGCAATAATGAGATTAATATTGTCAAAAATACTTGGGAAAAATAACAAGAACAACAAAAAGAAAAATGTAGTGAAAGTGCTGTCTTTACTCAAGCCATTTCTTTTGGCAATAAAATCAGTTAAAAACACCGAAGCAACTATAAAACAAAAAGATACCCCTTTTTTAAACATTAAAAAATAAGATGTCATCCAGGAAGTTTCTTGGAATTGTACTACTAAAAAGAAAACCAGCATAAAAATTACAACCAATGAAAAATTTAATGGTGTAGATTTTCTAAAAACACTTGTTATCATAAGGATATTTTATACTTTTGTGTTTGTAAATATAATACTTGTTTAAAAAGTAAACCCTGCTTGTTAATAAAGATTATTTTATTTTAAAAAACATTCGTTAGTATCGTGTTTACAAAACAATTACTTAAATCAATTTATATATTATGAAAGCATTTTTCGAAGGAATACAATACTTATTTGTAGACATTTTATTTGCTCCTCTAGATTTTTTACGTTCTTTAGAGCTTAGCTCATGGTTTGTTGCTAACACTATCAACTGGATTTTCATGATTATTTGTGCATCTGCAATGGTATATTGGATCAAACAATTGCAAATCTTTAATGATGCAGGAACAGAAAATCAAGATACTACGGCTCACTCTTTTTTAAAATAAGAACCCTCAACCCCTAGTGGGATTGAGAGCTCTTTTTGTTATTTAAGATCATTTCCAATGTCTTTTCTAAAAAACATCTTATCAAAATGTAGCTTGTCTATGTTTTGGTAAGATTTTTTTATGGCCTCTTGAAAATCATTCCCGTACGATGTAATGGCTAGCACTCTACCCCCATTTGAAACAACAGCTCCTTGGTCTAGCTTAGTTCCAGCATGAAATACAATTGAATCTTGAACGTTTTCTAGTCCCGTAATTACTTTTCCTTTTTCAAAATCTTCTGGATAACCTCCAGATACCAGCATCACCGTAGTGGCACTTCTTGGATCAATTTCTAAGTTGATTTCGTCCAGTTTTTCATTGGCTACAGCCAAAAATAATTCAACCAAATCAGTTTTTAATCTTGGGATTACTACTTCAGTCTCTGGATCTCCCATTCTTACATTGTATTCAATAACAATAGGTTCATTATTAACATTGATCAACCCTATGAAAACAAAACCTTTGTAGGCTATTCCATCTTTTTGAAAACCATCAATTGTAGGTTTTACAATGCGTGTTTCTATTTTTTCCATTAAAACGGCATCTACATAAGGAACTGGAGAAACAGCTCCCATACCGCCTGTATTAAGTCCTGTATCGCCTTCGCCAATGCGCTTGTAATCCTTAGCAGTTGGCAAGATTTTATAACTTTTTCCGTCTGTGAGTACAAAACAGCTCAATTCTATTCCGTCCAGAAATTCTTCGATAACTACTTTCGAACTGGCTACACCAAATTTTTGATGTACGAGCATGTTTCTTAATTCTTCTTTGGCTTCAGCCAAATCCTGAATGATTAAAACGCCTTTACCAGCAGCCAAACCATCTGCTTTTAACACATACGGAGGTTGTAATGTTTCTAAGAATTCACATCCTTGTTCTACGGTTTCGGCTGTAAAACTATCATAAGCAGCTGTTGGGATGTTGTGTTTGATTAAAAATTCCTTTGCAAATTCCTTACTCCCTTCTAGCTGAGCGCCTATTTTTGAAGGACCAATAACAGGAATATGATGTAAAGCTGGATCATTTAAAAAGAAATCATAAATCCCTTTTACCAATGGATCCTCGGGACCTACAACCACCATGCCTACATTCTCTTGAATGGCAAATGCTTTTATGGCTTCAAAATCGGTTGGACTCATAGCAAGATTGGTTGCAATGGCAGCAGTTCCTGCATTTCCAGGAGCTACAAAAAGTTTTTCGCATAATGGGCTTTGAACCATTTTCCAAGCAAATGCGTGCTCTCTTCCGCCAGAACCGAGTAGTAAAATTGTCATGTGTGTTGTTTTTAGTTGTCTTGCAAAAATAATTGGTTTTGAACTCAAAAAACAATTAAATAGTAAAAACTTCCCCAAAGCAACTAATAAGTGATACATAAATACTATTTTTGATTACATAATACTCCCTAAAAATGTTTCGATTATTTGATATAGCACTGCAATGGAACGGGTTTCCCATTCGTAAAGCACGGCAGGAATTACTAAAAATAATTGCACAAACACCGCAAGAACATGAGCAATTTATTGAGAGAAAGAAACGAGAAATTGTTCAGTATCATTTAGAAAACAATACGTTTTACAATGAACTTGTAGGTACAAAAAATTATAAAAATTGGGATGATTTACCCATTTTGACCAAACAAAATTTACAAAAACCTCTTCAAGAAAGACTTTCTAGTGGATATACTTTAAAAAACTGCTATACAAACAAAACGTCTGGCTCAAGCGGTACTCCATTTATATTTGCAAAAGATAATTATTCTCATGCTTTAACTTGGGCTTCAAACATGTACCGTTTTGGTTGGTACGGCATTGATTTTAATACCTCTTACCAAGCCCGGTTTTATGGCATCCCGATGGATTTTATTGGAAATAAAAAAGAACGGTTCAAAGATTTCTTGAGTCATCGGTATCGGTTTTCTGTATTTGATTTGTCAGATGTTGTATTAGAATCGATTTTGAAAAACTTTAGCCAAAAAAAATTTGATTACATCAATGGATATACCAGCGCTATTGTTTTGTTTGCTAAATTTTTACAGCAAAAAAATATTGTACTAACCAGTGTTTGTCCTAGTTTGAAGGTATGTATGGTTACCTCTGAAATGCTTTTTGATGACGATAAAATTTTATTAGAAAAACAACTTGGAGTTCCTATTGTTAATGAATACGGTGCTTCTGAGCTGGATTTGATTGCGTTTCAAAATCCTGAAGGATTGTGGCAGGTAAACTCTGAAACCTTATTTGTTGAAATTTTAGACCAAAATAATAAAGCAGTTCCTCATGGTCAAGCTGGCCGTGTTGTCATTACCTCTTTGTACAATAAAGCGCATCCGTTTATAAGGTATGATATTGGTGATATTGGCATTTTGGATAAAAAAAGCACCTTACAAAAGCCCATTTTACAACAATTAATTGGGCGCTCCAATGATGTGGTTGTTTTGCCTAGCGGAAAAAAATCAGCAGGACTAACTTTTTATTACGTGACTAAAAGTATCATTGAAGATGATGGAAATGTAAAAGAATTTACCATCAAACAAACTAAATTAGATTGTTTTGAAATTGATTATGTAAGTGAAAAAGAACTCGTTTCCAATCAAATTAAAAAAATTGAAGCTGCAATTTCTTTATATCTAGAGCCTAATTTGAGCATTACATTTATCCGAAAAAATATTTTAGATAGAGCCAATAGAGGTAAACTAAAACAGTTTATCTCTATGCTATAAGTTTTTTGTGTAGAGCGGCTTGACTAAAAGTTGCGTAAACAGGAAACCTAACATACACAATAATGCCAGTATTATGTTGTATCCATGAAAAGAACGATATACTGCAAAATTATGTTTGAGTAAAGCCATTTTACCAGCCGAAATAGAGTTGTCCCTTACTCTATAAAACGCTAAACTTTCGGGTACGGGCTGCACTTTTTTTATAGGTTTTAGGATGGTAAGCCACATCATCCAGTCTTGTCTTTTTCTAGATTGAGCAATAGGGATTTTTCCGTAGAAAGAAACATCATAAATCCCAGTGAGATTGCCTATGTAGTTACAAAAAAAAAGTTGCCTATACGTAAGTTTTTTTGGTGCCTCTACGCGTTTATCTAACAATGTTCCTGCTTCATTAATACATTCGTAAAAAGAAAAAGTAAATGGTAATTTATGCTGCTGCATGAATTGCAATTGTAGTTCTAGCTTATTGGGTTTCCATTTATCATCAGCATCCAAGAAAGCAATGTAATCTCCAGTGGCTTTTGATAAAGCTGTATTTCTAGCAATACCTGTTCCTGAGTTTGTAGGGAGTTTAAAAATACGTATTCGGTTGTCTTGATTAGCAATTGCTGTAGCAATAGATACAGTGCTATCACTTGAAAAATCATCAACTAGAATCAATTCCCAATTTGTGTGAGTTTGTTGCTGTACTGAAAGAATAGATTCAAGAATGTACTTCTCTGAATTGTAGCAGGGCATTAGGATAGATACTAAATTGTTTTTCATATCAATATGCTTTTTTATCGCCCCGAATCGTATTGTAAATTGTCAAAAAAATGATTTTAATATCTAATAAAATAGACCAATTTTCCATGTAAAAAATATCATATTTTACTCTATTGATAATGTCCTTATCGGTCTCCACTTCTCCTCTAAAACCTTTTGTTTGAGCGAGTCCAGTGATACCTGGTTTTATAAAATGACGTACCATAAATTTATCCACAGTAAGCGCATACATCTGGGTGTGACTCACCATGTGTGGTCTAGGGCCTACTACTGACATTTCGCCGAGTAAAACATTAAAAAATTGTGGCAATTCATCAATACTAGTCTTTCTTATAAAACGACCTACCCTAGTAACTCTAATATCATTTTTTGATACTTGATTCAAGTGGGCTTCCTCATTAAGCTCCATAGATCTAAACTTATAACAAAAGAATTCTTTGTAATTCAATCCATTTCTTTTTTGGATAAAAAACAAAGGCCCTTTTGACTCCAATTTGATAAATAAAGCCATTATAGGTGTCAACCACGAGAGCACTCCTGCAATTATGATCAATGAAAAAACAATATCAAAAACACGCTTAATGACCTTGTTTAAGGTATCATCAAGTAGAATGTTACGCAGTGATATTACAGGAATATAATTGTAATATTCAAAGGTGAAATTCCGGGAAAGAATTTGTTTTTCGCTGGGAATAAACTTTAAGGTCTTCAAATTATTATCGGCAAAAAAAACAATTTCATTGATTTGATTTTGGTTTAAATCACTCATAGAACAATACAATTCATCAATTTGATGCTCTAGTACATACTCAAAGCTTTCCTTGAGGGTTTTAGATTTATTTTTTTCTAGCTCAAAAATACGCTCAAGTTTGTATCCATAATCTGGGTTCTCTGTAAAAAAATGTTGTAAAGGCTCAGTACTTTTTGCATTACCCATCAAAATTACTTTTCTAAAGTTTCCACCATATAATAATCTGTATTTTCTTAAAAAATAATAAATAGAAAGCTTAACGATTAAAATTAAGAATAGTGATACAGATGTATAAAAACCAATACTTTGAAAACTTGAATTATCTGATTTGTAAAAAGCTAAGGCAAGACAAAAAAGAGTAAATAATATCCCTTGTTTTAAGGCACAATTTAGTATCGAAATAACTTTGGTATACCTGTAAACTTCATAAAAACCCAAACTGGCAGCAATGATAAACCAGCTTAAACTTATTAATACAGGATAAAAAGGTGTCTTTACAGGAAAATCAGTCATATACCATAGCAAGACATTGATTATCAATAAATCAATGGCAAATGAAAAGGGACGAATGTAGCCCGAATATCTTCCTGTTTTGGTTTTCAATGTATTACAAATTAAAATGGCATGTAATCATACTTGCTTTGGTACTATTTTAAAAATATGAAATGTTCTTGCAGCCATTCGATTTGAGTATAGAATGAAAGGAAAACAAATTTTTAGAAAATATACTTAGAAAAATCCTTGTGCTCCTCTTTGGATAGTTCTTCCTTAGATAAAGATTTAAAATACTCATAAGTAATTTTCATACCTTCGGCACGGCCTACTTTAGCTTCCCAACCAAGCAATTCTTTGGCTTTAGTTGTATCTGGTTGGCGCTGCAACGGGTCATTTATTGGTAAAGGGTGATAGACCACTTTTTGACTGGTACCGGTAAGCTTTATGATTTCTTCGGCAAAATCTTTAATAGTAATTTCGTCTGGATTTCCAATATTTACAGGCAAAACATAATCAGAATGTAATAACCTAAAAATACCTTCAACCTGATCATCCACATAACAAAAAGAACGGGTTTGCATACCATCTCCAAAAATGGTTAAATCCTCGCCACGAATAGCTTGACCAATAAAAGCTGGAATAACACGTCCGTCATTGAGGCGCATTCTTGGTCCGTATGTATTGAAAATTCGAACAATGCGGGTTTCTACACCATGAAAAGTGTGATACGCCATCGTGATTGATTCTTGAAAACGTTTGGCTTCGTCATACACGCCGCGAGGGCCAATGGTATTTACGTTTCCATAATATTCTTCTGTTTGTGGGTGTACCAATGGATCTCCATACACTTCAGAAGTAGATGCAATAAGGATTCTAGCTTTTTTTACTCTGGCTAAACCCAATAAATTATGAGTACCAAGGGAACCTACTTTCAAGGTTTGTATAGGGATTTTTAAATAATCAATAGGACTTGCAGGCGATGCAAAGTGTAAAATATAGTCTAAATTTCCAGGGACATGAACAAACTTGGTGATGTCATGATGGTAAAATTCAAACTGCTCCAATTTGAAAAGATGCTCAATATTTTTTAAATCTCCCGTAATGAGATTATCCATCCCAATAACATGGTAGCCTTCTTTTATGAAACGGTCACAAAGATGTGATCCTAAAAATCCTGCGGCTCCGGTGATAAGTATTCTTTTCATAGTAATTATTTAAACGTAACAAATGTAATTGATTTGAAGAAAACTCACTCACAAACCCCTTCTTTCTTTTTAAATTTGAAGCAGGAAGTAAAAGGCTTTCTAGGACATATCGTCCCGTGATTCGCTATATCTTTGCTTTTTAAACGAAAAAGCAAAGGATACCGCTGCTCCCGGTGCTAAGGAACAACAAATTGCTTTTTTGGATTTATTTTTACATCAATTGTATCGCTGTTTTTTGTAAAAGTGTGAAAGAATACTTTATTTTTGTTTCCCAAGCAAAAAATAAAAATTTGAAAGTTGTACATATTATCGAAGCGTTAGGTGGAGGCATTTATACCTATTTTGAAGATCTAACACATCATTTTGAAAACGATACCATTCTTCAAAAAGTACAAACTTTCATTCTATACAGTGATAATCGCAAAGAAATTGATCCAGAAAAAGTAAGCCAATTATTTTCTACTATTCCAACTGTAAAAATTGAGATGAAGCGACAAATAAACTTCATTTCGGATTTTAGTGCTATACACAAATTAGTACGTGAACTACAAAAAATCAAACCTGATGTGGTGCATTTACATTCCTCTAAAGCAGGTGTTTTAGGGAGAATTGCTTGTAGTTTTTTAAACCCAAAACCAATTGTCTTCTACACGCCGCACGGCTATGCTTTTTTACGAACCGATATAGCACCAATTGCCAAAAAAGGATATTGGTACATCGAGAAATTCTTTCAAAAATTTTTCGGAGGAATCACCATCGCTTGTGGTGACTCCGAGTTTGAATTGGCAAAACAACTAGGAAAAGCCACAATGATTAGAAATGGAATAGATATTTCTGCTATCGAAAAATATTCACAAGCCGTTAATAATCCAAAACTAACTATAGGAATTGCTGGTAGGATTACTGCAGCTAGGAATCCAAGACAATTCAATGCCATTGCTTTGGAATTTCCAGAGTATCAATTTCTATGGATTGGCGATGGAGAAGAACGCAATCAAATTACAGCACCAAATATCAAAATCACAGGTTGGTTTTTAGAAAAAAAACAGGTGTACGAGCAAATAAATGCTTTAGATATCTATCTTCAAACCTCACTTTGGGAAGGGTTACCTATCGCGGTTCTTGAGGCTATGGTATTACAAAAACCAGTAATTGCGACTAAAATAAATGGCAATAAAGATACCGTTGTCCAAAAAGAGACTGGCTTTTTATACCAAGAAATATCAGAATTATCATCCTACTTCAAAATTCTAGAAGATTCAAAAATCAGAGCTCAATTGGGTAACAACGCTAAAACAAGATGTAAAGATTTATTTGATAAAGCGAAGAATTTTACAGCACTTCAGGAGTTGTATGAACGTTACTTTTTTGCTGCAGCCAAAGACTTCCAAAAATCGAAAACCAAAAGCCACTAAACGTAATTCCGTCGAAACGCAATAAAAAATCATCAGTCAAATTCGAAGTAAAAAAAAGAAAAAAGAAGGAAAAAACCAATGCATTTTTTAAATCGATTCCCAAATAGCCAATAGCTCCAATAAAAAGCAAAACCACTAACGGTCCTAGAACACCAAACTTCAATAAAGAGTCTAAAAATTGATTGTGTGTAGGAAAAGCATATTTGGCCAAAAAATACTGATGCGTTTGTTTATAATAATTTACTAATTCTGGTTTTCCATCCGCAGCTCCAACGCCAAAAGGCAAATGTTGCAACGATAATTCCCAAGCCGATTTCCAAATAGAAACTCTGGTTACGAGAGAATTAAAAACCTTTATTTCAGGATGATCAATTTCGTCAAGCTTCCCCACTTTGTCCATGTATGCAAAAGTTACGGAGCTATATTTTTCTTTCATGTAAGGATTTTTTTGAATAAAGAGAAAGAAAACACCACACACCACACCACCAATAACCACAGTATAAAGCACTATTTTTTTTAGGTCAAAGCGTACTGTAAAAAACGAAAATACTACCAATAAATACCCAACTAAAACATTTAATAAAGCCATTCGAGTATTGACTAAAAGCACAAAGAAAAAGGAGAATACAAATATCAAAAAAGATAAAAACACAAATCCAATATTCTTTTTCATTTGCCACTTTTGCAATAACAAGTACAAGGCTGAAATACTCACAAAAGCCAAGTGCATATTGAGCGCTGGAGCATGAATTCCGATAGAATTTGCAAAAACATAACCCATTTCCCAAAGGTGAATTCCATGCCAATACTTAGTGATATGCTCAGGAAAAACAAATATAAAACGCACCGCAAAAACAATCATTAGCAACGTGGTACTATTTACATAAAATTGTAGCAATTTTTGAAATGAAATACGTTTGTAATTTCCCAAAATAATTATTGGAAACAAGACTAAAGCAACTGTCTTTTCTATAGATTTAACACCTTGAGCAAAAGAATCATTGTTCCAAAACAGCAATAATTCTAGTAAAAAAGGCGACGCAATTATACTGGCTAAAATCAAAGCCTTTCTAGATAACTTTATTTTTTTGAAATAAAGCATATTAAAAATTGCGAAAGCAAAAATTAACCAAGTACAAGGCTTCCTAAAAATTAAGGTACAAGCTATCGCCAACAAAAAAAAAGAAAAAATTTTATTGAAGTGCTTTTCGGAAATGGTCATAGTAAAGAGCATAATAAATTAGTGGGAAAACACCCATTTTGTGTCGGATCGCCGATCCTAAATCAGGTTCAAAAACCCCTTGAAGGATAAAAAAAGAGAATACAAATAGAAGCATCCATAACTCGTAAACATATTCTTTTTTGTCTTTTATACAACGTGCCAATCGAACCAATAGAATATAAAACAGAAATAATTGCCAAATTACGAATAACAAAATTTGTGGAGAAAAAATATGCTTCAAACCGTTAAGCGGCACATTTACAGTAAAAAAACCATACAAAATCCCTATGATTTCACCATACCAAGTATCTGTTTTTACAGGAGAAACAATACTCGAATTGGCATCAACAGATCCTAATCGGGCACTATTTATAAGCTCTCTACTTTGCTCTGAAAAAAATTCTCCTTGTATAAAGCCATAACTCAATGACAAGAAAATTACAACTACAATTCCGTAAAAAAGAGTTGCAAAAGTACGATTCGAAATTTTGACACAAGTGACCCAATACATTCCCATGGCTACGATAGGCAGTAATGCAAAATAAGGCCTATATACAACTCCAAAAAACACAAAAAGAGACATGGCTATAAATAAGGTATTCTGAAAAGAAAAATGCTTATTTTGAAATAAAAAAACGATTACGGAGAGGTACAAAAAAGTAATAAACTCCTTGGAAGGCATTGCCATAAAAATCGCAATAATAGTGAAAGTCAAATACACCAAAAGATTCTTAATTGTAACTTTCTCAAAAGTAACTGGAATTCCTATTTTATACAAAATACCCATTAAAATAGGAAACTGAATCAATGCAATTACCGAAAAAGGCAAATAGCGCAAACCTGTAATTTTATAAAACAAAATAGTCAATGGGTAACTTCCAAAATAACCTATTTCATTGCCTTTATCATAAGCAATAATAGCAGCATCATAAAAAAAACGTTTCGGCAAAATAAAACTCGCAGCAAAGGCCACAAATAGATTGAGTCCCACAAGAAGTAAAAAAGCTACTTTATTTTTTTTTATGAGTAACGACATTTAGATATGATTGAAAATAGAAGAGACAAACTTAACTCAAAAACAACTTAATCCCGTCTTTGTAATACACAAAAATAGCTGTTCCAAAATTCCAAAAAAATGCACTTGCCGAAAAAGCGATCGCCCCACCTACCATTCCATAGGAAGGAATTAACCAATAATTGAGAATAAAATTAAGGCCAAGAGCAGCCAAAACAATACGTTGAAAAATTCGTTGTCGCCCAGTCATGTTTAAATAAACAGGAGCCGACCCAAAAAAAGCACAAAAACCTTGTCCCAAAACCAATACTAATAATGCCTCTTTCGCCGCTAAATAATTGGGGCCAAAAAAATGCAAAACAAACTCCGGAAAAATAAACAATCCAATAACCGCTGGCAGCGTAATCACTACAATTAATCGGGAACTATTTTGAACAATTTGCTGTAGTTTATCAATTTCTTTATTCGAAAAACTTGCTGCAATAGATGCCGAAACGGTAATGTTTACTGTCAAAATAATAACTGACAACAAAGTCATTAACTTGACCGCCACCGAATAAAAAGCAACTGCTGCGTCACCTTGGTATTTTTTTAAAAACAAGATGTCAAAACTCATCATCAAAAAAATAGCCGTTCCGCTTACGGCTATGGGAAAAGATTGAGTGATAATCTCACGAGACGAAAAGCAATCCGTAGTGCAAGTAGCCGTTTTTTTAGTAAGAAAATAAAAAGTTAGTAGTGTAGTAACAACTCCCAAAAAAACAAAACTCAACAAGAAAGCATCCACCAAATACAATTCTAATTGCCATTGAACTAACAAAACAGCTAGGACAATAATAGGCAAGTATTTAAAAATATTTCGAAATAATTCGGCTACTACTATTTTCTCTAAAGCTCTAAAAACCTCAACGTTTAGAATAGAAAGTCCATAAAAGAACATAACTGCGGAGGCTTTTAATAGAAGAAAATAAGTTGCATTATCCGCAAAAAATAATGTTGTAACAGAAGCATCCAATAGTTCAATAAAAAGAAACAAAAGCAAGGATGCTAAAAACAGCATCAATACCATTTTTAGATATACTTTTTTCAAATGACCCAAAGAATAATTAGGATACAAACGTCCTTTGAAATACAATATGGATTGATCAAATCCTAGCAAACAAATACTACCAATTGCGAAAAGAAACGTACGAACAAAATCATATTGCCCAACTTGTTTAGGATCATATTTTTGAGTTAAAAACAAAGTAAAACCAAATAAAAGAACCACGCCAAAAACCCGAATCAATAAGGTTAGTAAGCTTTGCCGAACTACAGGATTTTGGAATGTTGTTATTAAATGATATCGAATTGTTTTTAACACATGAGCTCTGTTTAGCAAAAGAAAAATATTTTTTTAAGAAGCATTTGCTTTTGATTTTGCTAGTTGCTTTTGATAAAATCGAATGAACAAATGAATAAAAACAAATAATAATACCAATGCTACTGGCAATACAAACTTCATAATGCCATTTACTGCTTTTGAAGTATCACTATTCAATGTGAATGTTACCTCTTTAATTGTATTTTGAAAATTGATTAATTTTAATCGGTTTAACCCTTGAATATACAACAAGTCTTGTTTGGTTTTGATAACATCATTCAGTTGTGTATTTTCATTATAATACATGAGCTTATCATTTTTTAATGCGCTTTTTACATTAGCTGAAAACCCATTAAGAACTCCATTTATTTGTTGAATAATCGTATCATTTTGAGCAATATCCTGTTTTAAATTTGCCAATCCTACCTTTTGCATGGCACTAAAATATTCAGATTGATTGAGATAATTCAATAATGGTGTAATCAATTCTTTCTCACTTGTAGTACCATTGGTAACAACCGCAATCGTATGGTACGTATAATTTTTACTTGTAATATTGTCTTCAAGCACTTTTTTTACCTCTCCAACTTCTGCCATTAACTTAATCAACTCAAAGTTTTGCTCTTTATCTTCAATAAATTTATAAACATCAGCAATGGGTTTGATTTCAATTTTTCTTAAATCTTTAGATTGGGATAATCCTATTTCATTTTGTAAAAAAACGATGTCGCCAGCATTAATTTTAGATTGAATCAAATTGATTTTAGAATACAAATAATCCACACTACCAAAGTTGGGAATTATAGTGATTTCATGAGTATACAATTTATTATTCTTATCCAAAAACAATCCCAAACCAAAACCAATGATTAATAATGCTAAGACAATCTTCCATTGCTTTACAAAAAAATGAATACAATGGAACAACAAGGTGTTCAAGCGTTCAAAACCTTTTTTTACTTTGCTGGTAATTTGAAATACGTCAATTTCTGAATCGCTATGCGAGTTTATACTCATTTATTGTTATTATTTTACGTTGAAAATTTGTTCCAATATTTTAATTGTGATCAAGTAAGTAGGTTTTACACCTGTTGTTCCTAATCCTCCAGAGGCAAGAGTACTTCCTGTTTCTAGCGGATTATCTGAGGCGTAATAGGCATAACGTACTTTGATGTCATGAGGAACACTTCTTCTAATTTTTGAGGCCGATTGAATGGCTTTTTGATAATAAGAACCTTCCATTTCAAGACCAATAATTCCCCAAGTAGAATCGTGGAAAAACTTTAATAAATCTCTGTTCTGTAATGAAGTTCCCAGTACAGTAACCATTGGACCTGCAAAAACGGCAATGTCATTACCTTCAAACATTTCGGCAGTTAGTTCGTTTTCAAAGAAATAATTGTCTGCAGTTCCTTCATTTATATGCGCATTAGGAATCATGATATCTCCTTTTCCTCCCTCTAAAATTCCTGCTTTACCCATGATAGAAACCGATTCTACGTTTAATAAAGTGTCTTTCTTAAAAGGTTTCAACAACTCGTCAATTGTCTCATAGGCTTGTTCCCCAAAAGCATAATCCATCACTATTAAAACTGGTTTTTTATCATCAGTCTTGGCACTAGGAAATGAGGTTTTAGCCCAATTGATTTTAGCGGTATCAAAAATTTGTACATCAATATTAGTTCCTGAGGTATCTGGCAAAGAAATCATTCCTTGTTTCAATGCAACCGCAGTAACTTGATTGCGTACCTCATCAGCTCCGGATCTACTTAGCTCTTCATAAATAAAGAAATCCGATTTGTCTTTGAACTTCGTTTTCAACACTTCAGTTGCAAAAATCGAATTCATCACACTGTGCATGTTGGCACTGATTACGTGAATTGGTCTGTCTAAGAGTTGATTTTCTTTTAAAACCTCTTTAATATTGGTAGCCCAAACTTCGCCATGAATGTGGTGTCCCAAACGTTCTCTTAAAATAGGACTAAAAGTGATGGTTCTCTTGTTGTCATCAACTATTTCTTCAATAGCTAATTTTCCTAACCAATAAATCACGTGTAAAAAACGGTCTGGTGCTGCTGCTGAACCAAAGGCATCATAAATATCCAAAACCTCAGCAAAAGTTCTACCTAATATGTTAGCTGCATGCGAAATGGCTTTTTCTTTCTCTACTTGCGTAAGCTTTTTCTTTTGAGAAACTGCCTGCTCTAATTTGTACCAATCACGAGAAACCTCACCAGCATCATCCAATAAAACACGGTTTCTGATTTTGTGCGATTCAATAAATATGAAGGTCAAGTGCGTTAAAATATCGTAAATATCTGATCGCCCTCTTGTAATTTCAACATTCATTTGCTCCTCATCAATTCGGTAGCAATTACGACGTCTTTTTGGAGGTACTATAGCTTGAAAATGCGATTTAGAGTAACCTTCGTCTGAAGTAAGATTGATAAAACGGCATTCTTCAATTCCTACCGGAAGTCGTTCAATTACGTATAAAAGTCCGTTCAATTCTACTTTCTCTTCGGCAATATTCCCGTAAATCTCTGGTCGTAACGCAAGCAACGCCTCGCGAAGCGTATCCCCTGACACTCCCATTGGCTTGTAAAATCCTCTATTAAAAAGGTGGCGCATGGTAATGTACATTTTTTCAATGGCTGCCGATGATTCTTGTGCTCTTGAGCGCGATATATTTTTTGTTTCTTTCATTTTCTACTTATTTTCTAACCTGCAAAGGTATGACATTTATTCTCTTTTTAACAAATCCACTATCTTTCTGTCATTCGAAAGTCTTGGAATTTTGTTTTGCCCCCCTAATTTACCAATCGATTTCATGTATTCTTGAAAACCGTTTTTAACTACTTTGGTAACCACAACTTTTTGCAACACCTTGCCCACAATCAAATCATCATAATACATGTTTTGTTTGCGCATGGCATTGTCTAGCGCTTCCGCAAAATTCTCTAAATTTTCTGGTTCTCCCGATCCTTCGGGATCAAATTCTATAAACCATTCGTGATACGGTAATCCATCGACTGGCGTGATTTGTGGGGCTACTGTAAATTCATTAATTCTGATTGATGTTCCAATAATAGCTTCTTGCAACGCACTTTCTACTTCCTTACCAATAACATGTTCTCCAAAAGCCGATATGTAATGTTTGATTCTGCCAGATACAATGACTCGATACGGTTTTAAACTCGTAAACTGAACTGTATCACCAATATTATACCCCCAAAGTCCAGCATTGGTAGAAATAATTAAAACATAATTGACATTCAATTCAACTTCGCCAATGGTATAGCGTCTTGGTCCCGAACCATCGGGATCGGTATAAAATTCGTCACTTTTGATAAACTCATAAAAAATTCCGGAGTTCAGCAGTAGTAACATTCCTTTTTCCTTTTGAGAATCTTGATACGCAAAAAATCCTTCCGAAGCTGGAAATAATTCAATGCTGTCTACTTTTCGACCTATTAAATTCTCGAACTTCGCCCGATACGGTTCGTAATTCACACCGCCGTAAATGAACAAATTAAAGTTTTTGAAAATTTCGCCCACAGGCTTCCCTCCTTTTTGATGCAACTTCTCAAAATACATTTGCACCCAAGAAGGTATACCTGAAATCACAGCCATATTCTCGTGAAACGTTTCCTCTACAATTGCATTTACTTTGGTTTCCCAATCTTCAATACAATTGGTGTCCCAAGATGGCATTCTGTTTTTTTGAAGGTATTTTGGAACAAAATGTGCTACAATTCCGGATAACCTTCCTAGTTTTATTCCGTTTTTTTCTTCTAAGATCGGGCTTCCTTGCAAGAAAATCATTTTACCATCTACAAAATCTGCATTTCTGGTTTCATGAATGTAATGCAAGATCGCGTTGCGAGCAGCCTCAATATGATACGGCATTGATTCCTTAGTCAACGGAATGTACTTTGCTCCTGATGTAGTTCCGGATGTCTTAGCAAAATACAAAGGTTTCCCTTTCCATAGAATATCTGCTTCGCCTTGCACCACTCGGTCAACATAAGGTTTTAACGCCTCATAATCTCGAATAGGAACCTGCTTTGCAAAGTCTTTTTCGGTTTTTATACTTTCAAAATGATGGTCTTTTCCAAACTGAGTAGTGCTTGCTTGAGAAATTAATTGTTGCAATACTTTTTGCTGTGTAGCAACTGGTTCTGCTGCCCATTTTTGCGTTTTCTGGTATATTTTATGTGCAAATAATTTTGCAGCAAATGATTTTATTGACATTATGTAGGTGCTTCTTTTTAAAGATTTTTAGTTTGACTTTTTAGTTTTAGAACCAGATGATTTTGCTTTTTGGTCCTCAAGTGCAACTTGTTCTCGTAACTCCAACTCCGCATCAGTAGGGGACAAGTCTATTTCTTTATCTGAAGTAGTTGCCGATTCTAAAATGGAATCCTTGTTGAATTTTGCGTATTCTAATTTTCCGGTCAATACCTTTTTTATTCCTTTCAAATAATCCTCATTTTGTTTAATAGCCTTAGACAAAGAATCTGATTTTAAAGCAAGTTCTATGGCTTCTCTTTTTAATTTTGAGGATGAATAGCCTGGTATAAACTCTCTCAAGGGCGTAAATGCAATTATAAAAGTAGTAACAATTATAATAAGTATTGCCCCAACGCTTGCTACTACAAATACATTCATTAAAGTAAGTTTCAAGGAAAAAGTTTCTTCAAAAGTATCCTCGTTTAAGATAATTAAACGCCTCTTATTGAATAAATTTTCCCTTATTAATTTACGTTTTAGTCTTTTCTTGGACATAGAATTTGTTTATCAAACAAATATAACAATAATTGTTATTGCTTGTATTTACTAGTTTTTACAAGCTGTTAAAATAGAAATCTCTTTTTTAGTAAATTTTTAACGGTGCTTGCATTAAAAAAAAACACTAAAAAAAATTTAGGATGCATATTTCTATTTACCTTTGTAACTTATATTTAAATATTAGAGATATGAACTTTTTAAACATAACTTTAGGTTTCATGCCGGGTGGTTCAGAATGGATTTTAATCATTGCTGTTGTTTTACTCCTTTTTGGTGGTAAAAAGATACCGGAATTAATGAAAGGTCTTGGTGGTGGGATCAAGGAATTTAAGAATGCTGCAAAAGAAGACAGCCAGCCTTTAAGTAAAAAAGAAGAAACAAAAGAGTAATCTTTTTTTAAAAAACAATATTTTAAAAAGTCCTAGTTCTTAATTCATTTTAAGAACTAGGACTTTTTTATTTTACAAAACCATCGTCAACTGAATTCGCTTTCTATCCTCATCTACTTCCGTAACTTTTACGGTAACGTGCTGGTGTAACTTCACCGCTTCGTTTACGTCGCTTACAAAGCCTGCTTTAAGTTGAGAAATGTGTACCAAACCACTTTCTTTAATACCCAAGTCTACAAAACAACCAAAATTGGTAATGTTATTGACAATTCCGTTCAGAATCATTCCAGTCCTAACATCTTTAATGGTTTTTACATTCGGATCAAATTCGAAAACTTTTGCAGCCTTTCTAGGGTCTAAACCGGGTTTTTCTAATTCCTTAATAATATCTTTTAAAGTCAATAAACCTATCTCAGCCGTAACGTAATTTTCTGGTTTAATTAAGGCTGTTTTCTCCTTGTTGGCAATCAAATCAGTGACTTTCAGCTTTAAATCTTTGGCCATTTTTTCCACAATTGAATAGGCTTCGGGGTGAACGGCTGAGTTATCCAATGGGTTTTTTCCGTCTTTAATTCGAATAAAAGCTGCTCCTTGCTGAAAAGCTTTTTCGCCCAAACGAGGTACTTTTTTAAGTTGTTTTCGATCCTCAAAAGGACCATTTTCTGAACGGTAATTCACAATATTTTCGGCTAGCTTCTCTCCTATTCCACTCACATAACTCAACAAATGTTTACTCGCCGTATTGATGTTTACTCCCACTGAATTCACGCAACGCACCACAGTAGTATCCAGTTCCTCTTTCAATTTACTTTGATCCACATCGTGCTGATATTGGCCTACGCCAATGGCTTTTGGATCAATTTTTACCAACTCCGCTAAAGGATCACTCAATCGGCGACCGATAGAAACCGATCCGCGAACCGTAACATCATAATTAGGGAATTCTTCACGAGCAATTTTTGATGCCGAATATACCGAAGCACCCGCCTCTGAAACAATGAAAACCTGAACCGCTCTATCAAAAGCAATTTTCTTGATAAAAAATTCGGTTTCTCGAGATGCCGTTCCGTTTCCAATGGAAATTGCGTCGATATTATACGCGTTTACCATTGATTTTATTTTTTTCATGGCCATCGCGGTTTCGTTTTGTGGCGCATGCGGATAAATGGTTTCATTGTAAATTAAATCGCCTTTTTCATCTAAGCATACTACTTTACAACCTGAACGAAATCCTGGGTCGATGGCTAAAATTCTTTTTTCACCCAACGGTGGTGCAAGCAATAACTGTCCTAAATTAGTAGCAAAAACTTGAATCGAATTGGCATCAGCCTTGGCTTTTGCTTCCTGTAAAGCTTCGTTTGAAATAGCAGGATTTAGCAATCGCTTGTAGCTGTCTTCAATGGCTAATTGTACGTGTGGCGTGGCTGGACTGTCTCCTTTTAAAACCAATTCGTCAATAATATCATAGGCTTCATCAAGATCTACTTCGACTTTAAACTTTATAAAACCCTCATTTTCGGCACGAAGCATTGCTAATAATCTATGCGAAGGTGCTTTTGTCAACGGTTCTGACCAATCAAAATATTGGTTGAATTTTTGAGCGCCTTCTTCGTCTTTTTTGGTTTTTACTACTTTGGTTGTAATGGTTGCTTTGCGCTCGTAAAGGCGACGCAATTGTTTACGAACAAAAATATTTTCGTTGATCCATTCGGCAATGATGTCTCGTGCGCCTTGCAAAGCGGCATCTTCATTCGTCACATTATCGTTCAAATATTTCGTTGAAAGGAAATTAATATCCTCTTTGTTTTGAGTCATGATGATCTTTGCTAATGGTTCTAAACCATTTTCGCGAGCCACATCAGCTTTGGTTTTTTTCTTCTTTTTAAATGGCAAATACAAATCTTCTAATTCCTGTAAATCAAAACTTTGTTGTATTTTTTTGTCTAATTCAGGTGTTAATCCGTTTTGCTCTTCAATTGATTTTAAGATTGCTTCTTTGCGTTTTGCAATTGCTTCGTATTCTTTTTGAAGTTTGGCAATTTGTTCAATTTGTACTTCATCTAGATTTCCAGTGGTATCTTTTCGATAACGGGAAATGAATGGAATCGTGCAATCTTCTTGTAAAAGTTGAACTGTTTTTTGAATGTTTATAGCTGCTGTAGCAACCTGTTTTTTAATGAAATCTATATTTGTCATTGTCTTTATTTTCTAAAGGCTAAAATAATATCTTTGACTTTAATTTAAATCAAATGACTGTTTTATTCTATTTCTTTTTTGTGATTAACCTAATCGCTTTTGTGAGTATAGGTTATGATAAATTTTTAGCTAAAAATCAAAAAAGACGAATACCTGAACGAACTCTTTTAAGTTTTGTATTTCTAGTCGGCACAATTGGTTCAGGAATTGCAATGTTACTTTTTAGACATAAAACAGCAAAAAAAAGCTATTTATGGAAGTTTTGGTTACTTGCTACTTTACAAATCGGACTGATCTTTCTGGTCTATTATTTCGGACTCATAGCTAATAAAATCTAAATAATTCTGTTTGTTAATCACTTCAAAACTAGCTTCTGGATACCCTTTGGCGAAAGCCGTAGGAATTTTTGCTTTTCTGTTTTCGTTCCATTTGAATTCGTACCCTCTTAAAATACCGTTTTCTTCTTCAAGCCAATCTAATTCTTGTTGGTCATAAGTTCTCCAGAAGTAATTAGAAACCGTTTTCTGTGTGTAATTTTGATTTTTTATACGTTCCGAAGCCAAATAATTTTCCCATAAGGCGCCTACATCTGTTCTGGAATCTAACCGACTAAAATTAGCTATAATTGCATTCCGAATGCCGTTGTCATAGAAATACCATCTGTTTGATTTGGTTATTTCTTTGCGTAAATTTTTACTAAAACCAGGTACTTTGTAAATCACAAACACTTTCGAAAGTAAGTCTAAATAACTTTCAACTGTATTTTTAGAAATACCCAATTGCCTTGCTAATTCTTGCAAGGATACCTCCTGCCCTATTTGAAAAGCAATTAACTTTAATAAATCCAGTATTTTATTGGATTGTTTAATTCCTTCGTAAACTAGAATATCTTTTAATAAATACGAATTCACGATTTCTTTCAGGTAGTTAATCTTTTCCTCCCATTCTGGATATTGCTCTAATTCTGGATATGACCCAAAAAGCAATCGTTCTTCTAATTTTTGAGTGGTTTCTTTAAAGTTTTCATATTTAGCAAATTCTATTTGTGCCAAAGGAAATAAGTAAATAGTATTTTTTCTGCCTACTAATGGCTCTCCCAACTTATTAGATAAGTCAAAAACCGAAGATCCTGTAGCAATTACTTTTATATCATCAATAGAATCAACTATTAATTTTAAAATGAGTCCGATATCAGGAATATTTTGAGCCTCATCAATCACTAATAATTTTACTTTATTTAAAAGACGTTTATAATTAGCAACTGACCTTTCTTTGAGTAAATCAGCATCTTGAATATCTTCGCCATTCAAATGTAAATAATCGTCTTTTGGAATGGTAGCAAGATAATTTTTGATATAAGCTGTTTTACCCACACGCCTTGCACCTAATAAAATCAATACTTTATTAGGTAAAACTCTTTTAGAAAATAATGTATCTATTCCTCTTTCTAAAAAATTCATAAGCTTGAATTTTAATTATTTAGATACAAATATACTTAAAAAACGTTAATTCAGTCAGTACGTTGACTGAATTAACATTAATTCAGTCAGTATGTTGACTGAATTTACATTAATTTAGTCAATAGAAAATAAAAAAAGCCCGGTACAAAAACCGAGCTCGATGTAATTTTAGAGCTGCGAAGCAGTCAAAATTTTATTGACAGGCTATTTTATTGACACGATTTTGGTGTCTGCCCCCTTCAAAATCAGTAGTAATAAAAGCTTCAACCATTTCTAATACTTGTGGAATTGAAGTAAAACGAGCAGGGATACTTATAATATTAGCGTCATTATGTTGACGTGCTAAAACTGCAATTTCCTTAGTCCAACACAAAGCTGCACGAACTTGAGCATGTTTATTAACAGTCATAGCAATTCCGTTTCCGCTTCCGCAAATTACAATTCCTAAATCAGCTTTACCTTCTGTTACATCAGTAGCTACTGGATGCCCAAAATCAGGATAATCAACACTATCAACTGAATCAGTTCCATAATTGGTTATTTGATGTCCTTTTGCGATAAGCATTTCAACAATTGCCTTTTTGTAATCTGGTCCGGCGTGATCGTTTCCTATTGAAATTTTCATTTTGTATGTTTTAAGTTGTGTGTTGCAAATTTAGAGAAACTATTCTACTATTGAAGAGGAAATACATCTAAGTTTATTGAGGAAAATTGATTGTTATAAACACTATTTTCAGGCCATTTTTATAATATTATTTAAAGACTTAGTAATGAAATATTTAGCAGTTATTAACAATTTTAATAAGTGCATAAATACTTGTAAATCAGTGTAAAGAGTAACATTAAAATGTTAAAATTTTACATTGTTAATACCAAAATGCAAATGCTTGATATTCAGATAACTTTAAGTTAACATAAAATGTTCATAACTTGAGATAGAAAATAAGAACTATTTTTTGGTTAAATGAAAAAAATAACTAATCAAAAACTGACTTATTAATTCCTAATTTAGTTTGATGAATTTTTAGAAAAGTTATCAATACTCAAAAGTACTTTATTAACTAATTTTAAAAAATTACTTATTTACAAATTCATTTTATTTGTAATTATCAACCGTTGTTAATTAAAAATAGAAACTATTTTAAAATCAATAGATTAATATAATATAAGTATGTTGATAAGTCTAAATAACATCTTAAAACTGATTTTCAATATCATTTTTAAAAAATTTATTGCCATTATTAACACACTATAATAACAACCAAGAAGGATTTAAAATTTAATTTTTCTTTTTGTTTATTTAAATATATGTTCACAACTTTGAAAAAAGAAAATTCAAAAATTTTTAAAATTGATCTCAAACGATTTTCAAATTGTTGTTCAAGTGATCCAAAATAGCTTGCACTTTTTCAAAATCGTTTTGATGAATTTTGAGTTTGATTCCGCCGTAGGCAAAACTGCCAAACGGATCAACTGATACAAGATTTTCGTTTTCGAACAAATGAGCAATCGATTCTTGCTCTAATAAATGTTTGATGACCACAATTTCGTGTGCGTAATTGAATATAGCAATCGTTTTAAATGCTTCCATTGGTATAGTTTTTATAAAGATACAACTATTACGTAAAGTTATATTTTATTTAAAACTAGCGCTATTTTAGTGATAACAATGTAGTATTTCGTAATTTTAGACTTTTAAGAACAAGATTTATGAGTAAAAGATTAAGAAAGCCGATAAAGAAAGGGAAAGATTTCACAGATAAAATATTAAAAATACTATCGCAAAGTGCTAATAAAGCATTCAATTATAAACAAATAGGAGCAAAGCTAGAACTTGATGATACGGAGAGTAGAAATCAAATTATAAAAGATTTAAAAATTTTAGCCTCGCAAAACAAGATTATTGAGTCGGAACCAGGTAAATTTTTGGTAAAAGCTGCTAGTCAAGATTATTACGAAGGTAAAATTGATATGACGGGTCGTAAAACAGCCTTTTTTGTTTGTCCAGATCTTGAGGATGATGTTTTTATTCCTACCGCAAACTTGAATCATGCTTTAGATAAAGATATCGTAAAAGTATATGTGTATAACCGCAGAAAAGGAAAACGTCCTGAAGGTGAAGTTATTGAGGTCATAGAACGACACAAAACAGATTTTGTGGGCGTAATTGATATCCAAGCTAATTTTGCTTTTGTCTCTACTGCCAATCCAAAAATGTATACTGATATTTTTATTCCAAAGGATAAAATAGGCGAGGCGGAGCAAGGTGATGTAGTTTTGGTACATATTGAAGATTGGCCAAAACGTGCTGATAGTCCTTTTGGCACCGTTGTGAAAGTTTTAGGTAAACCAGGTGAACATGATACGGAGATTCATGCTATTTTGGCTGAATACGGTTTGCCATCAGAGTTTCCTATTGAAGTTGAAACCTATGCGCAAAAAATAGATACTTCGATTACTGCAGAAGAAATTGCCAATCGTCGTGATATGCGTGATACATTAACCTTTACCATTGATCCAAAAGATGCTAAAGATTTTGATGATGCTTTGTCTTTCAAAGAATTAGAAAATGGTAATTATGAAATTGGAATTCACATTGCTGATGTTTCGTATTATTTAGAAGAAGGAACCATCCTTGATGATGAAGCTTATCAAAGAGCCACATCGGTATATTTAGTGGATAGAGTAGTACCTATGTTGCCTGAGGTTTTATCAAACTTTGCATGTTCATTACGTCCGCAAGAAGAGAAATATACCTTTTCGGCCATATTTGAAATTACTGATAAAGCACAAGTGGTAAACCAGTGGTTTGGTAGAACAGTTATTTATTCTGATCAACGTTTTGCTTATGAAGAAGCGCAACACATCATAGAAACCAAACAAGATGTTATTCCTGTAGAAATTTCGATCACTGGAGTATCATATCAAGTTCCTGCAGAAATTGTCGCAGCAACGCTTAAAATGGATGAAATAGCTAAGATTTTTAGAAAAAAGAGAATGGCTGATGGTGCTATCTCTTTTGATAAAGTCGAAGTAAAATTCAACTTAGACGATGCGGGTGAACCACAAGGTGTTTACTTTAAAGTGTCCAGAGATGCCAATCATTTGATTGAAGAGTTCATGCTTTTGGCAAATAAAAAAGTGGCCGAATACATTGGTAAACAAAAGAAAACCTTTATTTATAGAATCCATGATGAGCCTAATGAAGACAAATTAATAGCCATGCAAACCGTAATTGCTAAGTTTGGTTACAAAATTGATTTTAGAAATAAAGGTGATATTTCTAAATCTTTGAATCAATTAATGGCTGATGTTAATGGTAAAAAAGAGCAAAATTTAATTGATACACTGGCTATTAGAAGTATGAGTAAAGCCAAATATTCGACAGATAATATTGGTCATTACGGACTTGCTTTTGATTATTATTCGCATTTTACTTCACCAATACGTCGTTATCCAGATGTTATGGTGCACCGTTTGTTACAGTTTTATCTTGATGGAGGAAAATCAGTAGATGAAGAAACGTATGAAACCAAATGTTTACATTCTTCAACTATGGAAGGTTTGGCAACCAATGCGGAACGTGATTCTATTAAGTACATGCAAGTAAAATACATGCAAGATCATCAGGATCAAGAATTTTTGGGTGTAATTTCGGGTGTGACAGAATGGGGAATTTATGTTGAAATTATCGAAAATAAGTGCGAAGGAATGGTTCGTATTCGAGACATACGCGATGATTATTACACTTTCGATGAAAAACAATATGCATTAACAGGAGCAACTTCTGGTAAGTTATTGCAATTAGGAGATGAAATTTTCGTTAAAGTTAAAAATGCCGATTTAGTTAAAAAACAGTTGGATTTTAATTTTTTAAGAAGAGTTAGTGAACCTATAAAGTAAAAAAAATGAAATCAAAGATTCAGGAATATCAAAAAAGTAATTTTAGAAATTGGAGTAAAAAAATAGTACTACTTGCATTTGTAATTTTAAGTCAAATTACGAATGCGCAAGTATCTAGAAATCTAGGTGATTTTGATGAAGTTAAAGTTTTTGATAATATTAAAGTGTTATTAATTCCAGCTTCGGAAAACAAGATTGTTATTACAGGTGATCGATCTGAAGAATTAGAGACGGTAAATAAAAACGGAATTTTAAAAATAAGAATGCCGTTCCCAAAATTACTTTCAGGTAATGACATCACTGTAAAATTATATTATAATAAAATTGAAGAAATTTCAGTTAGTGAAGGTGCTTATGTTTCTAGTGAATATGATTTTAAACAAACTAGCTTAGCAGTAAATGCAACATCTGGTGGCGAAGTTATTTTAGATTTAAACGTAGAAAAAGTAAACGTAAAAGTCAATGCTGGTGGAATTGTTACCTTAACTGGAAAAGCAACAAATCAAGACGTTGTAATTACATCTGGAGGTATTTTAAGTTCCAAAGATTTAATTACCACACAAACCGCCATAAGTGTCTCTGCAGGTGGTGAAGCAGATGTTTATGCTACTACGCTCGTAGATGCAAAAGTTCGTGCTGGAGGTTCTATTTTCATTTATGGTAAACCCAAACAAATTAATAAAGAAGTTTTCATAGGTGGTAAAATTCAAGAAAAATAGATAATCCTTGGTATATTTACAGGCAACAAATTTTAATTTTGAATGGTAAACGATATTTTAGCTGGTATTCCTTGGGGAATATTTCTTAGTTTTATGATAGGTCCTGTTTTTTTTATACTACTTGAAACCAGTATTATAAAAGGATTCAGAGCCGCTTTGGTTTTTGATTTAGGTGTTGTTTTAGGAGATATTTTTTTTATTGCTATTGCGTATTTAGGAAGTTATAGATTAATACAAAGTATCAAAGATCAACCAGCATTATTCATTTTTGGTGGTGTTATTATGTTAGCTTACGGCATTATTTCTTTTGTTCAATTAAAAAAAGAACAAAAAATAAATACCGATCTTATTGACAAAGAAATTGTCAAAAAAAATTACATAAGTCTTTTTGTAAAAGGATTTTTGCTCAACTTTATTAACATAGGTGTTCTAGGTTTTTGGGTTGCCATTATTATATCTGTGGGACCAAAACTGGAGATGCAAACGTCTAGAATGATAACTTTTTTTATATCTGTAATTTTGAGTTATTTAATTATTGATTGTTTTAAAATATTGTTAGCCAAACAATTAAAAACTAAACTTACACCTGTAAATATTCTTAAAATTAAAAAAGGAATAAGTGTAGTGATGATGGTTTTTGGGATAGTACTAATCACTCAAGGTTGGTTTCCTGAAGAAAAAGAATTGGTTAAAAAAGCATTTGAAAAAATAGAAAAACAAGAATAAAATAGATATGTAAGCCGCTTAAAATAGCGGCTTTTTTATTTAAACATTGAAGTCATTTAAGTCTCATACCATTAAGTTATTTATTATTCTTTTTTTACTCTTAATTTTCTTAATTATTTAATGGTTTAAAAAAATATTTTTTTGACTATGAACCAAAAAAAAAGTCTAGTTTTATTGAAGGTAAGTGGTTTATCTCTAGAAACTTCGGGGCGGTTTCGTACCAAAACTTTACCTAATTCTCCAAAAATTTGACATAAAAAAAAGAGATACATTGCTGTATCTCTTTTAGAGGCATCGTCCGGATTCGAACCGGAGTAGGAGCTTTTGCAGAGCCCAGCCTAGCCGCTCGGCCACGACGCCAATATTTAATTGGTTTGCAAATGTACTATAAAATTTCTTAAATACAAGTTTCAATTTCTAAATAAAGCATATAATTCTATTACAAAGTAATTTTCTTTGTTTAGAATAACTGAAATTAATTTCTATACTCTTCCATTTCAATAGTAACTGCTTCAACGTCACCACCAATAGGAGGATTTAGTTTCGAAACCTGAACTACAATTCTTGATATAGCCGCAATTTCATTGAAAATACGATTTACAATTCTATGCGCTACATGCTCTAATAAATCTGATCGTATATCCATTTCTTCCACTACAATGCGGTTTAACAGCACATAATCTACTGTATCTTTTAAATCGTCAGATATACTTGATTTACGTAAATCTGTTTTTACTTCAAGATTAACGAGATAGTCTGATCCTATTTTTCCCTCCTCGATCAAGCAACCGTGATAAGAGAACGTTCTGATATTTTTAAGTTTTATTATTCCCATTTTTGATTGTTAGTTTTATGTATAAAGATACTGCTGAAATCCCAGCTTTTAATTGGTTTCGATGTAAACATTAAACTCAAACCTTAAAGTTTTTTTTATCTTTGCTAAAATAAAACAAAAAGATGTCAACTGAAGAAAAATCACTCCATTTTATAGAACAAATCATTGAAGACAGTTTAACGAACGGTTTTCCTCAAGATAAATTACGTTTCCGTTTTCCACCTGAACCTAATGGTTATTTGCACATTGGCCATGCCAAATCTATATGTTTAAATTTTGGATTAGGTCTAAAGTACAATGCGCCAGTTAATCTTCGTTTTGATGATACCAATCCTGCCAAAGAAGAGCAGGAGTATGTTGATGCTATCAAAGAAGACCTGGAATGGTTGGGCTTTAACTGGGCTGAAGAACGTTACGCATCTGATTACTTTCAGCAATTGTATGATTGGGCTGTAATGATGATTAAAAATGGAAAGGCTTATGTAGATAGTCAATCTTCTGAAGAAATGGCTGCACAAAAAGGAACACCTACGCAACCAGGTGTTGATGGACCTTATAGAAATCGTTCAGTTGAAGAGAATTTGACTTTATTTGAAGGTATGAAAAATGGTGATTATCCGGAAGGAAGTCATGTTTTACGTGCCAAAATTGATATGGCTTCTACTAATATGTTGATGCGTGATCCTTTGATGTATAGAGTGTTACATCGTCATCATCATAGAACAGGTAATGATTGGAAAATCTATCCAATGTATGATTATGCTCATGGAGAAAGTGATTTTATAGAACAAATTTCACATTCGATTTGTACTCTAGAATTTGTAATGCACCGTGAGTTGTACAATTGGTTTTTGGATCAAATTTATGACGACACTAAAGTGCGCCCAAATCAATACGAATTTGCTCGTTTGAACCTGAATTATACCGTAATGAGTAAGCGTAAGTTACTTCAATTGGTTCAAGAAAACATTGTAAACGGTTGGGATGATCCTAGAATGCCAACTATTTCTGGTCTTAGAAGAAGAGGGTATACAGCTAATTCTATTCGTAAATTTTGCGAAATTATCGGAGTTGCAAAGCGTGAAAATATCATCGATTATTCGTTATTAGAATTTTGTTTGCGCGAAGATTTAAACAAAACTGCACCACGTGTAATGGCTGTTTTAGACCCAATAAAGTTGGTTATTACCAATTATCCTGAAGGTCAAGAAGAGTGGTTGGATGCTGAGAATAATCAAGAAGATGAAAGTGCTGGTTTCAGAAAAGTACCTTTTGCAAAGACATTGTTTATTGAAAGAGAAGACTTTTTAGAAGATGCTCCTGCTAAATTTTTTAGATTAAGTATCGGTCGTGAAGTACGTTTAAAAAACGCTTATATCATTAAAGGTGAATCTGTTATAAAAGATGATTCAGGAGAAATTCTTGAAATTCACGCTACTTATGATGCAGATAGCAAGAGTGGAAGTGGAAGTGAAGCTAGCCAACGTAAAGTTGCGGGTACCTTGCATTGGGTGTCAGTTGCTCATGCTTTGGAAACGGAAGTTCGTTTGTATGACAGATTGTTTTTAGACCAAGCACCTGACAGTCATAAAGATAAAAACTTCTTGGACTTCATGAATCCGAATTCACTTCAAGTTGTAAAAGGATATGTAGAGCCTAGTTTAGCTACTGTAAAATCGGGTGATAAGTTTCAATTTCAGCGTTTAGGATATTTTAATGTTGATAAAGACAGTACGGCTGAGACTATTATTTTCAACAAAACTGTTGGATTAAAAGATGCTTGGGAAGAAAAGGGAAAAAAAGAAGAAAATCTTTTGATGAACACTCAAAAAGATCTGAATAAGTACGTTAAGGAAAACGATGAAACTGCCGCAGCCGCTCTTTTAATTCCTATTATTGAAAACATTAAGAGTGTTGATAACTATAGTTTGTTAGTTCAAACGGTTACCAAAAATATCAAGAATGATAACAATGCTTTGTTGTTTGCTAATTTGATTGTTCAATATTCTGATAAAGTTGAAATTAATTCGTTTGATGCAGATATGGTTCAAAAATTTTATACGATGTCATTAAAAAGTCAATTAGCTTCCGTTCGAATGGCTGCAATTTTGAATTTGAAAAATGATTCTCAAAATCTAGTATTATTTGAAGCTTTTTTAGCAGAATTAAAAAATGTAGAAAAAAACGAAAAAGTACTTGCTTTATTAAATTAGAAAATCACTTTTTTAATTATAGATATTATCAATACTAAAACTCCTTTCATCGGGAGTTTTCTTATTATTATTAATTTCTATTCTAATTTAAATTTTTATTATTTTTAGTTATTAAAATTAACGCTTATATTTTAATTTTAAGCGATTAATTTTATTTAGTTATCAATCTGTATGTTTTTAAAAATTTCGTTCAATCAAGAGGTTGTAATTAGTTTTTGACGTAAAAACAGTTACTTTTTGTACCTATTTGTTCCAATAGACTGTTGAAATTTAGAAAATGCACTTTTTTCTGTTTTTCCACGTGAAAATTATTTTTTTAAAAAGCTAAAAAATTTTGGTTACCATTTTATTAAAAAAATGAAAGAGTAGGTGAGGAGTTCATTTTTTATTTTAGTTTCAAAAAAAATGATGGCACAAAAAAAGAGGCACTTGGCCTCTTTAATTTTTTATTCTTCTTTATCCTGAATTTCGGAATGATCAGTTGAACTGTGATTTTCTATTTTATGATCTTTCGATCTGTGATCTTTTTCATTTCTTTTTTTCATTAGTTCACCAACTTGGTTAGAAGCTGAAAATGATGCAATCATATTATTCAACATATCGCTTCCTGCTTGTGGTGAATTTGGCAACAATATCAAATTCGAATTAGTATCGGCACCTATGGCTTGCAATGTATCATAATGTTGGGTTACTACAATAAGCGCTGATGCTTCTTGAGAATTGATACCAACTCTATTCAGTACATCCACACTTTCTACTAGACCTTTTGCAATTTCTCTTCGTTGGTTTGCAATACCTTGTCCTTGTAATCGCTTGCTTTCTGCTTCTGCTTCTGCTTTTGCAACGATTCTAATACGTGATGCTTCTGCTTCAAATTCTGCAACTGTTTTTTCTCGATCGGCAGCATTAATGCGGTTCATGGCATTTTTTACTTGTATATCTGGATCAATATCAGTGACTAAAGTGTTGATTATTGTGTAACCATAAGTGGTCATGGCCTCATTTAATTCTCTTTTTACGGCAATTGCAATATCATCTTTTCTTTCAAAAACATCGTCTAGTTTTAATTTTGGTACTTCGGCACGAACTACATCAAATACATAAGAAGTAATTTGATCGTGTGGATATTCCAATTTGTAAAAGGCATCATAAACCGTTTCTTTTACAACCATAAATTGAACCGAAACTTTTAGTTTTACAAATACGTTATCTTTAGTTTTAGTTTCAATGATAACATCTAATTGTTGGATTTTTAAATTTACTCTTCCAGCAATCCTATCAATGATAGGAATTTTGAGTTGTAATCCAGATTGTCTAATGCTTAAGAATTTTCCAAAGCGTTCAATTACAACTGCTGTCTGTTGTTTTACGGTAAAGAATGAGGATAGTAAAATAAATAGTCCAAAGACTAGAAATACAATTAATGCAATGTACATAATAATGTGATTTAGTTATCTATAAATTTACAAATTAAACTTTACAATTTATCGTATTTATCTTTCTTTATTTAGTATAAAAAAACGCCTTAAAATTCTAAGGCGTTTATATCTTTTTATAAGCTTTCGATTGCTTTCTGAATTCTTGAAATAGTTTCTTCTTTTCCAATTAGTTCAACAATATCAAATAGGTGAGGGCCTTTTAAGGCTCCAACTAAACTCAAACGAAATGGTTGCATAATTTTTCCCATCCCAATTTCGTTTTTCGTCATCCAGTCTTTGACAATTGTTTCGATATTTGCAGATGTGAAATCGTTAATTTCTTCCACTACAGATATTAATTCTTGCATTAAAGCAGGAGTTTCAGCTTTCCAGTTTTTGCTTGCTTTTTCATCATAACTGGTTGGAGCTACAAAAAAGAAATCACTCATTTCCCAAAATTCTGATACAAAATGGGCACGTTCTTTAATCAAGGAAACTATTTTAGTAAGTTTTGTTTCTTCAACATTAAAACCTTTTTCTATTAAAATAGGGGAGAAGGCTTCTGCTAAAGTTGCATCCTCTTGTTTAATTAAATACTGGTGATTGAACCATTTATTTTTTTCAGGATCAAATTTTGCTCCTGATTTGTGAACTCTATTTAAGTCAAATGAGGAGACTAGTTCCTCTAATGAGAATAATTCTTTATCGGTTCCGTCGTTCCAACCTAGTAATGCTAAAAAGTTTAGGACTGCTTCAGGGAAAAATCCTTTTTCTCTGTATCCTGATGAAACCCCTTCTTCTGTTTTCCAATCTAATGGAAATACAGGAAAACCCATTTTATCTCCATCACGTTTTGATAATTTTCCGTTACCAATAGGTTTCATGATTAGCGGTAAATGTGCAAATTGTGGTGCTTCCCAACCAAATTCTCTGTACAATAAAACGTGTAAAGGCATTGAAGGCAACCATTCTTCACCACGTATAACATGCGAAGTTTCCATTAAATGATCATCTACTATATTAGCCAAATGATACGTTGGCATGCCGTCACTTTTAAACAATACTTTATCATCTAAAAGATTCGTTTCAAATTTTACATCACCACGAATAATATCATGTAAATGCAAAGTTTCATTCACTGGGGTTTTAAAACGTATTACATAATGTTCTCCAGCAGCAATTCTTTTTGCAGCTTCTTCTCTAGAAATTACTAGTGATGTATCTAATTTTTCTCTGTTAGTATGGTTGTATATAAACGTTTTTCCTTGTTCTTCTTCTAATTTTCTAGCCGCATCTAAAGCTTCTGACGTATCAAATGCATAATATGCATTGCCTGAATTGATCAAATCTGCTGCATATTTTTGGTATAGATTCTTTCTTTCGCTTTGACGGTAAGGTCCAAATTTTTCGTTTTTACCAATGGTTTCATCAGGAGCAATTCCTAGCCATTCTAATGCTTCCATGATATATTCTTCGGCACCAGTAACAAATCGGTTTTGGTCTGTATCTTCAATTCGTATAAAAAAAACACCATTGTTTTTCTTGGCAAACAAATAATTGAATAATGCGGTACGAACTCCGCCAATATGTAAAGGTCCAGTTGGACTTGGTGCAAAACGCACACGAACTTGTTTAGACATTGATTTTTTTTATTGCAAAGATACAATTCTATACATTTATTACGCTTTTCTTATTTTGGTATATTTATTTAACTTAAATTGATATTCTGCATCAATTAAAATTATTAGTTTTATAGGTTAAATAAATACCAATTTTATGCTTAAAAGTCAGCATGTTATTTACCATAAACTAGAAGCTTTTATTAAAAAGTATTACACCAATGAACTCATTAAAGGATCGCTTTTCTTTATCGGTTTAGGTTTAATTTATTTTTTACTTACTCTTTTTATTGAATATTTTTTATGGCTTAAACCTAGCTATAGAACTTTTTTATTTGTTCTATTTATCATTGTAGAAGCTTATTTGTTTTTTCGTTTTATTTTGATTCCCATTTTTAAGCTTTTTAAATTAAAGTCGGGTATAGATTATAAAGCAGCTTCAGCTATAATTGGAACACATTTTTCTGAAGTTCAAGACAAATTGATCAATTTTTTACAGCTATCTCAAGATCAATCTTCAGTATCTTCGGAATTAGTTTTAGCTTCTATTCAGCAAAAATCCAATACACTTTCTCCAATTCCTTTTGGGAATGCTATTAATTTTAAAGCAAATTCTAAGTATTATCCTTTAGCTTTAGCACCCATAATTTTGGTCTTTCTTATTTATTTCACGGGAAACAGTGCTGTAATTTCTCAAAGTTTAAATCGTGTTGTTAACTTTAGTTCGCCTTTTCAGCCACCAGCGCCATTTAAATTTATTATTCTCAACAAAAATTTACAAGTAGAGCAAGGTTCTGATTTTACTTTACGCATGAAAACAGTAGGTAAAATAATGCCCGAAAACATAGTCGTTTTCTTAAATGATGAAACTTATTTTATGGAACAGGATGCCCAAGGAGAGTTTTCATTTAAAATTACTAAACCTATTCAGTCCTTATTGTTTCACGTGGAGGCCAACGGAGTTTTATCCCCAGATTATGAATTGAATGTAATTGAAGTTCCTTCTATTGCCGACTTTGAAATGTATTTACAATTTCCGGGTTACCTAAATAAAAAGTCTGAAATTATTAAAGGAACAGGTAATGCTATGGTTCCTGAAGGCACAGTTGTTACATGGAAGTTGAACACGTCTAAAACACAATCTGTTTCGTTTATTGAAGATACTCAAAAAACTTTTTTCGTTAAATCGAATAATACTTTCCAATTGTCTAAGCGAATTTCTAGAAATCTGGATTATCAAATTACTTCTTCCAATAATGCTGTTGCTAATTTTGAGAAACTGAATTATGAGATTAATACAATAGTAGATCAGTTTCCTTCTATCATGGTATCTAAAGCTCCAGATAGTCTCAATGTAAGTAAGAATTTTGTTATTGGTCAGGTATCTGATGATTATGGACTTTCGAAACTACAAATTGTTTATTATGATCGTAAGAATCCTTCTCAGGTTAAACGTGGAACTATTGCTGTCAAGAAAGCCTCTTTTGATCAGTTTGTTTTTTCTTTTCCAAGCAATCTACCTGTTCGTGAAGGCGTAGATTATGAGTATTATTTTGAAGTATTTGATACCGATGCTTTGCATAATTTCAAAAGTTCAAAGTCTTCTATTTTCTCAAATAGGGTAGTAAGCGAAGAGGAAAAAGTAGCTGAAGTTTTAGAGTCGCAGTCCCGTAATGTTTCTGGACTTTCTAAATCTTTAAAGCAACAAGATAAGCAATTTTCGTCTTTAGATAAATTGCAACAACTAGGCAAAGAAAAGGATATTCTTGATTTTAAAGACCAACAAAAATTGGATGATTTTATGCAACGTCAAATGAAGCAAGATGCTGTCATGAAAGATTTCACAAGAAAAATGAGTGAAAACCTTTCTCAATTTAAAACGGAAAAGAAAGATGCTTTTAAAGAAGAACTTCAAAAACGTTTAGAGAAAGCGGAGAAAGATTTAGATAAAAATGATAAGTTATTAGACGAATTAAAATCCTTAACTGAAAAAATTCAGAACGATCAATTGTTTTCTAAATTGGAAAAATTCAAACAAAACAGTAAGAATCAAGTTAAGAGTTTGGAACAATTAGTTGAGCTTACTAAAAAATATTACGTAGAAAAGAAAGCGGAACAATTACAAGAACAACTTTCAAAATTAGCTAACAAGCAAGAGAATTTATCTAATGATGATAAACTCAATAAAACGGATAATCAAAAGGAGATTAATGAAGAATTTAATTCTTTAAAGAAAGAACTGGATGCATTGTCTAAAGAGAATAAAGAATTAAAAGCACCTTTATCTTTACCAAATTCTGATTCTAAAAAGAAAGATGTTGATGAGGAATTGAATAAAGCTATTTCTGAATTATCAAAAAATAACAAAGAAAAAGCTAAATCCAATCAAAAGAACGCATCCAAAAAGATGAAGCAAATGGCTCAAGAAATGGCTCAAGAAATGGAGTCTGCTGAACAAGAACAAATGGAGGAGGATGTTGCCATGTTGAGACAAATTTTAGATAATCTGTTAGCTTTTTCATTGACTCAAGAAGACTTGATGTATCAGTTTAAAAAGTTCAAACCGGGTTCCCCTGCGTTTAATAAAAATATTAAAATCCAACAAGATTTAAGACAACAGTTTAAACATGCCGATGATAGTTTGTTTTCTATGTCACTTAGAAACCCAAAATTCACTGATGACATTACTAAGGAAATTGGAAATGTTTCTTATAATTTAGATAAGTCACTTAGCACTTTTACCGATGCTCAAATTGCAAAAGGACTCTCTCATCAGCAATACACGGTATCGAGTGCTAATAAACTAGCTGATTTTTTAAGTTCTATTTTAAGCAGTATGCAATCACAGATGTCGGGTATGGGTCAAGGTAAGCCTAAACCCGGAAGTAATGATGGAATGCAACTTCCAGATATTATTAAAAAGATGGATGGCTTAGCCGATAAAATGAAAGAAGGCCAAAAGAGTGGCAATACCCCTAAACCAGGTAGTAGTGGAAAGCCATCTCAATCGGGGTCAAAAGGTGAATCGGGTGAGGGAGAAGCTCAAGACATAATGGATATTTATAAAGAACAACGCCAGTTGAGAGAGTCTCTTCAAAATGAACTTAACAATAAAGGCATTGGAGCTATAGGTCAGAATGTCTTAGAGCAAATGAAAGCTTTAGAAAAGCAGTTGCTTAATAAGGGTTTTAATAATGAAAATATGCAACGTATTCTGAATATTAAACAAGAATTACTTAAACTAAATTCAGCTATTCAAGAACAAGGAGAAGATACTAAAAGACAATCAGAGACCAATCAAAAAGATTTTAACGGTAGTTCAAATAGGATTCCAGCTGCGTTACTAGATTATTTAAATAGTAAAGAGATTTTAAATAGACAATCCTTACCTTTGCGCTCAAATTTCAACACTAAAGTTCAAGTTTATTTTAACAACAAATGATCAATTTTAATTACGAATCCACGTTCACATTAGACAACGAAGATAGTTACGCTACTTGGCTTTCCGCTGTGATAGTTTCTGAAAATAAAAAAGAAGGAGAGATAAATTATATTTTTTGTGATGATGAATACCTTCACAAAATTAATCTTGAGTACCTTAATCACGATACACTTACAGATATCATCAGTTTTGATTATTCTGTAGGCAACGAATTGAATGGAGATATTTTTATTTCCATTGAACGCGTTCAAGATAACGCTAACGATTTTGAGGTAACTTTTGAGCAAGAATTAAAAAGAGTCTTAGCTCATGGTATACTTCATTATTGTGGTTATAAAGACAAGAGCGATTCTGAATCTTTATTAATGAGAAAGAAAGAAGACGAAAAGATACTTATGTTTCACGTGGAACACTAATCTTTTATTAATACCATATCTTTCCACGTGGAACACAACTCTTCTTTTTCGGTTCTTTGTTGAACCGAAAAAATTGAAGTTTTAAATTAGTTCCACGTGGAACACAAATTTAAAGAAGGGCTCATTTAGTTCCACGTGGAACACACACTGAATTTTTAAATTCAATCCGTAAGGATTAAACTTTTATAAAAATGTTTTATCAAGAATATGATGTTATTGTAGTTGGGGCTGGTCATGCTGGTTCTGAGGCTGCCGCTGCCGCTGCTAATTTGGGATCGAAGACGCTTTTGGTTACCATGAGCTTGCAAAACATTGCGCAAATGTCGTGCAATCCTGCAATGGGGGGTATAGCTAAAGGACAAATTGTTCGAGAGATTGATGCGCTAGGTGGGTATTCGGGAATTGTTTCAGACAAGACTGCAATTCAGTTCAAGATGCTCAATAAATCAAAAGGACCTGCTATGTGGTCTCCAAGAGTTCAAAGTGACCGTATGCGTTTTGCTGAGGAATGGAGATTGATGCTTGAAGGAACACCTAATCTTGATTTTTACCAAGAAATGGTTAGTGGGTTGATTATCGAGAACGGAGTTGTAAAAGGGATCAAAACTTCATTAGGCTTGGAGATTCGTTCAAAATCTGTGGTGCTTACAAATGGTACTTTTTTGAATGGATTGATTCATATTGGTGATAAGCAATTTGGTGGAGGTCGTGCAGGGGAGAGTGCTTCTTATGGAATTACTGAAGATCTCGTTTCTGTTGGTTTTGAATCTGGCCGAATGAAAACAGGTACGCCTCCTCGTGTAGATGGTCGCTCGCTTGATTATTCAAAAATGAATGAAGAGAAAGGTGATGCAAAGCCGGATAAGTTTTCTTATTCTGATTTCACAAAACCTTTGGCTTTCCAAAAATCATGTCACATGACGTATACTTCTCTGGATGTTCATGACATTCTTAGAGAAGGATTTGATCGTTCTCCAATGTTCAACGGTCGTATTAAAAGTTTAGGTCCGAGGTATTGTCCGTCTATTGAAGATAAAATTAATCGTTTTGCTGATAAAGAAAGACACCAGCTTTTTGTGGAGCCTGAAGGTTGGAATACCTGTGAGGTGTATGTGAATGGTTTTTCTACTTCTTTACCCGAGGATATTCAATTTAAAGCTTTGCGTTCTGTTGTAGGTTTTGAAAACGTAAAGTTTTTTAGACCGGGTTATGCTATAGAGTATGATTATTTTCCGCCAACACAATTAAAGCATACTCTTGAAACGAAATTGGTATCAGGTTTGTTTTTTGCTGGTCAAATAAACGGAACTACTGGATATGAAGAAGCAGCTGCTCAAGGATTGATGGCTGGAATAAATGCGCATTTAAAGATCAACGAAAAAGCGCCTTTGATTTTAAAAAGAGATGAAGCTTATATTGGGGTTTTAATAGATGACTTAATTACTAAAGGAACTGAGGAACCATACAGAATGTTTACCTCTCGTGCAGAGTACAGAACTTTATTGCGTCAGGATAATGCAGATTTTAGATTAACTCCAATGTCATTTGAAATTGGTCTTGCTTCTGAAGCTCGTTTGCGCAGAATGGAACATAAATTAAAAGAGTCTGAAAAGATGGTTGCCTTTTTTAAAGAGACTAGTATTTCTGTTGCTGAAGCCAATCCTATTTTGGAAGCTAAAAATACTGCATTAATTACGCAAGGAGATAAAATGTTCAAAATTTTCTCTAGACCACAAATTGATTTAGAAGATATCTTAAAATTCGAAAAAGTTACTGCTTATATTGATGAGCACGATTTAGATCAAGAAATTTTGGAACAAGCAGAAATTCAAGTAAAGTATTCTGGTTATATTGAAAAGGAACGAAATAATGCTGATAAGTTGTTGAGACTCGAAGATGTTAAGATTCCAGAGAATTTTGATTATGAAAAAATCAAGTCTATGTCTATTGAAGCTAAACAGAAATTATCCAAAATCAGACCGGTTACTATTTCACAAGCGTCTAGAATAAGTGGTGTTTCTCCAAGTGATATTTCTGTATTGTTGATTTACATGGGTCGTTAAGTAAGTCTTCAGTATAAAGTATTTGGTTGATCTTCGATTATCAATTATACTGTTATTGAATACTGAGTACAAAATTGTTCCACGTGAAACCACGGCTTGAAGTCGTGCTGTAATTGAAAATTTAGAATAATATATAATTTTAACCCTGAAAGCTTTCATAAACGCTTTCAGGGTTTAGTATAAAAACAAAACATAAAGAAGATTTAATTAATGGACATTTCAAACAAAAAGCATTTTTTAACCGTTAAAGATTATTCCGTTTCAAAAGAAACTTTTGAGTTGTATCATGACGAAGATTTGGATATGTTGATTACGTCTCCACAACCAAGTTTAGAAAATTTAGGAAAGTATTACGAAAGCGTAGATTATATTTCACATACTGATAGTAAGCGTTCATTGTTTGAAAAAGCATATCACTTTGTAAAAAACATTGCATTAAAAAATAAGTTAGATTTGATTAATTCCTTTCAACCAAATAAAGGAAGTATTTTGGATATTGGAGCAGGAACAGGAGATTTTTTATCTGTGGCAAAACAAAACGGTTGGCAAACCATAGGAGTAGAGCCAAGTGAAAAAGCTAAAACCATTGCAAAAAATAAAGGTGTTTCTTTTGTTGAAAAAACAGCAGTATTAGAAAATCATTCTTTTGATGTAATTACCATGTGGCATGTGCTAGAACATGTTCCTAATTTAGAGGAGCAAATTTTAGAACTGAAACGATTGCTTAAGCCAAATGGAACTTTAATTGTAGCCGTTCCTAATTTTAAATCTTTCGATGCAAAACAGTACGGAACTTTTTGGGCAGCTTATGATGTGCCTATTCATTTTTGGCATTTTTCGAAAACAGCTATAAAAATGCTTTTCGAAAAGGAAAGCATGAAATTAGTAAAAGTACTTCCAATGAAATTCGATGCCTTTTATGTTAGCTTGCTTTCAGAAAAATACAAAACAGGAAAAATGAATTATTTTTCGGCAATTTATGTTGGACTCAAATCAAATTGGTACGGAAAGAAAAATTTAGAGTACTCATCGCACATTTATGTGCTTAAAAACGATCAAAAATCAATTTAAGCGCTTTTAAGGCGTTATTTTGAGTATAAATACCTCAGCATATAGCATTTTTAAGATCTTTATTTTAAAATCAACTGAGAACGTCGTTTTTAATAGCTCAAAATTATTTTTTCAATAAGAATGATAAGTAAATACTATAGGTATTAAAACCACTAAATTTTTAAGTTTTTGTCAATCCTATCTATTTTTTTATATTTTTGTCACAGATACTAAAAACCTAAATTAATAACAACGAAAATTAATAATTACCAATTTCAAATAATAAATAAATTTACTATGAATAAAAAAGCATTAATACTTGTTGCTTTAACAATTGCACTTGTATCCTGTAACAAACCAGCAGAAGCGACTAAGGAAGTAAAAACTGCTTATGTAGATACGTCTGAATTAATGAAACAATATACCGAAGCTAAAGATCTTGAAGCCAAATACAAATCTAAAGCAGAGGAAAAGGGAAGACAATTAGAAGCCGAAATCAATAGATTTAAACAAGAAGCAGCAGGTTTTCAGTCACAAGCTCAAGCCAACGGACAAGAATGGGCTCAGAAAAAAGGTGCTGAATTGCAAAAAAGAGAACAGCAATTAGGTTATGCGCAACAAGCTTTAGCACAAGAATTACAAGCAGAAAGTGGTAAAGAAATGGATTCTCTGATAAGCGGTGTAAAGAAATATATAAAAGCTTACGGTAAAGAAAAAGGCTACGCTTACATATATGGAACAGGTGATGCTGCCTCTATCTTATATGCCGAAGATAAATTTGATATTACAAAAGATATCATTAAAGCATTGAACGACAAATACAAAGCTTCTGCCAAAACGGAAGAAAAAGTAGATCCTAAAAAATAATTAGTATCTAAATTCAAAATACTGCCTTCATCTATTATTAGATTGAAGGCTTTTTTTTGCTTATTTTTTTTAGGTATTCATCGTTTTTTTATTTCGGAAAAAAATGTATTTTTTGTAATCTAAACCCTAAGCCTTGTAGTTCTTTAGTTTTAACATGCAACCTAATAAATTTTGTGGACTTAATTATCTAAAGAAATCATTCATTCCACATAATTCTATTAGTTTATTTATGAATGCTATTTATCGGCCTAATAGTACATTTATTAAACTCAATAATTTGCTTCAAATACGCATTTAGAATTCTCGGCCTATTTTTAATTGAATTTTCGTTTACTATATTTGCTTTTTATTTACACGCCTAATGCAAACCATCTCTGAAGCAGCAGCTTACACCCTTCGTTTTATCAATCAAACGCACCGTTCTATTTTTCTAACAGGAAAAGCGGGCACGGGAAAAACCACTTTACTTAAAGAAATCATTGCTACCACGCATAAAAATACAGTAGTGGTTGCCCCTACAGGGATTGCGGCCTTAAATGCTGGAGGGGTTACCATTCATTCCATGTTTCAATTGCCTTTTGGAGGTTTTATTCCAGATAATTCGGCGCCACAATTTTCTGCTAGTACCAAGTTTGAAACCAAAGCGACTTTGCGTAGGCATTTTAAAATGAGCGGATTAAAAAAATCTGTGATTCGAAACATGGAGCTTTTGATTATTGATGAAGTAAGTATGTTACGTGCTGATTTACTGGACGCCATGGATTTTATGATGCAAACCGTTAGAAAGAAAAATCTTCCTTTTGGTGGAGTACAAGTATTGTATATTGGTGATTTACTGCAATTGCCACCGGTGATTCGAGATGAGGAGTGGAGTACTTTAAAAAATTATTACCGCGGTAAGTTTTTCTTTCATTCGCATGTCATTCAGCAACATCCGCCTTTGTACATTGAACTATCCAAAATTTTCCGTCAAACGGATGATGCCTTTATTTCAGTACTTAATAATTTGCGTAACAATCAAATTACGCAACAGGATTTACAAACATTAAATCAATACGTAAAACCTGATTTTGATTTAAAAGCCAATAAAGGCTACATTACCTTGACCACTCACAATCATAAAGCAGACGCTATGAATGCGCAAGCGCTTACTGATTTGAAAGGAGAGTTGATAACCTATAAGCCCGAGATTACTGGTGACTTTCCGGATAAAATTTTCCCCGTGGAACATGATTTAAAATTAAAAGCGGGTGCCCAGATTATGTTTGTTAAAAATGATTTGTCGTTTGATAAACATTATTTCAACGGGAAGATGGGTGTGATAAAATCACTAGCAAGTCAAGAAATTTTGGTTCACTTTCCTGAAGAAAATAAAACGATTGAAGTGGAAAAATACGAATGGCAAAACATCAGGTATAGAGTAGATCCCGCTACTAAAGAGATTGAAGAGGAAGTTTTAGGGACTTTTGTACATTATCCTATCAAATTAGCGTGGGCTATTACGGTGCATAAAAGTCAAGGTTTAACTTTTGACAAAGCAGCGCTTGATGTATCGCAAGTTTTTCTGCCTGGACAAGCATACGTAGCATTATCGCGTTTACGTTCGTTAAATGGCCTTGTTTTGCTTTCTGCGTTGCGAATGAATGGCATTTCGAATGATCAAGACGTGATGGATTATGCCAACAACAAGGCAAGCGAGGATTTTTTGGCTAATGCACTGCATTTTGAAACTAAAAATTTTATTCATCAATATTTGGTTCAATCTTTTGATTGGAATGATGTGGCTCAAGAATGGCGCAATCACCGTTTTAGCTACAACGAGGATGCTCAAAATTCTGAGAAATCAAAACATGCGGTTTGGGCGAAAAACCAAGCTAATGCCATGGATGAATTGCTAGAGCCTTCGCAAAAATTTATTAAACAATTACACCTGCTTTTTAGTCAAGAAACTGCTGATTTAAATCACATTGCGGGTCGCGTTCAAGCTGCATATGCTTATTTTTTCAAATCTTTGGATGATCTTGTTTTTGAGATTTTATGGAAAATTGAAGAAGTAAAGCGCAGTAAGAAAGCCAAAACTTTTTTTGATGAATTAAGCATATTGGAGGAAATGCAAACCAAAACGGTATTGCGTTTGATGAAAGCCAAACTGTTGATTGAAACCGTGGTTTCTGGTGAAACCATCTCGAAAGAAAAACTAACTTCTTCGGAAATCAAAACATATATCATTCGAAAAACCGAAGCAATCCAAAAGCAGTTTAAAGAATTGAATGTTACGCTCATAGAAGACGAAAAAGATTTGGAACGTTACACATCCAAAAAGGGTAAAACGAATGTTCCTAAGAAAACAACCGTACAAGAAACCTACGAGTTGTGGGTAGAGAAAAAGTCGATTGAAGATATTGCTGCTATTCGTGTTTTGACCAAGCAAACCATTTACGGACATTTTGTAAAACTGATACAAACCAAAGCTGTTGCTATAAATGAGGTACTACCCGAAGATAAACTTCAGGAATTAGCTATTGCTTTTGCAGGGTATAAAGAAGAATCACTTAATGCATTGATGGAGCAACACGGCACCAAATTTTCCTGGGATGAAGCGCGCATGTTTAAAGCGAGTTTGAATTAAGGTTTTTTGATGTAAAGGAATAGTTTTAAGCCCCTTTGATTCTGAATTAATATCTTTACAAAGTACGTTTATAAGGAGCCTAAAGCAAGTAATGCGCTTTTTGTTAACAAAAACATAGCCCAGATAGTAGTGAATATCCTTATGCGCCGGGTTTCGGCGTATAAGATTGTAACGTATAGCTGGAATTGCTTCCCAAAAAAATCCCCAAAAATATAATTTTGAACGCTCTGAATTGACTTTTGCAAGAGGGTGTATTTAACAAGATAAATCTTTTTTATAAAACACCTAATCATTATTTAGTATCATAAAACACGTAAAAATACGCGGTTACCGTTGTGATAATTGTTTTAGTTTTGAGTGCTCATAAACCAAATTAAATTTTGGGTGTGTTCTTAAATTAGGCGAAAGAGGTTCCTACATTACACTGAAATTAGGAACGATTAAGTAAATAGTGGCCATCTAGCAGTCAACAGAAGGCATTATGATTTGCTAACCCATTCGCCAGTTTGGGTTAAAAACCTTAATAAAAACTATCAATCAAACTAAAAATAACTATGACAACATTTACAAGAGCGAATGCATGGAACAACGGAGGTACCTTTGAGAATTTAGATCTTTTGTGGTATGCAAAAGCAGTATGGGCAATGAAATTGAAACCAATTAGTAATCCCACAAGTTGGTGGTTCTACGCCGCTATTCATGGAGAATATCTAACGAGTGATTTTGGTACAGATACAGCACCATCTGGTTATCCTAATTGGACTAAAATCAATTCAATACCAGAATCAGCAAAACTTGGTACATTGCCAGATCAAAATTTTATTAGTTTGTTTTGGAATCAATGTCAGCACGGTACTTGGTTTTTTCCTCCTTGGCATAGAGGGTATTTAGTAGCTCTTGAAAATATTCTTAGAGATACAATTGTTCAGTTAGGAGGACCAAGCGACTGGGCCTTGCCGTATTGGAATTATTTGAATCAATCCCCAACCTTTGAAGAAAACTATATTCCTCCAGCATTTACTGAGGCTGAGTTGCCAGATGGTACTGCAAATCCTTTGTATGTTCCAGAACGATATGGAGTTACGGGTAACCCTACTAATGGTATATTTTTAATAGTGGGAAAGGGTTTGACTAGTTCAATTAATGATGAATGTCAATGGGATACTTTATACAGTAGCGGTGCTGATCCACAGAATGATCCGAAAAGACATCCTGACGAAAAAGGTATAACTATTTTTGGTGATCATTATGGTGGTGCACAAACAGGTTTTAGTCACAGCAATGGTGGTTTTGGAGATTTAGAAATGAATCCTCATAATTTTACGCACGGTATGGTAGGAGGATTAAATTCAGAATTTTGGTCTTTTTCTGGTACTAAGTTTACGGTACATGCCAACAAACCTTGGCAATGTACAGGAATAAATATTATTGAAGGAAGTTCCACAGTTGCAGTATCCTATTTAAAAGGGACTTGGACCGCTGATCCACATGATAATGGCGGTAAACAATATGATGCTAAAGGTTCTCCACACATTGTTGTTCCAGTTAATCAACCGCTTTATCCAATGGTTGATGTAGCTATGGGAGCTCTAGTTGGGAGAGTAAATGGCGGAACTCCTTTTTTTATAGGAGATGGGGCTATTGTACCAAATGGAAGTAGTGGTTTATTAGAAGTCTGCATAAATGACGATTTAACGGGTGCATACGGTGCAGGTTTAACAGATAATACCGGTGCTGTTACAATTAGTCTTACTAGCACTCCAAGTGAGGAATATGAAGGCTTAATGGCTGACCCAGGATTAGCAGGTTTAGACCCTATTTTCTTTTTACATCATGCCAATATTGATCGAATGTGGGCTGCTTGGAATGTAACAGGTACTAATAGTAATCCAACAAATCCAAATTGGTTAGCAGGTCCTTCAGCGCAAGGAAATTCAAGATTTGCAATGCCACTGGACTCGAGTGGAAAACCATGGTACTACACACCTGATGATGTTAATAGCACTACTGATTTAAAATATTACAATAAAGCCCTTTACTCCTATACTTATGATGATCTTTCCTTAACTTCATACAGTAAAGTACCTCCAGCTACCGCAGTTGAAAAATCCGTTTTGCGTTTATCTAAACTTGGAGTTACTGTAAATTCTAATGATCATCCTATGCCTTCAAAAAGTAATGCTGAGCTAGTTGGCGCAAGTAGCAATTCTATTAAATTGAATAGTGGTACAACCCAAGCAAGTGTAGCACTTGATACCAGTGCATGGAAATCGGTCTCTAAGAGCTTACTTAAAGCGTCTTTAAGCGCAATGCCTGATGAAGTTTATCTTTTATTAGAGAATGTAACAGGGACTAATAATGCTAATTTTTTATCCGTATTTGTAAACGGGACCTTAGTAAAAACAGTTTCACTTTTTGGTATTCGAATGGCATCCATGAAAAATACTGCTCACGGAGGTTCTGGTCTTACTTTTAAATTTAATATTACGAGTATTGTTGATGATTTGCATCTTGCTAACAATCTCACTTTGGAAGCGCTCCATGTCGAGATAAAAACATCAAATCCTTTGCCTAATAATAGTGAAATTACTGTAGGCAGGATAGGAATTTACCGATCTGGCAAATAAACCAAAAAAAGAAAGTATGAAACTATCAAAATACAGTAAATTAAGCATCAACTTTATAATCATAAGCATCAGTTTGCTTGTTTGGGTACTGCTATTAGTAAATCCTGGGAATATTATGACTATGGAACACTGCCATGTTTCTGCGTCTGGTCCTTCCGCTGGATCCTTAAAAATGTTATTAGAAATGAATCCATTTTCTTCCCAGCTATTAGGCTGGGGGTTAATGGTTGTGGCTATGATGTTACCTAAATTAATCGTACCCATTCAACTAATTCACATGCAAAGCTTGAAGCGGAATCGTTTTTTAAATGCTTTGTTATTTGTTTTAGGTTATGTTCTAATTTGGATGGTAACCGGTGTATTCATGATTGCAATTATCATGATGTTAAATTTGTTACTTCCTATGTCTTATTTACCGGCATTGGGCTTTATGATTGTAGCTATAATTTGGCAATTTTCACCTATAAAACAGCAATGTTTGAACCGAGGTCACGAACATTGGACACTTTCAGCCTTTGGATGGTCGGCAAAACGAGATGCATTTGTTTACGGAATCTACCATGGTTTATGGTGCGTAGGAGCAGGATGGGCCTTAATGTTGTTTCCTATGCTTTTGCCTACTGGTCATAATTTAGCCATGATTGTGGTTACAATTATAATGATTAGTGAACACATGGAACACCCGCAATTGCCCCGCTGGAACTTTAGTTTGCGTTTGAAATTGATAAAAATTATTATTGCTCAAAGTAGAATTAGACTACAGCAGCTAGTAACGGTATAACAAACAATATAATCTTGACTTGAGATGTATTAGGACAAAGAGTTAATTCAAGTTTTAAAAAAAATCCCCTAAATAAATTTTACTATTTAGGGGATTTTATATCAGTGATAAAGTGTACTTTAAAGCGATTCTATCAAAATCCAGGCATCAGGATTGTGCGTATTGTTGATTTCTTTTTTTGCTTTTTCTGCTTCTGCAAATGTGGCATAACTTCCGTATAAAACTGGGTAATACCCATTTTTATTGGGAGCAATACGTCTGGCAGGAAACCCTAATTTTTTAAGATTTTTTAAACTCGCATTAGCATTATGTTGATCTCTATACACTCCAGCCATAATGTGATAAGGTAGGGTAGCTTTTTCTGAAGATTTTACAGTTAAAGTAACCGCTGGTATAGGATTTTCAATAATAAAAGTTGCCTCTTGAATCTTGTTTTGAACTTGCTTTTGTACTGCAGTTTTTACCAGTAAAGTTTGAGATGCAACTTGATTTTCATACATAGGGTAACCCACGCTACCTACAAGTCCTAAACCTAATACAAACACAGCTGCATATTTTAAGTATGGAGAAATAGTTCTAGGTTCTGTTGGTATAAAGGTAACCGTTTGTGTATTATCTTCAAAACTGAACACTTCTTCCTCGACTAGTCTTTTTACTTGTGGTGAAATAAATGGAGCTAAACCAAATGAACTGGTTAAATAATTGGTTTGGTCAAATGGGGTAAACACTATATTGTTTTCTGCATTCAAACGTAAGTCACCTATGTTATTAAGAGTCAAATATTTATTTTCTTCTAATGATTTTTTCCATTTGAATACTTCATATTGTATAGCTCCCACGGCATAATCATAAGATTTTTTCTCAGCTAGCGCAATATGATTCGCTAGTAAGCCATCATTATTTTTTAAATTTGCATTAAATGCTATTTTTTTGGTAGGCGGAGAAAAAGAATGAGAACCTTGCTCAAGTTTCGCAGATTGGATTTCAGTCAAAAATGCCCCTAAACCAGGAACAGTTACACATTGATAACGGTATAAAAGCTGAGCGATATAAATTTCGATTTTCATAGTAGCAAAGTTATACAATGAAAATAGTTATCAAAATTTTATTCACAATTTTTATTAACAATTCCCCCAAAAATTTATACTTTTCACTTTCAAATATTTAGCATGAACGAACAGGATTTATTTTATATTTTAGCTTTGCAACGTGTAGAGGGAGTAGGGGACATTATGGCCAAGAAATTACTATCACATTGTGGTTCTGCCGAAGAAGTATTTAAAACAAAAACTACCCAACTCGCTGCCATTGATGGTGTTGGAGCTACGCTATTAAAAAACCTTAAAGACAAATCAGTATTTGAAAAGGCAAATCAAGAATTAGCATTCCTAAAAGCCAATGCCATTAAAACAACCAGTTTTTTAGATCAAGATTATCCAGAAAGACTCAAACATTGCTTTGACGGACCCTTATTATTGTTTCAATCTGGAAATATAGACTTAAAAAATAAAAAAATAATTAGCATAGTAGGTACTCGCCAAATTACTGCATACGGTATTGAATTTTGCAGAAAATTTATCTCAGATTTGGCTCCTCTTAATCCAATAATCGTGAGTGGTTTTGCCTATGGAGTTGATATCGTGGCCCATCAACTTGCCATAGAATTTCAGTTGCAAACCATAGGCGTTGTAGCTCATGGATTGAACCAAATTTATCCCAAAACTCATAAAAAATACGTAGCTGCAGTTGAACAAAACGGAGGTTTTATGACCGAATTTTGGAGTACTACAAATCCAGACAAAGAAAACTTTGTGCGCAGAAACCGCATCGTTGCAGGCATGTCTGAGGCAACCATCGTTGTTGAATCAGCAGATAGAGGCGGCTCCTTGATTACGGCCAATATGGCCAATGACTACAACCGTGACGTATTTGCAGTTCCTGGTCGCGTTACCGATAAATACAGCCAAGGCTGCAACAACCTCATTAAAACCCAAAAAGCAAATGTGCTCACTAGCGCTGCTGATTTGGTGTATATCTTAAATTGGGACATTCAGCAGGATTCTAAACCCGTACAAAAGCAATTGTTTGTGACCCTTGATGATGACGAACAAAAAGTATACGATTACCTCCTAAAAACAGGAAAAGAATTGATGGACATTATTGCCCTACGCTGTGATTTCCCTATTTACAAAATATCAGGAATGCTCTTAAATATGGAATTAAAAGGCGTTATAAGGCCATTACCTGGCAAATTATTCGAAGCAATATAAATTTGTTAGTCGAGTGTTTTTTATTCAAACAGCGCCTTAAAACGGTGTCAGGTGCTTTAAAGTTCATTTCAAAAGCCTGTCCATCGGAAATATTTGTGTGTTTTTCTAGGAGCAGCATATTTTTTGCCCAGCACACGAGTTGTCCCGCTGTTCGGTGCAATCTTTGTTAAAAACCGGTTAAAAAACCGGCTCTAAATAAAGGATTTCCACTTCCATCGGGGCTAGGAGAGAACGTTTTGTTTTCAGTACAAAAAAATAGTACCATCGTATTGCAATACTTCTGTTTAAATCAGCCGTTTTGCAAACTTTACGGTTTGTTAAAACCTGTTAGGTCTGAGTCCTCATATAATATGGAATTTTAAAAATCAAAGACGTTTTTCACCTTTGCGCTTGTTTCAAAGAGTGCCTATTTCAGTGAAAAGTTTAATCGTATCAATTACAATAATGCCCTTTAAATTTTGGAACTATAGTGAAAGGAGATACATCCGCTATCTAACCTAGTATTTTAGTGCATAATGGATTGATAGAGTGAATTATCCACTTTGTAAGCACTATGATCTTTTTAAAAGCTAATTAAGTAGGCACTCGTTGCAAACGAGCGACAGTGTGGAAATGGCAATCTTAAAAGTGAGGATTAATTGTATGTTTTATTTCTGTAAAATAAAAGCCCCATTTTCTTTTTACAGAAAACGGGGCTTTTTTACTAAAAGTGGAAAGTATTAATTGGTTTTAAATTTCCAAATTTGTCCAGTAGTTTCTCCACCTTTGTTGTCTTTGACTACTATTTTCCAATGATATTCTTTGCTAGATTCTAAGGTCACATCAAATGATTTTGAAGTACTATTTTCCTTGATTTTTGTAGTAGGATTTGCACTCGTTCCAAAATAGATGTCATACGTTAAAACATCAGTAGCATCAACATCAGTAGCGTTCCATTTTAATGTAGTGGTTGAAGTATTCAATACCACATTTTGAGTAGGTGCAACTAATTCAGGCACAAACGGAAGATGGTTAATTACTGCATCTCCTGAGGTGTAAAACTTAAAGGTTGAGGAATACGCACTAAAAAGACCTTTACTGTCTGTAGATTTAACTCTCCAGTAATACGCCGTATTTTTTTCTAGATCGATGCTCTTAGATAAGCCTTGAATATCTTCAGTTTTTATTATTTGAGTGAACTGATTGTCTTTGGCTACTTGCAATTGATAGGTAATAGCATCGTTATTAACATCGGTTGCTGGTTTCCATTCAAACACAACCGAGGTGTTTAAGCAAAGTTTATTATCGTCTGGTGCAGTTAAACCAGGAGTAGTTGGAGCCGAATTTTTAACTTCTGGTTCGTCACCACCGCTACTACAAGCAGTAATCATAAGTCCTGCTATGGATAGATATAGAAAACGTTTCATTTTTTTATTTTTTAATAATTTTTATAAATTCTGGACGGTCTAGCTCCACTTTAGTCATATAGATCCCAGCTGGTTGATCGTCTAATGAGAGTTGTACTTTTCCATTTCCAACACTGTATTTTTTGTTGGAGATCAATTTACCTTCTAAATTAAAAATACTAATACTAACTTCCTTGTTTGTGGTTGGTATTTCTATTTCAAAAGCTCCTGAAGTCGGATTTGGGAATGCAGAGAATGTTCCCTCTAGTGTTGCAATTTCTTTCGCAAAAATTCCTTCACAAGCTTTAGCTGATTTTACTTCCAGTAAACCACTTGTTTTTGCATCCACAGTAAATGATGTATCATTGGTTTCAAATTGTTCCACTCCGTTCAAGAAAACTGTATAAGGAGCCGTTCCTGTAGCAATTTCAACCGCAATTTTTTCTGTTACCTTACTTAATCTTCCTGTTATAGTTGCCCCTTTAGGAATATTGATAGTAAAGATTTGCTCAAAGTTTTCACCAGGAATAGTGATTGTAACCGTGTACGATCCTGGAGCTAGATTGGTTACTTTTAAACTGTTATTGGTAAATGTATATGGAGTTGCATTTATTGTTGCTTTATAGCCATAAGCTGCTGTTGCAGTAATGTTTATTTCGCCATTGTTTGTATTAAGGCAAGTTTCACCTTTAGATTCAATAGCAAAATTGTTTGAAGGTAATGATAATGCAATACATTCTACGCTATTAAATGCAGTGGTTGCATCTTTCCTTGTTGACCAATTAGTATTAGCATAGGCAACGTCATCAACCAGTATACAGTATAAGTTTCTATTATTACTTAAAGCAATATTATCCTTAATTAGTAAACTATTTTTACCGTTTTTTAGGTTTAAAGATTGAAGATTATTGTTAAAACAATTAAATTTTGTTAAAGCTATATTTTTAGAAACGTCCAGAGAGGTTATCTTATTATTACTGCAATCTAATGTTGTCAAAGCTAAATTTTTAGAAGTATCTAAAGCAGTTATTTGATTGATGCTGCAATTTAAAAAAACTAACGAAACAAAATCTTGTATTCCTGTCAAATCAGTAATCGAGCTTGTAGAAACGTTAAGTGCTGTTACATTCTCTATACTTGCAGTTAACACTTTTCCGTTTTTTCCATCAGTATCAATGCCTAATGCAATTAATTTATCCTCAAATTTTGAATCTGGAATCAAAGTGGAGTAGGCACAATCTGAACTATAATTTGCTGTAGTATCTTTGTAGAAAGTCCAGTTCGTGTTTGAATAGGTAGCGTCATCTACTTGTATACAAGTTAATTCTGGATTACTGGTAAAATTTTTAATACTTGGTCCATTAGTAAGTTTATTGGTGCCGTTTTTTAAATTTAAGGAAACTAGTTTGTTGTTTTGACACATAATTTGACTCAAGTTTTTAAGCAGAGAGAAGTCCAATGTTCTTATCAAATTGTCGTTGCACTGAATATCTCCAAGTTTCGTATTATAAACTAATTTCAATACTGATATTTTGTTATTTGCAATATTTAAACTTTCTAGATCGTGATTGTATTTTAGATCTATCTTAGTTAATTGATTGTTGTTACAGCTTAAACTTTGTAAAGAAGTAAAGTCTTCAATTCCTGTTAAATCTGTTATTCCTGCATTGGATACATCCAAGGAGGTTACAGTGGCAATGTTAGCTGTAAGTACTTTTCCGTTTTTTCCATCAGTATCAAAACCTAATGCTATTAACTCGTCTTCAAACTTAGGATCAGGAATGATGGTATATGAAGTGCAGTTAGTGCTGAAACTAGTATTTGAATCTTTGAAAGTTATCCAATTTGTATTTGAAAAATCAACATTATCTACCTCAATACAGCTCAATTCAGGATTATTTCGTAAATCTGAATACCTTAATAAAGCATTATTTCCGTTTTTTAAATTTAAACTTTTAAGTTGGTTTCGTTCGCTATATAATTGTTCTAATTTGGTGTTTTTTGAAACATCTAAATTCTTTATTTGATTTGCGCTACAGCTTATACTTGTCAATAATAGATTTTTAGAGACATCTAATCGTGTTAATTTGTTTTGCCTACAAATAAGATAATTCAACAAAATATTTTTCGAAACATCAATAGTTGTTAATTGATTGTTGTTAACCTGTAAAAAGTTTAATAGAGTATTGTTTGATAGATTTAATTCTTTTAAAGAATTTTCAGAACATTCTAGGTACTCTAATTTTGTGTTTTTTGAAAGATCTAACGTTTGTATTTTGTTCTGTTGACAATACAGTTTTTGTAACAATAAATTTTTAGAAACGTCTATAGATTCAAAATTTCCTTCTCCTGTTTCCCTTGAATTTATTGAAAATTTAGATATGGCTAAAAAGCGTAAAGCTGTATTTTTGGTTACATCTAAACTTGACATTAGGTTAGCGCTACAGTCCAAGTTTTCTAGTAAAATATTTCTTGTAACATCCAAACTTGTTAACTTGTTACTAAAGCAATGTAAGTAAATTAATTTCAAATTATTCGAGACATTTATATTTGCAATTTGGTTTCTCTCACAATACAAAAACTGTAATTCAGCAAAATCTTGAATTCCTGTTAAATCTGTTATGTTGCTATTCGCAATATTTAATGAGGTTAAAGAAGTTATGCTTTGAGTAGCCACTTTGCCATTTTTACCGTCTTTATCAATCCCTAATGCGATCAGTTTATCTTCAAATTTAGCATCTGGAATTAACGTATAAATTGTACAATCTAAACTAAAACTTGCTGCAACATCTTTGGTAGTGTTCCATTTTTCAGCAACAGCAATATCAGCTACCTGTATACAGGTTAAACTTGGATTATTTGAGCAATTTAGTGTTGCTATTGCAGTGTTTTTAGATAAATCTAATTTTTTCAATTGATTTCCAGAACAATTTAAAGTAGTCAAAGCTTTAAACCCTTCGATGCCTTTTAAATCTAAAATACTACTATTAGCAACGTCTAATGTAGTTATAGTTGCAATACTTGAACTTAAGACTACACCATTTTTACCATCAGTGTCAATGCTTAAAGCAATGAGTTTGTCTTCAAATTTAGCATCCGGTATTTGTGTTGTTAAGCTACAATCGTAAGGTGAGAAAAAAGCATAAATATCTTTTCTACCTGCCCAATTGGTGTTGGCGTAGGCAACATCGTCTACCATAATACAGTTTAAATTTGGATTTTTGGTAAGGTTTAAATTAGTGGTAGTTATTAAAGTATTTTTTCCGTTTTTAAGATTAAAATTAGTTAGTTGGTTGCTGCTACAATCAAGAAATTTTAAAGCCACATTTTTAGAAAGATCTAGTGTAGTAAGCTTGTTACTATAACAAATCAGGGTAGTTAAAGCCACATTTTTAGATACGTCTATTGTGGTTAATTGGTTACTAAAACAAGATAGATATTGTAAAGCCACATTTTTAGAAACGTCTACTGTGGTTAATTGGTTATTAGAACAAGACAGATATTGTAAAGCCAGATTTTTAGAAAGATCTATCGTAGTTAACGCATTATAAAAAAAATTAAGATTTATTAAAGCCACATTTTTAGAGACATCTATTGAGCTTATTTTGTTGAAGCTGCAATCTAAAGAAGTTAAAGCCACATTACTAGAAACATTCAATGCAATCATTCCATTTCCATATACTTCTAAAGAGGTCAGGACAACGTTTTGGGAGATATCTAAATCTTTTATTTTATTTGCATAACAGGATAAACTAGTTAATGCTTTGTTTTTGGTGACATCTAGTTTTGTTAATAATCCACCTCCACCATTAATTGAAAAATTACCGTTAGTAGGAACGCATATTAATGCTTTAAGGGAAGTAAAATCTTGGATTCCTGTTAAATCAGCAATTAATTGAGTATCCACATTTAATGAAGTGACTGCTGCTATACTTGAAGTCAACACCTTACCATCAGGAGTACCTGAGTCATGTCCTAATTCAATTAATTTTTTCTCGAAATTAAGGTCAGGGATAAAGGTATAGGCAGCACCAATTGTAGCCACATCAACCACAGAAACATTGTCTACTAAAATTTCAGAGTTCAAGGTACCAGTTGTCCAGATATCTACTTCAATAGATTCGCTTATGGTTGGGGTGTAGTCAAATTCTATTTTTCGCCATTCGGTGCTGGACGTTATGGCATCGGTTTTTTTGGTAATTTCTGTTTTAAAAGTACCTGGTTGGTGATACAAACTTAGGTCAATGGCCGAGAAAGTTCCCGTAACGAGTTTGTGATACATCGTAATGCGATACGTTTTGCCAGCTACAACCGGAAAAAACTCGCTGTTGATGTAATTAAAAGTACCACTTGTAATTTGCATTTTGGTACTCGAACTTCCATTTTGAGCCGAAGTACTTTGGAATACTAATCCGTTAAAGAATCTAAACCAATTATTTGGTTGTGAGGAGGATGTCCAGTTTTCGAAGTTTCCATTGGGCACCAAATTAGTTTGGGCTTGTAAGGTAATTGTCAAAAACAGAAACATCAAAAGTAATTTTGTTTTCATAAAATATATACTGTTGATTTTTACTACAATAGTATGATATTTTTTTAAAACTTTTTGAACTTTTTATTAAATACTAAGTTATGGTGGATTTATAAGCGATTCTCTTTTTAATTTTCAAGAGCAGTTATATTTTTAGCTTTATAAATGTGCTATGTAAATACATTCTGCTTTGTTTTTCTGCGTTTATACTCAGTTGGGAATAACCATATATTTATTTTAGACCTAACAGGTTTTTAAAACCTGTTAGGTCTAAGTCTTTATATAATTATAGGAAATTATTTTTTGTGTTACTGTCTTTGCATTATGGTATTGGAGTAGGCGCGAAGTCACAGACATTCGCGCAGCAACCCGCCGTCTTTAAGTACGTTTTTTGTAAATACTTCGAGCAGCTGGGGGAGACATATCGCCAGCTGGAAATTTCAAAATAAAAAAGCAACAATTTTACTTGTTGCTTTTCTGTTTTTACTTGTATTATTTGACTTTGATTGTGGGCACGGAATGCAATTCCGCGCTATCGTACGTAGAGACATATCCGCGCGATCGGGTTGGCTTAACATTCAGAAATTTATTCCATCCTTGTCCTGCGTCACCAGCAGTGGCTCGTATTTCATTATTTAAAAATTCCGCCCATTTTTTACCTTCTTTATCAGTATGAAACTACAACCTCATAATCCAATTGTACAAATTCAAAACCTTTTAAATTTGCATCTTCAATTATTTTCTTTAAATTACCGGAAACAACTGTGTCAGAATTTATTTGGTTAAAAAAGAAATCATAATTACCATTTATTGATAATTTTTTCAATAATAACTTAGATGTGTATACTTTTCTTGCTTCTCTCTTTTTAATCCAATACTCATCTTGAGTTTTAATTATAAATTCTTCATCCTCTATTTTAAAAATGCTTTGTGGTAGATTAAAATTATCAAAAGAGTTAACTCCGTATTGGAAAAGCCAATATTTCAATTCTTTTTCCTTATATAATAATAACGTTTCATAAAAATTAAAAACGGGAGCGATATTAAAATCTTCTAATATATTTTTAAAATCATTTGATAAATAATAACCTATAATAGTGTTTGCTTTACCAATTAGATTATGAATATCATTTAATTGAAAATCCCAGTATTTTTTCTCATCATAACTTTCTAAGAAAAAATGCTTTAATAAGGGAATTTCTTTATGAAACTCTCCATCTTTTAAAATATTATAATACTCTTCTCCTTTTAAAACTTTATCCCCACTAGCGCTACTTGCTACTCTTTTATTAGCATTATTAAAAGCGGGTGCTACTTTGTAGTATTTCATAAATCAATAATTTGATTAACATCTTTATTTCCTAATAAAACTTCATTTTCTAATTTGCTTTTAGTACTATTTATTAAATCTTGAATTTCTTCAAAAGCATCTTTATACTGTGCTGGAGTATACTGATTTAAAATTTTATTTATTTCTTGTTCAATTGCAGTGTCATAAGCTGGATGATTAGTATGACCATTCAAATCAATAGCAGCTTTTTTCTTTTGTAATGGTATCCCCGATAGCGCGGATTTGCAATCCGTGCCCACAAAGCAAATCTACATGAAACGAAATAAACCCCAATCGCTGTGGTATACAAAAACATGTTATTAAAGAAAGACGGTTTTTAAAACCACACTAAACTTTATCGCGAACTGATAGCGCGGATTTGCAATCCGTGCCCACAACGATGAGCCACAAACATAATCCCTAACCTCATTCATACCTACACGAGAACAAAGAAATACAAGCTATGTTTTTTTATAGCTTTTATTGTATTTTTAAATAAAAAAAATGTCAACAAAATATAAAGCAACAACAACAGATCAGGCATATTTTATAACTATTACAACAGTAGGTTGGGTTGATATATTTACGCGACTCAACCAAAAGTACAATATTGTTAATGCTTTGCAATATTGTCAGGAGAAAAAAGGACTTGAGATTTATGCGTATTGCATTATGCACAGTCATATCCATTTAATGTGTAAAGCCACGAATGGTTTTATTTTATCTGATGTCATGCGTGATTTTAAAAAATTCACTTCCAAGAAAATTATTCAAACGATTAAAGAGGAACCAGAGAGTCGCAGGGAGTGGCTTTTGGCTTATTTTGAACAAGCCTGTGCGCATCTAAAGAGAGATCAAAGCTATAAAGTATGCTTCGCCAATTCGCACTTTCAGGCTCGGGTGGCAAGACGGCTATCATGCTGAAATAATAGAAACCAATTGGTTCATAAAACAAAAAGTGAATTATATCCACAACAATCCTGTAAAAGAGAAAGTAGTTAGCTCACCAGAGGATTATTATTTTAGTTCTGCTAGAAATTATGCGGGCTTAGAAAATGAATTAGATGTCGTAATGTTGGATTTATTTTAGATTGTTGATGCACTGTGTGGGCACGGATTGCAAATCCGCGCTATCGTATGCAGAGACATATCGCCAGCTGGAAATTTCAAAATAAAAAAGCAACAATTTTACTTGTTGCTTTTTTGTTTTTACTTGTATTATTTGACTTTGATTGTGGGCACGGAATGCAATTCCGCGCTATCAATATCGAGAATGCTCGTCATATCCGAGCCATCGGGGTTTTTAAAACCTGTTAGGTCTAAGTCTTTATATAATTATAGAAAATTATTTTTTGCGTTACTGTCTTTGCATTAGGGTATTGGAGTAGGCGCGAAGTCAGAGACATTGGCATAGTAGGCTGTTGGCAATAGTTGCAAACGATTGCCAGCTGGAAATTTCAAAACAAAAAAGCAACAATTTTACTTGTTGCTTTTTTGTTTTTAATTGTATTATTTGACTTTGATTGTGGGCACGGAATGCAATTCCGCGCTATCAATATCGAGAATACTCCTCATATCCGAGCCATCGGGAGTCAATATCGAGAATGCTCGTCATATCCGAGCTATCGGGATTATTTGACTTTGATTGTGGGCACGGAATGCAATTCCGCGCTATCAATATCGAGAATGCTCGTCATATCCGAGCCATCGGGTTTTTTCTTCTAAATATTATAAATAGGCTCAACACTTTTTAATCTTTCTTTCAATTTTTCATAATATGGAAGCCATTCCTCGTATCCAACTTCATTAAATTTTTCATTCATTTTTTCTATTTTCTTATAAAAATAAGCATCATTACACAATTTTGAAATTATTAGTCCTCTAAAATAAGCATCCAAAGAACCTGATAAAATACCTTTTTCTTTATTATTCCAATTTAAACCATTAGCTTCTAAGATATCCATTTCCGATAACACATTGGGTAAATAACTATATCTTTCTATAAATTTTGCGCCCTCGATTTTAAGATAATTTGTAATCCAATTTGTAAAAAAAGATAACTCAACCTCATTATTTACGTCATAACCTACCCCACTAAAATATCCCTCTGGCATTAGTGTATACTTATCTTGAATAGTAATTAGAAAATTCTTTTTTTCATCTATAAAAGAATAATCTTGATTTGGCTTTTTTATTTCAAACATTATATCTTCTACAATTGGCAGGGAAATGAGAATCTTTGAAAACGAAATTTGTCCTCCATCTTTAAAGTTGAAAAAAAACGATATTATTTGATTCTCTTTTTTTAAAACAAAAGTAGGATCTAAACCTGTTTTTACTAAATAATAGCCTTTTGGTTTTAGTAATTGTAATAATTTTTCAAATACAAATTCTTTTTTATCTGATTTTTTCATAGTCTAGTTTACTTTTATTATTTTTTCAATAGTAACATTTGCAATATTATCTGTGCCAGCATCTGCAATTTTAAATATCTTATTTTTCGAAACAGTCAATGGACCTTGACTAGGTATTAGCCAGTCGACTTTATATTTAATCGTCATATTAGTTTGTCCATTTATTATTGCACCAAACCCTTCTTTTTGACGTTTAGTAAAAGCAGTAGTTGCAGACAGTTTATTTTCAATAATTATTACATCGGTAATTACTTCATCGGCATTTTTTCTAATCAACATGATATCTGCTTTCATAAATCCGCCAGTAGTTACAAGAGGAACTTCTGTTAATACATCGTAAAGCTCAAGTTCTTTTGTTGTTAAACCTAAATTTTCAGCTAAATCTTCAAATAATTTACCAGATTTAAGTTTTATTGCATCTGTTATGTTTTTACTTAAACGATTACCTGTTGCAACAACTTCCCCAAAATTAGAGAGTTTAGAGCTTCTGTTTATCCAATTTTCTAATTTTTCTTTAGAGGCAGATGAGGTTGTTAATTCTGCAATTTCATCAGGAAAATTTTCATAATCTGCTCTTGTAAATTTATTTTTATGACCGACAATTGCTTCAGCATATCGACTATCTGCATTTAGTAATGCTACAAAGTCACTATCACAATCATCTAGAAATTTGCTAAGTGTTGCTCCTGCTTTATCATCAGTAAGTTGAGAAATAAACTTTTGAACATCGGGACTTAGTTTTTCAAACTTTTTAAGATAGATAGCATTTTTAAGAACGTAGGTACTTCCTCCATCATATAAGCGCTGATAAACGCTCATACCATCTTCGCTCTCATCTATAAATTTTTTAAAATCGGCACTACTTGTTTCAAAATCTTTTTTGAATTGAGTAAACCAACATTGAGCATTTATAGTACAAATGCTCATTAAATTTATTATTATAAAAATAAATATTTTTTTCATTGATGATCTGTTTAATTGCATAGTATTGATGTTGGATTATTTTTTCTGAATTTTTTCCATCCATTTATTAATTCTGAATTTTCTTTGGATAATACTTTTATTATTTCGTCACTAGAATTACCAAAATCTGATATAAATTGTTTACGTAAATTTTCAGGAACCTTTTCTGCTATTTTTTCAATTTGAGCTAATGAGCCAACGGCATCAATTTGTTTCTCAAAAGCGGCAATTTGTTTTTCAAACTCTTGTGCCTGTTCTACACTTTTTAATTCTGATTTTGCAGCTCTAAACTCTTTAATAAGAGGACCTCCAATATCTTTCAAAGCTAATAAACCGTTTGGAATAGATAACAATAATCCTGCAACTCGACATTTTCGGGCAATATCTGGCGGTAAATATTTTTCAAGTCCGGCATCTAACAATAAATTTACACCTGACCCTGCTATATCTGCACCTACAATTATTTTTCTTGTCCAATTACCAGCAGTAAAAAACACTTTTACTTCACCTACACCAGTAGCAAATAATACACCATCAACTACTAACCAGGTAGTTTTTTGTAATTGCTCTGTATTTGCATTGTTTATTAATGCGTAGGCAACAATTGCTGGTACTAATATAATATCACCTTTGGGATGGTTAACACCATTAAATTTCATTTCACTGGCAAATTCAACAAAAACTAATTGATTATATGGTATGTTTAAGAAATTTTCTTTTGAAACAGAATAGTTCATCCCGCTATAGATACTACTACTCGGATAATAAGTATATGTATCCTTACTAAACTTTATATTCTTAGAATCTATAACAGCATCTGAGGATTTGTTGAAGAAAATACTATTGTCTACCTTAATGATTTTCCCTTCAATAATAGCTGTTTTAGAATCTACAACCGAAGGGTCTACGGGAGATGAAATTCCGGCAACAGTTGTCATGATTTTTGTAAAATTTTCTTTTCCAAGGAAATTATCAAATTTACTGTCTAAAGTTTTTAATCCAATATTGTTTATTAATAAGTTTTCAAGTTTAGAAATTTCATCTTGTTTGAATGATGCAATCAGCTTAATTATTGCATCTTCTTTATTTTCTTTAACAATTCCATTTATAAGAACTTTTATTGCTGTGGACTTTTGTTCTGAAGTTCTTTTTTCTAATTCAACAATACTTTCTTTTTGTATTTGATTTAAAATTTGTAATTCTGTTTTTTTATTTATTTCATTCCAAAAAAGTTCACTATCTATATTTTCTGCTTTTATCAATGCACTAAATTCTTGATACATTTTTTTGAAATAATTTTCAAGATTGATATTGCTGGAGTAATCAGATTTTAATTTTGCATTTTCAGATCTATTTAAAAAGTATGTCCATTCAAAGGTCTTTTTTATAGTAGTTCCACCTTGACTAGGTCCGGCATTATCGGTAATGATTTTAGGATTTTCCCAATTATTAATGTCAGTAAATTTATCAAAGGCTTCTGGATAGTTCTTTCTTATTTGCGCTATTTTAAGAATATAAAACAACTCTGGTTTTTCACAGTAGTTTTTGGTCATATTTACAGTATTTTGATCATAACTCCAACGTAATCCTTCATCGGATAATTTAAAAGACTGAGATATTTTTACTCCTGCTGTTTCTAAAGCTGGATTATTTGCAGAGAAAGGAACAAAAGGAAATTCATCAATTGCTGTTAAGCTTGCTTTTGAATTTGCATTTGAAAACATTGCTAAATCGGATTTTTTAAACTTATAAATTTTACCTTCATTACCACAAGGAATAAAGACAACAACTCCATCAATAATTTCAGGCTTTATATCTTGAAATTCGTATGCTATACCTTTTTCATTTTTATATTTGCCATCATTAAAATTAATTTTATAAGAAGTTCTGGTTCCATTAAGATTAATTACAAAACCATGAAGTACACCTGGAGCTTGATTTCCGCTTGATTGATAATCTGTTGTACCGTAATTAAAAAGGATCTGTTCTAAATTAGTTTTTGTCAAAGTAACTATTTCTCCATGATAGGAAAGAAAAGAAAAACTTCCTTTAGTTTTATCTTTAGGATCTTTATCCAAATTCAAAAACTTATCATCAATAACTGTCCAGTAACTTGCCCCTGCACTACTTCCTTGCGTAAACTGATACAACTGCAATCCTGGTGCGTGCATGATTTCCCAATCATTATGATTGACTGTAGTACCATCACCATAATCCATAAGTAGATCTGTGCTCCCCTTAGAAGTTCCATATTGCTTAAAAGGATGTTGTAGCCCAAATACACCATGACCTAACTCATGCGCGAGTGTTTTATTTCTACCATCAAATACAAAACCAAATTGTCGTTTTAAGGGCATAAACCCTGCATCCTTCTTTACTGTTCCTTCCTTAGTGTAGAGCATGTAGTAGGTATCAGTGGCGTACTCTGCGCCGAGCTTTGTTTTTAAAGCTACCGTTATGGCTTGTTGTTCAGCGGTGTAGGTGTTGAGTAAGTCACTATTGCCTGTTTCAATTGTATCTTCCCAAAAGTGGTCTAAGATAATGGGTTTAGTATTAACATTAAACGTTATCCCTGTAGGTTCATAAATTTGATTTAGCGTACCGGCTGCATCTTCTGGTATTGCAGCTCCATTCACACTTACCAAAGTCACATTAACTTTTTTATGAGTTAGATGCCATAAATTAAATGTACCTGCTATGTCGTATTTAGCACTGTTTTTGCTATCCGTGGGTTTGATTGGGTTAGTAGCTCCTGGTTGTGCACTACCTGTAGCATTTTGCTGTACAGCAGGTGTAGGTCTTACTGCCGCAATAACTGTTTCTTTGGCGTAATCTAAAGTACGTTTTAGTTGTAATCTTGCTGTATTTTCGTTCCAAGTACTTTTTATTAAAGTACCATTTTGGGTTTTGAATACGATATCATCTTTTGTTTTTCCGTTTTTAAAATCTACCGTGGCTACAATAACATCTGTGGAGTCTGGCCTGTTTGAAATGGCTTTAAAAGGGATGCTATACGTGCCACCGCTCTTTTGAGGAATTGATTTGTAGCTTTTGCTTAGTTTACTATTTTGTGTGGTAGGTGCTGTATCAAAAGCATATTTTCCGTCACCTTTAGTAAATATAACGCTCACATCTGCCGAAGAAATTTGTTTTACAACACCGCCTGCACCCATACCATTTGTGTTTGCAGCCGTTGGGACTCCGCCTGGTGCCAATTGTCCTGATGGTTTTATAGGTCCAGCTTGAGCATTGGCAGGAATTGTATATTGTGTACCATCTTTATCAGTAATGACAATATCATTAACTGTTTTATCTATTACAGTAACCACATCTGTCTTACTAGTAATTGTTATGCTGCCGTCTTGATTTTTTATAACGGTTTTAATATCAAAATCAATTTCATAATTGACCACATTGCCCGCATCTCCAAAAACTTCGTTAAATGCAGGGTCAAGATCAATCATGCTTTTCCACTCGGGGTCATAGCTTGCTATAATGGAACCCGATATGAGTTTAAAATCAGTGTTTACACCAATGTCACTAAAGCTAACGGCTACGCGAGTGTACTGTCCGATATTTGTGGAATAATCCGGTACCATTCCCGCTAGCGCATTTGCCTTATCACTTACTAATGCTGCAGTGTTTTTAATTTGATCTGTAACCCCTTGCGTAGGATTATTTATTGTTTGACCCGTGATGTCTTCTACTTTAGTTGCTGCATTATTAATTTGGGTTGCACCGTGGTTTGCAAGTGCAGTAGCAACTGTAGCAGCATCTGTTACGATACCTGCGGCTTTTTTTGGAATTTCTGCTAGGTTATCTGCAGCATCAATTAGTTTTTTGTATCTTTCTAATAGTGGTATTGTTACATAACCCTCACCGCTAAATCTGCCGTTACCACCCGTGGCCTCAATCACAACAATAGGGAAATCACCCGCTTTGATCACATCATTTGCGACCAAATTGTCTAATGGACTTAGGTTACTTAAATCAGTAGGATCAGGTACTATTCCACAAGTTACAAGGGCAATTTCGTCTTGAGCCAAGGTGGTAAATTCTTGTATGCTGCTGTGTATATATTTTCCTTTTTCGCAAGAGGCTCCTACGGAGTACTCGTAGGTGGTGTTGGGTTTTAAGTTGGCCAAAGTGGCATTCTCACGTGGAGTTTCAAGAGGATACCATTGTGAGTCGGCATTTTTTTCGCGGTAGTTTACTTGGTAATCAAAATTATCAAGGGCGCCGCTCCAGGTTATTTTGGCTTGGTTTTGGCTTACACCATCTGTAGTTACTTGTAAGGGTGCTGTACAATAGACATCATAACTAAAGGAAAAAATTTCGCTATAGCCATTGTTTTTAAAAACCCCAATCTCCTCGGCACCCACAATTGCTTTGGCCTTAATGCGCCATGCATAGGTTTTTGTTGGTATTAATTGAGGTGCATCAAGACCATATAGCAGCGTAGTGGCACGTGTGGTAGTAGTGTAAATGGGCTTAGAGTACGCAAAAGCGTTTTGTATAGGAGTATTTTTATCAAAGATTTCAATTAGATCAAATTGGTATTCCACATTACTTACATTTTTAGTTCTTGGTATCCAACTAAAAATAATGTTTTGAATGTTTTGCTGTATGATGCTAGCCTTATTCAATGGTAAGTTGAGTAAAGGTGGATCATTCTGAAAAATAGTAGTGATGACATTGCTTTTGCGTGACAGTTTTTGTCCGGTAGCTACATCATATACCTCAACTGAAAAGGTATATATTCCCTCTGGAATAGGTTGGGCGTATTGATTGGGGGTTAACCCTATCAAGTTTCTAAACTCAAAATAAGGCGCTAGTTGCGTATTATTCAATAGCTCAGGCACACCACCCTCTAGAAAAAGCGGTTGTGCACCTACTACAAAATCATTGTTCATAAACGAAATTCCGTTGCCTTGCCAATAGCATTTTAAGCGTACTTGTCTTCGTGCAATGGTTAAATCGTTCAGCACGATTTGTATCTTTATGGGGCTATTGCTTGTAGCAGCATCTGCATAATGGCGCCAGTAAATTGGCGAAGGCTGATTCATTTGCGTGCTTATAGTAACTGGCAATGTTTGGGCAAAGCCCGTAATTCCTGCAAGTAAAAGTAAAAAGATAAAAAAGTAGGTTTGTTTTTTTAGCATTTTAGTGGTGTATTTGTTTTCTATCCAGAGTTTGTTATCAGTACCAGCGATGTCGTTTTTTTTGCCCATTTTATTTCTGAAGGTATTTAATATTAACATCATCACTGCTTGTATTTTTTGAAGCTAAATCATGGTAAAAAGGAATCAATTTCATTTCAATAGCACTTATGATTTCTTCGGATGTTTTTTTATTTTTTAATAGTTCAAGTGTGTTATCAATAATTTGAGCACTAAAAGCAGATACGTACTTGTTTTCTTGAATAGCATTAGCTTGCATTTTTGCGGCCAATGAAATTTCATTGTACATCCAGCGGTGTCTTACTAATTTGTTCTTATTTTGTTCACTTTTTTTAACCAAACTTACATACGATTTATACCCGTTTTTATTGCTTATTTCTTCCTCTTTTTTGTCGTGAAATGGGTGCATGTTTATTCGCCCTACTAGAGATAGGTATTCATTTTCAAGGCTCTCGTCTTTGTTTTTCATATCCTTTTCTAGCTTTGTATACGCTTGCACTAAATACTCCTCATACTTAACAATGTTTTTAGTACTGCTATCTTGCGCTATTAAATAATCTAAGACTTTGTTTTTAAACTCTTTATCATCAGTTGCTTGATTTATAGCTGAAAATAGTTGCTTTAAATTAGATTGATCTGGTTGAGATAAAAGAGCAGTATTGAACTGATTAGCATCCAGCTGGTTTAAAATTTCGGCTCTATTGCCTTGATACGTTTGGCCTTTATAAAGAATCCTTATAGCTGGCTTAGCAGAAATACTGTCTTTTTGCTCTTTAGTTTCGGCTGTTTTAGTAGGTCTCAGTTTAATTTTATCAAAAGAATAGGAATAAGATAATGTGGCTGTAATATCTTTGTTTTGAGCTGTTTTAGTATTGTTAAACAGGGAAATAGCATTGAAACTAAAATTGTGTTTTTCTTTATAAATATAAGATCCATTGAGTCTAAAATTAAAGACGTCATTTTGTTTCATGCCATTATTACTACTTGTATTGTAGCTTATAGCGGCCGATGTATTTAATTTTTTATCAAAAAAAAGTTTGTTTGCTGCAAGTGTTGGTCCTAGTATCAAGCTTCTACCAGTATCTGTTATTCCTAGTGTATTATTTACAGATGCAGTAAGATTTAAAGCCTTTTGAGGAAGTCCCACTAAATAGGAAATAGCGTTATTGTAATACGTTGTTGCGCCACCAGCAATGGTTTTTCCTTGTTGTTGATTTATGGCGTCTTGCATGCTAAAATTAGCATTAAAGGTGTGTTTAATTTTCTTTGTGTTTTTTAATAAATAATTTACAGACAATGAGGCACTTTTATTGACTTGTCTAAAATTAAGGGTATCGAGGTTCTCAAAGTTGGAAGTTTGATTGATAAAGTCAAATTGATTGCGACTATTAGTAAAAGACTGAAAATTAGAGTAATTAGCGTTTAAGTTTAATTTCTGATTTACCTTAACATCTGCAGTTACAGACGATACCAAACGTTTCATCTGACTTTGTTTTTGTTTGTCTAAATTGTCTTTTTGTAACCCAAAATTCATGGCAAGGTTTACTTTGTTTTTTAATACGGTTTGTGTAGCATTTACAGTTATGTTTTCTAAATCATTGTTAAAAAAATAGCCTCCTAGGGTTCTGTAATTAGGATCAATACGCTCATATCCTAGTCCTAAAGTTCCGTTACCAGCTGGGTAGGCTAGTTGTCCTCTAAAAGCATTATAATGTGCGGTTGTTGAATTAGGGTTTAAAAATAAAGAGGCATTAATTTTTCTTGTAGCTCCTGTTTTTTCTCTAATGTCTTCGGTGACACTGCTGGTGGCGACTTCAGTAGTAATTTGTACTTTTTGAAAGAGTTTAAATGCTGTTTCTAAACTTATGGCTGTGTTCTCTTTTGGAGTAACTCCTAATTCAAATGGAAATAATGGATTAATGGAATTAACTTGGTCTTTTGCTTTAAAAAATGTAACTCCAATGTTTACTTTTTCTAAAGCATATTGCGTTTTAAATCCATATCCAAATCTTTTGTAGGTAGGAAGTAGATCCGGGAGGTTGCTGTTGTACTCATTGCTTCGTAATAATCGGCCGTACATGGCACTGATTTTAAACTTTCCTTGTGGGGTCAAATCAACACCAAACCCTGTAAACTGATGTCCACTTAAAGTATACGGAGAAAAACTCATACTGGCATCTCCTATATGTGCCGTAATCCATTTATATGACGGATGAATGCTTAATCGATTCATTAAAACAGGTTTCCCATAACCTAATTTTTGATTGGTATACGAGAAAGAAAATGGTAAATTATATAAGCCCGCAATATTTAGATTGATATTACCATTTAGGAAATAATTAAAGGGATCACGGGTAGCACTGCCAGAGTAAAAAATACTACTAGCTGATGCTCCTCCGCTTACGTTTATTAATTTGCTTTTACCTACTTGCTCAATATTAAAGTTTTGTCCAAAACTTATGACACATTTCAGGAAAAGTAATACTATTATAATTCGATTAAAGTTCATTATTTTATGGTGAGACTTTAGAAAGTAAAGTCTTTATTATTATTTATAAATACTGAGTACTATTTGATTATTATTTTTCTCAACTTGCTTCCTTGTTGAGATTCAAATAGAATAAAATAGACTCCAGGTATCATACCACTTAAATTAAAATCAAAAGTATATGTTTGTTTGCCGTTTTCTGATTTTGAAGCAATGATGCTATTATTGATTAAACTGAATATTTTAACGGTAGCTGGCATTACTTTATCTAAAGTGATATCAATTGAAAATATACCATCAGATGGGTTTGGAAAGATTTTTAAATCAAAATTTTTCATTGCATCAGTGGTGTCAGGATCTTTATATTCTCCCTCTAACACTAATACTGTTTTTGTTTGAAAAGCAGTACAATTTCCTTTTTTGCTTGTTATGCTGATATCATACTCACCTGGTTTTGAAAAACTCATCTCGGCGTAGTCTTTACTCTTTGTTTTAACTATAGCCTCTGCAGGTAAAATCCACTCGATACTATCAGGTTTAGGATCACTAATGTTAATAACAGTAAAAACCTCATTTGTAAACACTTGTGACGACATAGCAAATTCAGCGTTAATAGGAGTGTTTTGGCTACTAATTGTAATGGTATCTACAGCTTTACATCCTAATTTATTGGTTATTGTTAGGATATAATTTGCAGGTTCTTTTAAGGTTACAATAGGTTTATTACTAGTAAATCCTTTATCTGATTGCCAAAAATAGATGGCTTTATCATCATTAATAGTAGCATTAATCGTCAAGGTTTGATCGAGACACAAGGTCACATCTTCCCCAAGATTTAACAAGTCCTTTGGAGGGTTTTCAATTTTATATTCTTCTTTTATGATACATCCTTTTACATCCGTAATTGTTACAGAATAAGTACCCGCCTTAGCATTGCTCAATTGGCTGGTTTGTGCTCCTGTACTCCATAAATAGGTGTAAGGGCCTTTTCCTCCTGTCGTTGTCAATACAATGGTTGCATCATCACCATCAAAGCAGGTTGGCTTTTTTATTTGAGCTGCTGTGCTAAGAGGCTGTGTAGCGGTAATCGTAATCTCATTGGTTACACGACAGCCATTTTTATCAGTAATAACAACACTATACTTTCCTGGCGGTACATTTTGTATGCTCGGGGTTTTATCTCCAGTATTCCAGCTGTAATTGTATGCAGTTGTCCCGCCTGTTGGAGCCGTTGTAATCGTCCAGTCGTTTGCATCCCCGCACAACGTATAATCAGCAGATAATGTGTTTTTTAAAATATCTGGTTCCGTGATGGTTATACTTTTACTGGTCGCTTTATTGCCGTTAGAATCCGTTACAATCACATAATACGACCCTTTCCCGATGTTATTGAGAATAGTAGTTGTGGCTAATGCTGTTGCATTTCCGTCTGCAAACCATTGGTAGGTATAGTTTTCACCTGGTTTCAAGAACCCTCCTAAAGTGATAGGTCTTAGACTTCCGTTTGAATCACCATTACACAAAATGATATTTTGAACCGCCGCTGAGGTAATTAAAAGCGCAGGTTCTGTTACTTCGATTAGTAGGGAAGTAAGCTTACATCCTTTTGCGTCTGTCACATTTACAAAATACTTTCCTGCTGCAAGATTGTTGGCCGTATTAGTATTGGCAATAGTTGTTGTTGAACCGTTTTTGAACCATTGGTAGGCATAGTTGCCGTTTCCACCAGTAGCTTCAACAGTAATAGAACCATTAGCTAAACCAAATCCAGAAGCAGCTGTAACTATTGTTTTTGAATTGATTAAACTTATTGGAGCTAAAGGCTGCGCTATGCTAACCTCTAAATTTGGTACATTGCTGCATAAAATTCCATTTTTGTCTTTTATTTGAAAAGTGTACTTTCCAGCTTTAAGCCCTTCATGAATTGTACTGTTTTTAGAAGTAAAAGAGATCCAATTCCCATAACTATCGTTTTCTGGTTTAAAACGATATTCAAAAGTATTGCTTCCTCCTGACGCTTTTAATGTTACACTTCCATTTTCTTCACCAATACAGTTCACATCAACAACTGTATTACTTGTAAGAATCAATTCTGGTTCTGTGATTGTTACTGATGTACTGGTAGCTGTATTTCCGTTTTTGTCTATCACTTTTAAATAATAATTTCCAGCACCTACAAAAGGTGACGTAGGATTAGTCCCTATCATAAAATTGGAACTATCATACCATTCAAAGTTATAATTTGGCACACCTCCAGCAACAGTTGCTGTTAATTGGATACTTTTATCGCCATAGCAGTAAATTACTTGGTTTATTGGGTTAATAAGCGTAGTAAGTTTTTCTGGTTGTGAAATCGTTATTAATTCTGACGTGATACTACAATTTTTTGAATCGGTGATTTCAACATAATATTTACCAGCTACTAGATTTATTGCTGTACTAGTTGATTGGTTGATGTCAATTTTATTTTCATTAAACCATTTATACACATAGTTTCCGTTACCACCATCTATAACCACAGCAATACTTCCGTTGCTTAGTCCAAAACCAGAGGTACTACTTGTATTTATTTTAGAAATGGTTAAGATAGAGGGTTGTTCTATCTTGGCTAGAGCTGTTGCTATTGCATTACATCCCTTAGAGTCTTTAACATATACTGTATAATCTCCCGTTGGAAGATTATTAATAATTGCGGTAGAACTTGCAGAGAAAGCAGTCCAATTAGTAGCATTTAAACTATACAAATAGGAGCCGCTACCACCCATAACGTCTATAGAAATAGTACCATCATTAGCTCCGTTACAAGTTGAATTAGTCTTCAAAATACTTTTAATTTCTACTACATCAGGTTGAGTAATAGTGATCGTATTACTTATCACTTCTAATTTAGCCGTATCTATACAGCTAAATTTATACTCACCCGAGCCATAATTAGTTAAAGTTGTTCCGTTTTCTAATGGTATAATTTCATTGTTTTTATACCATGTATAGGTTTTAATCCCTAGACCGCCTGTTACGAGTGCTTCGATATTTGCTCCCTCACCATTACATACTATTTGCTTGGTTTGCTGAATTGAAGCTGCTAATACATTATTAGTTAAATCAATAATTTCTGTTTTGGTACATCCTGTATTATCGGTTACACTTACAGTATAAATATCTGTTGGTAATTGATTGATCAATAGAAATTTGTCCGACACTACTTTTTCTAGAAGTATATTTCCACTACTATTTTTAATACTGTATTTGTAATCATTTTGTCCACCTTTCATCACCACATTTATAGACCAGTTTGTTTCTGGTAAAATAGGTTTAGTTAGTGTGAATTTTTCTTTATCAAAACCAAAATCTTCAGGTTCTGTAATTGTAAATGTTTTACTTTGAACACAATCATTACTATCTGTTACAGTTAAGGTGTAGGTTCCTGCAGATAAGTTTTCAATAGCTGAATCATTAACTTGAGATGAGGTGTTTTTATTTACGTTTAATAAAGTGTATTTGTAATTTGGTGTACCTCCACTTGTTTCAAAAATAATACTACCGTCGGCTTCGTTAGGACAGGTGGCATTATTCTTTTTGATTTCAACTAACGTTAGTGCCTTGTTAGGTTGTTCAATAACTACAGGTATTAAATCATTTAAATTTGAAGGAGTAGTATTTAAATTAAAATCAGTTACTTGAATGTAATAGGTGTCAGCAAATTTTGTGTCAAATTTTGCTTCTAAAGCTTTTTGGCTTTCTAATACATTTTTATTCCTATCAAAAAGGGTATAGGTATAAAAACCATTGTTGTCTTTTACACCACCTGTGGCTATGGCATTAATACTACCGTTTTGTTCACCAAAACATAAAACGTTAGTTGTTAGAACTTTAAATTCTAAAAGTTTTGGTTCATTAATGGTGAAAGTTTTTTCAATAGAACAAATAAGATTTGTATCTGTTACGATTACTTTATACTCACCCGGAGCTAAATTACTGACACTGTTATTGCTCTGATTATTTATAACGGTACCATTAAAAAACCATTGGTATTGATAAGTTGGTGTTCCTCCGCTAGGAATTACTTCAATTTTTCCGTTATTAGTTTGATAACCTGTAGCATCTGTAGAAGTAAATGACCCAATTGCTAATTCATCTGTAGGTTCAGAGATTGATGTAGTTGCAACATTAACGCAATAAGCCGTTAAATTAGAATTATAGTTGCTATCTCTTATCTCAAGTGTGTAATTACCTTTAGAAAGGCTTTCAATTTTTGATGTATTACTTCCTATACTTGTAGTTTCTTTTTTCCAAATATAAGTATAAGGACCTTTGCCGCCAATTACTACTGCTTCTAGTGATCCATCATTTCCATTATAACAAGAAACATTTTTTTGAATTAAGTTTACTACTGTGGGAGCAGGTTGCTTAAAAGTAACAGGTATAGTATTTGAAATTATTCCAGCCACATCTGTAGCGGTTAACTCATACTCACCGTCTGCAATATTCTCAAACTTAGCTATAGTTCCAACAATAGATGCGGTAATTCCTGTTGTTTTATTTTTTAATCTATAAGTGTATGTTTTTTCAGATTGGTTTTGCTCAAATGTTGCTCCAACTGTGGCAGTTGCATCTAGAGATCCCGTTAATCCATTGCATTTTGCTTGTAGATGCGTTTCACTTACAAGGGGTTTTGTTGGTTGTAAGACAGTAAATGTTTTAGGCAATTCGCAACCCTTAGTATCAGTAATCACTACAGAATACTCACCCGCAGCAATGTTACTTAGGGTTGGACTATTAGTGCCAATTGTACTACCAGCACTATTTTTCCATGTATAGATGTAAGTTGGTGTGCCTCCATTTCCTGGGTCTATAGGTGTACCGCCGTCTACGCTAATTTCTATTTTTCCTGTAGCGAGACCAAAACCTGTGGTTGGAGTACTTACTTGGCTTGCAATATAAAGTGCTTTCTCTGGTGCAGTAATTACAATTTCTTGTTGGGCAGTTTGGCAATTATTTGCATCGGTTACACTTACCTTATATTTGCCTGCTGATAATCCAGAAATGATTCCGTTTTTAGCATCTATTGTACCACCATCGCTGGAAATTGAGTAAGGACTATTAGGATTGCTACTTTTTGTCCCTCCTGTTATTATAAGTTGAATGCTTCCATTTGAACCACCAAAGCAAGAAACGGGGGTTGTGTTGTATGTAAAAGCTAATAGATCAGGTTGATTGATGGTAAAGGTGTTGGTGCCAAATAAAATATTATTTTTTGCATCTTTTACTGTAACAACATAATTCCCATAAGCTAAATTTGAAGCTACTGAAATAGTATTTAAAGTGGTAATAGTTTCAATAGAAGAATATTTTTGTCCAGTGGTAGTATTTAACCATTCAAGTGCGTATTCTTTAACTCCACCTGTTATTAGTGCTCTATATTCAGCTGTTGTTGCACCAAAACATTTTAATTCGGTATTTGGAGTAGGCGTCAGAACTATTTCCAGTTTATCGGGCTGTGTAATTTCATATTGTACTTTAGGCAAAGTGCAACCGTTCGTGTCTTTAACAAGTAAATAATACATTCCTTTGCTAAGATTAGCTATAGAAGCTGTTGTACCAATTATTGTTGTATCTGCATCTTTTGTCCATTCATAACTATAATCTTTGGAACCTCCCATTACTTTTACAACTATGCTTCCATTGTTGGTTTCATATCCTGTTAAGTTTGTTTTGGATACATTGTCTATTTTTAGTGGTTCTTCAGGTTGTGAGATAAATACCGCATCTTGCAATGTTGCAGTACAATTATGTCCAACTGCATCAGTAACAATAACTTGATACGTGCCAGCACCAAGATTAATTAAATCTTTAGTCGTAATAGGATAATCGGCACCGTTTTTTGTCCATTGATACGTATAAGGTGCATTACCGCCATTAACATCAATAGAAATCGCTCCTGTAGTCTCATTATGGCACAACACATTGGTTGAGTTTATTACAGCTACTCTAAGCTCATTAGGTTCTTTTAAATCATAATTTAATTGATTAGCTAGAGCGTAAGGACCACCTGGATTGGCACTATCTGTAACATAAACGCTGTACATTCCTTTGCTTAGGTTAGTGATAGTACTTTGATTTTCTCCTAGAAGAACATCATTCCACTTTTTCCATACATAGGAATAGGGTGCAACACCACCATTTACTTCGGCAGTAAGTTGTCCGTTAGTACCACCAAAACATTTTATAAAAGCAGTTTCTTTGATATCTACTTTTAATTCAAGATTTTGAGTTACTGTAAAAGGTTTAGAATTTGTACATCCATTGCCATCTGTTACTACAAGTGTATATACACCCGCTTCTAGGTTTGATAAATTCAATGAGTTTTTTGTACCTGTAAATTTATCTGAAGTCCAAGAATAAATAAAATTACCTTCTCCGCCGGTAGGACTATTAATAAAAGTAATTGCCCCCGTCTTTTGTCCATAAATCGAGACATTACTTATGGTTGGTTGAGGAATTGTAATGGCAGATGGAGATACAATTTTAATATCTTCTAATGTGGCCGGGCAACCATTTTCATCCTTAACTGTTACTTTATATGTGCCTTCTTTCAGATTTGTTCTATCTTTAGTAGTTACATTATCATGCCATTGATAGGCGTAAGACCCAGTTCCTCCAGATACGTTGAGGGTTATCGCTCCATCGTTAGCTCCAGGGCAACTTATGTCTGATGTATTAGCAATAGAAACTTGTAGTTGTGTTGGTGGTGGCGATATGATAAAGTTTTGCGATTGAATAGGATTTAAATTATCACGTACTATAACATAATAGGTACCATAACTTAACCCAATTATGGAAGGGCTATTACCACCAAACTCGACACCATTTCTATACCATTTATAAGTATAATTTTGATTAACAATCAAAGTTCCTCCACTGGCTTGAATACTTATACTACCTGTAGTATCTCCGAAACATTTAAGCACTAAAGATGTTGAGAGAACAGCAACATTGAGTCCCCTTAGACTTACCAATCTAGAGTCAGAAGCACATCCATTTACATCTACGACCCGAACTATATAATCACCGTTACCTAAATTTGCAATTACATTTGTACCATATTGAACTTCGCTACCTCCATCTTTGATAACAAAATATTTATAAGTTCCGGTACCACCCGATGCGTTTATAGTGATTGTACCGTCATTGGCGGTAGATGATGAGGGTTGTGTTTGATTTATAGAGGTTATTAATACAGGTGTAGGGTCTGTAAAAGTAACTGATCCAGGGATAGAGCATCCTGGAACATCTGCGTCTGTTATAATGTAATTATAAGTACCAGCTTTACCAGATAAATTTTTACCATTATTGGTAATTATGGCAGTGTTAATGTCATCTCCAGTCCAAGTTACATTATAATTACCTTTACCTCCTGAAATAGCTAATGCAACGCTACCGTTATTTCCATTACATGGAGGCTCTATTTTATTTTCTGAAACAGTTATTTGTTCATTTTGAGTTACTTGAACTATATTCGATTTTTTTATATTCTTTCCATCATTAACTTCAACATAATAGAATCCTAGTGTTACAGGATTTGTTCTTGCATCCGAAATTAATGCAGGATTTGAACCATTACTATCATCACATTTGTACCAAGAATAGGTATAATTTTTAGTGCCTACATAGGGATAACCTCCTGTAGCAGTGTTGTTATTTATAGCTAGCGTTGTTGTGCCACCAAAACAACCAATTTTATTAGGTTGAATAAGACTGATTAATAATTCGGCTGGTCGTTCAATTGTGAAATCAATTGATAAACTGCTACAGCCATCTTTAGAAGCTATAACGGTGTATTCGCCAGCTGAAAAATTAATCCAAGTATTTGGATTATCTGGATCTTTTGCAGGGGTATAATTATCAAGATTTTTTTTCCAAGAATACGTATAGGGTTCTGTTCTACCTTTAAAAACGATATATAATTTTCCATCACTTTTATCAAAACCTGTAGTTGCAGTTGTTATAAATGCCTCATTGAGCTCAATAGGAGCTGGATTTGTAAAAGTCACTGTTCTTGCACCATCTACAGCTATTTCTGTTACAGTTGCTTGTGTTTGTGAATATCCCCAAAAGTTAATCAAAAACAATAGTAGTAGGAGTAAATATTTTTTCATAATAGGTGTTTAATAGCGGATTATCTTTCAATACAGAATTTTGAATCAGTGACTTTTATGGTATATACACTTTTTGGATTTAGTAGTGGTATTGAAACTTGATTTGATTGCTCATCTGATGGGTTGAATTGTATTCTTTTAATTTTTGTTTCTCCATTAATAATTTCTGTAGTGCCTTCTAAGTCATCATAAAAATAGGGTGGGCTGCCGCCAATAGCCTCTATAATTAAGTTAGTCGCTCCATTATTACATAAAGGATTATTGGCTGATACTGTGAATTCTAAATTAGTTGGAGATGATATTGTAAATCTTTTTTGTAAAGGAGGATTACTTAGATACTCTTTGCTACCTACTGTTTTTTTTGTGTAATAGGTAAGTTTATAGTTTTCAGATGGTAAATTTGTCCAAGTGTACGTTGTTGGAGTAGTCATCGAATTTTTAGTAATAGTTTTATTTCCATCTAGGACTGCTGCACCATTTTGATAAAAAAGAGCCATTTCGTATTGTTCACCATCTTGCAATTCTCTCTCAAATGTGAAGGTAACTGCACCGTCTTGTGAATAGGAGCAGCTAGTAAAATTTTGGGATGATGTCGTTGTAATTACAGGTGTACATGGAGTAATATTGTAAATAATAATATTTGTTTCAAATGTTTTAGAATAAACATTTATTGGGGCTGCATCGCCCTCTTGTGTAGTAACAAATGAATCATAAAGACCATCAACAGTATAGGAACCTTTTAGAAATAGAGGTCCATAATAATTATTTAGATCAGGGACCTCATTGATTTTTAGATTTAAATCATTTGTATTTATGCTATTGTAAAGGATAGCATTTGGAGCTACTGTATAAATATCAATCCATTCCCCAGAAACAGGATGCTTGTAATAGTAGTTAGTAATTGGTTTATTTTTAATGCTAATGACATCACAACTGCTAACATTATCATTTGTTTCAGGATTATCTAAATAAAAAGCTCTTATTTCTGCACTTGCTGTACATGCAAACAAGGATTCAGTCCCAAGGGAATTATATTTTTCTAAAGTAAATACAATATCTTTATTTTCATTGCAATTGGTAGTATACAATGTTTCACCTCGTAAACTAAATTTTAATGGATAGTCAGCTTCTGTTAAATTGATCAGTGTTGCTGTTTTTTTTCCAATAAGACTATTGTAAGAAAATGCATTTACGTCAGTATAATTGTCCTCATATACTAGTACATTATTTTTATTATGTACCCTAACTACAGAGACAAATTGTAGAAACGCAGATTGCGGATTGTATTCAACTATGATGTTTTTAGGTTTTTGAGAATAGCTATTCACAGAAATACAAAGTAAAAAGAAAGTAATAATTTTTTTCATACGCTTAGTCATATTTACCATTATCGATACAGTTATTGGCATCAGTAACTTTAATTTTATGTCCATCTGGCTTTGCTTTGAGATTGTTTATTCTATAAAGATTTGGACCTAATTCATTAGGAATAACACTATCGCCATCTACTTCAAAAAACTTTGGGACACCCCTTGTTATTAAGATATCAACACTACCATCTTCTGCTCCAAAACAACTTGGATTTTTTGGGTTTTGAAGCTCAAAAGTTAGTGGAGTAGCGGGATTAATGGTGAATGGAGCGGATTCAACAGGATCTCCAATTGGTGTTATTTGATATTTTATTTTATAAGTACCGGCATCTAAATTTTCAGGCCAATTGTAGAGTAAAGTAGTGCTATCATAGGTTTGATCATTTTTATCTTTAATTATTGAATATCCACTAGTAAATAGTTTCAATAAATTAATGTTTAATTTTTCATAGCTTTCTAATTTTCTTTCAAATAAAATTGACATGCTACCATCATTGAGATAACTACATGTTATATCTGATTTTCTTAATTCTTGTATTTTTGGAGAGCAATTAGTAAATGAATACGAAAGTATGTTTGAGTTTGTACAGTTACTAATTCTAAAATGAACAGTTTGACCAATTGCAAGATTTGGAATTTCACTTAATCCTATTTCTAGCTTATTTTTGCCATAAAAATTTGATAAGTTTATCCATCCACTTGAATTAAAGTTATATTGCCAATTATAGAATTCTAAATTGTAAGTATCAGGACTACTTATTATTATTTTATTGCATGCGCTTACAAGCTGGCTTGTAGGGGTGATTGCTGATATAATAAAGTTAGGCGTTAAATTAAATGATATAGTAACTTCCTCTCCACTTGTTGTAGCTAAAATAATTGTTTCTAATTTACAATTAGAATTATTTCTATAGCTAATATTATGTGTTTCTGAGATATAATTCCATTCTCTAAATCGAATAGAATTTGGTTTACTATTCAAATAAACGATACCACTAGATTGGATTGCTCTCCCACAATTGGCGGATTCAAGTGTCGTGAAATTACCCGCTTCTTCAATTCCTATTTCTAAAACTAAATCCTCATATTTTGAACAATTATCGTTAAGAAATCCACTTTGAGAATAAGTCAATTTATATTGTGAAAATGCAACGTGACCAATTAAAAAAACTAGTAAAAAAAATATTATATTTTTCTTCATATGCTTATTCATTTTTATCTGTATCAATACAGTCATTTGAATCCGTAACTTTTATTTTGTAATCTTTGGGTGCTAAGTTTTTTAGATGATAAATACCGTCAGTTCCATTTATTGGTGTTGGAATTATTTCTATGGTGTCATCATAAAACTTATAAGCACCTGTACCGCCTTTTACCCTAATGACAATTTCAACAGTACCATCGTGGCATAAGGGGTTTTCAGCAGAAACAATCTCGAATTGTACAGCTGTTGGATCATTATATATAAATGGTTCAAATGATTGAAGTGTTCCTCTTGGTACTCCATACTTCTTTGCTTGGTATTCTATGATGTATCTTCTGTTATTGATCAACCTACCACTATCTAAGTTTTTAAATTTATAAGCCCATAGATTTTTTGTTGCATCAAAAACGAGGTTTGTTATTTCCTCTTGTTGAGAGAAAAATATTGGATCACCATTTACTTTCGGAAATGGAATTATTTGCATAGGGCTTAGTGTTTCGTTTAGCTCTAATGGTCTTTCAAAGTAAGCTGTTATTTCTTTTATAGGACCTCCTTTGCAATCTGGAGCAATATATGTTCTATCCACAAGTATTGGAGCACATGGAGCGTATTTAATGGCTAAAGGCTCAGCAGAAATAAAGGAATCGATATATCCAAGGCGAAAATATATTGTTTTGTTTATGTAAGTAAGATGATTGTCACCAAGAATTTCTTGAATAGAAAAGTTACTAGTCGCTGTTTTATTTATTTTTCTATCATTTATGGTCAAAGGGACATTAAACCAAGTCTCTTGATTATCTACACTATACTGCCAGTGATATGCCGCATCTGGGTAACCTGCAGGTGACGCAATTAAATTAAGTTGATCTCCAGCACATACTTCACCGTTTGTTGTTAAAATTTTGAAGATTATTTGGTTTGAAATTAGAAAGTGTCATATATGGTCCACACCCGCCAACTGTTACTACACTTTGCTCCAATAGTTGAGTAGCTGTATACGTATTTACACCGATGCAACCCGCTCCAAAACGATCATAGCTGATAATACCCACATAATAATTTTCTAAAATAGGTATGTTTGTATTTAAATAAGAGAAATTTCCGTTTATGGGATAAGCGTTATCCCCCTCACCAAGTACATAAGAAATGTTGACTGACTCAGATGAAGTTCCCACTGTTACAAGGCCGCTATAACTTAACTCTTGTCCAAAAGTATGTGTACAAAAAGTTATTAATAGAAATAAGTAAAAGTCCCTCATTCTTCTTAAAATTTAACCGTATAAAAATCCATTTTAGACATTCTTCCATCTTTAAAAATAGCCCTAATACCGTATTTGTAATTGGTGTTTATGGTAATGGTGGGGTCAGATAGTTGTCTTTTTTTTCCATCTACAATTTGAATCAATTGCAAAGCATCTTTCTCGGATGCTTTGTAAATTTCAAAACTATCAACTTGGGGATTGCTGTAACTCCAAGATAAATCAATAGTGTTTGTAGTTTTATTAGCTTGAGCAAAAAAGCCTTTTATTGCTTCCATGACGCCATTTAAAGGAACAAAAGTGGATAGGTTAGGTGAAGGTAGCGATTGTAGATTTGAATCATCTTTTGCAAAAATGGCATAGGTATAAATATTCCCTTCTTCAACAGACTTGTCTTGAAATTGTTCTTCTTTGTTTTTAGTTTCATAAACAAGTTTCCATTCCTTTTGATCTTTTTGTTGTCGATACAATTGGTGTACTGCCACATCTTCACTTTGGCTGTTAAACCATTCTAAGAAAACCCCTCCTTCTTTAATTTCATACTTTGAAAAAACGGGCGATGCGGGAGGAATAATATCTGGCTTTTTTAGAACAAGTGGCTCTGAAAATTCAGACATATTGTATCTGTAATCTACAGCAATTACCTTGTAATAGACTTTACTATTTAAGGTTTTGAGTATTACTTTATCTTCAAAAGTATTCTTTTCATTTGGGCTCACTGTCAGCTGACTGTATTCCTCAGATGCATTGTATGCTTTATAAATTCGATAACCTAACAGGTCTTTTTCATTATTAGTTTCCCATAAAATTTTTACCACACCCAGACTGTCAATAGTTCCTTTTAATCCAACTGGTTTACTTGGCGGAATAGAATCAACAGGCTGAACAAGCATTGGGAATGAGGTTCTACTATTTCCTTGTTTGCTCACTGCGGTTATTGTAAAATAGTTTGATGGATTTAATTTATTGTAAATTATGTTGCGAGCCTTTGGCGAAATGTTTTTGACTACCGTAACATAATTATTATCTTCTTTATCAGAACGATTAAGCTCAAAACCAGTTATTTCTTCATCTCCTTCTTCTGGAAATTCCCAAATTAAGTTAACAGTTGTATCGTCCTTAAATTCCTGTACTGTAAGGTGAGGAACATATTTTAATAATGATTTTCCTTTTCCACTAACAATTTCAGAATAAGGTCCTAACTCTCCAAATACAGAAATTCCTTGAATGCGATAACTATACTCTTTATTGTTGGCGATAGTGTCTACATAAAATATCCTATTATTATTTGTATTTTCTTGATTTAAACTTGTGTAGGGTTTATTGGTAATACGTTTAAATATTTTTTTATCCTCTGAACGTTCTATATAATAACTACCATAGGCGTGCGCTAGTATATTGAAGTTCCAGCTTAACATGGTGCTGTTATCTGTAAAATTTCCTGAAAAATCCATTGGTTTTGGTAATGTCTCCACTTCTTTAGTATCAATAAAGACACCTCCATAATCAATATCTAATTCTTCCTTAGGAACATTAGAAGAAATACGATATAAGTACTTTTCGTTTTCTTTAATAGTAGTATCTTCAAATCCTAAACCTGCCTTTTTAGCAATTTCAAAGTCTTTATCGGCAGTGTATAAAGCAAATGTGAACCGCTGCTCTGTTTCTTCAGAAAGGTTAATGATCGATTGTAAATTATCAGTTCCATTAACTGAAAATTCCTCACCATAAAGTGCTTGAGCAATGATAGCAGCATTTTCATTGGTATCTATTATGGTTTCCCAAGATGCTAAAGGCTCTGGTTTAATTTGTTTGGCTAAAACAACTTTTTCTGGACTTGATAGCGTTTTATTGTTTCTTGCAATAGTAAACCGCTCTACTAAGTAGCCGTATTTGTTTAATTTTTTCCAAGCCATAGCATCGGTCACGGCCCAGCGTAAAAGTATCTTATCTTTTTGAACTCTTGTAAGTACTTTTATTTCTAGTTTATTTTCAGCTATTTTAGGTTCTTTAGTTAATGGGTTTTGAGCAAACCCTAGATTTATAGCAGTTAAAATAAGGAACATTAAAAATTTGGGCTTCATTTTAATTGGTTTTATTAAATGTAAAAATAGAACTTGTTCCTAGTTGACCACCTGGTAAAGTATAATTCAATTTTATGTTATAGTTCCCTTTTTTGATGTACGGGAATGTACCATTGATAATATAATCATACTTTGTTTTCATGACTTGATTGGCAGTATTCAGATATTTGTTTACTACTTTATATCTTAAATCCACAAAGTCTGTTTTAAAATAGAAAGGTAAATTATATCGGTATGGTAGGTACTCTTTCAGCATGTAACTAGTTGCATTATTCATAAGATCATCCTGATACCAAGCCAGTGTTTCAACACCTTTTGTAGGCGGTATTCCTAGGGTATTTGTATTTCTATTTAATGTTAAATCACTTTCTAGGGGATATCCTTTATATATTAATGGAAAAATCTCATTAATATAATAATTATCGTCAAGTATAGCCTCAGTAGTCACTAAAGGAATATTTAAAGTCTTGGCATTACCAATAAGTTCAATTTCATCAAATGGTTCTGAAGAATTATTGATAGAATGTAAAGCATGTACATCCGAGTAGATGATTTCTACCAAGGTTTGTCTTGGTCTTTTTGCATTCATTTTTTCCTCAAAAGTATTGTATTGACTGGTATTAAAATTGTATTGCAATAGTTCAATACCTTGCCCTCCAGTTATGGTTTCTTTTAGCTCATTCTTTTTAGTCTCAACGCTACTTTGTGCGTCCAAATTTTGAGTTTCATAACTTTCCTTTAGATTGTTATTCGCTTCTGATTGCGTTTCTAAGGTCATTAAAGTGATATTATAGGACTTCGTTTTCTCTAAAACGGGTATATCTATACTTACTTTTTTCAAACTAGGCGAATAGGATAATGTACTATTTACAGTTTTAGTTCCAGTTTTGTAAAATGCTTTCTGAGTCTGACCTGGTTTTAATTCAAATAAATAAGATTGACCTTGTTTAAGGACTACATAAGCTTGTTTACTCTCATTTTGATAAACATATTTTTGATCAAAGACAGGGTAACAATACGCAATATTGTTTACTGGTATGTTGTTTGGTGCTGTCCCTGTTGTAAAATTAACAGTTTCATTTTCAGTAGCTATTTGGCCGTTTTCATAAATAGTTTTCCAGTTACCATTAGTATACTCCTGGAAACTTACTTTTACGCTTAGTGTTAAGTCGGAATTTTGTGGTAATACTTCCGTTGCATTGAAGCTAACTAAATCATTGGTTGTATTCCAGCTCGTAGAACCAAGTATTGGATTACCGTTTTTCTTTACCAAAAATTCTTCAAGTTTTAAACGGTATGTTTTTAGGCCGCTATCCTCTTCTATTGTAAAGTTCTTATTAATAGGCATGTTAAATCCTACTTGTGGTACTGCAAATACATTTACATCTTTTGTATCTTTTGCAGGTGTAATATCTGCTATGGCTTTTAAACCATTTAAAGGGGTATTGTTTATAAATTCACATTCTTTTCCAAATTCGACCTTAAATCGGAAACGTCCTTTCACCAATCCTCCGAGCAAATTGAAGTGACCTCCTAAATATCCTCTAATCCATACTGGATTAGGCATTTTTGCTTGTACTAAAACGGCCCCTCCTCCTTCAATAATTTTTATTTTCTTTTTTACCATAAAGAGTTTTACTTTGATACCTAATTCCCCTTTTAAATAGGCATAAGCTTGGCCATTTGCGTACCAACCGTTAATACCGATAGGTCCAGAACCCTGACAAGCAGCATCACCATAATCTTTCACCATAATATCAAAACCAAAACCAGCTTGAAAATTAGCGTAAAACAATAAAAAGGTTATATCCCCAGTTTTAATACTAAAATCTGATCCAAAAGCAAAACCTTTTCCTCCGCTAAGACTGTTTTCATCTCGCATATAATCTAATTGCTCGAGTTTTAATCCTAAAAGATCTGCAACAATAGCTGGCGGAGGCGGACTACCTGGTAGATCGTCTCCCATCATGAAATATCCGCCAGATTCAACCTCTACAGGTCCTATAGCCATTTTCAATCCTAAACGATCTTTTGGAGTACCCATGTGGATATACCATTTATCTGGACCAAAGTGCAACACAGCCCAGCCAGCTCTATTATTACTTCCACGGCCTTTAATTAGGCCTCCTGGTGTATTGACATACATATCAAACGTACCATGTAATATTTTTGATGTAAAATCATATTGTATCGCAGCAAAAGCATTGATACCCATAGAACCTTTGATCTCATTTGGATATAAATCTTCGGCTGCTTTTGATAAATTGCTTATTTTTAGTTTTTCTAGGATTTCTTTTGAAAATTTAGCTTCTTTTTCACTTACTTCCTTCAATGCCTTTTTGAGTTTATCTGGCACAGGAATTTCAAAAGGTTGCATCACATGGCCCTCACCATAAATACTGATTCTGTTGATGCCGAACTTATTATTGAAAGCAATTTCAAAACCTGCACCTCCCCAAAATGCATCTGCCGAAGCTGTTCCCGAAAATTTAATCATAGCTTTTACGCCTAAACCAGATTCAATATCTGGAACATAATTAGACCCTGATGCCGTAAAATTATTACTGAACCCTTCCTTTTTCATTCGGTAGGAAGCACCACCTCCAAAACCTTTAAAAGTTATTGCTCCTGATGGAATATTTAAATTATCTGCCATAGCATCAACATACCAATACCTAAAAGTTGTTGCTCCAAAAATAGCGTTTGCTTCAACCTTGATTCCTCCTGTAAAATCACAACTCAGCATTCCTTTAAAACCTTTGCCGTATACAGGATCATTATCCATGATAGTAATACTACCATTTAACTTCATCCCGCCAATATCTGCACCAATATTTATTTGTTCAAATTTAAGACTATCGTATTTCCATTTTTGAATGCCTTCCTCTTTACCAAATTTTCCAATGACATAAAATTTAGTTTGACCTGTAAATTGATTTTCCATTATATTTATTGCCAAATCAACTTTTAAACTAGCACTTTCAGGCGCAGTAATTAAAGAAATTTCATTGACAGTTACTGGAAAATTACTAAGGCTAGCATCTTTACTTTGGAGATTTTTATAACCAAAATAATCAGCAGTTAAGTAAGGAGTTACTGTTTGTAATGTTAGATTTTCGAAAATAATTCCTTTAAAATCAACAGTTTCCTTACTTTGTGTATTTACTTCTGATTGTGCAGTACTAGCCGATTTATTACTCGCTTTCAATGACAAAGTCCCGAATAAAACAGCTTTTGGAAAAAATTTACCGTCTTTTACTTTTAGTTCAACATATGAGTTTTCCTTAATGGTAGCAGTTGCTTTGAAGGCCTGAAAGCATATATCATTAGTAACTTGTGCATTAAGAATATATTCATCTTTTATTGGATCTATGCTACCCTTGTATTTTAACTCAGATCTTTGTTCTTGGCTACAAGTAGATGTTTTATCAGATACAGGTAAAAGAATTTCACCATTAAAATCAGCTGAAACTAATGAATTTGCAGCAATTTTAACATCGAGTGAGTCTAAAGACATTTCCCACCCAGAAGCATCACTTTCATCTAGGCTAATTAAATTAGTTCCTAAAAAATGTCCTGAAACCCCCATACGGTCAATTAGTAGATCTTTTGCGTTAAAATGTATCCTAGCCTTACTATTCTTTTTCTTGAATTCCTCAGGTAACACAACATTAAGCGTTTCTACATATATTCCCCGCCATAAATTTTCATTTCCTGGTATTAAATATTTGGCTTCATAATTAACAGGCCAGTTAACATTTTTAGAATTTCTTAAATCGCTAAAATCCAGTACTGCATTATTGAGTTCGAAACAAAAACCTTTTTTTGAAGCCAACTCAAATTTTGGCATAGATATTTCTACCAAAATATCATTCCAATTTGACACAACAGTTTTGAAATTAGTAGTAACATGTGCTGTCTTATCTTCAGCAATAAATTTGTCATTAACTGGGACAATTAGATTTCTAGAAAATTTTAAATCGGCAGTAATTCCTAGTTCTTTAAAACCATTGCAGTCAATTGTGACATATGTCTTTTTATCAACTTCTCCAGTTGCCATATTCATACCTCCCTTTAAAATCAATAAAAGGTTTTCACCATTAATTTTGATAGGAACGTCACCAAGTAAGGCTAGATTCGTATCGCCAACTAATCCACCCTTATGTGATAATTTTATGTTGTTTGCACCAAAAAACAATTGTTTTGACTGCCCGTTAGCATCTTTTTGAGGAATTATAATTCGTACAAAAGCTGTTAACTCAGTATATTCAGCTTTAAATGTGGCCTTGCTAATCCCTAACATGTATTGAATGCCTCCAATGGTTTTTTTTATGCCTATTGGTAACATCGAAAGTTTTTTAGGCTCTAAAAAATCCGTTAAACTGCTATTTTTTTCTATTTTTTCTATAGTAGCTTTTGCAAGTTCTAAATCTTTTTGAGTCTCTTGTGAAAGAGGAAAATTATGATCTAAATAGTCTTTTGTAAATTCACTGGTTTGTTGATTGTAATGAAAATTAGAAGCTACTTCAGGAGTATGTTTTTTAGTCAAATTAAATTTAGAAGATAAAGAATTTTTATTTTGACTTTTTAATATTGTATCGTTATGTACTTTTGCGTAAGAATTTAAGGTAACAAAAAGAATGGAAATACAAATTATAAAAATGTTTTTTTGTTGAGTAATTTTTTTCAAGTTTGCTATATTTTAATGGTTTTGAAGCCTTTTTTAAAATTATGTGGTCAAAGTTTTTATGCTTTAATTTTAATTATAGTAAGTATTTAGCTATTCGTTTTGAAAACAATTTTTGTTAATTATAGACAAATATCATTTCTGGAATTTTATAATTATATAAAATAAATTATATATTTTTATGAAAAAACCTTTCCCTTAAGAGATTTGACTACTATTTCATAAATCTTTAACGGTTGCAAATGTAAGTTCTTTAATTCAAAAAAGAATAATATTTTCATAATTACTACTTTATTTAATAGAATGTTTCTTTTTAATCTGATCCGTTTTCTCCTTTTATTCAATCACAGTAGTTTAAAATTATTTGGTATTGACAGTATATAATAAGTACTACCATTCAATGTTGTACTATTTTGTGAGTTAATTTTGATCTAATTAATTCAATATTATAAAAAATTAGACTCGCTAAACAAACAAATACCGTTTGTAGACTTTAATCTCAACAGCTGTTTTTTTTATAGACCGTTTTGTGAATTTTTATTGTTGATTTTTCAAAATGACCGTGGTTGTCTATTAACTTGACCGTGGTCAATTAATAATGTGACCGTCGCAGTTTATTAAAATGACCATGGTTGTTTGTAGAACCTATCAAAACAAATTAGTAGTTTTGTAAAGAGCGCTTTAAAAAAACTACAAAAACATTTCATTATGGCAATACATATCACTGCAGCTGGTAAAACAAATCCCAGACAACCTTCACAATCTATGTTGTATTATCCTAGAGCCATTCAAACTGGTGAGGTAGATTTAGACGATTTAGCAGAGCAAATTTCAATGAGCACAACCTTAACAGAAACGGACTGCCATGCCGTAATTATCAGTTTAGTCAATACCGTTTCCAAAGCTTTAGACGATGGAAAAATTGTAAGACTTGGTCAATTAGGTACGTTTCAAGTAAGTGTAAAAGGTACAGCAAGCTCATCAGCCGAAGGGGTTTCTGCGAAAAACGTTACTGCTGCCTCTATTGTTTTTAGACCTGGCGTTCGATTTAAAAAAATGTTAAAGCAGTTGACTTTTACTCGTAAGAAATAGTGTTTAATCTATGGAGTTCTAATTTTTTAATTCCCAAAAGGATAAAATGATACGAGCTATTTATGTTTAACGTGCTTTAATATTCTGTTACATTTTTTTGTAATTCCCGCTCTCTCGTATTTTTAAAATTTTTCATATAAGCGGTCGTGTACAAAAGCTCGCGAAGTTTTAAGAAAGAAAATTTTGCATATCCAAGAGCTCGTTTTTAAGAATAGTTTTTATTTATCAAATTAACTAATCAACTAATCAAACTTAATATAACATTCGCCTTCTGAAGAAAACGTTTTTTAATTAATTTTTATGATGAGACAATTATCTTAATAATCTTGATTTTATTTTCTGAAGTAATTTTTACAAAATATATCCCATTAGATAATTTTTTTGTGTCAATACTTACTTTGTTAGCGTTATAGCTTTGTTTAAAAATTGACTGACCCGTTACTGATATGATTTCTATATCATTAATGATATAATTATTTTCAATATTTAAAATATTAGATACGGGGTTTGGATAATATTTGAGTCCAATAAAATTATTTTCATCAATTGATAACAGTGATGTTTGGTTAAATTTTAAATTATCTAAATAGGCGTGATCACCAATATTTACTGCTGATTTCCCAATATGCTGAATAGAAATAGAAATAAATCCACCTACATAAGGTGTTAAATCATATTGTAGAGTACGCATTGGATCTAAATTCATTGAATTTGGTTTTAGTACATCTCCAATAACGTTACCGTTTACAACTACTCTAAACATAGATTCATCACTGCTTTCATTAAATGTTTGTTTTAAATCGAACGACATAAATAAACTCGTCATTCCTGAGGCGTTTATTTTCATATTAACTTTAGTAATATTATTTTGATTACTTAGCCAAGTGTTGGTTTGATTCGACATCCATGGAACTGACGAAGAATTAGAACCAGCCATTTTCAGTAATTTATTTGTACTACTATTTACTTCTGATTGAATTGTGGCTAAACTATTTTTAGTGTTTTCTACAATTAATTTATTGTTTGCACTATTTTGAAAATCAAATATTTCACTGTTATTTGTAATAATGTTTGTATAAGCTTCTTTCAATTCAAAATTATCTAATATCATATTTGTAGATCCAGAAGCTTGTGCTTGAAGAATAAAACTATAATCACCCGAGATGATAGGTGTAAAAACAAAACTATTAGAATGGTATCTATATTCACTCAATAGGCCTATTCTGCTAAGTTCCGTTTCCATATAGTGCATCATATTTCCTCTTCCGACATACATGCGAAGATTCTGTGCATCATATTCGTAAGATTTTCTAGCATCTAAACTAAATTTATAAGTAGTTCCCGCTTTTAAATTGAAGGTTGGAGATATAATTCCTGTGTAACCACTTGGGCCAGTAAAACTATTAATCCATAGATAAGTGTTATCTCCATTGCCATTTAAGGTGTGATCCCCATTATAAAAATCAGTTTTCAAAAGAAGTGGACTATTGTATGAAGTAATAGTTCCACCCTCTAGTCTACTAAAACAAGTAGGGAGTAAATTATTTCCATATTGTGATAAACTATTAAAATTTTCAATCCATGGTAATTGTTTTATATCACATGTTGTCGTAAAATTTTTAGGACCTACTATTATAGATTCGCCAGACGCACAAGTAGTTTTAAAATAAAAATCATATTTTGTTGATGATTGTAAATTTGTAATTAAAACTTCATTTAAATTACTATTAACAGTGATGCCTGTTCCTTGGGTAAACCCAGTAATACCATATTCTATAGCAACATTCTCGCCATTAGTATTGTCCCATTTAACTAATGCAGAATTACTCGAGATGTTTAAAAACTGGATATTAATTGGTTCTATGCAGTTGTTTTGATCTAAATATCTAAAATCATCAATATTATAAGTGTTTGAAAAGTCACTACCGGCTAATTTAAAGGCTACATGCTTATTTGTACCCACATAATTAGTAAAATCTACATTTATTTCTTTTCCATAAGCAGGCATATTAGCAGTATCTAAAATTTGATATGGCGAAAATGTTGTTAAGTCTAAGGGGTTTTACAAAGTTCCAATGGTAACAACCTGTGGTGAGCTACTATTATTTTTATTTATCCAAAATTTAACTCGCTTCGTATTAGTAAAATCACCTAAATAGGGAGATATAAAATAAGTAGGTTTATTTGTATCATTAGAATTGTAAAAATAACCTGAATTTGGTGCGCTATTAAAATTTGTAAAATGATATCTTCCTACTCCAGCATAAATATTCTCATTAGAATTTTCGTTTGTACTCCAGCAAAAGTTAGGAATAAGATATCCATTTGAAGCGGGATATTGATCAAAATTTTCTGTAAAAGGAGCATTTACTGTACACGATATTTTAAACTCATATAAATTACTCCAATTTACAATATTAGTAGTACAGATGTTTCTAACTCTATATTGGTATTTAGTGTTTAAATTTAAATTAGGTATTTCTAATGGTAAGCTTGTAGTTGTTAAAAGTGTACCGGCTCCGGGCGTAAACCCTATTGGTCCATATTCAATTTCACAGTTAATGGGATTATTATTGTTTGTTTTCCAAGTTAACGTAGCACTACTAACACCATTTTGAGTAGCTGTCAAGGAACTTGGACGCGAACATTGATTATCGGTATAAACAAAATCGTCTATGAATAGTAAATAATTACTTTTATTACTATTAAACATTCTTATGCCAATAAATTTATTAGTACCATAATAATTTGAAAAATCTACAGAGTAATTTTTCCATTGATTTATTGCAAATCCAGTCGTAATGCTTTCATAAGGAACAAAAGTGCTATAATCTTCAGGATCTGACAAGGTTCCAATTTGAATTGATGTTAATGTAGAATAACTGTCTGATGGAACATAAGCCCAAAAAGAAATTTTTCGTTCATTATTTAAATCAAGAAGTCTCGGAGTTACTAAAATAGATTTTTCATTTACTAGTACATCTGGACTATTTTTAAAACCATTAATCATTATTAATTTTGTTCCAGAATGCGCAGTAGATGAACCTCCATATGGTGGTGTAGTATAATTAATAAACGCATCTGGACTATAAAATCTATCTCGTATATCTGGCGTTGTTCTTGACCAACAAGTGTTCAAATTAAAACTATCATTTTCAAAATCGTAGGCATATCCAGTTGTAACTCCAGTGCATTTTGTTTTAAAAACTCCTCTGTCAGACCAATTACTATAATTAGTTCCACATTTGCTTCTTACATAAAAGTCATAATTTGTAAAACTAGATAAATTGCTTATTGTGGATACTGTTGATGTACTAGAGATTGTTATTCCGTTTCCAATTGCAAAACCAGAAACTCCGTATTGAATTTCCCATTCTCCATTGTTTGGAGTATTGATGTTTTCCCAACTTATTTTTGCAGATTCAAAATCAGATTTTATTAGTTTAAGATTTACAGGTTCTTTACACGCGGGTGTTGACTCGTATGTAAAATCATCTATATTAAATCTAGAGCTATTGGAGTCTAAATTATTTTGTTTGATTGCAATATAATGATGATTATTAGTGACATTGTAATTATCTAAATAAACAATATGTTCTTTCCAATAGTCATTAGTTTTGAAGCCATTGATTTCATTCATTTCAGAAGGTAGAATAGTTTTGAGCGCTATAAATGTACTTGCATCTTCTGGATTTGACATAGTACCAATAGTCAAGGAGTTTTTGTTATAAGCGGATCCATTAACATCACTAATTAAGAAAAACTTAATTCTTTTTGTATTATCTAAATCAGTAATATACGGTGTTACAATGAAAGATTTTTGTGTGTTAGAAGTAACTTTATTCACCATGCTAATGTATCTACTTCCAGTTCTTGGCTTCAGGGTATGACCTATTAATGGCGCTTGATCAATAGAAGCTCCACTTTCTAATTTAGTCCAACAAGGATTAAAAAAAGGGGTTTCCAAAAAAGAGGTTTTATATCCACTAGATATTGTGGAGCATGAAGTTCTAAAAGTTTGGACAGGTGTCCAGTTTGAGTATAAACCAGGGGCGCAATTTGCCCTAACTTTTACTTCATAGTTTGTATTGCCTACTAAGTTTTCAAGTATATAGTTCTTATTTGTACTAATATTAATTGTTTGTGTAATATCACGTGTGATGTCTTTCAAATGTAATTCCCAGCTAGTTTGAGCAGTATCAGCATTAAAATTCACTATTGCCTTATCTTCGCTGACATTGCTCACACTTAAATTAGTATTGTCATAACAATTTACAGATTGATCATAACTAAAATCATCTAGGTAAATATCACCAGTAGCACCCATATTTTTTATTGCGATGTATTTATCTTGACCGTTATAATTATTTAAGAAAACTTCTATTTTATTAAATGTACCACCAGTAATCATCACTGTTTTTAATGGATGGAAAGTAGTAGGATCATAAGGATCAGTAATTGTACCCAAAACAAGGGGATAATTTCCTTGAAAACCATTAGCATATATTGAAAATTTTTTATCTGCTGCAAGATCATTTAATTTTGGCGATACTAATATTAATCCATAGTTATAGTACCATCCCATATACACAGATTTACCTGTAGAACCATTAGCCAAAACGTTGGTTTCTAAAATATTACTATTTGAGTTTTCCGTTGTGTTTTGTAGTCTATACCCACGCCAGCCTTCAGTTATAGCAGAAGTATTAAAATTAAAACTATATCCTACAGATTTTGAAATAGCAGCATAATCTGAATTTATCGTAAAATAGTCTTCCCACGCACCAGCTTGCGCAAAAATACTATGAAAATTTCTGCTAAAATCCCACGAAATAAACGGATTGAGTTTAATCGTTGAAATATTAGCTGAATAAATTAATGCTGAATAAGTTTCGTCATTGCTTCCAGTTGCTTTATATCTGTATTTCCAATAAGTGGAGTTATTTCCCTGGATAGTGAAATTACCATTAATATCTAATTTTACAACTTGTGACTTTGCACTAAATATAAAAAAATTTAAGAATACAATTATTACAATTCTATTCTTAAATAGATGTGCTGTTTTCATGAAATTGGGTTATTTTCGGTAAATGTATAAAAATATTTTAGTATCTTACATTCTATCATTATGTATTAAATACCAGCTCTTTGAAGTATCATGAATTGATATTCATTACGTAAGCATACTAAAAGTCTCCCGACTTTTTGGAAAAGCGTAATATAAAATCTACAGATCTGCTTATCAATTTATAAGTTCTACTTGAAGAAAACAAATAAATTAGAGAATAGCCAAACTGTTATTATGTAGTTTTTATACATTTTGATAAGCCAATCATTTTAAAAGTATTTACAAGAAAAGGTCGTGAGAATTTTATCGCGTTTATCTTTTTTAAGAACTTTTAAAAAAAACTCAAAGTCATGATTCTTTGCATAACCTGAACGATAACTTATTCACTATTAGTAGAGTAATGTCATTCGTACATCAGCCTGCAATTTTTAATAACGTTTTTTTAGAATACTTCTAGCAGCTGGGAGATATATCCGCGCGATCGGGCAATCGTTGCAACAATTTTAGGTGTTGCTTTTTTTGTTTTTACTTGTATTATTTGACTATGATTGCGGGTTGCCGCGTTGCAAACGCTAAGAATCTTTTTAGAAGGTAAGTAGGCACTCGTTGCAAACTAGCACCAGTGGGAACTTTGTGGGCACGGAATGCAATTCCGCGCTAGCACCATCTAGAATACTAGTCATATCCGAGCCATTGGGGTTTATTCTAAATCAATTTCAAATTGACTCATTTTTTTAATTATAATCATCCAAACAAAAAACTGCAAAACCAAAAAAATTCCAGCAGAAATTAAATTAAAATAAACAGTTCCACTATCCGTTTCATAATAATAATATGTCTTTGTGTGTTTAACTAAAATTCCGTTTATATTTTGCCACCCAGTTACTGTTTTTTTTGTAAAAATTTCTTTCAAGTAAGAAATCAAATGCACAAGATTCAAGCCGCTAAACACAATATATGAAATTATTCTATTGTGTCTTATTTCATACATATTGAACAAAAAGACAGGCAAACTAAGAAGAAGATATAACCAGCAAACTATCAACACAAATGGAGATGAATCAATCATACTAATAATGATCACTGAAAAGAGGTATAATAAAAATAAGTTTTTCAATAAAAAAAAATTAAATTTAATTCTATTAGTATCCATAATTATTTTTTTAAATTGATTTCAAATGCAGCAGTTCTAAAAATACCCGATAGCGCGGATTTGCAATTCGTGCCCAGAACGATGAGCCACAAACATAATTCGTACCCAGCTGCTCGAAGTATTCACAAAAAACGTTCTTAAAAACTGCGGAGTGCCGCGCGAATCTCGCTGACTTTGCGCCATTTTAAATTGTATTGTACCGCAGATTCGCAGATTAAAAATTACTATAATCTGCGAATCTGCGGTTATTTTACAAAGGTAATTATATTTCGAATCCTAGTTTTTCGCGCACTTTTGCTAGTACACCATTGGCCACAGCCGAAGCTTTTTGAGCACCTATTTTTAAAAGCGCATCTACTTCGTTAAGATTGCTCATGTAGTAGTTGTATTTTTCTCTTTCGGTTTTAAAGGTTTCGCAAATCAATTCAAACAAAGCTTGCTTGGCGTGACCGTAACCGTAATTGCCGCCTAAATAATTGGCACGCATTGCTGCTAATTGTTCTTCAGTTGCCAATAAAGCATAAATAGCAAAAGCATTACACGTATCTGGATTTTTAGGATCTTCAAGTGGTGTACTATCGGTTTCAATACTCATGACTTGTTTGCGTAAGGCTTTGTCATCCAGAAATATATTGATGATATTATTAGCTGATTTACTCATTTTTCCACCATTAGTACCTGGAATCAACATGCTGTCTTCTTGAATTTTGGCTTCAGGAAGCACAAAGGTTTCGCCCATTTGGTGATTGAATCTTGAGGCTACATCACGGGTGATCTCTAAATGTTGCAATTGGTCTTTTCCTACTGGTACAAACTCGGCATCGTACAATAAAATATCAGCAGCCATAAGCATAGGGTAGGAGAACAGTCCTGCATTGACATCATCTAGCCTGTCTGATTTGTCTTTGAAAGAATGTGCTAATGTCAAACGCTGGAACGGAAAAAAGCAGCTCAAGTACCAAGACAATTCTGCTGTTTGTGGCACATCTGATTGTCTGTAAAAAACAACTTTTTCTACATTCAATCCGCAAGCCAGCCATGCTGCTGCTGTGCTATAGGTATTGGTTCTTAGTGTTGCTCCGTCTTTTATTTGGGTAACCGAATGCAAATCAGCAATGAACAAAAACGATTCATTTTCGGGTTTGTTTGAGAGTGCTATTGCGGGTATAATTGCGCCAAGAAGATTTCCTAAATGTGGTGTCCCTGTACTTTGAACGCCGGTAAGTATTTTTGCCATTATGATTTTAACTTTTCCCGCAAAGTTCGCAAAGTTTTTTATTTATTACTGCAAAATTGTAATTTTTAAAAACAATCTAGCCTTATGGACTTAGCGTTTTTATGTAAAGTATCATCGTCATGCGTTTCATAAATCAGTATTTTGTTTCCAAAAGATTTTGTAGCTAGTCTTGGTTTTAATTTTCATAAAAAAAACACCAGACTTTTTTGAAGTATTTTACCTTCTGATTTCTTACTTTTGGAGTTATGAATGCAATTAAAATTATTTTTTGGGTATTGTGGCGTGTTTGGTTTTATGTTCTCATGGCACTACCCATTCTGGTCATGTTTCCCTTTTTAGTGCTGTCTATCGTTTCAGAGCGTGGGTATCCTTACTTTTTTAAGATGGCTCGTATTTGGGCCAAGTGTATCCTATTTGGTATGGGTTTTTATTATAAAATTGATGAAGACGAGGCTTTAATTTCACACAAGAGTTATATGCTAGTGGCCAATCATACCTCTATGACTGATATTATGCTGATGCTGGCTATCACCAAGAACCCGTTTGTTTTTGTTGGTAAAAAAGAACTCTCTAAGATTCCTTTATTTGGTTTTTTCTACAAAAGAACGTGTATTCTTGTAGATAGAAATTCATCAAAAAGTAGGTTAGAAGTTTTTGATAGAGCCCAAAAAAGGATTCAACAAGGTTTAAGCATTTGTATTTTTCCTGAAGGTGGTGTTCCTGATGATGAATCTATTATATTGGATGCTTTTAAAGATGGTGCTTTTAGATTGGCAGTAGATCACGGACTTCCTATTGTGCCCATTACGTTCCCGGATAATAAAAAACGATTTTCATTTACTTTTTTGAGTGGTAGTCCAGGTCTAATGCGTGTTAAATTTCATCATCACGTTTCCACTACAGCTGTTGATGGCGTAGATCGAAAAGATATTCGGGATCAAGTGCGTTCCACCATTTACCATCAGTTGTTGTTATTTGCAGCAGGATCTTCTAAAATTCATAACTAATTCCGGTATATACTCCCATTACCATCGGCTTAAAGTTACTGCTGTTGTTTGTAAAAGTATTGATTTGGTACTTGAGCATGGGCTCTAAACTGAGTTGAAATGATTTTATGAGTTTGTAGCGTACTCCAAAGCCAAAATTAGTACTAAAGTGTAGCGAATTTAAGTTGGTTGCACTGCCAAGTCTTTCATTGAATGAATTAGATTCTAATCGGACTTCATTATCATTTAAAAGTAATGTGCTGACCCCTGCAATGAGATGTATTCCTATTTTTTTATCGATTAACGCATAGGACATTTCAAAAGGGATTTCAAAATAATTCATCTGTTGGTTTAGTGCTCCTACGTTGTTTTTTTGTAAGTTTTTCTCAAAACCAGATAAAGTAGAACGGCTTTCGTTGTTAGTGATTTCAATAGATGAGGAATTCGTGAAATTAATGTTTGATACGCTATTACTTCGTAATCCAACAGTATAAGATACATTGTTTGTATTGTACCCTAACGCCAACCTGTTTATTCCACTGCGCAGGCTCATCTTTTGGGTCAAAGCATAGTGTATACCAATCCCATAACTCGCTGAGTTGTCATTCGTTTTTTTGTTTTGAGTCAGTTGAGGATCCAGTGCGGATCCGCTGCTGTTTGTGTTCAGATATAAGGCGGCAACAGTAGGTGTTATTTTCCATTTGTTACCCTTTGTTAGGTTAGATTCTGGAGTTGTATTTTTATCTCTTAAAATTTCTTCTAAAGAGTTTTTTGTAGCGCTCACCTCTTCATTTGATAGGGCTTGTGATTTGTTAGACATTTCACTGTTAGCAATTGGCTTCTTTGATTGTGCATTTTGTACAGCTGTGATTTCTTTTGCAACGACACTGTTATCTTGTTGTTGTGCTAATGCTAATCCTTCCGAAGCTATCGCAGCGTTTGTACTTACCGATGGATTATTTTTTTGGATATGAACGAGATAATCCTTTTTATTCTTCTTTTGGTTCGAATTGATTTTAGGTCCAGTAACTCGTATAGTTTTTTCATAATTCGTTTGAGTTGGTTGTTGGTTAGTCACTACTTGTTGAAGCTCCTTATCAATGAGTTCAGGTTTGGTTGTGAACCTTTTTTTGAGGAGCGTTTCTTTTTCACTAGCTTTTGATTGGTTTACGATCTTTATTACAGGTTTTGAGCTCGCATATTGTGTTTTTTGAACTAGCAATAACCCTACCAATAATGAGGCTGCAATTCCACTTATTTTAAGCCAGAACGGTAAAACCTTTCGTCTTTTCTTTCTTTTGCGTAAACTCAGTTCAATAGCCTCCCACACCTGTGGCTCAGGTTGGGCTTCAAAATCCTTAAATTGCTCTTGAAAATACCGGTCTATATTTTTTTTATCGTGCATTGTATTTTGTTCTAGTAGTGTTACCGGTATAAGAATTTATTTTTTCTCTCAAAATCATTCGGGCTCGAGCCAAATTTGATTTGGTTGTACCCGTAGTGATTTTTAGTATTTCGGCAATTTCCTTGTGTGAATAGCCGTCTAGTACATATAGACTAAATACTAAACGGTATTGATCAGGTAATTCTTGTACCATTTTGAGTAGCGTTTCCAGTGCTATGGGTTCATCATCAATTGTAATTTCTTCTTCAGCTAGGTCGGTATCCACAATATTTAAAAACCGTACGTCTTTAAATTTTTGTAAGGCATTGTTAATCATAACTCTTTTAGCCCAACCTTCAAATGAACCCTTGTTGCTAAATTGATTGATTTTATCCAAGATGAGTATAAAACCATCATGCAAATTGTCTTGTGCATCTGAATAACTCTTAGAATATTTGAGGCAGACTCCAAAAAGTTTTTTTGCAAACAGTACATACAGCTCCTCTTGTGCTTTTGGACAGTTTTTTTTACAGTTTGCAATGATTTGATCTAACCCCACGTTTGGATGTTCTATTTAGTTTTCCACTTTAATTTCTTTTTCTTCAAATTGCGACACCCCATTAGCGTCTTTGCCTTTGTAAAATTTAAAAATATACGATCCCGTATTGGTTACATAAAACTGAAAAGAAACTTCAGATAAAGGAGGCAACGCTTGGTTACAAATTTGATCTTTATCTACTACAGCTTGTATACCAATGGTTCTTATGTTGAGGTTCTTATCGTAGTAAATCCCTTGATATCCATAGCAACTAGTTGGTTTTTGGTATTTGAGTGTAATGGTGTAGGTTTCCCCTAGCTTAAAAGAGGCAGGAACTTCATAACTAGCCACTGGCAATACTTCATAATTGTAATTAGGGTAATCATTTTCTGGGCTACAAGACAGGAAAGAGGCCCATAATAGTGCTAAAGCAATAATTTTTTTCATCTTTTTACATTTTTAGAATTCGACACTTATTTCAAAGGGTTGGGTTGAATTGTATTTTCGGCCCAAACATTTGTTTTTTTAAATAGAGGTATCTTTGATAAAAAGGTTGCGTTTAAACCAAAAAAAACCCGATAAAATCGGGTTTTTAAAAAATTATTCTCCAGCTAATTCTTTAATTCTAGCTTTAATTTTTAGCTCTAGCTCATCGGCTAATTCTGGATTGTCTTTAATTAAGGTTTTAACAGCATCACGACCTTGTCCTAATTTGGTTTCGCCATAACTAAACCAAGAACCAGCTTTCTTAATAATTTCAAATTCAACGGCTAAGTCTAATATCTCACCTGTTTTTGAAATTCCTTCGCCATACATGATATCAAATTCGGCTACTTTAAATGGTGGAGCAACTTTGTTCTTAACCACTTTTACTTTGGTTCTGTTTCCTAAAACATTATCACCATCTTTTATTTGTGTAGAACGACGAATGTCTAATCGTACAGATGCATAAAATTTCAAGGCATTACCACCCGTTGTAGTTTCTGGATTACCAAACATAACCCCGATTTTCTCTCTCAACTGGTTGATGAAAAATACCGTACAATTTGTTTTGCTTATGGTTCCAGTTAATTTTCTTAAAGCTTGTGACATCAATCTAGCGTGCAATCCCATTTTAGAATCACCCATTTCTCCTTCAATTTCACTTTTTGGAGTCAAGGCAGCAACGGAGTCAATTACTACAATATCAATAGCGCCTGAGCGAATTAAGTTTTCAGCAATTTCTAAGGCTTGTTCTCCGTTATCAGGTTGAGATATAATTAGGTTTTCAATATCTACCCCTAATTTTTCTGCATAATTTCTATCAAATGCGTGTTCTGCATCTATAAAAGCTGCAATTCCACCTGCTTTTTGAGCTTCGGCAATAGCATGCAACGTTAAAGTTGTTTTACCTGATGATTCTGGTCCGTAGATTTCAATAATTCTTCCTTTTGGATATCCATTTACGCCAAGAGCCAAATCTATTCCTAAAGATCCCGAAGAAATTGTTTCTACTTCTTCGATGGCTTTATCTCCCATTTTCATCACAGTACCTTTTCCGTAGGTCTTGTCTAGTTTGTCAAGCGTAAGTTGTAACGCTTTTAATTTAGATTCTTTTTCTGTACTCATCTTCTCTTTTACCTTTTCTTTCATCTATTTTTGTTTGTAACGCTATGAATTTAAGTGGTGTACCTTGGTAGCCACAATTTGATTATTGCAATTAATATATTGTTCTTGTAAAAATACTTCTTTTTCAATTACAATTTTTCCTTTCGATAAAAATTTGAAATCTATTTTCTAGTTTATCGTTATTAGGTAAACAAAGCCTTCAATTCTGTGGCGTCGTGCGGGTTCATTTTTCCAGCCAAAACTAAGCTCAATTGTTTACGTCTAAGTGCTGCTTCAAAACGTTGTTTTTCCAGTTCTGTTTCGGGAACAATTTGGGGTACTTCTACAGGTCTACCAGTGTCATCTACAGCTACAAAGGTATAGATGGCTTCGTTTGCTTTGGTTTTATTTCCAGATTCTCTATCCTCTACCCAAATATCAATATATATTTCCATTGAACTTTTAAAAGCTCTCGAAACTTTAGCTTCAACAGTAACTACGCTCCCTAGCGGAATGGCTCTATTGAACGCAACATGATTTACAGATGCGGTAACTACAATTCGGCGGGAATGTCTTCTTGCAGCTATACTTGCAGCACGATCCATTCTTGCCAGCAATTCTCCTCCAAAAAGGTTGTTCAAAGGATTTGTTTCACTCGGTAAAACAAGATCGGTGAGTGTTGTTAAAGACTCAGATGGATTTTTTGGTGTCATAAATATAAAAAGTTCTTTTTTCTAAAAATAATAATTTAGTTCAACAAATATACGGCTAAAATAGCGGGTATAAAGTAAATTACAATGGTTCTTGCTCCATCATAATCCTTGGCCAAACGCTGACCAAAAAGCAGCATCAATAAGGTAATACATGCAAATACAGCTCCGTAATACCCAAACACTCTTCCGTTATTGATGAACAATTCAATGCAACCTACAACACTTAATATTCCCGTAATTAGTTCTAGAACGAGAATGTTGAGCAAAGCCAGTGGCACTTGATTTTTAAGCGGTGTATTGGCAAAATGTCCTTTTAGCCATTCCACATTATCTTTCCAATAAAACAGTTTGTCATAACTGGATTGTAAAAAGGTAATAGCCAAAAAAATTAAAATTAAAATTGAAGTAGTGTTGTTCATAGGTTTTATTTTTTATGGATTAATCGTGTTAGTTTTATAGACAAGTCGGTTAGGATAATTTTGGCATTTCCATTTCTTTCAATGTGATACATGGCATCCGATAGTTCTTTATAGATGTCAAAAATGTTATTTCCGTTTACAAAAGGAGCAAAATTCTCTAGTTTGAACTTCTCTACTTTAGGTTCTATGTAAACAAGAGATGGTGTTTGATAGTTAAGTAACAAGGCTTGTCGGAACATTTCGATGCAAAACTGTAAAAATTCCTTTTGGGTTTCTCTACCTAAGACCGCTATTTGTTCACTCCATTGTATCAAATCCTGAATGGCTGCAGCATTTCCTTTTGCCCTAAATGCGGCACGTACCCAGTCAACAAACCATTTTTCAAAAAAATCGGTATCTCTATTGGGTTGCAACAATTGCTGGGCTTTATTATAATTTCCTTGTGCTTGGTGTGCTATTTTTTGCGCTGTTGCGGCATCAACTTCCCATTCTTTTTCTAAAGCTTGGGCTATTGTTGATTCACTTAAACCATTAAAATGCAATACTTGACAGCGAGAGCGAATGGTTTGTATAATGTCTTCTTCGTTTTCAGAAATTAAAATAAACACAGTCTTATCACTTGGTTCTTCTAATAATTTCAATAATTTATTAGAGGCGGGTATGTTCAGCTTATCAGCCATCCATACAATCATGATTTTGTAACCTCCTTCAAATGATTTAAGAGCTAGTGATTTCAAAATCTCTTGTGCATCTTCAACTCTTATTTCCCCTTGTTTGTTTTTTACGTCTAATACTTGGTACCAGTCAAACAAGCTACCGAACGGTTTTTTTTCTATGAATCCCCTCCATTCCGTAATAAAATCTAAGCTTTTGGGTTTTCCTTTTATAGCATCAGTGCTAACTGTAGGGTAAATAAAATGCAAATCAGGGTGTGCAAATTTCTCAAATTTGATGTTGCAAGCGGCATTAACATCACTGTTTTCTCCGTTTGAGTTATTGCAAATAATGTATTGTGCATAGGCTATAGCCATGGGCAATGTCCCAGAACCCTCAGGCCCAACAAACAGTTGCGCGTGTGGAATCCTTCCCAAACTAGCATTTTTTGTCAAGTGACTCTTAATGTGCTCTTGCCCTAATATATCTGAAAATTGCATGAAGCAAAGATAATAGAAAATGATTGAGACATAAATTTTTCAATTTTTAATTTTAAAAAAGAGTGGTCTTTCTCCATTCACATATTAGAAAACCTAGATTACGATATGTTTTTTTTTGGTTAACCAAATCCTGAATTTCTTAATAAGTTTCATAGTATTGAAATTACTTTTTATTAAGTCGTTAAACATTTTTTATTTTTTTAAATAAGAACTCCTTCAAATGAATTGTTTAAAAGGGATGTTAATGTTTTTTAAAATTTTATAAATTTTTTTTTATTTAACATTTATGGGAGCTGACACGTGTTTTTAACTTTTTTTTAATTTATTTTTAAGGTTTTGTATTTTTTGGCATTCCTTTTGTAATATGCTTTATAACATGTATTTGTACTTTCATATTTTATTTTAAAAGGGAAGCACAAGTTGATAAGCTAAGAAGCAACTAAAGATTTTTTTTAAAAAAACGTAATAATTAAGCAACTTTTATTACTTTTAAGAATCATATAGGTATAAATACGTGGTTATAGGCGTTTTGATTTGTTTTTAATACGGTATGGATTGTTAAAAAATGTAAATTTACCCTAAATGCACTTGAGTTTTGAACGAAAATTAGTAAACTCCACATTATTTGTAATGTTTCTAATTAAAAAAAACCAATAAAACAAAGGCATTGGGAACTTATTAACCAAAAATTGTTAACAATTCAACACCAAAACCAAAATAAAAATAAAAACGTATGTTGTTTTAAGTTTAAATGTTTAGATTTGTTACCTTAAATAAATTTTTTTAATATAATATTATGAAAGCGAAAGTTATTGTTTTAAGTTTTTTTTTAATGTCGACGGGTGCTGCCTTTTCACAAGCGAAAGTTGTAGAAAGAAGCATAATTAGTAAAGATGCTTCCATAAGAACATTTCATGATTTAGATCAATTGAAATCGATGCAAAAAGGAGAGCTAATTGAGCTATACACAGAACGTGTAAGAGTGCTTGTTAAGATCTTGCCAAACATTGCCCTAGCAAAATTGCCAGGAGTAACCATATCTGATTTAGGCATTCCTAATGATGCAGTAAATAAAAAAGCATTAGAAGATGTGGCTCAAGGAACACAAGATTTTCTAGTTGTATCTACAGATTTCCAAAAGAAAATGTTGCCTTATGCTGATAAAAACACATTGGTTGCAGCAATATTATTTTTTGAAACCACAATGAAATCATTGCATGAATTTGAAGGATTGTAATGGATACTTTCTTTCCTATTCTTAATATATAATAAATAATTAAATTTTAATCCCATGAAAAATTTCCCCCGAATTTTAACAATTTTTCTATTGGTAATTTCAACTGCTCAGGCACAGCAAGAAAAAGGAATTATTGGACTTAATAATTGGTTGAATAACTGGACCGAGTTTAAGTCTAACAAAGTAGATTACGGAGAAGCCAATCAAATATTGGCAGTTAACATAACTGCAAATACTAAATTGTACAAGAAAAATATTTACTTGCTACAAGGTAATGTTTATGTGACTAACAACGCCGTGCTTACTATTGAACCTGGAACTAAAATTATTGGAGACTTTGATACCAAAGGAACTTTAATAATTACTAAAGGTGCTAGTATCATTGCAGATGGTCTAGAAACAGATCCTATTGTCTTTACTTCGAATCGCAGTTTGAGAAAAGCTGGAGATTGGGGTGGTATTGTAATATTAGGTGATGCTCCTTTAAATAAATTTGGAGGTGTTGCATCAGTAAATACAGGAAGTAGTACGGATTTTATTCCGACTTTAACATCTTACGGTGGTAATAATCCTGCTGGGAATTCTGGTATTATGAGATACGTTCGCATTGAATTTGCTGGATCAAAGCTTTCAACAGGTGGAGGAAATTTAAATTCTCTTTTTTTGGCAGGTGTTGGAAACAAAACCATTTTACAAAATATAATGATTAGTTTCTCTGGTGGGAATTCATTTGAAATTTTTGGTGGTGATACCAATTTATCTCAAGTTGTTTCATACAAATCTAGTAATGATGATTACCGTTTTAATTATGGTGCTCAAAGTAGCTTGACAAACTCTCTTGCCATTCGTTCTTCCTTTTTATCAAGTAAAAATGGTTCCAGATGTTTAGACATTGCTTCTTACAATAAGAAAGAAGAAGTGGATTTTTCTAAAAAACAGACATTGGTGGTAGCCACTAATTTAACACTTGTTAACAATAGTGCTAATATTAATGCTGATATTGAATCAGGTTTAGTTAAAGAGGCCATTTATATTGCTGAAAATGCTTCACTCAATTGCAAGCGTACTGTAATCTCTGGTTTCAAACCGGCAGTTTTATTGGATAACAAAATTCAAATGAATGAAGAGAACTTAGCTAAAATTAAGTTTGAATCTATGTACTTTAATAACTGTAAAGGAAACATCTTTATTGTTGATAACTCTAATAATGAAGATTTAGAGTCTTATTACGGTCAAACCAACCTGTTTAATTACTTTTCGCCAAACAGTAATAATGCAGAGACTTTTATTGACTTTGCCAATGAAAAAAGACCGGATTTCCGTTTACAATTATCAAAAATTACAGCGTCTAATTAAGGATGCTGTATTAAAGTAGCTGACAAGTTGATGCAAAACTAATTATGAAATGTAGACGCCCCCCTACTATTTTTAAAGCTTATCAATTTTTATTTTTATTGCTGTTTTTATTAGCAGTTAATTCCTTACACGCACAATTTACAATAAACAAGCCTTCACTTGGTTTTACTAAAATTTGTGCAAATAGTACTTTTAATAGTTTTGAGGTTAGTTTTTCATTCAATCCTGCGGGATCATTAAGCGCCTCAAATCAATTTATACTAGAGCTGTCCGATGGAGTGGGAAATTTTTCCACTCCAATAGCTCTTAGTTTCACAGAGAAACCAAATTCTGCCACACTTTCCTCAAGAACTTTTGTTTTTGCAGTTCCTATCACAACGGGAGGTGAAAACTTCAGAATCAGAGTACGCAGTACTGCTCCTGTAGCAACTAGTCCTAGTTCTAACGCATTTGCGGCTTATTACAAGTTACAAGACACACAATTTTCTATCAATAATTTCAATCAAAACGCCACGTATTGTAGAGGTGGTTCGTATGTATTGACCATTGACAATCCGGGAACAGGAACTAATGATTCTCCTTTAAAATATCCATCACTGACTTTTAAATGGTTTAAAGAACCTAGTTTAGTACCTATAGCCACAACTCCTAGTCTTACTGTTACTGCACCAGGAAGGTATTATGTAGAAACCAATTACGGTACGTGTACTTCCGATTCATATTCCAATAGAGTTATTGTGAGTGAAGCTTCTAATACAGCTGCAATTGTTACGTCAAGCAAAGGAAATCCATTTTGTCCGTCAGAAGGGCCAACAACATTAAGTACACAAGCTGGAAATACCTACCAGTGGTTTTTAAACGATGTCGCCATTGTGGGCGCCACTAGCCAAAATTATAATACCACTACAGCTGGGAATTATACGGTTAGAGTTGATTTTGGAGGCTGTACCTTTACAGGAGCCATCAATCTAGTAAATGTACCTTTTACAAGTTCCTTAAATGTCACAGGAACAACAATTATCAAGGAAGGAGAAACTAAGCAAATAGTAGCAACTACATCAGCAAATAATCCTACTTTTGAATGGTTCTTGAATGGTACTTTGATACCATCAGCCACTACAAATACATTTAATGCAACTCAAGAAGGAAATTATTCTTTAACCATAACACAAACTACCGGTTGCATTTCAAAAAAAGAATTTCCATTTGAAATCCGTTTTCCTTTCGTAGATCCTAATGTGGTTTTAATTCCAAATATAATAAGTCCTAATAATGATGGTATCAATGATACTTGGATCATTCCACAACAATATATAAGTGGTACAAACACATCGGTGGTGGTCTTAAATGCAAGGGGTGAAATGGTTTTGAATACTACAAATTATCAAAATAATTGGCCAGAAGAGCAACTGGATTTTAAATCTGTGAATCCCATTTATTACTATATCATAACAACTCAAGATAATACGATTAAAAAGGGTTCCATCACAGTAATTAGGTAACATGAAAAATATTTTTTTTAGTTTTTGTTTTTTTTTCTGTTTACTTCAGACTATCCATTCACAAGATAATGGTGTGGTCTCTTTCAATATACCAGTTAGAAATTCACTTAAGTTCCATAAATTTTTAATCAATCCTGCTTTTAGTTTTGCTAGAGAGCAAAACTCATACGCGACCATTTTTAATAAGCGGGAATGGGTGCAATTTGAAAATGCGCCGCAAACGTATTTGGCGAGTTATTCTGGACGTTTTGGTGAAAATCAAGGAATTGGTATAGGATTGTTTCAACAAAATTATGGCGTACTTACAACATTTGGTGGAGTGGCCAACTTTGCACAAAATGTATATCTCAGTGAAGACAATAATCTTACTTTTGGTTTAAATCTAGGTTTTTATAAAAGTGGAATTAATACAGGTAAAGTAGTTAGTAATTATACCGACCCTGCATTAGGATTAGTTCCTTCAAATTCCTTACTAGTTGTAAGTCCAGGGATCAACTACGGAACAGCTTTTTTTGATTTTGGACTTGCTCTAAACAATGCGGTTCTGTATAATTTAGAAACATCACAAATGGTGCAAGATGACCCACAACGAGCACTACAAGCACATATAATGTATACGGGTTTTATTGACAGTAATGGTTTCTTTGACCGAAGTAAATTTTCGGGTCTTGTTCGTACTGAGATTAAAAAAGAACAAACTATACTTTCTGGTTTAATGATGTTCAGTATTCCTAACGGAGTTTGGGCACAAGCAGGTTACAATTCATTTCACGGTGTTTCAGCGGGGATAGGACTTAATCTTACATCCAGAATTGCTTTGGAATATAACTATGAAAAAGCATTGGGTAATTTTACTCAATTTGGACCTTCGCATGAAATTGTTTTAGCCTACAAGTTCAGTGGCAAGTATAGTAATGAGGATGAGGAAGAAGGTTCGATACTCCCAAAATTAGAACCTAAATCGGTTCCAAGACCACCGTCAACACCTAAAGTGACACAAAAATCAGCTTCAGATATACAAAAAGAAAATGATTTAAAAGCTGCTAAGGCTAAAGCCGTAGCAGATGCTGCTCAAAAAGCAAGACAAGATAAAGAAGCACAAGCAAAAGCAAAAGCAGAAGAGAACAGATTGAACCGTGAGAAAGCAATTGCTGATGCTGCTGATGCAAGAGCCAAACAATTGGCTGATGCTAAGGCTAAAGTAGTTGTTCCTGTTGCTGCAGCAGATGCGAAAACAAAACTAGCGGCAGATGCAAAAGCGAAAGCGGATGCCGAGGCAGCCAAACAAGCTGCGCAAGCTAAGGCAAAATCAGAAGCAGAAACCAAAGCGAAACTAGCTGCCGATGCCAAAGCCAAAGCTGATGCTGAGGCTGTGAAACAAGCAGCAGTTGCTAAAGCCAAACTAGCCGCCGATGCTAAAGCGAAAGCAGATGCCGAAGCTGCTAAACAAGCTGCAAACAAACCTAAACCTGAAGAGGTTGCCAAAGCCAAATTAGCAGCAGATGCTAAAGCAAAAGCAGATGCCGAAGCGGCCAAACAAGCTGCTTATGCCAAAGCGAAAGCGGATGCAGAAGCTGCAAAACTGAAATTAGCTGCTGACGCTAAAGCAAAAGCAGATGCAGAAGCGGCCAAACAAACTGCTGATGTCAAAGCGAAAGCGGATGCAGAAACGAAAGCCAAATTAGCAGCAGATGCCAAAGCGAAAGCGGATGCTGAAGCTTCAAAACTGAAATTAGCTGCAGAAGCTAAAGCAAAAGCAGATGCAGAAGCGGCGAAAAAAGCTGCTGATACCAAAGCGAAAGCAGATGCCGAAGCTGCGAAACAAGCTGAAGACGCCAAAGCAAAATCAGAAGCAGAAACCAAAGCCAAATTAGCTGCAGATGCTAA
>NZ_VLKO01000003.1:0-220 GCF_007830355.1 Flavobacterium tiangeerense | reverse complement strand
CAGAAGCAGAAACCAAAGCCAAATTAGCTGCAGATGCTAAAGCGAAAGCAGATGCCGAAGCTGCGAAACAAGCTGCTGAAGCTAAAGCGAAAGCAGAAGCGGAAACCAAAGACAAATTAGCTGCAGATGCTAAAGCGAAAGCAGATGCCGAAGCTGCGAAACAAGCTGAAGACGCCAAAGCAAAATCAGAAGCAGAAACCAAAGCCAAATTAGCTGCAGA
>NZ_VLKO01000002.1 GCF_007830355.1 Flavobacterium tiangeerense | reverse complement strand
CAATCTCTAAAAACTACTTGTCCAGTATCTTCGTTGAGCCATCTTCGGCGTGTGATATGCAGATAAACTTGATGACCTCGAATGGGAAAGTCTTGAACTGTTATCTGGTCAAAAAAACCTTTTGAGCTTAATTTACTCTCCCGATATTCTTTAGGAATAGAATTGATTTCTTTTAAGTATAGATGAAGTATTTCTTGGTCTTTTTCATAAGAAGTTAACTCAAAATAATCCACAATAATCTCTGGTAACAACAACTTGATAAGTTCTTTAAAAGAATCCTGCATTTCTGTATTTTTTAAAATACAAATAACCGGTTTTTAATATTTCCCCACAACTTTCAGACTTGATCCGTTTCAACGCCAATCCCAAAGTAATACTCTCAGTTTCTTTTTGATTTTTAAAAGCAATATCATAGTGGCTCATTTCTATAAAAAGAACCAAATCATCAGTAGTTTGAATCCCCAAGCTTATTTTTTTGTAAGCACCATTTAATTATCCTCTGCCAAGAGCAGTTACTTTTTCTAGTCCTAGTTCTAATGCAATACGGGTTTCATCACTACTTTTTGGACTCAATAAAAGATTTCCAAAAACCGGTACTAGAATAATTTTTTCAGACTATTTCAAGTCTATTCCGGAATGGATTCCTAAAGCAATCCATTTCTTAGGTTCTAAACCAATACCTGTTTTGCTATTGATTCCATCTGGTAGAAACCAACAAGTAACAGTATATCTATTGTTATTTTATGCTCCATTTTTTTGATTTCCTTTTATAGGTATGGCAACATCAAATTGAACGAAGGAGCGTGTTTTGTTTTGGGAAAAACCAAAAAAAGGAAACAATAATATAATAATGAATACGTTCAATTAAGGGGTATTTGAGGTAAGACTTTCTTCAAAATCAAGAACGTTAATGCCGTTTTTTACATCATAATCGCCTATTTTTGTTCGTCTTAAAACCGTTAAGTGAGAGCCAGATTGCATGGCTTTTCCAAAATCAAACGCTAGAGAACGAATGTATGTACCCTTGCTACAAACTACTCTAAAATCTATTTCGGGAAGTGCAATTCGGGTAATTTCAAATTCATGTATGGTGGTTTTACGGCTTGCAATTTCAATACTTTCTCCTGCACGTGCGTGCTCATACAAGCGTACACCGTCTTTTTTTATTGCCGAAAAAATAGGAGGTACTTGATCAATTTCGCCTAAAAATTGTTTTACCGTCTCATGAATTAATTCTTCGTTGATATGTGCAGTAGGGAAGGTTTGGTCAATTTCTGTTTCTAAATCATAAGATGGCGTTGTGGCCCCTATGTAAAAAGTCCCCGTATATTCTTTGGCTTGGCCTTGAAGTTCTGTAATTCGTTTGGTAAATTTTCCGGTGCAAACTAACAATAAACCACTTGCTAATGGATCCAAGGTTCCGGCATGGCCAATTTTGAATTTTTTTGGCAAACCTACTTTGTTAATCAAAGCATATTTAAGCTTATTTACCGCTTGAAAAGAAGTAAAATGCAAAGGTTTGTCAATCAATAAAATTTGACCTTCTAGGTACTCATCAGCTGTTTTCAATAGGAATTATTTTAAATACGAAAAGTAAATTAATAAAAACACACCCACAATAATACGGTACCAGCCCCATGGCTTAAATCCATATTTTTTTATGATTTCAATAAAAAACTTTATGGCAATCACAGCAACAATAAAAGCTACCACATTACCAATTAGGAAGAGTTGAATGTTTTGATCTGATTTTAAAATGAGTTCGTAGCCTTTCATTTGTGAGCTCTCGTACGTCTTTAAAAAAACAGAATAGCAGGTCACTGCCATCATAGTAGGAACAGCTAGAAAAAAAGAAAATTCTGCAGCAGCATGACGGGATAAACCTTGCTGCATTCCACCTATAATTGATGCGGCAGATCTACTCGTGCCTGGCATCATAGCTAAACATTGCCAGAAACCAATGGTTACCGCTTTTTTTATAGAAATGTCCTCTTCTTTTAAAACCGTTGGGTTTTGAAAATAGTTGTCAATAAAAAGTAAAACAACACCGCCTAAAATAAGAACAATCGCAATTGGTATAGGATTTCCTAAGATGGCTTCTATTTTATCATCAAATAATTTCCCCAAGACAAGCGCAGGTATAACAGCGCAAATAAGTTTGAGGTAAAAATTAAATTTAGAAAAATCAAAGAATTTTTTCCAATACAATGCTACTACGGCCAATATGGCTCCAAATTGTATAGAAAATTGAAACAGTTTCACAAAATCGTCTTCTTGTATTCCAAAATAAGAACTCAAAAAAACCATATGCGCGGTAGATGATACCGGAAGATATTCAGTCAATCCCTCAATAATAGCTATCAAAAAAGCTTGTAATGTATTCATTTATGCTTTTTTTGGATTTTTTAAAATAGCGTAAATGGTTATCCCAAAACCTATTAAAACGGTTGTTGGCGCTAGTCTAATTCTTCTAAAATTGAAGATATCTTCATTAAAAACTGTTGAGTCTTCACTTCCTCCGCCTGACATTAGAATAAAACCTAAGGCAATGACTCCAATACCTATTAATAAGATTTTGTAGTTTACTTTCTCAAACAAAAATTCATTTTTTTTATCTTTATCTTCCATTTGTAAATGCTGTTGTTTTTTACTTAACCCTGTAACTGAGAACTGCGACTGAATACTAATAAAGGTCGTCAGTTCTTAAATTTAAAAATCGTTGTGTGGCAAAATAAGTACTCAACCAAGTAATTAAAATTCCAAAGCCTAATACAGCTACTAGTACCAAAGCAATAAGTCCTTTATCTTCAAGGATTCCTAGATTAGGAAAACTGGTTTCTACATAAATCAAAACACCTATCAAAGCCAATACAGCAAGTGCCGCACCTATGATACCCAGTTTAACACTTCGCATTACAAATGGTTTACGGATAAAAGATTTTGTTGCACCCACCATTTGCATCGTTTTAATGATGAATCGGTTAGAGTGTATGGATAAACGCAAAGAGCTGTTAATTAATAAAACGGCAATAACAGCAAGAAAACTACTTACTATCAATATCCACATACTTACTTTTTTGATATTGTCATTCACTAAATTAACAAGTTGCTTGTCATATACAATATCAGATATCATAGCATTTTTTCTAAGACCAAATTCTATTTTTGCAATGCTGTCTTTTACTACGTAGTCTCCCTTTAAATGAATATCATAAGAGTTTTGCAAAGGGTTTTCACCTAGGAAAGTCATAAAATCTTCACCTATAATGTCAGTATGTTCTTTTGCAGCGGCTTCTTTAGTTACATATTTGTATGTTTTCACAAAAGGACTCCCTTTTAATTGGGTGCCAAATTGTTTGACAATAGTATCATTAGCTTCGTTCTTAAAAAAAACAGTCATAGCAATGTTTTCTTTAAAATCATTGGCTAGTTTTTTTGAATTAATGATGAATAATCCTAATATTCCCAGCAGAAACAAGACTAAAAATACACTTAATACTACTGAAAAATAAGAGGAAATTAAACGGCGTTTTTGGAAATTATCAAAGGAAGAACTCATAGTATGTTGAAATTATGGGGTAAAAATAATAAACAATTTCTTTATTTAAAGTTAATAACGCTCAAAGTTTCAACTTTCGTACAATAAACGTAAATTTGGCGCCTAGAAATAGTAGTCGCAGTAAAACTTAGAACCTCAGGTGCTCAGTTCCTCAGAACCTTATAAAAATGACCTGAGTTTAGGATAGCATGACTCAATTAAAAAACAATATAAAAAGGAATGAAATACAATCCCAACGAAATTGAAGCCAAATGGCAAAAATATTGGTTAGAAAACCAAACTTTTAAGGCCGAAAACAACGCTGATAAGCCTAAATATTACGTTTTAGACATGTTTCCTTATCCATCGGGAGCAGGTTTGCACGTAGGGCATCCGCTGGGATACATTGCCTCTGATGTGTATGCGCGTTACAAGAGACATCAAGGTTTTAATGTGCTTCATCCTATGGGTTACGACAGTTTTGGGTTGCCTGCAGAGCAGTACGCTATTCAAACGGGTCAACGTCCTGAGGACACAACTCGTGTGAATATTGACGGTGGTGTGGACAAAGAAGGAAACCAAATTGCGGGTTACAGAAAGCAATTGGATAAAATAGGATTTTCTTTTGATTGGAGTCGCGAAGTTCGTACTTCAAATCCAGATTATTACAAGCACACACAATGGATTTTTATCCAATTATTCAATTCTTGGTACAATAAAAACAGCGATAAAGCAGAAGATATTTCAACCCTAATTGCCTTATTTGAAAAAGAAGGTAATGCAACTGTCAATGCAGTTTGCGATGAAAATACAGATGCTTTTTCAGCCGCTGAATGGAACGCTTTCGCAAAAGCGACTCAGGAGAAAATCCTTTTGCAATACCGATTGACGTATTTAGCGGAGACGGAAGTAAACTGGTGCCCAGGATTAGGAACGGTTTTGGCCAACGATGAAATTGTAAACGGTGTTTCAGAACGTGGTGGATTTACAGTAGTTCGCAAGAAAATGACCCAATGGAGCATGCGCATTTCGGCTTATGCAGAACGCTTGTTGCAAGGTTTGAATGATATCGACTGGAGCGAAAGTATTAAAGAAAGTCAAAGAAACTGGATTGGGAAATCAGTTGGTGCAATGGTTAAATTTAAAGTCGAAAGTCAAAAGTCGAAAGTCGAAAGTGAAAAGCAAATTTCAGACTTAGAACTAGGGACTAAGGACTCTTTCATTGAAGTATTCACAACAAGACCCGATACAATCTTCGGGGTGACTTTTATGACTTTAGCACCAGAGCATCCTTTGGTTCAAGAAATCACTACTGCCGAACAAAAAGCAGAAGTAGAAGCCTATATCGAAAAAACCTCAAAACGTTCTGAGCGTGAGCGTATGGCCGATGTGAAAACCATTTCGGGAGTATTCACAGGAGCTTTTGCAGAACATCCGTCTACGAAAGAACCGATACCGGTTTGGATTGGCGATTATGTTTTGGCAGGATACGGGACAGGCGCAGTTATGGCGGTTCCTTGTGGCGATGAGAGAGATTATGCTTTTGCGAATTTCTTCAAAGGGCAAAACGGAATGCCAGCCATCAAAAATATCTTTGATCAAGACATTTCTGAAGCGGCTTTTGGAGCCAAAGAAGGTTTTCAATTAGTCGATTCTGATTTTTTAAATGGATTAGATTATAAAAAAGGAACTCAAAAAGTTATTGAGGAATTAGAAAAAATAAATCAAGGAAAAGGAAAAATCAATTACCGTTTGCGTGATGCAGTTTTCTCTCGCCAGCGTTATTGGGGTGAGCCTTTCCCAGTTTATTATGTAAATGGCTTGCCGCAAATGATTGATGCGCAGCATTTGCCTATCATTTTACCCGAAGTTGAGAAATATTTACCAACTGAAGACGGTCTACCACCTTTAGGAAATGCTGCAGTTTGGGCTTGGGACAGTGTAAACAATAAAGTGGTCGAAACGAGTTTGGTTGATGATGCAACTATTTTTCCTCTTGAATTGAACACCATGCCAGGTTGGGCGGGAAGTTCATACTATTGGATGCGATACATGGATGCGCACAACGAAACCGAATTTGCAAGCCAAGAAGCCCTAGCCTATTGGGAAAGTGTAGATTTATACATTGGCGGAAGCGAACACGCAACCGGTCACTTGTTGTACTCTCGTTTTTGGAACAAATTCCTAAAAGACAAAGGCTTTGCTCCAACTGAAGAACCATTCAAAAAACTGATCAATCAAGGAATGATTTTGGGGATGAGTGCAAAGCCGTATATTGTTGTTCTTAATTTTGATGAAACTGTTTCAGAACAAGATAAAACTACTTTTATTGATAATAATGGAAGTAAAAATATTTTTATTAGTAAAGGTCTAATATCTAAGGTTGATAAAGATAAATTTTTACCATCTGATAAATTAAGTGCAGATTTAAAGGAACAAATTTTAACAAGATTTAATTTCGAAAACTGTAAAACCATTAATGAAACAAACACTTTGTTTAAGTTCAAAGTGTTAGACTTGCGTATTAATATTGACTATTTAGACGTGTCGAATAATATCAATTTTGAAACTTTAAGACAAAAAACGGATTTGCGGGTAGTAAATTTTGAGAAAAATGCAATAAAAGATAATATTGGTAACTTTGAAGTTGAGAGAGAAATTGAAAAGATGTCGAAAACTTATTACAATGTCGTGACTCCGGATTTTATTTGCACAGAATACGGTGCCGATACCTTGCGTTTGTATGAAATGTTTTTAGGACCATTAGAACAAGCGAAACCTTGGAATACAGCAGGAATTTCGGGAGTTTTTGGTTTCTTGAAAAAACTATGGCGTTTGTATTTCGATGAAAATGGTTTGATTGTGACCAATGACTCACCAACGAAAGACAACTTAAAATCATTACACAAAACCATCAAAAAAGTAGCTGAGGATATAGAAGGATTCTCTTTCAATACTTCGGTTTCACAGTTTATGATTTGTGTGAACGAATTGTCTACTCAAAACTGTCATTCTCGTGCCATCTTAGAACCATTGGCAATTGTGATTTCGCCTTATGCGCCGCACATCGCTGAGGAATTATGGTCTTTGCTAGGTCATGAAGGCTCGATAGCAGCGGTTGCTTTCCCAGTTTTTGATCCAAAACATTTGGTAGAAAGTGAAAAAGAATATCCAGTTTCTTTCAACGGTAAAATGCGTTTTACCCTAGTTTTACCTTTGGATTTAACCGCACCACAAATCGAGGAAATCGTAATGAAAGACGAAAGAACCATCAAGCAACTAGACGGTAAAACACCAAACAAGGTGATTATTGTTCCGGGGAAAATCATTAACTTGGTGGGATAGCTTATCAATTTCAATATTTAAAATTCCAAATTCCAATTTCACGATTGGGTTTGGAATTTTTTTTTTTTGACTTTTATTTAACGGATGCCAATTTGACATTAACAAAAAATGGTGCAGAATTTGCTATTTCTTTAGTAACTTTAATAAAAAATCTAAAAAACAAAGATATGGGAATGGGTTATTTAATTCTAGCAGGAGCAATAATGCTTTTTAGCTGGTTAGTTAGTTCAAGACTTAAAAGCAAATTTGAACACTACTCAAAATTACATTTGCAAAACGGAATGACAGGTGCTGAAATTGCAGAGAAAATGCTAGCCGATAACGGAATCAGAGATGTAAGAGTGATTTCAACTCCAGGGCGTTTGACGGATCACTACAATCCTGCTGATAAAACAGTTAATTTAAGCGAGGCCGTGTACAACCAGCGCAATGCTGCAGCTTCAGCTGTGGCTGCCCATGAATGTGGACACGCAGTGCAACACGCAGTGGGGTATGAGTGGCTTACCATGAGATCTAAACTTGTTCCTGTTGTAAGCGTAGCCTCTAGTTATATGCAGTGGATTTTACTAGCTGGAATCTTAATGATCAAGACTTTTCCGGGATTGTTATTAGTGGGAATTATTATTTTTGCGGCAACAACTTTATTTTCAATAGTTACTTTGCCAGTAGAATATGATGCTAGTAATCGTGCTTTGGCTTGGTTAGAAAACAAAAGAATGCTTACGCCTCAAGAACAGGCTGGTGCCAAAGATTCTTTAAAATGGGCAGCCAGAACGTATGTTGTAGCCGCATTAGGTTCTATAGCAACGTTGCTTTATTATATTTCAATATATATGGGAGGAAGAAGAGACTAATTCTCCAACTTTAATATAATTAATAATCAAATCCAAATTCCAATTTCAATAGAGTTTGGATTTTTTTATATTTCACAACTCACAACTCACTTTCCTCAAAGTTGTATTTGTCGATCTATTTGCTGGTCTAATGATATAAACGTTTCAGTTCTAGAAACACCTTCAATAGCTTGAATTTTAGTATTGAGTAAGTGCATTAAATGTTCGTTGTCTTTACAAATAATTTTAATTAATATAGACCAGTTTCCCGTGGTGTAGTGACATTCAAGAACTTCAGGAATTTTTTTTAAATCACGCACTGCTTCAGCGTTTCTTGCGGCCTTGTCTAGATATACACCTACAAAAGCCATCGTATTGTAACCGAGCACTTTGTTATTTACCGTGAATTTAGATCCAGAGATCACCCCCGATTGTTCTAATTTTCGCAAACGCTGGTGAATGGCAGCTCCTGAAATTCCTATTTTATTTGCAATTTGTAGAATTGGTTTTCTAGCATCTTCCATGAGGTCACGTAGAATTTCTTTATCGATACCGTCGATTTCTACGACTAAGGAATTTATTTTCATAGCTTATAAATTTAAACAAGATGATGATGTTTGGTTGATTTTGAAAACCAAATTTACAACAAATACTATTATGAGTAATGTTGATTAAAGAAATGTAGTGGGTAATGTATTGACATAAAAAAAGCCATTCAGATTTTGAATGGCTTTAATGTGTATGTTGTAAAAAAATTATTTTCCTTTATTAGCTTCGGTAATGTATTTTTCCAAAGCCATAGTCATAGAAGGTGTTGCTGGTGTTGGTGCAAGAATGTCTACTCTTAAACCATGATCTAGTGCTTCTTTTTGTGTTGTACTTCCAAAAACTGCTATGCGTGTATTGTTTTGCTCAAAATCAGGAAAATTCATAAATAATGATTTTATTCCGGTAGGACTGAAGAAAGCCAGTATATCATAATACACATCAGCAAGATCAGATAAGTCGCTCATTACCGTTTTGTAAAAAACAGCAGGAGTCCAATCAACCTTTAGAGCGTTTAGCGTTATTGGTGCATCAGCATTTAATTGATCCGAAGCCGGTAGTAAGAATTTTTCGTCTTTGTATTTTTTTATCAGCGGAGATAAATCAGCAAAGTCTTTTGGTCCTACGTAAATTTTACGTTTACGGTATACCACATATTTTTGTAGGTAAAAAGCAATAGCTTCAGATTGACAAAAATACTTTAATCCCTCAGGAACTTTATAGCGCATTTCATCAGCTACTCTAAAGAAATGATCAACCGCATTTTTACTCGTTAAAATAATTGCCGTGTAATGGTTAAGATCGATTTTTTGTAGTCGAATTTCTTTGGCATTTACTCCTTCTACGTGAATAAAAGGTCTGAAATCAATTTTTACTTTGTGTTTTTGTTGAAGTTCAAAGTAAGGAGAATTTTCCACTTTAGGCTCGGGTTGTGACACCAAAATTGTTTTCACTTTCATATTTAACGTTTTCTAAGCAACCCCTTTTGTAAACCAATAATACATAAAATAATAGGGTGCTATTTCAAAGGCGCAAAGATATAAAATAAAATAAAACAACTTACCGAATATTATATTTTGATAATTTTTTATTGAAATCAAATAGGTTAGTACATTGGCTATCAATATTATAGCAATTATAGCTAAAGGAAAATTTCTTGAAATTGTATCGTAATAGAATAAAATAATGTTAATAGGAAGTATTAAGAGTCCTATATACGTTCTGTAGGTAACTTTTTGAAGGTTAAATTGCTCCATGAATTCTTCAATATTGAAAGATGTAGCAATGATTTTTTCGATGAGGTATTTCGATAGGATAAAAAATATCAAAAAAGTGACAATTTGGATGTACATGATCCAATCTGTTTTCGAGGCATAACCAAACTGGCTTAACGCAATTAAGATAAAAAAAGCAAACGAAATGATTTGTACAAAAAATAGCGCAACAGTAAAACTACTCATTAAATGACTACTGTCACGGTAAATTTTAATGTATTTATTAGAAAAAATGAGATTGGCAAACTCACCAAATCTATTTTCAAATACAGATTTAGTGATTGCTATTATAGCAAATGAAAGAACAAATAGTGCTGTTGCCCAATCTTTGTTCTCAATGATTCTTGGATGAAGTACGGTTTCAATCATAGCCTTGCAAAATTACTAATTTTTATATCATTCTTTTTATTATAATTTTATTAAGGTTGAAATGGCATAAAATGGTTACTTTTGCACTGAATTTAGTTGAAAAAAATGAATGATTGTATAGTTATAATCCCTACCTATAACGAAATTGAAAACATTGAAAGTATCATAAGAGCTGTGCTATCACAACACAAGCTTTTTCATGTTTTAATAATTGATGATAACTCTCCAGATTATACTGCGGATAAAGTAGTGCTTCTCCAAAAAGAATTTGAAGGCCGTTTATTTCTTGAAAAAAGAGAAAAAAAATCAGGTTTAGGTACAGCGTATGTACACGGATTTAAATGGGCATTGCGTCATCAATACGAATTCATTTTTGAAATGGATGCAGATTTCTCTCACGACCCAAAAGACTTAGAAAAACTATACAACGCTTGTCATTTTGGCGATGCCGATTTAGCAATTGGTTCTCGTTATGTAACGGGTGTAAATGTGGTAAACTGGCCATTGAGTAGGGTATTGTTGTCTTATTTTGCATCAGTTTATGTGCGTTGGGTTACTGGAATGAAAATTCATGATGCCACAGCAGGTTTTGTTTGCTATAAGCGAAAAGTACTTGAGGAAATCAATTTAGATAAAATAAGATTTGTGGGTTATGCATTTCAAATAGAAATGAAATACCGTACCTACTGCAAGAAATTTGAAATTGTTGAGGTTCCTATTATCTTTACAGACCGAACAAAAGGGCAATCTAAGATGAGTAATTCCATCATTGTTGAAGCCGTATTTGGTGTAATTGCTTTGCGATTAAAAAAAATGATTAACACATTATAGAAAAGAAATATGAACAAGATTTTAATTAAGAACGCCAAAATTGTAAATGAAGGGGTAGTTTTTGAAGGGGATGTGTTAATTGAAAACGAAATCATTGTTGAAATAGCCGAAAGTATTAGTGCTAAATCTTCTGATTGTAAAATTATTGATGCCGAAGGGAATTTTTTAATTCCTGGAGCAATTGATGATCAAGTACATTTTAGAGAACCAGGACTTACGCACAAAGGCGATATAGAATCAGAGTCGCGAGCAGCTGTAGCAGGCGGAATCACCACTTATATAGAGCAGCCTAATACAGTACCTAATGCGGTAACGCAAGAAATATTAGAACAAAAATACGTTTTGGCTTCCCAGAAATCATTTGCCAATTATTCTTTTATGATGGGAGCTACAAATGATAATTTAGAAGAAGTTTTAAAAACTAATCCTAAAAATGTTGCTGGAATCAAGATCTTTTTAGGGTCTTCAACCGGAAACATGTTAGTAGATAATGAAGCTACACTTGAAAAAATATTTTCAAGTACTTCCTTGTTGATTGCCGTACACTGCGAAGACGAGACTATAATACGCACTAATTTAGCTCAGTATAAAGAATTGTATGGAGAGGACATACCAGTATCAGCCCATCACCTAATCCGAAGTGAAGAAGCGTGTTACATTTCCTCTTCAAAAGCAGTGGCTCTTGCCAAAAAAACAGGTGCTAGATTGCATATTTTTCATCTTTCTACGGCAAAAGAAATGGAATTGTTTACCAATAAAATTCCGTTAGAAGAAAAGAAAATTACTGCCGAAGTTTGTATTCATCATTTATGGTTTACCAATGATGATTATGCTACAAAAGGAAATTTGATTAAATGGAACCCAGCCGTTAAAACAGCTCATGACCGTAAAGTGTTGTGGGAAGCTTTGCTTGACGATAGAATTGATGTGATTGCAACAGATCATGCACCGCATACACTAGAGGAAAAACAAAAATCATATCTGGATGCACCATCAGGAGGGCCATTAGTGCAACACGCAGTAGTAGCCATGTTTGAAGCACACCATCAAGGTAAAATTAGCGTGGAGAAAATTGTTGAAAAAATGTGTCATAATCCAGCTAAGATTTTCAAAATCCACAAAAGAGGCTTCATTAAAGTAGGATATTTTGCTGATTTAGTTATTGTTAATGCAGGTTTGCCTTGGAGCGTAAAAAAAGAAAATATTTTGGCTAAATGTGGTTGGTCTCCTTTTGAAGGATTTACATTTAAATCCAGAATTACACATACTTTTGTAAATGGACAATTAGTTTACAATGCATTCAAGGTAAAGGACATTCGCGCAGGAAAACGTTTAGAATTTGAAAGATAATTATCATGATTAAACACTGTATCTCCGTAATATTTTTTCTTCTTTTATTGAGTTGTAAAGACCATAATGGCATTCCTGAACCTGAAAAGCTCATAGAGAAAGATGTTATGGTAGATATTATGTATGATTTATCGGTTTTAGAAGCCATAAAATACCAAAACCCTGCCTCTTTAGATTCTTTTAAAATCAATGCAAGTGCTTTTATTTTAAAAAAGTATAAGGTAGATAGTATACAGTATATGAAAAACAATAAGTACTACGCCGCTGATGATGAGCTGTACAAATCCATGTTTGAGAAAGTAATAAAACGTCTTGAAGCCGATGTTAAAAAAGCAGAGACTCAGGCTAAAATTGATGATAAAAAAGCTAAGTCAAAAAAAATAAAATTAAAACTGCTTCGACCACTGATACGGCAACAGTAAATTAAATCTTCTTTATCGGTTTAATAATCGATTGTAAATAGGGTTGTACAGCTGTAAAATTAAAATTGAGTTGCTGTTTTATTTTGTGGTTTGAATAGGTGTTTTGGGTGTATGTTGCCTTTGCTGTGATTTTAGATAGCTTTCTTTTAGTTCTAAAAACAACAGATGATAACCAGTCTAAACGCCATAAAGTTTCCATTAAAAATGGGCTTGCATGCGTGTTGGGTCTTTTTACATGTAATGCATCGGCCATAGTATTAAGTACATTTTGAAAAGTTATATTTTCAGCAATAATAATAAAACGTTCGTTTTTTATAGTGCTTTGCATCAATGCTACAACTATTTTTACAACATCTGTAACGGCAACAAATCCAGAGGTGCCTTTTGTATAATATTTTAATCCATTTTTTACTTGAGTTAATAATTGGCCACTTCCTTGTTCCCAATCTTTGTGATCTAGTACAGGTCCTAGAATCACTCCCGGATTAATAATTATAACATCTAGACCTTCTTGGTGGCCGCGCCACACTTCCATCTCGGCACCATATTTAGAAATGGCATAGTCACTATGGTTTTGTTCTGGGTTCCATTCTGTTTCTTCTGAAATGTATTTTTCGTGGGATAATAAATCACCAAGTGTTGCTATTGAACTTATAAAACACAATTTTTCAATACCGTAAGCAATACAAAAGTTCACCACGTTTGCGGTTCCTTCAATATTTATTTTCCGGAGTTTATTTTCGTCCTTTGGATCAAATGATATTAGAGCAGCACAATGGTAAACAGTTTTAATATTTTGAAAAGCAATTTCTAAAGATGGTACATCGGTTATATCTGCAGGAACCCATTCAATTTGCTGCAAGAGGAGCTCTTTTTTGTAAAAGGCAAATAAGGATTTTGTTTTCTCGATTGATGCAATATTTCGATAAATAGCACGTATGGTACTGCTTTCATTATTTTGATTTTCAATTAAATGAATCAATAAATGTGCGCCTACTAAACCGGTTGCTCCTGTAACTAAAATCATATTGTAAAAGTAATAAAATCAACGGCAAGGACAATGCCATTTTTAAGCGAAATTAGAAATCTGAATTTTTTTGAAATTATTTTTGGGGTTTAATTTAGAAATTAGTGTTGAAATTGCCATTGCCACTGAAATTCTTATCTTTGTAATCACCAAGCCATGTTGGCTGAACCGAAGAAAGTAAATTGATTAAAAAAGATGAAGAATTTTATTGAAGAAGTAACTTGGAGAGGAATGCTCCACGATGTTATGCCGGGCACAGAAGAACATTTGATAGAACAAATGCGCGTGGCATATGTGGGAATTGACCCAACTGCCGATTCATTGCATATAGGTCACCTAGTAGGAGTGATGTTGTTAAAACATTTTCAATTAGCGGGTCACAAGCCATTAGCGTTAGTAGGTGGCGCAACAGGAATGATTGGTGATCCATCCGGAAAATCGAATGAAAGAAATTTATTGGACGAACCAACATTACGTCACAATCAAGAGGCGATAAAAGGACAATTGGCTCGTTTTCTAGATTTTACTTCCGCTGCGCCAAATGCTGCTGAATTAGTAAATAATTACGACTGGATGAAGAATTTCTCTTTTTTGGATTTCATTCGTGATGTGGGTAAGCATATTACTGTCAATTATATGATGGCAAAGGATTCTGTTAAAAAACGTTTGTCATCAGAAGCTGCCGAAGGAATGTCGTTCACGGAGTTTACGTACCAATTGGTTCAAGGATACGACTTTTTGCATTTGTACAGAGAAAAAAGTTGTACGTTGCAAATGGGAGGAAGTGACCAGTGGGGAAATATTACTACAGGAACCGAATTAGTACGTAGAATTGCTAGCGGAAAAGCCTATGCTTTAACGTGTCCGTTGATTACAAAAGCGGATGGAACCAAGTTTGGAAAATCCGAAGGCGGAAATATTTGGCTAGATGCTGCTAGAACTTCTCCATATAAATTTTACCAATATTGGTTGAATACATCTGATGTGGATGCAGAGAAATACATTAAGATTTTTACTTTTTTATCGAAAGGAGATATCGAAGTTTTAACTGAAAAACATAAAGAAGCGCCACACATGCGTTTGTTACAAAAACGTTTGGCCGAAGAAATTACCGTGATGGTGCATTCAGCTGATGATTTAGAAAATGCGATAAAAGCATCTAATATTTTGTTCGGAAATTCTACTTCTGATGATCTAAAGCAATTGGATCAAGCAACATTTTTAGATGTTTTTGACGGAGTTCCTCAGGCAGAAATCAGCAGAAACGAAATCGAAGCAGGAATCAATATTGTTGACGTTTTAAACGAAAAAACAGGATTTTTAAAATCGAATGGTGAAGCAAGACGCGCTCTAACAGCTAATTCTATTTCTGTTAACCGTGAAAAAGTTACTGAAGAATTTGTGCTTTCTACCAAAGACTTAATCAACAATCAATTTGTATTGTTGCAAAGCGGAAAGAAAAATTATTTTGTAGTGAGAGTCGTTTAAGGAGACAAACAAATTATTCTCTATTCTAATTATAAAAAAATTCCCAATAACTCAATGAGTTGTTGGGAATTTTTATTTTTAATATTTAAAATTGATTTCTACTTTGTTAGTATATATCCATCCAGTAATGATTGTTGGGTCATTAAGTATGATTTTTAAATCCTCAGGGAGTAGAGTAGAGGTTAATTCTTCTTTATTGAGATACAAAAACAAATCAAGATAATGAGTGGTTTTTTGATCTAAAAAATATTCATTGTCTTCAAATTTGTGATACCGATTTTTATCCCAAGACAATGTTGCAGAAAAGTTTTTTGTTTCATTAGGTTGGAACCTAACAATACTTTCTATGATTTTTTTACTGGTTTTAATCTTTAATTCTTTTTGCTGTTTCAGTAAATAATCAGCTAAACCTTTGCGATTATTTTCTAGGTCTTGCATTATTTTTTTAAGCACTGCATCACTTTTTTTAGAATCGAATACAGTATTCGTTTCTATCATTTTTTTTTCTTGAAACAGCCTGTACGAGGGAATCCAAGACGAATTGTTGTACATGTTAGATCGTAGCTCTTTAGTATTTAAAACTAATGAAATAAGACTTTTTGCTTTGTTTTTGATGTGGTAATGTACCGTAAATATACGTTCGCTAGTAGATGTATCGTGATGTGTTATAGAATCTATTTGAACTTCTAAATCGGTGTTTTGCGCATTGGTACATAAACCAACGAGTAAAAAAAATGTCAAGAATATAGTTCGCATGCTCGCAATAAGTAATAAAGATTAAAGAACCATCAAGTTACACCCTCGAATATCTGAATTGTCAAAACGTCCCAATACTTCAAAGGAATTGTTGGGATTTTTTTTGCCCAAATCCTGAGTAGCTATAAAGGAACAAGAATTCATGTTGGCCAAATCAATCACATTGATTCCGCCTGTTTTACCGTTTGGAATATAAGTCAAAGCATCTTCGGTATCGCGAACCAGGATTTGCATCCAAGCAGGGCACTCAAATACGCCATTTCCCAAGGAGTAGGCTTGTGATAGTAATTCGGTCATGCCGTATTCTGAATGTATGGCTGAAACGCCAAAACCTTCACATAATTGATCGTGTAGCTCTTCCCGAATCATTTCCTTTCTTCGTCCTTTCATACCACCGGTTTCCATGATGATGGTAGAGCCCCCTAACCCCCAAAGAGGGAATGAAATAGATTTTGAATATTCTATCAAATCTAATAGTGCAAAAGTAACGCCAATCAGAATTACATTTTGACCAGCTTTCTCTAAAGTGATAAGTTGCGTAATCAACTCATCATGATTGTTGAGGTAAAAACCGCTTTCAGGATGATTGGAAAGTTCAATTAAATCCTTGACCATGTAAATTAAGGATGAGCCTTCTCTTTCCAGATAGGAGGGAAGCAAAGCTAAAACAACATAATCTTCAATGTTGCCATAAAATTCTGAAAATCCTTTGCGGTAGCTTTCTTCATACAATGTAACATCAGTAACAAGATGTTTGCTGGTGATCATTCCGGTTGTTCCACTGCTGGTAAAGGTTTCTTGAATTTCATGGGTATTAGAAATTACTTCATGACTCTTGAAAAACTGTATGGGCAAAAACGGAATTTGTTGTATTGATTTTACTTTATGAGGATCTGTTTTAAGAAAATTACAAAATTCCTGATATACTTTGTTGTTTTCGTATTGGTAACGAAAAACTTTTAAAGCAATTTTTTCAAATTGTTTTTGACTAGAAATAGTGAATATATCAGTGGTTGTGATCAAGAATTTTTTTTGCAAAAGTATGAAAAATTTAAAAAGGGGGTTTGTTTATATGTATGTAGAAAACGGATGCTGTTTGGTTTTAAAAAAAAAGCTCCAAAAAATGGAGCTGTAATTTTATATTTCGAATGAATTACCGAATTATTAATTTTCGAGTAGCAGAACTTTCTTTTTCATTAATTTTTATAATGTATACTCCAGAAGATAAATTAGATACATTCAGTTCTTTAGAGCTGAGCATGGTTTGCAAAACTTTTTTACCGAGTACATCAAAAATTATTATTTCTTTATCAAGGTCATTCTTAGTGGTAATGTAAACTTTACCATTACTCACAGGATTTGGGTACAAGCTCAATCCCTCAATAGTAGAGGCAGTTTCTTGTAATTTTGGTTGCTGTTTATTGTCTTGCGCATAAGTGCTTGCAGAGAATAAAAAGACCAATAAAGTAATTGTATAAAAGTAGTTTTTTGCCATCAGATTTATTTGAATAGTAAATATACAAAAATAATTCAAATAGTGTACCAAAAAAAATGCCTTTCGTTATGAAAGGCATTTTTGTATTTGTTTTAAGAAGAGATTATTTGATCAAGCTTACTCCATCAACAATTGCCCATGCTCCTGCAGTTAAAGTAGCGCCAGTAGATGTAGTACTTGTTGTGTAGTTTCCTGTAGGGAAAGCAACTGTAAAAGTAGTTCCTACCCCAGCGAACTGAGAAGTGCCATCGTTGATTTTTACATTTAATAATTTGATTTTACCACCTGTAACTTGGTTATCAAATGTTGCTTTATCTTGTATTCTCACTGCGGTAGAATTAGCAGTTGTATATCCTGAGATAACTACATTTGAATATTCACCATTTCCATCTTTTTTAAATTGGATCGCATCGTATTCAGCAGCTGAAGATCCTCCTTCAGTTACAGTACCTGCAGCTCTTGTTAATGTGATGTTGCTTACTTTTGGTCCAAAAGCATTGTTAAATGACTTAGCTTCGATTTCCATTCCGTAGTTTCCAGTTGCAACTTGGTAAGCCAACCAGTTTGTATTTGCATCACCTCTCCAGCCATCTTGCCAGTCAAAAGAATCATCAAAGTTACCGTATGAAATTAAGTTTTTAGCACTTACAGTTCCACCGTAAAATTCAAAACCATCATCAGCACCTTTGTAAGCTACTAAGTTTTCTAGCACAGTTCCTGAACCAACTGAATAGAATGAGAATCCGTTCATTTCACTAGTGTTGTCAGTTAATTTTTTTCCAGCATATTCTACTCTTACATATTTCAAAGAACCACCATTGTGAGCAGCATTTGTTCCGCCGTAAGCTAAGTTGTTTCCGTCTTCAGAAGTAGCAGTTGTTACACCATTTGCACCTACAATTGGAGCGTCTCCAAACATGATGATTCCTCCCCAAGATCCAGGAGTTTTAGAAGTTTCTGTAAATACAACTGGTAATGCAGAAGTTCCGTTTAAGAATAATTTACCACCATTTTCTACTAAAAGAGCATCAGCTGTTCCGTCAGCAATACTAGCAGTAATTGTAGAACCCGCCTCTATTGTTAAAGAACCTCCACTTTTAATTTTTACAGTTCCTTGTATAGTGTAGTTTCCTAATGGATATGTTTTTGCAGTAGTAATGTCTCCAGTTATAGTTCCAGTAGGTATTGGTTGTGTAGTGATTTCTTCATTATCCGATGAACAACTACCTAAAGACAAAGCTACGATTGATAAGCTTAATACTAATTTTTTCATTTTTTTTATTATTTTGTTGTTGTGATTATTTGATACAAATGTAGCGACGACATTGAATAAGAAAGTTAACGTAACATTATAATACTATTGCCAAAATTTGAACATTATGTAAATTTTATGTAAAGCCATTTTTTTAATTTGAGGAATTTGTATTCAAAAAAAAACTGCCTTAAAAGGCAGTTTTGAATTAAAATGTATAAGATAGATTTAGAGAAATTCCCCTACCTCTTTTAAAGCTCTCTAACAACAATGAATTTTCGTTGATAGTAAATCGGTTTTCTTTACCCAATTCCATTTTATACAATGGATTTAGTAAATTATCTACAGCAAATTTAGCATCAATATTTTTAGTTATTTTACTTGTCCAAACAAAATCTAATTTATGAAATGGCTTTTCGTAAATGTTATCCATTCCTGCAGAACCTACTGCAAAAATTCGTGGGCCATACACTCCATAAACTAAAGATATTGAGTTTTTCATAATTTCATTGAATTCAAAATCATATTTTAAATCCGAATTGATAATCCACTCAGAAGCTCCTTGCAATTTACGGCTTGGATTGTTCTCTAATGATGTGTTACCAAAGTTAACTTTTACATCGGTCTTCATTAATGATGTATTCAATCCAAATGAAAAATTAGCTAGTGTTGGAGACAATCTGTTTAATTGTAATAGCATTTCAATTTCTGCTCCATATAATAAAGCTTCTTTAGAGTTTTGGTAAGTCATTAATTGACCACTACCTCCTGCTCCTGCAATGAATATTCTTTCTATAGGGTTTTGAATTTGTTTACCAAATAGACCAACAGCAAACAATTCAGTGCTTTTTGGGAACAATTCATACTTTGCATCAAAATTGTAATTGTCGCTATTTTTTAAATTTGGATTACCTAAAAGAGATTTTCCATCTGGACTTATGTATTGAAGTGGCAATAACTCCATTGTAACTGGTCTAGTGATGGTTTTAGAACCATTAAAACGCAAATTACTATTTTCAGTAAGCTCATATTTAGCATTAACAACTGGTAAGAAATCCAATTTTTGATCATTGATGTTTTTGTATGGACCATTTATGATTTGACCTATAGATCTGAATTTGATTGTTCTATCTGAATTTTCTAAACGAACACCTGCATTAATTTCTAATTTTTCACCAAAATTATGTAAGTAATTAACATACCCAGAATTTACAATTTGGTTTAATTTTACTTTGTAATCTGCATTTGATTCCTCACGAACTGAAATAATACCGTTATTAATATCATCAACTATGAAAGAGTTAATGCTATTAACAGGAGCGGTGTAGTTTTTGTTTACCGAGCGTAATCCTGAGAAAATACGATATGTTGATCTCAAGTCATTTTCGAAAACATTATACCCTACTGTTAAACGATTTGATTTCCCGTTTTCTTTCTCATCAAATTTAAGATTGTATTCTGCCAAACCAGAGAAATAGTAATTTCCTTTGATGTCTAAGTATTGTCTATTCAAATGATTTCCACCATAAGAAGTGTTTATTTCAGTTGGAGATACTTTCTCACCAATTATAAATTTACGATCAGGTTGTTCATAACCAGTTCTCACAAATGACCCGCCTAATTTCAAAGTGTGTTTTTCGTCAGAAGTAAGTTTTACATTTCCTAACAATTGAGTGTTAATGTAATCAGATTGGTCAAATTGGTTTGTACGAATCAAAATGTTTGGGTTGCTCGCTTGATTGTTAGTGTATCCTAATTGATCGATTATTCTGCTATCTGTTGAACGCAAGTAGAAAGAGTTTAAACCAATGTCAAAACGTTTTGCTTTATAGTTGATCGCTGCCAAAGCAGATGCATTAGTTTGATAACTATAACTTTCTTTTTGTAAATTATTGTCATAATCACCTGCGCCAAGAATAAAAGTACGGTCAACTCCTTTACGTACCACATATTTATTATCTCCATTGATAGAGAAGGTGTAATTAATTTTGTTGCCATTATCTAGATTGAATTTTTCAGAATGGATAAATCCGAAACTAGTATTCAAAGGACTAGAAGTTTCATCAACGTTCCAAGTATTTTTTTTGTAAGTTGCATTGTACTCATCTGGAGTAAGTTTTTTACCTGATGGTACACTTCCAAATGCTGAACTCAATTGACGATCTTTTCCATTTAATCCAAAATAACCTTGAGAGTTGTTTGCTTCACTGTGAATCAAAAAGTCAGAACCGTTGTTTTCAGTAGTAAATCCAGCGCCTATAGAAACTTTAGTAATACTTTTAGCCTGAACGGTTTCTATATTTACAGTTGCGCCAGCAAAATCTCCAGAAATGTTTGGATTGAATGTTTTGTAAACATTTAAAACCCCTACGATATCTGTTGGGAATAAATCTAACGGGATGATTTTAGTAAAAGGGCTGTTAGACGGAGCTTGTAATTCGTTAATCAATAAATTATTGTAACGATCTTCCAAACCTCTTACGAATAAACCTCTAGATTCTACTTTTGTAATTCCGGTGATTTTAGTTAAACCTTCTTCTACATCACTTACTCCCTTACGAGCCATTTCCTGCGCCCCAATACTTTGTTTGAATACAATAGCTTTTTTTTGATCTAAAAGTATTGCTGTTTCTTTTTCTCTGTTTACGGTAGATTTTACAATAACATCTTCAAGCTTGTAACTTCCAGAACCTAGCGCTTTATTGATTGTTACTGTTTGATCTGCAACTACTGTTACAGGAACTTCTATAGATTCGTAACCCACAAAACTTAATTGTAAGGTGTAACTTCCAGGTTGGATTTTTATGGTATATTTACCATCTACGTCAGTATTGGTTCCTATCGCTGTTCCTTTGATGAGGACATTAGCAAATGGTAACGATTGATTATTAGCATCTTTGTCTGTTAACGTTCCAGTAATGGTACCTTTACTTTGTGAGTAAGAGATTGCTGTAAGTAATAACGTGAGAAATAATAACTTGAATTTCATTTTGTTTAAATTTTTTGCAAAGTAACGGTCATAATGCAAAACTTGAGTTACTCATTTGTTAACCTTATGTTGTGTTTATGTTTGCAAAATTCATCTAACATTAAATTATAGTTAACAGCTTTCGTATGCTGGTTTTATGTTTACATTTACATCTCAAAAATAATTTTTGAACCCTATGAAGAAAAAAAACACCAAGATTCTACTGGTTGATGATGAACCGGATATTATCGAGATTGTAGGATACAACCTCTCACAAGAGGGGTATCAAATTGTTACGGCTACAAATGGTAAAGAAGCAATTGCTGTGGCCAAAAAAGAAATTCCAGATTTAATTATCATGGATGTGATGATGCCAGAAATGGATGGAATGGAAGCTTGCGAAAACATTCGAAAAATACCTGAATTAAATAATGTATTAATTACTTTCTTGACTGCGCGTAGTGAAGATTACTCTCAAGTTGCTGGATTTGATGCAGGCGCAGATGACTATATTAACAAACCTATTAAGCCCAAATTGCTAGTAAGTAAGGTAAAGGCATTGTTAAGAAGGTTAAAAGAAAAAGAAGTTAATAGCGAAACTCTCAACGTGGGTGGTATTGAAATCAATAGAGAAGAGTATAAAATCGTAAAAGATAATATTGAAATTGCTCTGCCAAGAAAAGAATTTGAATTATTCTATTTATTGGCATCAAAGCCTGGCAAAGTTTTTAAAAGAGATGAAATTCTTGATAAAGTCTGGGGTAACGAAGTAGTTGTAGGAGGAAGAACTATTGACGTTCACATTAGAAAACTACGCGAAAAAATAGGCGAAGATTTATTTAAAACCATTAAAGGTGTAGGATATAAGTTTGAGGTGTAAATGACAATCAATTTTAAAAAAACATACCGTTTTGCTGTAAAGTCAGCATTGTATATTACTATATTTTCTACTATATTAGTTAGCTTTTTGACCTATCTTTTTTTTAGTTTTTCCTTTAAATTTAGTCTGCTTTTTGCATTTTCAATAGCTACTTTTTCTTTTTTAGTGATACAATATAGAGTGGAGCGTTTTATTTACAAGAAAGTAAAAAAAATATATGATGATGTTTCTTTATTAGAGTCTAGTACTTTTAGAAACCAGCCAATCACTACTGATATGGCTACGCTTACTCGTGAAGTAAAAAAGTTTGCAACAGATAAAAAACTAGAAATAGAAACCCTAAAGGTTCGTGAAGAATACCGAAGAGAATTTTTAGGTAACGTTTCTCATGAACTCAAGACTCCTTTATTTACTGTACAAGGATACTTATCTACCTTGTTAGATGGTGCGATGAACGATAAAACAATTAGAAAGAAATATCTAGAGCGTGCCGAGAAAGGTGTAGAAAGATTAATCTATATCGTACAGGATCTTGACATGATTTCAAAACTGGAAATAGGAGATTTGAATCTTGAAATGGGTGAATTTGACATTGTTAAATTGGTTCAAAATGTTTTTGACTTGCTCGAAATGAAAGCATCCAAAAAGGATATTTTACTTATGTTTGATATGCGTTATAATAGACCCATAATGGTTTATGGTGATGAAGACAAAATTCAGCAAGTGGTTATGAATCTGGTTGTGAATTCTATAAAATACGGTAAATTCAAGGGCTCAACTGAAGTAAGTATAGAGGATTTAACAGATGAAAAAGTGATTGTAAGGGTGACCGATAACGGAGAAGGAATTGAGAAAAAAAATATCCCGAGACTTTTTGAACGTTTCTATAGAGTGGATAAAAGTGGTGCAAGAACCGAGGGTGGATCTGGTCTAGGTTTGTCTATAGTAAAACACATTATAGAGGCACATGAAGAGAGAATCTATGTTGATAGTACCTATGGAGTGGGATCTGAATTTTCATTTACAATTGAAAAGGCTAAAGTTAAAGAGATATAATAAATTTCATAAATTAAAAAAAACCGACTACAATGTCGGTTTTTTTATGCAATACATTAATTAGGGGTTAAAAACTTCAAATAGAGTTGCCCATTCTATTCTGGATTCAGACCTCGGTAATCCTTTGTAATCATGAACCATTTCTAAATCACTAATTTTAAAATTATCCTGAGTTGCATAAGGGACAAGTCCTTCTTTCTTTAATTTTTTTGCTAAATATTCTTGCTCATACTGACCGGGTGTAGGAATAAAAAAAGCTTTTTTACGAAGTACGGCTAAGTCCATGATAGTGGTGTAACCAGATCTGCAAAGTACTATTTCACTTTCGTTAAAAACGTTTTCAAGTTCTACAGAATTCATGAAATTAAAGTAGGTAACATTTTCTTTTATAACTTTAGTTTGTTGTGGGGCAATATTCCCTTCAATAAAAATGGCCTTACCTTGATAATTTAAAATTTCTTTTTTCAAATAGTTTTCTAATAATCCTCGTTGTGGTTCTGGTCCTGAGAGAATGATCAATAAATCATATTTTTTGGGAACAAGTTTTTTTTGTAAACGGCTTATGGGGCCTATGTATTTTATTTTTGGATTAAGAACCTCAAGATGACCTAAATTCCCCGTAAGGTTTATTGTGCCTCCATAATCTGGAACCCAACATTGCTTATATTTATTAAAGATGTATTGGTGAATTTTACTGGTTATCCAAGTTGTGTTTCCTGTTAAAACATTTAATTGATGTGTGATATAAACAGATGGTACTTTTTTATCAAAAACTCCCAGACGATTATCCGATAGTATACCATCAATTTGATATTGTTCAATCCAGCCCCGAACAATTTTTCTTTCGGTACGGATTGCTTTTAATGTTTTCAAACTATTTTGAATTAACTTCCACTTGAAATTCTTCCCTTTTTTTGCATATTCAATTTCGTACGATGGCAGCTCTAAAGTTTGCAAATCTGGAAACTCTTTTCTAAGTAATGCTAGAGCAACTCCATCCGAAGCTATTATGGGAGTAAAATTGTTTTCTAGTAATGCCTTTATGATCGGAATACATCTAGTGGCGTGTCCTAAACCCCAATTAAGCGGTGCAATTAAGATAGTTTTAGCGCTGTTATTGTTATTCATTTCAAAATTGTATCAAATGTTTTGTAAGTGTAAGATACATTGAAACACTTCTTTTTTGTATTTGTAAAACATTACCAAACTATTAAATTATGGTAATTCGATTTACTGAGCTTTAAAACGCATCATCAAAATCATTTTAAAAATGGAGTTTAACAAATTTAAAAAGGATATAAAAAGCAAAAGCTATCCCAAGAGATAGCTTTTATTATTTTATTACTGTTGCTTATTCTTGAATATACGTTTTATTTCCGTTAGAATTGATGTAGTATTTACCACCTCTAGGACCAGTATATACTTTTTTACCATTGTATTCGCCAGTTACTTTGTCTGCAACTTTTGGAGCTTTTTCAGTGGTTTCTTTTATTTTTTTTGCTGGTTTTGTTGTTGCTGCTTTTTCTTTAGTAGCCTCAGCTTTGGCCTTAGCCTTTGAAGCTTTCTCTTTTACTGCTTCTGTTTTTTCTTTAGTAGCATCAGCTTTGGTTTTAGCTTTTGTAGCTTTCTCTTTTACTGCTTCTGTTTTTTCTTTAGTAGCATCAGCTTTGGTTTTAGCTTTAGTAGCTTTCTCTTTTACTGCTTCTGTTTTTTCTTTACTAGCGTCAGCTTTGGCTTTAGCCTTTGTGGCTTTTTCTTTTGCTGCTTCAGTTTTTTCTTTAGTAGCATCAGCTTTGGCTTTAGCCTTTGTTGCTTTCTCTTTTGCTGCTTCAGTTTTTTCTTTGGTAGCATCAGCTTTGGCTTTAGCTTTTGTAGCTTTCTCTTTTGCTGCTTCGGTTTTTTCTTTGGTAGCTTCTGCTTTGGCTTTAGCCGCCTCTTTCTTTTTAGCTTTGGCTAACTTTTCGGTGGCTGCTTTTGTTGCTTTTTTCTCAGTTGCTGTTTCTTGTGCGTAAGTACTTAAAGAGAAAATAAAGGCCATACACATCATTAATAATTTTTTCATAGGGGTTTTGTTTTTTGTTTAGTAGTATAAAAATAGCGAAAAAAATGTTTTAAAATCAATTCGTAATTCAATATCGTAAAATTGCTTAAAAATAGGCTCTTAGTTGAACGTTTCCAGTGTGTATGGCGTTGTTTTTTTCACTCTTTCGACCTTGATAATTGATGTTTATGTCTAAAAACTGAGTAATATTTTTTTGCAAAAGCAATCTCCATGTTAAGTTTTGTCCAGTTTGTAGTCCTTCAAGCATTTGAAATCCTACTGCAGAAAGTTCGTTTCCTATAAATTTATTTTGATACAATGACAATTCGCCATTCATAGTTATTTTTTTTGCTCCAGCAAATGAAAATGAAGTTCCAAAACGACTTTGAGTGAGCGTTTCCTGCTCGCCGATGGTATTTTCTTTTTTTTGCAATTCGTAAAATAAATCCCAACTTGTATTTTTCGAAAATAGATAACTAATTTTTGGTGTCCATTGGTAGCCTGAAAGATTGAAGTTTTTTTCTGGGAAATTTTCAGATTTTAAAGCAGATTGTATTGTTTTAGTAAAAACACCAAAAAGCCAATTTTTTTGGTACAAATGATTGTATTGCAACTGATGTGAATAGTTTGAAACTTCCTGTGAGCCAATGGATGATAGGTTTGTAGTTCTGCTTTCTAGATAGGAATAGGTAACGGAATGTTTTTGTTTACCTCTGTTGTAAAACAAACTATTTCTAAAATTATAGTTTAAACCTAAAACATTTTTGGTAGCATTAGAAAACGGATTTAACTCAAAATTAGCTCCGTCGTTTTTCACTTTTCGATCTAATAAAAATGTAGTTTGGTTGTAAAAATTAGAGAGAAATTTTCTAACTCCTTTATTGTTTTGCCAAATTGTAGGGTTCCACGTAAGGGATTGAGAAAATTTATTTTGATGGGTTTTTATGAAAATGCGGTTAGGTAAAAACACTCTTATAAACTGTGCTTGATCAACAAAAGGCGCCACTTCAAATTCCTGTAGCTCTTGAATACCATTATTATTGTAATCGTTCCAGGTGTAAACTCCTTGTCCTGCCGCTACCTCTAAGTAGGTGAATTCTTGTTGCGGAATCGTACCAGAATTAGTCTCAAATACAGTGTTGCTCACCAATAATTGTTTCAAAAACCGATCGGTGTAAATAATCCTTGAGTTGAGTGTAGATTCTTTTTTTTGTGTATTTGCTTCAAAGTCTAACACTCTATATTGGGACACAATTGACAAGTCACTTTTTGCGGTTTGAATTAGTTTTGTTTTAAGAGCAAAGGTTTGAGAGGTATTTACTCTTTGAATCAAGTTGTTCTGTAAACTGTCATTGCTACGCTTCAAATAGCCTAGCTCTACAAAAACTTTGGTACTATCACCTCGACCGGCAAAAAATCCGTATTCTTTAAATTTTTGGCTCAAGGCCGAAAACTGAAGTCTATTCGTGTCTTTTTCCTTATTGTCTTCTGTTCGAAGGGTTGTGGCTATCCAGTTTTTTTTGCGATCATAACGCATTTGGAATTGATTTCTAAAAAATTCAGATTGAGCAGTATTCGACTCACTTTTAAGATAGCTTCCCCTATTTTTAAAACTCCATTTTTTTAGTTGGAACGCACTATTTACAACATGTTTTCCTCCTGAAAAACTGTCTGAAAAATCTAGTTTCTCGTATTGGTATACAAAAAAACCTTTTTTTGAAGTCTCTTTTTTGGTGTTGAGATTCAGTTTAAAACCGCTTATAAGTAAACTTTGATTTCCAGTTCTATTAGTTCCAATATTCCAGTCTCTATCAAATTCAATGTTGTAAATACGTTCCACAGATTTAAAATTACGCTGTATAAATTGATAGTTTGCAAAAACATCCATTTGCCATTTTTTAGAAAAAAGCCGTTGTTGTCCGTTTATCTTTCCTGCAACTCCTTTATTATCGTTGTCTTGTAGCGTTGAAAATAAATTTTTATCGGTATTACTTACCCCCATTTCTACTGCAATCGTTGTTTTATCACTAGGGTTGAATTCACTTATAAATGTGGCTACTTGTGTTTTTGTTGGAGCAATAAGCTGAATGGTAGGTTCGTAATCACCTTGTGGGATTCCGTTTATTGGGGCTACATATTCAAACACACGGGTGATGGTGGCGGTATTTACAACTATATAATTTCCGTTGTTTGGGCCAACTTGTGTAAAACGGACATTAAATAATTCTTGCTGATCCTCATTTGAATATTCAAAGAAAGTGACTCCATTTGCAATTACTTTTTTATAGAGCACTTTATTTTCATCAAAGGTATCAGCATACTCAGATGGTGCTATCATCAATTGAGGGTTGTCACCTGCTTGAGTTAAAATTTGCGCTTGTTCTCGAGTAAGGTTTTGTTGTAAGGGTTGGTTTTTCAAATCATTCTCCGAGTACAAATAGCCTTTTAAACGCCATTTTTTATTCTCGTGTGTTGCCCCTGCATAGGTTACAAATCGGGTGTAGTTTTGATCAGAGTATTGATATTCAACAGCAATTCTCATTTCAGAGGTTATGGTGAACAAGGGTGTAAATACAATCTCTCCCGCATTATAATCAATGGTGTAGTCATTATTCTCACCTCGTTTTAATAAAGTATCATTTACATATACGCGCTCCGATCCAGAAACCACGAGTACATATAACTCTCCGTTTTGTCCTTTTAATTTATATGGACCTTGGTTACCCTCTTGTCCTATAATGTCACTTTTTGCATATTGTCCTCGCACTAATGCTGCTGATGCAAAGAGATCGGTTTTGTGATTTTTATTTCCAAACTGGATTTTTGTAGAAAGTCCTTGCACTTTTTTATTAAAGTTTAGGAATTGGGTGTTTTTGTTTTCCAAAAAAATATCACCCGCTCTAATGTTCCAATCTTTGCTATACAATTCCATGAAAACATTATCAAACTGATCTAATTTTTGAGAATACCCACCGTCTTGAAGCGGAATATTACTATCTTGAATGGAGGCTCTCAAGCTTACTTTGTCGGATATTTTGCCTGTTATTTGTAAGTCAAGGTTTGATCCAAAAACGGCATTTTGATTGTTTCCGATGGTAATTCCTCGGGTAATACTCCCAGAAGTATTTAGTCCATCAAAAGGAACTGTCTTGTTATTGTTTTTTTTATCTATGGTGTATAAGGTTCCCTGTAACGCCGTATTGCTCACAATTTTATTCGAATCAAATACTTGGTATACCTTAGTGAGTATCTCGGGAAATTTTAAATACTGCACGGTCAAGGAATCCCGCTCTATTAGCAAAGGGGATTTCAATAGTAAAATTCCTTTTGTGAAATTAATTTCAAAAAAAGTGCTGTCTATTTTTTTACCATTGGCGTCAAGCAGTTTAAAAAAGTGCGGGTTAAGACTTTCTTTTTCAATATAAAGAGTATCCTGAGTTCTAGCTATTTTTTTTGTTTTGTACAAGGAGTTGATTTCCTGCGCCTGTAGACCAGAAAAGAAAATCAAAAGAAAAAAAAACAAGATTTTTTTTAGCATAAATACTATAACTCACAGGAATCAAAAGTAGTATTTATAATTTGATAATAAGTATTCAAAAAAACGGGTAGTATGCAGTGGTATTATCCTGCTACACCTAAATAAAAAGGGAAGTAAATGAATGTTATTTCCCTTTTTTCTATTCTTAAACTTCTTTAGTCACCACTTGCATGGTCTCGCGGCTTACTTGTTTGAGTAAAACAATTTTGTTTTCTTCAACTGTTTTTGCAGCAGTATCATTAAAATGTCTGATGGTGTACAAGGTTACATTTTGCTCGTAATCTACTTTGAATTTTTTTGATAAAATGGCATTGAGCGCATTAAAATTATCAAATTTATCTTCAACACATACAGAGAAACTGATAGCCGAGTTTTGGATTAAATTTACTTTTATTTTGAATTGATGAAATAATGCAAAAATCTCGCTGATGTTTTCCTCCATTATAAAAGAGAAATCTATAGAAGAAAGCGAAATTAATAATTGGTTTCTTTTTACAATAAAACAAGGTAAATACGGCTCCAGATCTACTCCTTTTGAAACACTAGTCCCTTTTAGTAATGGGTTTATAAATGATTTTACAAATAAAGGAATTTCCTTTTTTTGTAAAGGTTGTAACGTTTTTGGGTGAATCACGGTAGCGCCATAAAACGCAAGTTCAATAGCTTCTCGATATGAAATTTGGTTTAACAAACTAGCATTCTCAAAATATCTTGGGTCAGCATTCATAACTCCAGGAACGTCTTTCCAGATGGTTACGCTTTCGGCATTTAGGCAATACGCAAAAATGGCAGCAGTATAATCAGATCCCTCACGGCCCAGTGTTGTTGTAAAATTATTGGGGTCAGATCCCAAGAAACCTTGTGTAATATTCAGGATTTGTCGTTTTACATTTTTGGCAATATTAGCTTGTGTCAAGTCCCAATCTACCTCGGCATCTCGATACGTAGCATCAGTTTTTACAAAATTACGAACATCTAGCCATTGTGTTTGAATACCCATAAAATTCATGAAATGACTCAGAATGGTGGTCGATATCAATTCGCCAAAGCTTACAATCTGGTCGTAAACAAAATTGTAATTAGGAGATTTGTTATGCGCCAAAAAATATTCTAAATCACTAAATTGTGCATTTACGGCAGCAAATACTTCGTTTTTTTCATCTTCAAACAAATCGATTAAGATTTGATTGTGGTATTTTTTTACTTCTTGAACGGATGAATTTAATTCAGTTGATTTGTCAAAATAATTTTTTATGACAAGTTCTAATGCATTAGTAGTTTTGCCCATAGCTGAAACTACCAGTAATACATCCTCATAACCCACTGTTTGTAAAACGCTGTACACGTTTTTGATTCCTGCTGCATCTTTTACTGATGCACCTCCAAATTTGAATACTCTCATATTTTCTTAAATCACAATTTTTAAATTCTAAATTGAAATCAGAATTCTATTTATCTTTAATTTTTTAATTTCCTATTTGTGTCTCTGAATTTGGACGCTTTATTTCAATTTGTCAGATACAAATTGATGTATTCCTAATTCGTCCATTTGCACTACATGCCAATCGCGTAATACTTTGGCTCCTGATTTTTCGTAGAAATCAATTGCAGGCGTATTCCAGTCCAGAACATTCCATTCTACTCTTCGAACCTGGTCTTTCTTACCTTGCTTTAAAATTTCAGAATATAAGGCATAACCTAATCCTGTTCCTCGCATGCTTTCTTTTACTACTAAATCCTCTAAGTGAATGGTTTTACCTTTCCAAGTTGAATACCGATAGTACCACAAGGCGATACCGACAATTTGCTTATCTGAAGTACTTTCTGGAGAGTCTGAATCAATCTCTGCTACAAAAACATGAAACAGTGGGACAGCTCCAAAACCATCTCGTACTAAATCTTCAACGGTAATAAGAACTGCATCTGGTTCTTTTTCAAACAATGCTAGTTCTTTGATTAAACCTAAAACGGAAGGCATATCTGCCGGAGTACCTTTTCTTATTATCATGGCGTAGTTGTATCTGTAAATGATTGGATTATCTAACGGGCAATTGTCAATTTCTTGTTTTTAAAATCTTACAAAGATTCTGCTATACAATTTTTAATTTAATTGTTTAAAATCACAATTAAATAAACTTTAAACCTAAAAATTTACAGTTTATTTAGCAAATATACAATAGTGGTAAACTAAGTTCATATTATTGAAATCATTTTCACAAAAAAAACGATATTTGTGACTTCAAAATAACTACAACGATTTCGAAATGGAAGAACGCAACAAGACTTTAGGAGAATTTATTATAGAGAATCAAAATGCTTTTCAATATTCGTCTGGTGAATTATCCCGAATTATTAACTCGATTAGGCTTGCCGCCAAAGTAGTAAACTATAAGGTAAACAAAGCCGGATTAGTTGATATCGTGGGTGCTGCAGGCGAGCAAAATATACAAGGAGAAGACCAACAAAAATTGGATGTTTATGCCAATGAAGTTTTTATTCAAACCTTAATTAACCGTGAAATTGTCTGTGGTATTGCCTCTGAAGAGAACGATGATTTCATCACTGTTGAAGGTAGTGATAACAGTCACAACAATAAATATGTGGTATTGATGGATCCTCTTGATGGATCTTCTAATATTGATGTAAACGTATCTGTGGGTACTATATTCTCAGTGTATAGAAGAATAACACCAATAGGAACTCCAGTTACAATGGAGGATTTCTTGCAGCCAGGAATCAATCAAGTAGCTGCAGGGTATGTTATTTATGGAACATCAACCATGCTAGTGTACACAACGGGGCATGGTGTAAATGGGTTTACATTGAATCCTGCTATTGGGACTTTCTATTTATCGCACCCTAATATGAAGTTTGCAAAAGACGGTCATATTTATTCTATCAATGAAGGGAACTACATTCATTTTCCACAAGGGGTTAAAGATTACATCAAATACTGTCAGACAGAAGAGGAAGATAGACCGTATACTTCTAGATATATAGGTAGCTTAGTTTCGGATATTCATAGAAATATTATCAAAGGAGGAATTTATATCTACCCAACTAGTTCAAAAGCACCTAATGGTAAATTACGTTTATTATATGAATGTAATCCTATGGCGTTTATTGTGGAGCAAGCTGGAGGTAAAGCTTCAGATGGTTTTGGAAGCATCATGGAAATTACTCCAACCGAATTACATCAGCGTGTTCCTTTCTTTTGCGGAAGCTATAACATGGTTGAAAAAGCCGAAGAGTTCATGCATAATGCAAAGTTAAGCAAATACTAAAAAGCAAAAAGCTTCCAGGATTACTGGAAGCTTTTTTATTTAAATACAGCTGTAATTTATTTGTGCATATTTTGCATTTCCTCAAGGAAAGTGTCAGAGTCTACCTCTTTGTCAACAAGTTTTAAGGCTTTGTCAACGATGTAATTTACATTATCAGTATTGAACCCTAAAGCTACACCTATTTTTCTCAACAACATTTCTTGTTGATCTCCTAAATGATGATCTACGTGAACGATTCGTGCTAAATCATACAAACGCTCTAATCTTTGCTCGTGTAAATACGGTGGATTGATAGGGTAATTCAAAGGATTTTCTAAAATTTCCTCATACTCCACTGCTGATATTTCTAAGCGAAGTGCTAGTTTGTCTAAAAATGCTTTTTCTTCTGGTGAAAATTTCCCATCAGTAAGTGCAACTCTAACAATTGAGGCGAAGTGACCTTTGTTTCTTAGCTTAAATTCGCTATCAAATAAATCTGAAAATGACATAGTTATTGATTTTATATCCTACAAAGATAAATCTATTTTTAAATTAATTATTTTAATTTTTGTTTAATTTTTTTCGAATGCTAGAGTCAATTGCGCTTGTTTTCAGGTAAAAGCGCTAGGCTACTAGTGACCTAAAAATGTGTTTGTATAGCTTATTTAGCATCTGAAAGTGTTTTCATAAAGGCAACTAATGCTTTTTGCTCTGCCAAAGTCAAGTTGAGTTTGTCTGTGGGTAAGGTTTGATTTTCTACAGTGATGCCATTTCCTACTCCGCCACCTTCATTGTAGAAAACAACAACTTCCTCCAACGTTTTAAAAACACCATTATGCATGTACGGACCTGTTTGTGCAATGTTTCGGAGCGTTGGTGTTTTAAAGGCATGTTTCAGCTGTGCCATTTTGTATTGTGTAAATCGACCTAAGTCTTGATCTATGATTTTTCCATTCTTGATTTGAGGTGTTCCTATAACTTCTTGCTCTGTTTTTTTGTAAATAGGAGGTACTGTGCCGTTAAATAACGGGACGAAATGACAAGTCGCACATTTGCCTTTTCCTGCAAAGAGATTAAATCCTAGTTTTTCCTCATACGAAAAAGTATTTGAAGTGCCCGAAAAGTAATTATCAAACCTAGAGTTGAATTTATTTAAAGAACGAACATAACTCGCTATTGCGTTTTGCAATTGCCATTCTTCTAGTTTAATAGTATTAGGAAAAGCTTTTTTGATCAATTTTTTATATCCTGTATTGCTTTGAATTCGAGTTAAATTTTCTTTTAAGTTCCCGTGCATTTCATCTTTGTTTTGAATGACATCTAAACTTTGTTTCTCTAAATCTGTTTGACGCATATCCCAAAATTGCGCATTTTGAAGTCCGGCGTAGGTTAATGTAGGTGTGTTTCTCAGTAGTTGACTTCCGTTTAATGACAAGTTGGTTTTTAGTCCGTCAGTAAAAGCCAATTCCGGATTGTGACATGTGGCGCAATTGCGTCTTCCATCTTTGGAAAGGGACGAATCGTAAAATAATTTTTTGCCAAGATCAGCTTTTGCTTTGGAATACGCATATTCTTTTGACGGAATAAAAGCGTTTACATTAAAGGTGTTTTTTTCAAAAAGCGATTTTGCATCTGGATTGATGGCATTTGTCTTTGCAACGTTTTTAATACGGTTGTCTTGTTGAAATTGAACTAGCTTTTGAGATATTGGATTTAAATATTTTTTAATAAAGGTAGCGCGATCAAAGGAGTTGAAATTGGTGTTCGCATCACAAAAGGTGCTGGCTTGGTCTATCAAATCAAAAAGTAAGACTTTTGTTTTTGAATTATTGGTATTCAATTTTTCAAGTACAACTTTTAAGGAAGATAAACTCGCTTTAGCTTCAGGGATGGATTGATTGGCAATTGGCGAATCAAAACCGGTGATGCCAAGAGTTAAAATTCGGTACACTTCCATTTTGCTGGCATCAATAACATAATCAGGGCTGATAGTGATTACTGATAAATGCTCTTTGACTTGTGCAATTAAACCTTTTAAAACGGCAATTTCTCTATTTAAAGTATTGGAATTACTGGCAACGTATTGCGGGTAAATAAGTTCTTCAATGACTTGAAAGCCACTTGGGGATAAGAACTTGTTTTCTTCTACTTCTAATTCATCAAGTGCTGGCCCATTGATAAATCGTGCAGGATCTGGTGTAAAGTATTCGATAGCCCATTCTATTTTTTTATATGCAATGCGGCTTGTTTCAAATGATTTTTGTAATTGTTTTTGATTTGGATTTTCGGTAGCTACTTTTTCAAAAGCAAGTATTTCTTGATTTAGTTCCTCTAAATTAGACAACAGGTCTTCTTGAATTGTCAAACTAGTGTATTGTTTTTGACAAGAAAAAAATAGTAGGAATAGGGGCAGTAGTTTTAATAGCGGTTTCATGTTGTGAATTGTATTAAATGCAAAAACAACCCAAAATTTTGGGTTGTTTTTTATATCAATAGTTGAGGTAATTATCTTTGTACGTTTCGGATGATTAGGGTTTGACCACCTTCTTTGTTTGTATTTAATCCACTACCATCAGCATTTAAAAAAGCATCTTTTTGCCATGTATGTGGATGTATGTTTACAATAAATGTATTCGGAACACCAATTACATCTGAAATGTCTTCCATTGCGCCATATTCCCAACTTCCAAAACGCATTTCATTAGCTTGGTTGTAAGCTGTATTCCAGGCAGCATCAGTTCTTTTGTGATTCATTGTCAACCAAGGTTTGTTCACTTTTGAAGCAATGTTGTATTGCCAGATATAAGAATCATGTTTTGCGGCAGTGTAGAATGAATCTCCATCTTCTTGAGTGTATACAAAGTTTTCGGTAACACATAAGTTATCCGGATTGATAATCCCAGTTCCTGGAGTAGAATCGCCTTCAATAACTAATTCTAATTTTCCAATAAGTGGGTTGGCATCATTTAATACTAATTTATACACACGTCCCCACATGGTATAACCCGCTACAGGAGCGTTTGAACTTGCTTGTCCCGTTGCGGTAAAGTACAATTCTCTATTGTTTTTTGCAGATCCTTTTCTGTAATCTACATCTTCAACTCTAGAAAAACGGATGGCTCCTAATTCATTAACTGTTGTGTTGATTACCGCACCCGTTAAGTTTTTAGCATTTGGAATTTCTACAAAAGATACATCAAATGAGGTTCCTACATTCATGCTAGTCTCTACTTGGTTTCCATCGTTTCTTTTTAAGGCGTATAATTTTCCGTTGTTTAAATCTCCAACAGTTGAACTCATATACATAATTACTTGGCCAGCACTTGCGTGAGAAGTTGAATACGATTGATCTTCTCCAATAACAATCACGGTTTTCCCGGGGTAAGCATCCTTAGGTAGCGGAACAGCATTTTCCATACTTGCTTTTCCTAAAGCTGGTAAAACTCGGTCGGTTCTATTTTTCATACTTGTAAGTCCTAATGGGTCAATACCATGAACCATACTTTCTTCACCACTTTCTCCAGCAGTTAAAAATAAAGGTCCAAATCCATGGATTGCTGGTGAAGCTAAAGTTGCTGAACATAATCGGGTTAATCCGCCCACTGCATCAACAATATAGTCTCCTTTTACAGGCTTAAGAGTTTTGTCTAAATATACTCTTGATACAGATTTTAAAATTTCATGATTAGTGATCATAATGTAACCATCGCTTGCAGGATCTTTCATTAATCCAGCACCATCAGGTTGAGCACCATAAACAAAAGCTGGTGATTGTGCCAATACATCTGAACTACTTAATAAAGAAGTTATCTGTAAGTTTTCAAAGCCTTCTTTTGCTACCGCCAATGCTGGAACTGTAGAAACATTTGAAAAATTAATGGCTGTGTTTACGCTAGGAGTTTCATTTTTGTCGTCTTGACAGCCTACTACTGCAGCTAACAAAACCGATGATAATGCTATTTTTTTTAAATAATGCTGATTCATGATAATTGTGTTTAGTTTGTTTGAATGCAAAACTATCGCAAGAAACTGAATCTTAGTTTAGGTCAATATTGTTGATTCATCAATAAAATGTTACTCCAAGATTAACACATCGTAAACCTGTTAATTTAAGGTAAAATTAAGATTGCTCACATGATTTGTAAGATTTATATATTTCAATAGTAGTATTTCAAACTTGTGATTTAGTGTGTGAGGTTTTTATCCTTTTTTTCTTTTGTTGCCAAGGTAGAATGTGATGTAAGTAAACCATGATGATAGTACAGGAGTTATGAGTATTGCTTTTAAGGGTGTCCTTATGACCTGAGTTGCTTTGCTATATTCGTTTTTCAAGGAATTGTGCGTATGGTTTTCATCGAATTTATTAGATATTCTAAGGAAGGATTTTCAAAATTTATCGTAAGTTTACAACCCTTTTAGCAACTTAAATTAGTAGTGATGCAAGAATTTTGGATTTATTTTCAAATAGGATTAAAACACGTTTTAGACATTCATGCTTATGATCATGTTTTGTTTTTAATAGCTTTGGCGGTGCCATATTCGTTTAAAGATTGGAAACGAATTGTCTTGTTAGTCACGCTCTTTACCATTGGTCATACGATGGCTTTAATGCTTTCTGTTTTTGGAATAATAGCTATAAAAGTCAATGTGGTTGAGCTTTTAATCCCAATCACAATTTTGGTTACCGCATTATTCAATCTGTTTACAGCTGGTAAGTCAAGTAAAAAAGAAAGTATAAACCTAATATTTTTTATCACGCTTTTCTTTGGAATTATTCATGGTCTGGGGTTTTCTAACTATTTCAAATCTATTTTAGGTGGCGATGCTGCCTCAAAAATGTTGCCTTTGGCCGAGTTTGCTTTAGGAATTGAGGCCGCTCAAATTACAGTGGTTTTTGTGGTATTAATTCTCTCTTATATTGTGCAAACTATTTTTAGATTCTCTAAACGAGATTGGACACTGGTAATGTCCTCTTTTATTATTGGAGTTGTTATCCCGTTGATTGTTGATAGTGAAATTTGGAACCGATAAAATGAGTGAAAAAAAATTAAATAAATACGACAAAGCCTATTTGCGAATTGCAAAAGAATGGAGTTTACTATCCTATTGCCAACGAAAAAAAGTAGGAGCCATCATTGTGCGGGATCGAATGATCATTTCTGACGGATACAATGGTACGCCAAGTGGTTTTGATAATTGCTGTGAAGATGATGAAGGACTTACACGCTGGGATGTTTTGCATGCCGAGGCTAATGCGATATTAAAAGTAGCGCGTTCTACGCAATCATGTGAGGGAGCTACATTGTATATCACCCTTTCTCCATGCAAAGAATGCAGTAAGTTAATTCACCAGTCGGGTATAAAAAGAGTTGTATATCATTCTGGTTATCGTGATGATTCTGGAATTCAGTTTTTAATAAAAGCAGGCGTAGAGGTGGAACACATACCAATAATGGAAGAATAAATGAAATTCAACACAAAATATTTGCCTCTTATTATATTTGCTACACTAGCTATTGGTGTGTTGCTGGGCGGATTATTGAATTTCTCCAATGCATCCGGTCTCATTGGACAAAATAATGCCAAAAACAAACTAAATAAACTCATTGATTTTATTGATGATGAATATGTTGATGCTGTAAATACAGATTCTATAGTGAATCTTACCGTTGATAATATTCTCGTACAACTGGATCCGCATTCTGTTTACATTTCGCCTAGTGACCAGCAAGAAGTGGTTGAAAGTATGCAAGGAAATTTTGTGGGAATAGGAGTGAATTTTTACATGTTTAAGGATTCTGTCGCAGTAATAAAACCGGTTGAAAATGGTCCTTCGGCAAAAGCTGGAATTCAAGCAGGAGACAGAATTTTATACGCTGGAAAGACAAAGCTTTATGGTAGAAAACTTCCTTCTGATAGCTTGTTTTCTCAACTCAAAGGAACAGTTGGTTCCTCTGTAGAGCTCATCGTTTATAGAAAAAGCACCAAACAAAAACTAAAATTTAAAATAAAAAGAGATGTAATTCCTTTAAACAGTATTGATGTGGCTATGCTAATCAATCCTACTACAGGGTACATTAAAATAAATAGATTTTCAGAGACCACTTATGATGAATTTATGAAAGGTCTAGGAAAACTCAAAAAACAAGGAGCAAAGTCCTTAGTTATTGACGTTCGGGATAATGGAGGCGGTTATATGGAAGAGGCGATTGCGATAACGGATGAATTGCTATCTGACAAGCAACTTATTGTTTTCACCAAAAATAAAAACGGAAAAGTTACCAAAACTTTTGCAACAGCAAACGGTCAATTTGAAAAAGGAAAATTAACTATTCTTATCAATGAAAATAGCGCATCGGCTAGTGAAATTCTTGCTGGTGCTATTCAAGACAACGATAGAGGTAGTATCGTGGGTCGACGTTCTTTTGGGAAAGGTCTAGTGCAGCGAGAAATGCCTTTTGCAGATGGGTCATCGGTGCGTCTTACTATAGCGCGCTACTACACTCCTTCGGGACGATCCATTCAAAAACCGTATACAAAAGGTAAAGAGGAATATTTTAAAGAGTCAGAAACCCGTTTTGAAAATGGAGAGTTGTATGATAAAGACAGTATTAAAATAGCAGATACTCTAAAATACAAAACTAAAAAAGGAAGGATAGTATATGGCGGTGGCGGTATTGTTCCTGATGTTTTTGTGCCTATTGAGGTAGAACATAGCAGTCAAAGTACAGGGTATTTACTGCAGTCTGGCATCGTGGGGAATTATGTTTTTGAGGATTTAGACGCTCATAAAAAAGAGTTCAAAGATCTTGCTTATAAATCGCTACAAGAAAAAATTAGCACTTCGGATTATTATTATAATAAGTTTCAAAAATTCATTCTTGATAACGGTCTCGATATTCAATTTTCTAAAAGCAAATCCCTAGTTAAAAGATTTCTTACTGCAGAGTACGCAAGACAATTGTTTGGAGAGAACAAATATTATGAAGTTATTCTTAAAGAAGATTCTATGCTTAAAGAAGCATTAAAATTAAAATGATTTAAAACTAGTAGTGTTTTAAATGAAAATCCTACTTACAAGCTGTATTAAGATAAGGTTGGTTTTATTACTCCTTTAATTTGTAATCGAATTATAATCAAATCGACTGTAAATTAATTTAAATAATTGGAGATTTAGGTTTGATTATAGGAGAACCTAAAAGGAAATGAGAAATTTCTTTATCCAAAAAAAGGATGTGCTAAAAATCAAGCGCATCCTTTAATGTATTTCAAAATTAAATTTATTGTATTACGAATTTGTGTTTGATTTTTCTTCAATCTTTTTGGAAACTCTAAAAATAAGAAGAATTAATACAGCACATAATGAGGCTGCAATACCAATAAACGCAACGATGCTTTCACCCTGAAATGGGTTTTTAAAATCTAGTAATGTAACATTAAAGACGATTAAAGCAAGTGCCAAAAATACCAGTATGTTAGTGAAAATTTTCATAAATGAGTTTGTTGTTTAAATCTTAGTGTACTGAAAAAGATAGAAGTAAATTCTATGTGACCAATTAAAATTAGGCTGTAAAATTATTAAATTTTATATTAAAGAAACAAACCTTTAACATTAGCAGCAAATAATTTAACAGCAATTGCTAATAATACTACTCCAAAAGTCTTGCGGATCACTCCAAGTCCATTTTCGCCTAACATCTTTTCAATTTTTGAAGACGATTTTAGTACAATATATACTAAAATAATGTTCAGGAATATGGCTATGACAATATTAATAGTAAAAAACTGCGAACGTAAAGAAAGCAAGGTAGTCATGGTTCCTGCTCCAGCAATCAAAGGAAAGGCCAGCGGAACAATAGATGCTGAACTCGCTTCTTCGTCACGATAAATACGAATGCCTAATATCATCTCTAAGGCTAGGAAAAAAAGAACAAATGAACCTGCAACTGCAAATGAATTGACATCGATTCCAATTAACTTTAAAAGTTCTTCTCCCGCAAAAAGGAAAACAATCATAATGACTCCAGCTACGATGGAGGCTTTCTCAGATTCGATGTGACCGTGTTTAGCACGAAGATCTACAATGATCGGGATAGATCCCACAATGTCAATTACGGCAAAAAGAACCATGCTCACGGTAATTATTTCTCTTATGTCTAGCTGCATAATATTGGTTTTAATGATGCAAAAGTATTCATTTTTGATGGTTAGCGGGTTCAATCTTGTATTATTTTAAGGTCAAGTTAAAAATATTTTGAATTATAAAGTAGAAGTCAAGCCTTCCGTTTTTGCCAAATTCTTTTTTTTGATTTTCAGTGCTTCATTTTTAAATTTCTTTGGATACCTTTGCAGCATGTTTCAACTAGGAAAAACCATCGTCTCAGAAGACTTACTCGAAAAAGATTTTGTTTGCAATCTAACTGCCTGCAAGGGAGCTTGTTGTGTAGATGGTGACGCTGGTGCGCCATTAAGCGAGGAAGAAACAAAAATCCTGGAGTCTATTTATTCAAAAGTAAAACCTTTTTTGCGCAAGCAAGGTATTGCGGCTATTGAAGCGCAGGGAACTTGGGTAACTGGAACAGATGGTGAACTGGAAACACCTCTTATTGACAATAAAGATTGTGCTTATGTCATCTTTGACGGCAAAACTGCTTTATGTGGTATTGAGCAAGCCTACAATCAAGGTATCATCGACTGGAAAAAACCTGTTTCGTGTCATTTATACCCAGTTCGGGTAAAAGATTTTACAGAGTTTGCAGCTGTAAATTATGACAAATGGGACATTTGTGATGCAGCCTGTTCGTTAGGGCAAGAACTAGAAGTGCCTGTTTATAAGTTCGTAAAAGAAGCTTTGGTACGCAAGTTTGGTGAAGACTGGTATGCAGAACTAGAGACTGTTGCTCAAGAGCACTTAAACAATTCAAAATAGCACAAAACTACCCCGCAATTTTAATTTCTTAAACCCTATATTTTACAGTGGCTAACGCCGTTTTGTAAAATACAATCTATTGATATTCAAATTTTTACAAATAAAGCTATAAACGATAATTTTTCTTTTCGTTGTTAAAAACTAGGGCCGATTGTGAATAAGTTTGGCTTTTAAATCCAGCAATATTTCACAACCTTTGTAATCCCCAGATCGAATAGAATTTCGTTAAAATCACAACAAAATAAAACAATACAATGACACAAGTGGAACCTATTTTACAAGAAAACAAAAATCGCTTTGTAATTTTTCCTATCAAGCACCATGATATTTGGGAATGGTACAAGAAAATGGAAGCTAGTTTTTGGACTGCTGAGGAAATTGATTTATCGCAGGATTTAAATGATTGGAATAACAAACTTTCTGATGAAGAGCGTTATTTTGTAAAGCATATTTTAGCATTTTTTGCTGCTTCGGATGGGATTGTAAACGAAAATTTAGCAGAGAATTTTGTAAACGAGGTACAATATGCTGAGGCAAAGTTTTTTTATGGCTTTCAAATCATGATGGAAAACATTCATAGCGAAACGTATTCGTTATTGATTGATACTTACGTGAAAGACGAAGCTGAGAAAGATGAGTTGTTCAATGCGCTTGAAGTTTTTCCTGCTATTAAGAAAAAAGCAGACTGGGCTTTGAAATGGATTGAATCTGATTCGTTTGCAGAGCGTTTGATCGCTTTTGCAGCTGTTGAAGGTATCTTTTTCTCAGGTGCATTTTGTTCTATTTACTGGTTGAAAAAACGTGGCTTAATGCCAGGACTTACGTTTTCGAACGAATTGATTTCTCGTGACGAAGGAGTACACTGTGATTTTGCGGTTCACTTGCACAACCACCACTTGGTTAATAAAGTACCAAAAGACAGAATTAGAGAAATCATTGTGGATGCTTTGAACATTGAAAGAGAGTTCATCACGGAGTCGTTACCAGTATCTTTAATTGGTATGAACGCAGGGTTGATGACACAGTACTTGGAGTTTGTTGCAGATCGTTTATTAGTAGAATTAGGTTGCGACAGAGAATACAATACGGCCAATCCTTTTGATTTTATGGACATGATTTCATTGCAAGGAAAAACCAACTTCTTCGAGAAAAAAGTAGCTGAATACCAAAAAGCAGGTGTGATGAACACCGATGAAGAAGCACAAAAAATAACATTCGACGCCGATTTTTAATCGGTTTTGACTATACCTACTACCTTCCTAGCCCCGATGGAAGGGAAAATCCTTTTTAGTCCTGATTTTTCTCAGGACTAAAAAGATTGGAATGACAGCGGGATCAGCTCCCGAAAATAAAGAAACTGAACTTTATGCCAAATCAGTACCCACCAATAGTAGTTGCTGCCACAAAAGTTGTGGTGGTCATGCTGCGAAATAATAAACAAATAACTAAAAACAGCGAAGGGATTTTCTGTTTTAAAAAAAAGAAAAAGTATGTACGTAGTAAAAAGAGACGGGCACAAAGAGCCAGTGATGTTTGACAAAATCACAGATAGAATTAAAAAACTATGCTATGGTTTGAATGATTTAGTAGATGCTGTAAAAGTAGCAATGCGTGTTATTGAAGGGCTTTATGATGGGGTTTCAACATCAGAATTAGATAATCTTGCTGCCGAAACAGCTGCCTCAATGACTATTGCGCACCCAGATTACGCACAGTTGGCCGCTCGTATTGCGATCTCAAATTTACATTCGAATACTAAGAAATCATTCTCTGAGACGATGAATGATATGTTCCATTATGTAAACCCAAGAAATGGGCAATACGCTCCATTACTGTCTGAGGAAGTACATAAAGTGATTATGGAAAATTCAGAGTTTTTAGACTCGCACATTATATATAACAGAGATTTCAACTACGATTATTTTGGTTTTAAAACACTAGAAAGATCGTATTTACTTAAAATAAACGGCAAAATTGTAGAGCGTCCGCAGCATATGTTGATGCGTGTATCGGTGGGAATTCATTTAGATGATTTGAAATCGGTTATTGAAACCTACGACTTAATGTCGAAAAAATTCTTTACTCACGCTACGCCTACCTTATTTAATGCGGGTACGCCAAAACCTCAAATGTCGAGCTGTTTCCTATTGGCGATGCAAGATGATAGTATTGATGGGATTTATGATACGTTGAAACAAACGGCTAAAATTTCGCAATCAGCAGGTGGAATTGGACTTTCAATTCACAACGTAAGAGCTACAGGATCGTACATTCGTGGAACTAACGGAACCTCAAACGGGATTGTTCCGATGTTGCGTGTGTTTAATGATACGGCTCGTTACGTAGATCAAGGAGGCGGAAAACGTAAAGGAAGTTTTGCTATTTACATAGAAACTTGGCATGCTGATATCTTTGATTTCTTAGACTTGAAAAAGAATACAGGAAAAGAAGAAATGCGTGCAAGAGATTTGTTTTTTGCTATGTGGACTTCGGATTTATTCATGAAACGTGTGCAAGAAGATGGATTATGGACCCTAATGTGTCCTAATGAATGTCCGGGCTTGTATGATGTGCATGGAGAAGAGTTTGAAAAAATGTACACTGATTATGAAAAAGCAGGTAAAGGTAGAAAAACCATCAAAGCGCATGAATTGTGGGAGAAAATTCTAGAGTCGCAAATTGAGACCGGAACACCTTACATGTTATATAAGGATGCAGCCAACCGCAAATCAAATCAAAAAAATCTAGGTACTATTCGTTCGTCGAACTTGTGTACAGAGATTATGGAATTTACTTCAAAAGATGAAATTGCTGTATGTAATTTGGCTTCATTGTCATTGCCAATGTTTGTTGAAAACGGGGCATTCAATCACGATTTGTTTTATACCGTAACCAAGCGTGTAACGCGCAACTTAAATAAAGTAATTGACAGGAATTATTATCCGGTTAAAGAAGGAGAAAACTCTAATAAACGCCACCGTCCAATTGGTTTAGGAGTGCAAGGACTTGCAGACGCATTTATCATGTTGCGTATGCCATTTACAAGTGACGAAGCTAAAAAACTGAATCAAGAGATTTTTGAAACCATGTACTTTGCAGCAGTAACAGCATCGATGGAAATGGCTAAAGAAGAAGGACCATATTCAAGTTATGAAGGATCGCCTATTTCACAAGGAGAATTTCAGTACAATTTATGGGGATTAACCGACGGTGATTTATCAGGTCGTTGGGACTGGGCTTCGCTTCGTAAAGAAGTAATGGAGCACGGTGTTCGTAACTCTTTATTGGTAGCGCCAATGCCAACCGCATCTACATCTCAAATCTTGGGTAACAACGAAGCATTCGAGCCGTATACTTCAAATATTTACACCAGACGTGTACTTTCGGGAGAGTTTATTGTGGTAAACAAACACTTGCTTCACGATTTAGTAGAGCGCGGCTTGTGGAATGAAACCCTGAAACAAGAGTTAATGCGTAATAACGGATCGGTGCAGGCGCTTGATATTCCTCAGGATTTGAAAGATCTATACAAAACCGTTTGGGAAATGTCTATGAAGGATATTATTGATATGTCACGCCAGCGTGGGTATTTTGTAGATCAGTCGCAATCATTGAACTTGTTCATGCAAAATGCTAATTATGCAAAATTAACTTCCATGCACTTTTATGCTTGGCAATCAGGTCTTAAAACCGGAATGTATTATTTAAGAACAAAAGCTGCCGTTGACGCTATTAAATTTACTTTAAACAACGATAAAAAAGCAGAACCTATTGAGGTAAAACAAGCTCCAGTGCAAGAGCGTTTGCAGAGTATTGCTGTTTTAAACGAACCTGTAGAAATGAGCCCTGAAGAATATAGAGCCATGATCGAACTAGCCAAAAATGCTGGTCCAGAAGATTGTGAAATGTGTGGGAGTTAAAATTAAATATATTATTTCCAACCTTGTAGTTTAGAGTAATTTTAAGGTACAAGGTTGTTTTTTTAGAATCGGAGTTATTTGGTCTATCCTTTAGAGGATGGATTAAAAATTCTTGTGTTTTTTTTAAAAAAGAAACGCCTCAAAAGAGGCGTCGGACTAAAGATGCTATCTTTAGCGTTGTTTTAGTGATGCAAATATAATGAATAAATTATGAGTAATACAAATATTTTAACAGAAAAAGAAAGGGTTATTGTTTATGTAGATGGCTTTAATTTATATTTCGGTATGAAAGATGCTGGATTTGATTATTGTAAATGGTTGAATTTAGTTCTTTTAGTCGAGAATTTATTGCAACCAAACCAAGTTTTACTGCAAGTGAAATATTTTACTAGTAGTGTTAGTAATGATCCAGATAAACAAAAAAGACAAATTACATATATAGAAGCATTGGAAAGTGTTGGAGTTAATATATACTATGGGAATTATCAGTCAGATAAAATAAAATGCAAAAGATGTAATAATGTTTGGCCTAAGTTTAATGAGAAAATGACTGATGTCAATATTGCCACCCAAATTTTAATTGATGCTTATCAAGATAGATATGATATGGCAATGCTAATATCAGGTGATAGTGATTTGGTTCCGCCAATGACAGCAGTTCATGAAATATTTAAAAATAAAAGAGTGTTCGCTGCCTTTCCTCCTAAACGTCACAATCAATCGGTCGCAGCAGTTGCAAAAGGCTCTTTAACCATTGGTAGAAAAAAACTAGTGGACAGTCAGTTTGCCTCGGAGGTTCCTAAAAAAGATGGTTTCATACTAAAAAAACCTAAAGACTGGAGTTAAATCAAGTAGTTTTTTGTTCAGTTCTTTTTTTAGAGCTTTATCCCGCTATTCGTTACAATCTTATACGCCATCCCGAAGTTTCGGGACCGGCATATAAGGATTTTCACTGCTATCAAGGCTAGGAATTGACGGTTTTGAAAAGGAATTTGCTAGTTACAGTGATACGTATACTGAGTTGCAGTTACGCAAGAGGATTGGTTTTAGAATCTTAAAGTGCGAATTTAGCAACACTCTCCTAAAATAGTATAACTCCACAAACCACTTGCGAATGTATCTTTGTACCTATACAACATACATATAATTGCAAAGCTGCCACATTACTTTACGAAGTAGTAAAACACTCTTAAAAAAATAACTATGGAAACTACAGAATTAACTATTTCGGCGGATTTGTTAGCGTCCAGAACCAAGCGATTTTTAAACTTGCTCATTGATTTGTTTATTGTTTACTTGTTCACCATCGGAATTGGAGCGCTCATAAACGGGTTAGGAGTTGTAACAGGGAATTTTCAAGTTGCAGATTGGATTATCAATTTATCACCCACAGAAAACGCCTTGTTTGGGATGATAGTGATGTTTTTTTACTATTTCATTATGGAGTTTTATTTGTCTAGAACTTTTGGGAAATACTTCACTAAAACGCTAGTTGTAAAACCTAATGGTAGCAAACCACACCTAAAAAGTATACTCATTAGAACCTTAGTACGATTCATTCCTATTGAGATAGTTTCCTTTTTAAACAACAATTCAAGAGGTTGGCATGATACATTATCAGTAACCTATGTGGTCAATAAGCATGAATTTTTAGCAAAAGCGAAATTGTAAATGACTATTCTTGTTTTTGGTTTGTATAAGCGGTCATTTTAGACTGCTTTTTTTGTTTCCGCTGGATTCTTTTTCTTTATATTCGCTCCTTTAAAACTAGAAAATTACAAGAAGCAATGATGAACTGGGAACAACTTTTATCACTTAAACGTCAAGGCGACAAAGGCAAACGATTGCGTGTAGAACAAGACGACACCCGTTTGGGTTTTGAAGTAGATTATGATCGAATCATTTTTTCTTCGGCGTTTAGAAGTTTGCAAGATAAAACACAAGTTATTCCATTATCCAAAACTGATTTTGTGCATACCAGATTAACACATAGTCTGGAAGTATCAGTCGTTGGGCGTTCTTTGGGTCGTTTGGTAGGAAAAAAAATTATCGAAAAATATCCGCATTTAAAAGAGGTGCATGGCTATCACATGAATGATTTTGGGGCAATTGTAGCTGCAGCATCATTGGCGCACGATATTGGGAATCCACCTTTTGGACATTCGGGTGAAAAAGCCATTGGAGAGTATTTTTCGATAGGAAACGGACAAAAATACAAAGAACAACTTACCGCAAAAGAGTGGCAAGACTTAATTGATTTTGAAGGTAATGCCAATGGTTTTTCGGTACTTACCGCAAGTCGTCCTGGAATTGAAGGAGGACTTCGTATTTCATATGCTACTTTGGGTGCTTTTATGAAATATCCCAAAGAGAGTTTGCCTAAAAAACCAACCAAAAATATCGCTGATAAAAAATATGGTTTTTTTCAAACAGACAAAGCTTTTTTTCAAGAAGTAGCCCACGACATGGGTTTGATTCCGAATAAATCAGGAGAAGATGTTGGTTTTGAACGCCATCCTTTGGCCTATCTCGTTGAGGCGGCAGATGATATTTGTTACACCATCATCGATTTTGAGGACGGAATGAATCTAGGTTTGGTATCGGAGGATTTTGCATTGGAATACCTGATAAAATTAGTAAAAGACAGTATTGATACTTCCAAGTACAAAACACTTGAGACCAAAGAAGATCGCATTAGCTATTTGCGTGCATTAGCAATTGGAAGTCTAATCAACGATGCCGTGAAAGTTTTTATTGAAAACGAAGAGCTCATTTTGCAAGGAAAATTTCCTTATGCCTTAATGGATAAAAGCAAGTACAAAGCTCAGATGGATGATATTATCAAGATCAGTGTCGAGAAAATCTATCAGAGTCGTGAAGTGATCGAAAAAGAAATTGTAGGCTATCAAATTATACAAACCTTATTGGATAAATTTATTACCGCATTTGATAATAATTATAATGGTGTAGCCTCTAATTATGATACCTTAATTTTAAAGATGTTGCCAGAAAAGCATCAATTAGAAAAAGACAATTTATACGGTCGTTTGTTGCATATTTGTCATTTTATTTCCTTGTTAACTGATGGAAATGCATTGTTGTTCTATAAAACAATAACCGCTGCTAAAAGTTAAAATTCAAAGAATATGGGGTTTAATTGTTGAAATTTAAATTATAATATTTAGTTTTGCATTTATAACTAATTACGTGATTTTATGAAAAAAATTTTACTTTCTATAATTTATTTGGTGTCTTTTGTTGGTTTTTCACAATCAAACAACCAAATAATTCAAAATTACTTAAAAAATCCCGCTTCTCGAACAACGTTGTCTAGTGCAGATTTTAATGACTGGGCCATTCAAAGTGAAGGAGGTACTACAACTTCTGGAATAGAGAATTGTTATGTGGTGCAGCGTTATCAAGGAATTGAGATTTTTAGAGCAGTTTCTAATTTCTCAATAAAGAATAAACAAGTAATAGACGTTAGTAGCAGGATAGTTTCGAATGTATCAAAAAAAGTCAATGCGACAGCACCTAAACTATCGGTAACAGATGCTCTTGTAAAAGCATATTTCCAATTAGGTATAACCGCTAAAGATAAATTTAATATACTAGAAACCGTTGGAACTAACAAATATAAAATAAGTAACGGTCTTGGGATTACGGAACCAGTAACAGCAAATTTAGTATATCATCAAGAAAAAAATGGTGACTTAAAATTAGCTTGGGATTTCAATATTCATACTAATCAGCATGATCATTTATGGAGCGTCAGAATAGATGCGATTACTGGTTTGTTATTAGAAAAAAATGATCGTATAATTTCTTGTCATTTCGATCATAAAGCGGTTTTTTCTTCTAAAACAAACACTGTAAGTCCAACTTCAATTAGTTATAAACAGCTTTTTACTCCCTTAGTTTTACAAACACAAATTGGATCCTATAAAGTTATTCCGTCAAACATAGAAAGTCCTAATCATGGGGCATTTCAATTATTGACCAATCCAGCTAATACCAAAGCCTCTCCTTTTGGGTGGCATGATATAGATGGGCAAGCAGGTCCAGATTTTACTATTACAAGAGGTAATAATGTTTGGGCAAAAGAGGATTTTATGGCGGATAATGCAATAACAGCATATAGCCCTAATGGAGGTCCTTCTTTAATTTTTGACTATCCTTACGGCGGGACTAGTGTAGAGGCATCTACGTATATTGACGCTGCTTGTACGAATTTATTTTATATGAATAATGTAATGCATGATGTGTGGTATCAATACGGTTTCGATGAAGCAAGTGGAAATTTTCAGCAAAATAATTACGGTAAAGGTGGCGCGCAAGCAGATTATGTTATTGCTGATGCTCAAGATGGCTCAGCTGCTACTCGTAAAAGTTTAAATAATGCTAATTTTTACACTCCTGAAGATGGCACTCCGCCAAGAATGCAAATGTTTTTATGGAATGTGGACTCAGGAATAAGTCCTATACTTATTACATCACCTTCTACTTTAACAGGAGCTTATAGTGCAAAACAAAACGGATTTAATCCTGGAAAAGTAGATTTGCCAGTAGCACCTGCATTTCTACAATCAGACTTAGTTCTATATCTTGATAGTTCAGGTACTGGCTCTTTAGGTTGTTCAGCCCCAAGTAATGCTGCTGCTTTGAATGGTAAAATTGTAATTTTATACCGTGGCTCTTGTAATTTTGTGGTTAAAGTTAAGGCAGCCCAAGATGCAGGTGCTATTGCTGTAATTATTGTAAACAATGCACCTGGCGAAATAACAATGTCAGGTGATGATGCAACGATCACCATACCAGCAATAAGTGTAACTAAAGCTACTGGAGATGCTATAATTGAACAAATGAAACTGACAGCAGTTAACGTAAAACTACAATTAGAAACTCCTCCATTTATCAATTCGGATGGAGATTTTGATAACGGTATCATAGCACATGAGTACGGACATGGAATTTCAACTCGTTTAGCAGGTGGTAGTAACAACGAAAAATGTTTAGATAATACAGATCAAATGGGTGAAGGTTGGTCAGATTGGTTCGCTTTAATGATGCAGTTAAAACCCGGAGATGTTGGCACCGCGAAAAGGGGAATTGGCACGTTTGTATCGTCGCAGAAAACTGATGGAGTGGGTATTCGTAGTTATCCGTACTCGACTGATACTTCTATTAATCCAATGACTTATGGCCGCACTAATTCTTTTCAGTTTATAAATGATCAAGATTTTGAAGAGACTTCTGTTCATGGTGTAGGTTCAGTATGGGCTACAATGTTGTGGGATTTAACGTGGGCCTATATCACTAAATATGGCTATGATGATAATAAGTATACTGGTAATGGAGGAAATAACAAGTTGATGCGTATCGTTTTAGATGGTATAAAGTTACAACCCTGTAGCCCAACATTTGTAGATGCGAGAAACGCAATCATTGCTGCTGATCAAGCTCTTACAGGGGGTAAAGATTTTTGCATGATATGGGAGGTGTTTGCTGCAAGGGGTCTGGGAGCAAATGCATTAGCAGGTGATAGGAATATAGGAAATGATCAAACAGAAGATTTCACAGTTCCAGCTGCAGGAGCAAATTGTACATTAAGCACATTAGATATTGATGACGAGAATGTTATGCGTGTTTATCCAAATCCATCAAATGGAAATTTAACAGTGCGAATAAACAATTATAATGGACAAGTAGCTGTGAAAGTGATAGATATCAATGGTAGATTAGTGTATACGGCTAATAAAGTAACATTCAATAATGAAAAATCATTTGATTTAAGTCAACTTAGCGCCGGTATATATATGATTGATATTACTGGAGAAGGTTTAAAGTATGTTGAGAAAATAATAATAAACTAAAAGTAATTACTTAAATAAAAAGTTCTGATGAATTTTTTTATCAGGACTTTTTATTTAAAATGCATATTCAATTCCTACTCCAATAGCTTGTCTGAGTTGTGTTTTAGGACCCTCGGTGACTTGTATTCCTTCAATTTCTCGTTTCGATTTGATATCGTCATCATAAATTACGTGAGCACCAATATTTGCTTTTACATATTGATTAACCACGAGTTCAACTTGTAGATCACAATCTATATCGATATTGCCAAAACGATTGATGTAATCGGAGTATAGGGTTAGTCTGTTTTCTAAATTGATGTTTTTAAATACCTCTTTTTTGTATTTATTGGTAATCAGAAAACCCAATTCCATCTTAGCTCTCTCTCCCTCAGTAATTAAATTTCCATCTACGTCATAGGTAGCTTTCGCAACCCCAAAAGCACCTTGGTTCGCTAATCTTTGATCAAGAACAAGGGTGGTTTTAAAAGTAAATGGAGAGATGTAAAGAGTTCTCTTTTTTTCTTTATCAATATTTTCGGCTCCTATTCCCATAAAGATATACGCTGGAGCGAACGGTTTTGATATGGCATTTTCGGTATTTGGATAAGCAAAACCATTTGTAAATTGGGTGTTAAAATTAAATTTTGCAGAATGAAACCAATTAGAGAGTGTGTCTCTACGGTATCCAAAGGTAGAATTCAGCTGAATAGCGTCTTCTGTTTTTCGAATGGCCACACCATCTTGTTTGTTTAAGCCATATTTTATAATGAGTTCATTTGACCAGTTGTAGTTATCACGGGCATAATTTCTATGAAATTTACCTTTAAGTAATCCAGATATTGAGCTTGTTCCCCCAGCAGACCAATTTACAAATGCTACTTCAGAAATATCAAAACCCAAACTATTTTTTTTGCTCCAGTACGAAAAAGGCAATAAATGTGTTTTGGTTCTGATTTTAAGCGGTATGCGTTCCATTTTATCTGTTTTTGTTAATGCAGTTACAGTAGCTAGGGAATACATTTTATTATTTTGAATGGTGTCTTGTGAAAAACTTAATTGCGATATTGCAAACACAAAGAATATAAGGTATCGTAATGAATTCATTTGTAGCAGGGGTTTTAGGAATTAATAATTCGAAAAAAGTTTTTCAAGACTAGAAACGTCAATTTTACAATATTGTTGTAATTCCGTCACGGTTCCATGTTCTATAAATTCATCCGGTATTCCTAGAACAGTAATTTGTGACTTGTAATTATTGTTGGCTGCAAATTCAATTACAGCACTACCAAATCCTCCTTTTACAGTGCCGTCTTCAAGGGTAATGATAGAGTCAAATTGACTGAAAATTTGGTGTAAACTTTTTTCGTCTAATGGTTTTACAAAAGGAAAATCATGGTGGGCAATTGTATTTGTTTTTTTTATTTTGGCTAGAGCCAAAGTAACATTATTTCCAATAGTACCATTTGATAAAACCGCTACTCGAGTTCCTGATACAATACAGCTGCTTACGCCAATGGGTATAGCATCATAATGACTCAGATGTTTTTCTTGCCAGTTATTTATTACACCTCGACCTCTCGGATACCGAATAGCAATCGGGTTTTCAAGTCCCAATTGCGCGGTATATAAAATATTTTGAAGTTCAATTTCATTTCTTGGAGCATAAACAATTAGGTTAGGAATGCAACGCAGGTACGCTATATCAAAAACTCCGTGATGCGTCGCGCCATCTTCGCCCACTAAACCTGCTCTGTCAAGACAAAATATTACTGGAAGATTTTGCAATGCTACATCATGAATGATTTGGTCATAAGCTCTTTGTAAAAATGTCGAGTAGATGTTGCAATAAACGATCATGCCTTGTGTTGCCATTCCGGCGGCTAAAGTCACAGCATGTTGCTCTGCAATACCTACATCAAAAGCACGTTCTGGAAACGCATCCATCATGAATTTCAACGAACTACCAGAGGGCATTGCAGGTGTGATTCCTATTATCTTGTCGTTTTTTCGAGCCAAGTCTAAAACGGTCAAGCCAAAAACATCTTGGTATTTTGGAGGTAAATTTTGTTCTTGTTTTGTAATGATTTCGCCAGTTGCCGCATCAAATTTTCCCGGAGCATGGTACTTTACCTGATCCTCTTCGGCTTGTTGGAGGCCTTTTCCTTTGGTGGTAATTAAATGTAAAAATTTAGGACCTTTTATTTTTTGTAATCGCTTCAATTCTTTGATCACAGCAAAAACATCATGACCATCAATTGGTCCCGAATAATCAAAGTTCAAGGACTTAATCATGTTGTTTTGCCTTGGGTTTTTTCCTTCTTTTACCGCAGTGAGGTACTGTTTCAAGGCGCCAACGCTTGGGTCAATCCCAATAGCGTTATCATTGAGAATTACAAGTAAATTAGCATCAGTAACTCCAGCGTGATTCAATCCTTCAAAAGCCATACCTGAGGCAATAGAAGCATCACCAATAATAGCAATGTGATGTTTGTTGAAATCGCCTTTCAAATTAGATGCTATTGCCATTCCGAGTGCCGCCGAAATAGAAGTGGAAGAATGGCCTACGCCAAAGGTGTCGTAATTGCTTTCGCTTCTTTTTGGGAAACCAGAAATACCGCCGAGTTGACGATTGGTATGAAAATTTTCTCTTCGGCCGGTTAGGATTTTATGTCCATAGGCTTGATGCCCTACATCCCAAATCAATAAATCATTTGGGGTGTCAAAAACATAATGCAAGGCAATTGTCAATTCAATAACACCTAGGCTTGCGCCAAGATGACCTTCTTTTACGGCCACAATATCGATAATAAAATCGCGTAATTCTTGGGCTACTTGAGGAAGTTGCGCTTCGTCAAGCAAGCGTAAATCGGTTGGGTTATTGATGTTTGAAAGTAAACTTTTTTTCATTGTTTTATAAAAAGCAAATTTACGTTTTTAATGTTAGAACTTATCGCTTTCAAACTTGGTAATTCGTTTAATGAACAAAGTGTCAATCTTCGTTATAACTTTAGTTCTAAAAAAAGACTTTTTAATGGTGTCTGGCACGAGTATTAGTGATAACTGAAAATCACAATTTATTGGTTTACCGTAGTCTACGCCAGGGTACCATTTTGGGGATAACTTTAAAACCCTAGATAATTCCTCATTACTTGTAACATCTAGTCCTCTTACTATTTTAACTTCTTTCAAATTTCCATCTTTTTCAATACTAAAAGAAGCAATAATTTCACCTTGTAAATTATTATCATTTTTAGGGACTTTAAAATTGTCTTTGATAAAAGAATAAAACATAGAAATACCGCCTTTAAAATCTGGATATACACTAATTCCCATACCGCCATACACGGTATGATCTTCATATATAACGTTTGTTTCATTTTTAGTTTCTTGTTCTTTTTTTGATGCTACTTCCCCACATTTAATCGCTCTAAGTTTTTTAAATTTTATTTGATTTACATTTGATGTGGGTTGTATTACATTTTTCAACGAATCTTTAGATGTTTGGAGTACTGATTTATTAACACTAACACTAATACTTTTACTCTGTTTTTCAACGACCTCAACAGCATCAATTTTTTGTTTGTTTCCGTTTTTATCGGCACAACTAAACAAAGTACTTCCCATTGTGATGAACAGTGCTAACAAAAACATTTTGTGATACTGAGTTTGCTTATAAAGTAAGTGACTAGGGATTTGAATGGTAATCGAATCTAATTGCGATTTTTTCATTCTACCACAGATATTCTGGCTTTGATTTTGGATGAAAAAATGCTGCACTTCTTCGGGTAACATTGCAGTAAAATCAACAACAGTTTTAGCGCAACTCATACAAAAACGACCTTGGTCATTTGGAGTCATTTTGTTCCAATCCTCTTGACAAGGTTCTGAAATTGTGATTTTATACTTCCTTTCCATGCTTTGTGTTTCTGAATATAAAATTAACGAAATTTATTTCAAATCCTTACTTTTGCTGTATGATAAACCCATTCACCGACGAATATTTCATGAAAAAAGCTTTGCAGGAAGCTGAAATGGCTTTTGAAAAAGGCGAAATTCCTGTTGGTGCCCTAATTGTCATTGGTAACAAAGTCATTGCTCGAAGTCATAATTTAACCGAATTACTTCATGATGTTACTGCACATGCCGAAATGCAATCCATCACTGCTGCTGCAAATTATCTAGGTGGAAAATATTTAACAGGTTGTACGCTTTATGTAACACTGGAGCCTTGCCAAATGTGTGCCGGCGCTTTGTATTGGAGTCAAATTTCTAAAATTGTTTTTGGCGCTCGTGATGAACAACGCGGTTTCATCACTCTTGGAACAAAACTGCATCCTAAAACTACTGTTGTACAAGGAATCATGGCCAATGAAGCCGCTGATTTGATGAAACGATTTTTTGCTGAGAGAAGGAAGTAGGGTATTCAAGATATATTCTAGCCCAGATAGAAGTGAAAATCCTTATATGCCAATCCCGAAACTTCGGGACGGCATATAAGATTGTAACGAATAGCTGGACACGAGTGAAACGAACTGGCGAAGCAAAAAGCTCCTGAAAAACACCTTTAAAAAATAATTTCTGCTCAAAGAATTTTCTTCTTAAAATAATAAATTAATTATTCTACATTTACTACAATATTACGGTAACTATCTAGTTATTGTGTTACTTGTGAGATGTTGCAATAATTTTATTTATAACCCATTAACTCTAGCTAAAAGTGAAAACAAAAGGATTAATTTATGTGTTTTGTGTGTTTTTTTTGTTTCAAGCGTGTGGTAGAAAATCTGCCGCCGATTTTAATTCAGATTTCTCCTTATTCAAAGAGTTTATCGTGAGTTTTACGGGAGGAATTGTCTCTTCAGAATCGGATATTAGGGTAGTTTTGGCTTTTGATAAAAAAGAATGGAAAGTCAATGAGGTTTTAGATAACGATTTGTTCACTATTTCTCCTAATGTAGACGGAAAAGTAATTGCGCTTTCGAGCAATACGATTGCTTTTATTCCTGAAAAAAAGCTGGAATCAGGTACGGAATATCAGGTGACTTTGCATTTGGACCAACTGAATCCAAAGGTTGCCGAAAAAGATAAAATACTTTCCAATTTTAACTTTACGGTAAAAACGATTAAGCAAGATTTTGTGGTCAATACGCTGGATTTGCAGTCCTACAGCCCAGAATACCAATACTTGAATGCGGTACTCAAAACCGCAGACAATATTGATTTGGAAACCGCTAAAAAATTGATTGAAGCCGAGCATAACGGAGATGATTTGAAAATTGTTTTCGAAAAAACGAATGCAGTTGGAAAAGAATTCAAGTTCAGAATTGACAGCATTCAACGATTGGAATCTAAAAGCAATTTGGAGATAAAATACGACGGAAGTGATTTTGATATCGATCAAAAAGGGACTATCGATTTCCCAATCACGTCATTGAAAGAGTTTAAAGTGGTTAAGACCGAAATTCAAGAAGGGGATAGTCAAACCTTGTCTATTAATTTTTCGGAACCCTTAGAAAAAGGACAAGATTTTAAAGGATTAGTCGCCATTCAGAACACCAATAATTTAAAGTTTTCTGCACAAGGAAATGTGTTGAAAGTTTATTTTAGTAATGAAGTACCCGTTCAAAAACCTGTTGAAGTGGCTCCAGAACCAGTTGAACCAGTGGAAGCAGTTGTAACTGTTGATACTTCGGCCGTGGCCGTTGATAGCGCTGTGGTTGAGGAACCCGAAGAAGTTGCTATTGTTGAGCCTGAGCCAGTTGTGGATTTGCAAAAGCTTACCGGAGAACTGTTGTTAGAAGTTTTTCAGGGAATAGAAAGTGAATACGGTGGAAAGTTAAATGAGAATTATACCGAGAAAATATCCTTTGATGAAATAAAGCCAAGCATTCGTTTTATAAAAAACGGAACAATTCTGCCAAGTTCTAATAACTTAAAACTCAATTTTGAGGCTGTAAACCTGAGTGCTGTTGATGTAAAAGTGTATAAAATTTACAAAAACAACATCATGCAATTTTTGCAATACAACGAACTCAATGGCAGTCAAAACCTAAAAAGAGTGGCGCAACCTATTGCCAAATCAACTCTGAATTTAAAAGAAAATACATTACTAAATCTAAGTAAGTGGAACACTTTTGCTTTGGATTTATCTAAAATTATTACTCCTGAACCAGGTGCGATTTATAGAGTAGAGTTTGTTTACAAGAAAAAATATTCTTTGTACAAATGCGAAACCGCTGATGAGGATACAGCCGAAGAGGAAGAAGAGGTTGATGAGAGTGATGTTAATTACAGCGGAAACTCTTACGATGATTATTACTACGATGATTACGAATGGAGAGAAAGTCAGGATCCTTGCTCAAGTTCGTATTTTTATAATGCCAAAATAGCAACTAATATTCTAGCTACTGATTTGGGTGTAATTGCTAAAAGAGGCGAAAACAAATCGTATTTGTTTGCCGTAAATAATATTGTCACCACAGAGCCAGTTTCAAATGCAAGAGTAGATTTGTATACTTTTCAGCAGCAAAAAATAACGACAGGAACTACCAATAGCGATGGAATTGCGACTTTTCAGTTGGATAAATTTGCCTATTTTGCTATTGTAACGCAAGGTACGGAGTCTACTTATGTTAAATTAGACGACGGGAATTCACTGTCAGTGAGTAATTTTAATGTGTCTGGCGAGACTTTACAAAAAGGACTCAAAGGATTCATTTATGGAGAACGAGGCGTTTGGCGTCCTGGGGATAATTTGTATTTGTCTTTCATTTTGAATGATGCTTCAAATAAAATTCCACTAGGACACCCTATAAAATTTAGACTAGCTGATCCAAATGGAAAAGTAACCTATCAAACGGTTCAAAAATCGAATGAATGGAATCATTTTGCATTTACAGTTCCAACAGCAAATGATGCGCCTACAGGAAATTGGGAGGCAATGGTTAGCGTGGGTGGTGCGAAGTTTTACAAAAGCATCAAGATTGAAACCATCAAACCCAATCGTTTGAAAATCAAAAACACTTTCAAACGAGCAATACTTTCTTCGGCTTATCCAAACACTAGCAACCTTGAAGTGGCTTGGCTTCATGGCGCTGTGGCCAAAAATTTGAACGTTGAAATGCAAGCCAAATTTTCGCAACAAATAACGACTTTCAAAAATTATGACAAGTATATTTTTGATGATTTAGTTCGAAAATTCAGCACCGAAGAAGTTACCGTTTTCTCAGGTAAATTAGATGTCACTGGAAAAGCGAATGCTACTATAGACCCGAAAATACAAGGAGAAGCACCTGGAATGTTGAAAGCGTCGTTTATTACCAAAGTGTATGAAGAAGGTGGCGATTTTAGTACTGATGTTATAGCGACGACCTACTCGCCGTACCCTACTTATGTGGGGATTAAGTCACCTGAGCCTAACAAATACGGAATGCTAGAAACCCGTACTACGAACCAATTTGATGTGGTTACGGTCGATGAAAACGGAAGACCAAAGTCGGTTAAAAACCTGGAAGTAAAAGTGTATAAAGTAGAATGGCGCTGGTGGTGGGATGCATCTAGTGATAATTTATCGAATTATAACTCGGATAATGCTACGACTTCGTACAAAACTTTTACAATTAATACCGATGCTAACGGAAAAGGAAATGTCCGTTTTGCCTTGACGGATGAAGAATGGGGACGTTATATGATTCGGGTTTCTGATGCTGTTGGCGGACACGCAACGGCTTTAACGGTAAATATCGATTGGCCAATGTGGTCTGGAAAAACTAGAAATACAGATGCTGCTACGGCCAATATGTTAGTGTTTTCAACCGATAAGGAGAAGTATGCTGTGGGTGAAAATGCTCAAATTTCGTTCCCATCTAGTGCAGGAGGACGAGCTTTTATTTCTATTGAAAATGGTTCGAAAGTAGTACAAACACTTTGGGCAAAGACCCAAAAAGGAGAAACCAAAGTTACCATTCCGATTACGGCTGCTATGGCTCCAAATGTGTATTTTAATATTACGCTTTTACAACCACACGCTTCCACCAAAAATGATTTGCCAATCCGAATGTATGGAATTGTGCCTATTGAAGTGGTTGATAAAAACACCATTTTAGCTCCCAAATTAGTAATGCCTGATGTGTTGCGTCCGGAGCAATCATTCGCTATAAAAGTGAGTGAACAATCCGGAAAAGCAATGACCTACACCATTGCCATTGTTGACGAAGGATTATTGGATTTAACCCGTTTCAAAGCGCCAAATGCCTGGGATAGTTTTTATGTTCGTGAAGCTTTGGGCGTAAAAACCTGGGATATTTATGATGATGTGATTGGAGCATATGGCGGAAAAGTAAATCAGATTTTCAGTATTGGTGGTGACCAAGATTTGGGTGGTGGAAAAGCCAAAAAAGCCAATCGTTTCAAACCGGTTGTAATTTATATGGGACCTTTTAAATTAGAAAAAGGACAAACCAAAACCCATCAAGTAAAATTACCGAAGTACATTGGCTCCGTAAAAACAATGATCGTGGCTGGCGATGCAACTTCAAGTGCGTATGGAAGTGCCGAAAAAGCAACTCCGGTTCGTAGTCCTTTGATGGTTTTGGCTTCGTTGCCAAGAAAAATTAGTCCATCCGAGAGAGTGACGATTCCAGTGACCATTTTTGCCATGGAGAAAAACATCAAAAATGTAACGGTTCAGATTAAAACGAATAACGGATTAAAAGTTATTGGAAGTGCCACTCAAAAATTAACTTTGCCTCAGCCTGACGAAAAAATGGCCTATTTCAATTTGGCCGTGGGTTCTGTTACCGGAATAGGGAAAGTGCAAATTATAGCGACTTCCGGAAAGGAAAAATCAGTGTATGATGTAGAGATCGATATGACCAATCCGAATCCAGTGACCAATACATTTACTGATGTGATTTTGGAACCGAATAGCACTAAAACTATTTTTTGGAAAACATTTGGTGTTTCGGGAAGTAATAAAGCAAAATTGGAGGTTTCCTCGATGCCAACGATCAATTTAAACGGGCGATTACAATATCTGATTCAATATCCTCACGGTTGTGTAGAGCAAACGACTTCGTCTGTTTTTCCACAATTGTATCTGAATGAGATTGTCGATTTGGATGTTACGCGTCAGCAATTAATTCAAAAAAATGTGACCGCAGGAATTACTCGTTTGGGAGGTTTTCAATTATCGAATGGTGGAATGGCATACTGGCAAGGAGGAACCGTTGCCGATGATTGGGGTTCTTCGTATGCAGGACATTTTATGATTGAAGCTGAGAAAAAAGGGTATTTCTTGCCGATCAATTTCAAATCAAAATGGATTTCGTATCAGCAAAAAGAAGCCAAACAATGGCGATTTATGCCGAGTTATGGAAATGATTTGGCGCAATCGTATCGCTTATACACATTAGCGTTGGCAGGAGCTCCCGATTTGTCTTCGATGAACAGATTGCGCGAAACCAAAGGAATTTCGAACGAAAGTAAATTGCGTTTGGCCTCGGCTTACGTATTGGCAGGACAAAAATCGGCAGGTTTATCGTTGTTGCTGAATACTTCTATAGATGATAATTCGAATTATAATTATTACTATTACGGATCTGCTGATAGGAATCGTGCCATGGCTCTAGAAACATTGTTATTGCTTGGGCAAAAGCAAAAAGCATTTGCAATGGCAACAAAATTGGCCAAAGATATGTCAAGTGACCAATGGATGAGTACGCAAACTACGGCGTATGGATTGTATGCTATGGCTAAATTTTCTGTAAGCAATGGTCCAAAAGGAATCGATGTCCAGTTCAGTAAAGACGGAAAAGCACAATCAGTAAAAACAACAAAAACCATTGCAGACCGAAGTTTGGTTGTCAAAACGGGTTCGAATAGTGTGACTTTAAAAAACAATAGAAAGAATAGATTGTATGTTCGTGTGCTGAACACAGGAATTCTTCCAATTGGACAAGAAAAGGCGATTCAGAGTAATGTTTCGGCTTCGATTGTTTTCAAAAACAGAAAAGGAGGCGTTATCGATGTGTCTAAAATCAATCAAGGAACTGAATTTGTTGCTGAGGTAACAGTGAAAAACCTAAAAAATGAACGTGTAGAAAATGTGGCTTTGTCACAAATTTTGCCTTCTGGTTTCGAAATTGTAAATACCCGTTTCACGGATTATGGAGACGCTACCAATAACGTTGCGGATTATATTGATATTCGTGATGATAGAACCAATTTCTATTTTGGATTAAAATCGGGTGAAACCAAAACGTTTAGAATATTACTGAATGCTTCTTATCTTGGAACCTATTATCTGCCTGGATTGCAATGTGAAGCAATGTATGACAATACATTTTTGGCAAGGACTAAAGGTTTTTGGGTTCAGGTTGTGAAGTAGTATCTATCCTAACAGGTTTCTAAAACCTGTTAGGTATTACAAAAGTTTAAAGGGTTTTTATTTTTAGAATGAAATTATACCTAACAGGTTTACAAAACCTATTAGGATGATAAAAAAGGGTATTAGCTATGGAAAAAGATATTTTCGAATCAGGTCAATATTATCACATATACAATAGAGGAAATAACAAGGAGAATATTTTTATTGAGGAGAAAAACTATAATTATTTTCTTGAGAAAATGAAGAAATATCTTTTACCAATTGCGGATGTTTATGCTTACTGTTTACTCAAGAATCATTTTCATATTGTGTTAAGAATTAAAGACAAGGAAGAGTTGCCAGAAAAATTTAAAGAGAGAATTCATTTGCCTTTTTCTAACTTTTTTAATTCGTATGCCAAAAGTATAAATACCGTTTATAATCGAACAGGAAGTTTATTTCAAGAACATTTACAAAGAAATAGAATCGAAAATGAAGCTTATTTGAAGCAATTGATAGTTTATACCCATTTAAACCCTGTTAAACATAAATTTACCAAATCATTCGAAACGTATTCACGTTCATCCTATCGCTCTTATTTGTCAAATAAAGAAACAAGTATTGCTAGGGATTTTATTCTTGAACTATTTGGAGGTTTAGAGAATTTTAAATTTTATCACGACGAAAACAGATTGGTTTATGAGGGCGTAATTGATTCGATTTATAAAATGGATGACTAGATTACTTATCCTAACAGGTTTCTAAAACCTGTTAGGTATTATTATGTTAAACTAATTTTTATTTTAGGATTGTCAAAGCATACCTAACAGGTTAAAAGAAACCTGTTAGGAAGAGAAACAAACAAACTTCACTTTGAAAAATAAACTATTAGCGTTCTTGCAACGCATCAAAAATTGGATAAAAAGAAATAAAATTAAATCATCAATAGCCTTTTTGCTGTTGGTGGTTTATTATTTTTCATTGCCAGGAACATTGTTTCAAGAACCTTATTCGACGGTGATTGAAAGTAAAGAAGGCGAATTGCTTGGTGCCAAAATTGCTCTCGATGGGCAATGGCGATTTCCTTCTCAAGACAGCGTTCCAGATAAGTTCAAAAAATGTATTGTTTATTTTGAAGACGAATATTTCTATAAACACCCCGGATTCAATCCTATGGCGATGGTCAATGCTGTCCAGCAAAATAGAAAAGCAGGCAAAGTCGTTCGGGGCGGAAGCACGCTGACGCAACAAGTTATTCGCTTATCCAGAAACGGGAAAAGGCGAACTTATTTTGAAAAAATAATCGAACTCATTCTTGCCACCCGATTAGAATTGGGCTATTCTAAAAACGAAATTTTGGAACTGTATGCTGCGCACGCTCCTTTTGGCGGGAATGTAGTGGGTCTCGAAATGGCTTCTTGGCGGTATTTTGGCGTCCAATCCCATCAATTGTCATGGGCCGAGAGTGCAACTTTAGCTGTTTTACCTAATGCGCCCAGTTTAATTTATCCCGGAAAAAACCAAGTTAAATTATTGAGTAAACGCAACCGACTGTTGTTGAAATTAAACCAAGAAGGTGTAATTGACAAGCAAACTTACAAACTTTCTATAGACGAACCTTTGCCTCAAAAACCGTATGATTTACCACAAATTGCACCTCATTTATTGCAAAGAGTAGCTAAGAATCAAGATGGAACTCGGGTGAAAACGACAGTAGAGATTGGGTTGCAAAACAGGGTCAATCAAATTGCAAAGTATTATTACAACCAATACAAGCAAAATGAAGTGCATAATTTGGCTATTTTGGTAATTGACGTCTCGAATAGAAAAGTGATGAGCTATGTGGGTAACTCGCCTACGGATGGGAATCATCAAAAAGATGTCGATATTATTGATGCGCCAAGAAGTACAGGAAGTATTCTGAAACCGCTTTTATACGCCGGTATGCTAGATGATGGAGAGTTGTTGCCGAATACATTAGTGGCAGATATACCAACGCAGATTGCGGGTTATACGCCTCAGAATTTCAACCTGACATTTGATGGAGCCGTTCCAGCGCATCGGGCATTAGCACGATCCTTGAACATCCCATCTGTATTGATGTTACAGGATTTTGGAGTGAATAAATTTTACGAAGAATTGCAGCGATTTAAATTACGGGATATTTCAAAACCGCCTGATCATTACGGTTTGTCACTTATTTTGGGTGGTGCCGAAAGTAATTTATGGGATCTGTGCCGAACCTATGCTGGTTTGTCTTCAACTTTAAATTTTTTCAATAAAAATCAAGGAAACTACAGAACCAATGAATTTGCAGAATTAAACTATCAGGATGATGTTCAAGTTGATTTTGGCGACGAAACCAAGCAAAAGAACATCTTGGGTGCAGGATCAATTTGGCTCACTTATAACGCAATGGAACAAGTCAATCGTCCCGAAGGTGATGAGGCTTGGAAATTTTATGATAGTTCACTCAAGATTGCTTGGAAAACGGGAACAAGTTTCGGGAATCGTGATGCGTGGGCGATAGGTACCAATGCGAGATATGTGGTAGGTGTATGGGTGGGTAACGCGACAGGAGAAGGTAGACCTACCTTGACGGGTGTCACTAGTGCGGCACCAATTTTATTTGATGTTTTTAATTTGTTGTCTAGACAACGATGGTTTGATACCCCATTTAAGGATTTAGAAGAAGTTGAGGTGTGCAGTTTGAGTGGTCATTTGGCCAAAGACGGTTGCCCAACAATAAAACAGCTCGTTCCAAAAAAAGGGAAAAACACTTCGATTTGTCCGTATCACAAAACCGTGCATTTGGATAATTTACTGCAATTTCAAGTGAACAGTAGTTGCGAAAACATTGAAAATATAGTCACTAAGAACTGGTTCATTTTGCCACCCGTAATGGCTTGGTATTACAAAAGTCAGCATATTGAATATTTGCCATTGCCACCGTTTAGGAGTGATTGTATGGGTACACAAACCGCAACAATGGATTTTATTTATCCGAAAACAAATAGCAAAATCTACCTGACTAAGAATTTTAATAGCGAAGTTCAGCCTGTGATTTTAAAAGTAGCGCATTCGCAAAGAGATAGTAAACTTTTTTGGTATGTTGACCAAGTGTTTAAAGGCAGTACGAAAACTTTTCATGAAATGCCAATCTCGGCAACAACAGGGTTTCATTATATCACTGTGGTAGATGAATTTGGAAACGAAATTAGGAGGAAGATTGAAATTGTTAGGGAATGATTTTTTGAATTCTGAATATCTTTTTAATAGAGAATCTTCTTTTGAAATTGATTCTCTTAGCCCAGATAGCAGCGGCATCTCCCGATCTTAAAAAACAAGGCTTTTTCGGTCGTAGTTTTTTTGATCGGGAATATAGCGGATAGCTGGAAGTAGCTACTAAAAAAAGAGCAAAAAAAAACTCCCCAATTTCTTGAGGAGTTTGTTTTATTCTATGACAGCATTTTCTTTTTTGTCATAAAAGTGATATTCTAGGTACGTGTAAGCATCACGAGGTATAATTTTCACCCATTTTTTGTGTTCAAGAAACCATCTTGAACGCAATGATGGAAAACCTTTGGTAAGGTATGCGGCCACAAACGGATGTACATTAAGAACTACTTGATTGTGGTTTTTTAATACTCTTTCTAGGTCAAAAGCTATTTTATCAATGATTTGGATTGGCGCTTCAATTTCGCCTTCTACATTGTTTGGATCTTCTTCTCTAGTTTTAATATTAACTTCTGGTCTTACTCTTTGTCTTGTAATTTGGACTAAACCAAATTTACTAGGAGGTAAGATTTTGTGTTTGGCTTTATCATCGCTCATTTCTTCTTTTAAGAAATCGAACAACACTTTGCGATTTTCAGGATTTGACATATCGATAAAATCAACTACAATGATACCGCCCATATCTCGCAGACGTAATTGTCTAGCAATTTCGGCAGCAGCAATCATATTGACTTCCATGGCAGTATCTTCTTGGTTGGTAGCTTTGTTAGAACGGTTTCCGCTGTTTACGTCTATAACGTGCAACGCTTCGGTGTGTTCTATAATTAGGTAAGCTCCTTTACTCATGGAAACTGTTTTCCCAAATGAAGTCTTGATTTGTCGCTCTATGTTGTATTTCTCAAAAATAGGTGTGTCTTTTGATTGATAGAACTTTACAATTGATTGTTTGGATGGTGCAATTTCTTGCAAGTAATCCTTTGTTTGGTTGTACAACTCTTCATCATCTATTTGAATACCGCTAAAGGTATCATTAAACACGTCTCGAAGTATTGATGAAGCTCTGTTGAGCTCTCCAAGTACTTTTGACGGATGATGAGCAGTTGGTAATTTTTTACACATTGCAGTCCATCTGCTTAGCAGGTTCTGCAAATCTTTTTCTAATTCTACTGTGCTTTTGCCTTCGGCTACTGTGCGAACAATAACACCAAATCCTTTTGGTTTGACAGATTGCACTAATCGTTTCAAGCGTTCCTTTTCTTTTTTGTCTTCTATTTTTTGTGAAATAGAAACGCGGTCAGAAAACGGAACCAAAACTATAAATCTTCCGGCAAGAGAAAGCTCAGCGCTTATCCTTGGTCCTTTTGTGGATATAGGTTCTTTGACGACTTGTACTAAAACAGATTGATTGGCATTCAAAACATCAGTAATGGTGCCATCTTTGTCTATTTCTTTTTCAAACTGAAAGTTTTTTAGGGAGAAATCTTTTATTTTACCTGCGCTTACAAGTTTTATGAATTTCAGTTGAGAAGATAGGTTAGGTCCTAAATCATGATAATGTAAAAAGGCATCTTTTTCAAAGCCTACGTTTACAAAAGCAGCATTGAGTCCAGCAACTGGTTTCCTGATTTTAGCAATAAAAATATCGCCTACTTGGAAGTTGCTTTTTTCTTCTTCTTTGTGTAATTCAATTAGTTTTCCATCTTTTAATAAGGCAAAATCTACGGCTTCAGAACTAGATCTAATGATTAATTCTTTATTCATTTGTAAATTTTTATCCTGACTTTAAGTCGAAAGTCAAAAGTCGAAAGTCAAAAGTATTGCAACTCATAACTCATAACTCATAACCCATAACTGGCTGTAAGGATGGATTAAACAATAATTTAACAGGTATTGTACCCGGAGAAAATTTCAGTTTACAATATACAGTTTCAGTTTTTAGCTGAAGTGCTGACGGAGACTGTATATTGCTGACTGGATTTTCAATTTCAATGAACGTTTAAAAAGAAAAAAGTAGTTTAAAACTACTTTTTCTTCTTGTGACGGTTAGCTCTCGCTCTTTTTTTACGTTTGTGCGTTGCTACCTTATGTCTCTTTCTTTTTTTACCACTTGGCATGTCTTGTCGATTTTATGATTAATATTATTATTTTGCTTCGTTATTTGTTTTCACTCCTTCTACAAAAACTTTTGCAGGTTTGAATGCAGGAATGTTATGTGCAGGAATCTTAATAGTTGTATTTTTTGAGATATTTCTACCTGTTTTCTCAGCTCTAGTCTTCACTATAAAACTTCCAAAACCTCTTAAATATACATTGTCGCCAGTTTCTAATGAATTTTTAACTTCATTCATAAAGGTCTCTACAGTTGCTTGTACATCTCCTTTTTCAAGACCTAATTTTTCTGAAATTTTTGCTACGATATCTGCTTTCGTCATTTTCTTTCCTATTTATAATGTTGTACTATTTTTTTGAGTTTGCAAATATAGGAATTTAAAAAACAATAATTCAAGCTAATTCATTAAATTTTAATTACATAAACTTTTACTTTTGCTAACAAATAATTAAAACATGATTTTTTATAAAACACTGACAGATTGGTATTTACAAAACAAACGTGATTTGCCATGGCGTCATACCACAAATCCATACGAGATTTGGCTCTCAGAAATCATGTTACAACAAACACGTGTGGCGCAAGGAATGCCCTATTTTTTTGCTTTTACTACAGCATTTCCCACCGTTTTTGATTTGGCCGCTGCAAGTGAAGAACAAGTCTTAAAATTATGGCAAGGTTTAGGGTATTATTCTAGAGCACGTAATTTGCACAAAACGGCCCAATACATAGCTACTGAACTGTCAGGTGTATTTCCAGAAAACTATAATGAGCTTTTAAAACTAAAAGGAGTAGGTACGTATACAGCTGCAGCAATTGCATCATTTGCCTATAATGAAGCCGTTCCAGTAGTTGATGGAAATGTTTTTCGGGTTTTGGCTCGTTATTTTGATGTGGAAACAGATATTGCTCAGGCAGCAGCCAAAAATGAATTTTCTGCTTTGGCTTTTGAACTGATGCCAAAGGACAATCCTGCAATTTTTAATCAAGCCATAATGGAGTTTGGTGCCTTGCAATGCGTACCTAAAAGTCCTGATTGTGGCGGTTGTGTTTTTAATGATAGCTGCATGGCTTTGCAGAAAAACAAAGTCGATCAATTGCCTGTAAAGTCAAAAAAGCTCAAAGTACGAAATCGCTACTTTAATTATTTAGTTTTTGAAGATGCTAACAGTAATGCTTTAGTTCAAAAACGTACTGATAAAGGAATTTGGCACAACCTATATGAGTTTCCAGTTTTAGAAACCGATAAAGAGGAAGGTTTTGATTGTGTGAATGAATATGTTCAAGAAGTATATGGTAAAGAGGAATCGAAACCTATTATATATGAGTACAACACAAAGAGTGTATTGCACAAATTGTCCCACCAGCATTTATACATTAGGTTTTGGAAGGTTCAAGTAGAAGAAACTTTAGAAAACGCAATAGATATTGAAACTTTGCGAAGTTTTCCGTTCCCAATTGTTATTCATAATTTTATTGAAAAAGAATTGTTTTAAACCGTTTCCAAAAAAAATGTACCTTTGATACATACCACAAATCACAATGAACGGAACATTAAATAAAGTCATGCTTATAGGCTATCTTGGTGACGCCATCAAGATGCACTACTTTGAGGGAGGCAATTGCATAGGCAGGTTTCAGCTAGCTACTAATGAAGTGTACATCAATAAAACTACCAATGAAAAAATAACTTCAACGGAATGGCACAATCTTGTAGTGCGTAACAAAGCCGCTGAACTTTGTGAAAAATACCTTTCTAAGGGAGATAAAATTTATGTTGAAGGCAGAATTAAATCACGACAATGGCAAGCAGAAGACGGAAGTACAAAGCAAACCATGGAAATTCAAGTGACTGAATTCACTTTTCTTACTACAAAAAAAGAAAGTGAAAACAATAAATCTACAGCTGCGGGTGCTGATTCAAAAAACACTAATTTTGAACCCGAAAATAAGACGCTACATATTAATGACTTGCCGTTTTGAGAAAATAAAATAGGATAGTTTCTTTTAAATAAATTTCGAAAATGATTTTAAAAAAAATAAAAATTAGCATCACGTTAATACTATTGGTTACAGTTTTATTTAGCTGTAAAGAGGAGTTATTGCCAAAACCGGCAGGCTTTTTACGATTGGATTATCCTGAGGCTACTTATGTGAATTTTGCCAATGAATGTCCTTTTGGATTTGAGATGAACTCGGAGGCAATCATTAAAAAAGAAAAAAATTGTGGTTTTACTATTACGTATCCTAAAATGAAAGCGACCATTTTTTTGACCTATAATCCTGTTCGAAACAACATAAACGCGTTGTTGCGAGATGCGCAAACACTAACTTTTAAACACGTTATAAAAGCAGATGATATCTTGGAGCAGCCGTACTTGAATCCAGATAAAAAAGTGTTCGGTATGTTTTATCAAGTGGACGGGAATGCTGCTACAAACTCACAATTTTATGTAACAGACAGTACGAGACATTTTGTAACGGGATCCGTATATTTTTATGCCAAGCCCAATTTTGATTCAATTATGCCTGCAGCCAGTTATATAAAAAATGATATGCAGCGCCTCATGGAAACTTTAAAATGGAAATAACAGTTAGGTTATACTGATAATATCAAAAAAAGCGTAACCTCTATCAACAAAAAAAATCCTCTTTATGAGGATTTTTTCGTTTTAATATGCAACGTTTAAGATTTCATATCTTTTACCTTGTACGTTTTACCATCAGCGGCTGCCTCAACCACTTTGGTTAGTTTTTCAGGTGACTGAATGGTTTTGTCAAAAGTTACTTTGGCTTGTTTTGTCTCAAAGTTTACGGTGGCTTCTTGAACGCCTTCAAGTTGGGTTAAGTCTTCTTGAATGGTTTTGGCGCAACCTATAGCACAGGTCATTCCTTCTACTGCAAAGTTTGCCGTTTGTAAATTTGCTGCAGCAATTTTCTTTGGTTTTGCGTTTGGATTTTTTTTGCCTTCAGCATCAGCAGCAATTTCAGTTCCTGGTTTTTTGTTTTCTGATTCTTTACATCCCACAAAAAGGGTGCAAGCAAACAATAATGCAAGTATTGATTTATTGAAATTCATGACGTTATTATTAAAAGTTTATTTTCTAAATGTGTTCACAAAATTAATTAAAAAATGAAGGCGTAATTCATAAAAAAAGTACAATTTTGGAGTAAAATTATCTATATGGAATCAAAGCAGTTAAAGTGGGTGTATCTTGTTGTTCTCGCGCTTGTGTGGGGGAGTTCTTTTATTTTGATCAAGAAAGGATTGGTAGGGTTAACAGCCATGCAATTAGGTTCGCTCCGAATTATATTTGCCTCCATTTTTTTAATTATTATTGGTTTTAAAAGTGCTGCTAAAATACCTTCGTTCAAATGGAAGTATATTGCGCTAACTTCTTTGTTTGGTACTTTTATTCCAGCCTATTTATTTGCAATTGCACAAACAGAAATTGATAGTTCTGTGAGTTCTATATTGAATTCTTTAACGCCTTTGAATACGCTTGTTATTGGTGCACTCGTTTTTGGTTTGCAGTTTAAAAGAAATCAAACCTTTGGGATATTAATAGGACTTATAGGAAGTGCTTTGTTGATTTTGAATGGTGCTTTTCATCATCCTGAGCAAAATTATTACTACGCTATTTTAGTTTTGATAGCGTCAATATGTTATGCAGTAAATGTAAATCTAATCAAGAAGTACTTACATGATTTGAGTCCGTTGAGTATTACAACTGGAAATTTCATCGTGCTTTTGGTGCCTGCTTTTACCGTTTTACTGTTTACGAATTTCTTTTCGCAAGTAGGCGAACTTAAAGTACAAGAGTCGATCTTGTTTATTATGGTTTTAGGGGTTGTAGGGACAGGAATTGCAAATATTCTTTTCTTTAAATTGATTCAAATGTCTTCACCTGTTTTTGCTACATCAGTAACGTATTTAATTCCTGTTGTTGCTTTTTGTTGGGGATTGTTAGACAATGAAATGTTGACACCCGTGCAGCTTTTTGGTGCTTTTATTGTTTTAATAGGAGTGTATTTGTCTGCAAAGAAATAAATACTCTTGTGACGGTTTTGCGTGAGGGAAAGCAGCAAGCTACCGAAGTAGCGCGTATTGCCCGACAGCATAAAAAAAGGGACCAACTAGCCGGTATTGCTGAGTAGGTCCCTTTTTTTATGGGGTCACGCCCAAGAAATTTTTAATCAAAAAAAGGTTGCCTATTGCTAGACAACCTTTATTATTTATGCGCTGTTTGTTTATTGAAAATCAGTAGCAAGTACTCCTTCGTTAATTTTAACATCGCTTATTTTAATATCAAGATCAAAACCTACATTTTGAATCATGTTAAAAGGAACTTTAACGCCTTTTACTTCTCTATAATCACTGTATGAAGTAGTTTTAGTCATACTCTTGCCACCTTGCTCTAGTACAACTGAATCGGCTACTTTTAAACCTGAAGCCACATCATAGAACAATGTAGTTTTACCATTTTTAATTGCGTACGCATCTTTACCATTAATTGTTTCAATATTTACCAATGTAACACCTTCTTTTGTAGCTAGTGTTAATTCTTTGAATGGAGTAGCTTCTGCTTTCATATCGTTCAACATTTCGCCTTCAAGAATTTGTTTTTGCCCTTGTTGCATCACATAGCCTCCTTTTTCATTTACCACTTGCTTCATCAAGCTCATCGTTCCCATGGTTAACTCTACTATTAACATTCCTTTTGAATCGGTTTTTGAAACAAAACTTAGTGGAGCTGGAGCTTGTGGAATTGTAGTACTTCCGTTCATCACAATAGTTTTTACTGCTTGTGCTGCTTGAAGTCCGCCAATAGCTTTGATGTAATTGTCAAGAACACTTTTTACTGTAACTCCTGCAGGAATAGCTTTCTTTAACTCTGGTTTTGCAGTTGGATTACCATATTTATCAAAATATTGTACTGGATATTTTAGTTTTTCTAATCCAGCAGCAACATCAGCAGCTTTACCTACTATAACGATACGGCTATTATCAGCTAAGAAATATTTGTTAGCTACACGAAGAACGTCATCGGCAGTTACGGCACTGATGTTTTTAATATAGTTTTCGTAGAAATCAGCAGGTAAACCTTGTGATTGGATTCTTAAAGCATAACCAGCAACAGTTTGAGGTTTTTCAATTTGCATTACAAACCTACCGATGTAACCCGCTTTTACGCTTGCTAGCATTTCCTCAGATACTTTTTCAGTTCTAATCTTTTTTAATTCTTTGAAAATTTCAACTACTGTACTGTCTGTAACAGCGTTACGTACTTGAGTAGAAGCATTGAAAGTTCCAACTCTTTTGTCTCCATAAATGCTACTTCTAGCACCATAAGTCCATCCATGAGCTTCTCTCAAGTTCATGTTTATGTAACTATTAAAATCACCCCCTAAAATTTGGTTTGCAATTAAAACAGCAAAATAATCAGGATCTGTCATTTTAAGTTTAGACATATTCACCACAGCAACTTCTGATTGAACTGCGTTTGGCATGTCAATAAAGTTAATTTGTGTTTGAGGAACATCCTTTGGATCAGTATATGATATTGATGGCGCAACAGCTTTTTTCCAGTTGCTAAAGAATTTCTCAACCATTTTTTTAGTCTCGCTAAACTTTACGTCTCCAACAATAATAAGATAAGCGTTACTAGGAACAAAATAGGTGTTGTAATTTGTTTTTACATCCTCTAGTGTTACATTTTTTAGCGTAGTTTCGCTTACAAATTCACCAGCTGGATGATTTTTACCGTATGTTAAAACATTTACAACTCTTCCAGCTACTGCTGAAACGCTTTTTTCATTCGACTTTAGCCCTTCAATAAATTTTGCCTTTTCTTTGTCAAATTCCTCTTGAGTAAAAACAGGATTCAAGGCTCCGTCAGCCATTAACTCTAATACGCGTCCTGCGTATTTTGAAAGAGAACTTGCTGATGCTCCATTAGAACTAAAATTGATGTTTGCTCCAAGAAAATCAACTTCTTCGTTAAAAGCTGTTTTAGAAATTTTTGAAGTTCCGCTGCCTATCAAAGCACTTGTCATTTCAGACACACCTTTTTTATCACCCTCAGTATAAGGGTCGTTATCTAAGGTAAGACTAAAGGATACACGTGGTAGTTTATGGTTCTCAACGACCATAACTTTTAAACCATTTTTTAATTCAAATGTTTGTGGTTTTCCAATTTTGATGGATGGAGCTACTCCAGGTTTTGGCTGTGGGATGATTTGTCCTTGCATAATTATGGTTAAGAACAAGCTTGATATAATTAATATTGATTTTTTCATAATGAGATATCTTAGTTTTGAGCTTTGTCTTTAGATGGAACATAATCCAAAACTAACCTTTGGTTTGGATTCAAATATTTTTTTGCAACATCTCTTATTTCCTCACGAGTAATAGATTGGTAAATTTCTATCTCGGTGTTGATCAAGTTAACATCGCCGTACAATAAATAGTAGGTTGCAAGATTATCTGCAATACCATCAATTGTTGAATTGCTGTTTACGTATTGATTTTCGAACTTGTTTTGTAGTTTTTGTAAATCCTTTTCAGAGATCAATTCAGTTTGAAGTTTTACAATCTCTGCATCAATTTCAGTAAGAATATTTTCAACAGTATTTGGTGCTTGTGGCAGGCCGTAAATAATGTAGCTTCCGTAGTCTTCTTGATTATTACTAAAAGCACCTATTTGCAAAGCCATTTTCTTGTCGTCTACAATTTTCTTATACAATCTAGAGCTTTTTCCATCGCTTAATATTGATGAAATCATATCTAATACTCTTGCATCTCTAGTTTTCATAGATGGCGTTCTGTAGGCAGCAACTATAGCAGGGATTTGGATGTTTGCATCCTCGTATTTTGCTTTTATAGTTTGTGTAATTGGCTCTTCAACGAATGTTTCTCTTTGTATTGGAGCTCCTTTTTGAATTGGTCCAAAATATTTTTTAATCCATTCTTTTGCTTGTTCTTTTTTGAAATCTCCTGCTACAATTAAAACCGCATTATTAGGAATGTAGTATTTCTTATTAAAAGCTTGGAATTCCTCCAGTGTAGCAGCATCTAAATGACTCATAGAACCAATAGTCGCCCAACGGTAAGGGTGTTTTGTAAAAATGTTCTTTTTTACCTCTGCTAAGAAGTTACCGTAAGGCTGGTTGTCCACTCGTAGTCTCTTTTCTTCTTTTACTACTTCGTTTTGAGTATCAACACCTATTTGATTAATAACAGGATGTAACATTCTCTCAGCTTCCATCCATAAACCTAATTCTAAGTTGTTTGATGGGAAAACTTCATAGTAATACGTTCTGTCATCTGTAGTATTGGCGTTATTAACCCCTCCATTTCCAGTTACAATTTTAAACCATTCACCACGTTTAATATTTTCGGTTCCTTCAAATAATAAGTGTTCAAAAAAGTGAGCAAAACCAGTGCGTTCTGGATTTTCGTCTTTGGCTCCCACATGGTACATCACAGATGTAATCACTGTAGGTGCAGATGGGTCATTGTGTAAAATTACATGTAAGCCGTTGTCTAATTTGTATTCCTCAAAAGCTACTTTCTGCGCAGAAGCGACTCCTCCTAGCATAAACAAAGCACCTAAAGCCATTAATGAATTTTTCATAAGGTTAATAATTTTATTAATATGACAATTAGTAGTGAAGGTATTTATTTTGTTACAGTAAAAATGCGACCCAAATAAACTTTAACATCTGTTTGATTTATAATAGAGATTATGACCTTGAAAAGAAAAGTAAATCAGGTGTTTAGAGGGTTGTAATATTTTTTTAGAGTACGAATTGCAGGATAAAAAATAAAGTGTATATTTGCAACCTTAAAAATTATTAAAACAATTCAGTATGTATGCAATCGTAGAGATAGCAGGGCAACAATTTAAAGTAAGCAAAGACTTAAAGGTTTATGTAAACCGTTTGTCTAATGAAGAAGGATCAAAAGTTTCTTTTGATAAAGTTCTTTTATTAGATGATAACGGAGCAATCACTTTAGGCGCCCCAGCTATAGAAGGTGCTTCAGTAGAAGCTAAAGTGTTACAACACTTAAAAGGAGATAAAGTTATCATTTTCAAAAAGAAAAGAAGAAAAGGATACAAAAAGAGAAACGGTCACAGACAATATCTTACTCAAATTGTAATTGAAGGTATTACTGGTGTAGGTGCAAAAAAAGCAACTCCTAAAAAAGCAGCAGCAGAAGCTACTACTGAAGAAGTAGAAGCTCCAAAGAAAAAAGCTTCAAAAGCTAAAAAAGAAGATACTCAAGAATAATAACAACATAAAACTAATACGTCATGGCTCACAAGAAAGGTGTCGGTAGTTCTAAGAATGGTAGAGAATCAGAATCAAAACGTTTAGGCGTAAAGATTTTTGGTGGTCAAGCTGCTATTGCTGGGAACATCATCGTAAGACAAAGAGGTTCAAAACATAATCCAGGTGCTAATGTTTACATCAGTAAAGATCACACACTACACGCAAGAGTAGATGGAGTTGTTTTCTTCCAAAAGAAAAGAGATAACAAATCTTATGTTTCTATCCTTCCATTTGAAGTTGAAGCATAATTGATTTTCTCAATTATTTAAAAAAAACCATTTCGAAAGAAATGGTTTTTTTTGTTTTTAGCTTGATTGTATTAAATGCTATATAAATGTAAATCGGGTGTATAACTTGGTTTAAAATTTAATTAATATAACGTTTTTGACCTTTTGAAGGCAAGAAGCCAAGAACTGAAATCTACAATAGAAAAAGATGTTGTGTTTGATTGTTTTTTCTTTTAGTCATAAGGTTTTTAACTATTGTAATTTAAAATAAAATAATTCTGGATTTCCGCATACTAATTCAGTATAATTATTGTCTATTTTTTCGCCTATATAATATGCTTTTAATTCGCCGGTAGTTGAATTAATATTATAATCCCAAATTTCATTATTAGAATTCAAAAATTCTGTAAAGGAATAAGATTCTGGATTTTCTGAAAATCGGATCTTGTCGGTTTGTGTTAGTTGCCATTCTTTGGCATTTTTATACAATTCAAAAAACTGAATTTCTTCTGTAGTAATATGAATCATCTTGCCAACCAAATTATCTTCTCGTATTGCCCAATTACCTTCTTTGGGGATCCATTTCCATTTTCCAATTAATTCGTTGATTTTGTTCTGTCGCAATATTCTTTTTAAGGAATCACCTTTTTTAACTGCAAACGCTGCAATTTCTGCTTTAGGATTGATATTGTTGCTAATTGCAAAAGTTCTTATTGCTTCTAAATAATCACCGGTCTCACTCGTTTTTATTGCTAATTTATACAGCTGAGTTTGGTAGGCGCTTCGATCATTATCTTGTGCTGCTAAGCTTTGAAAAGCAAATATTAAAAGTATAACTAAGTAAGGCTTGATGGTAGTCATAATGGTTTTTTTCTTTTCTTATGTTTCATTCCTTACCATCATTGCCATAAATCATCATTATACGGGTAAATGCCTCTTTAATTTTATAAATTAAGTTATTGTTATTAACTGAGTTGTTAAGATTTATAAACATATATGTTCCTTCTTGGCCACAGTTTGATTCTTCATTCTTAAACCAAATAATTTCTTCATTGTTTTTTGTTTCGAATCTTAGTTGTTGTTGAACTATATCGCCTGAATTATGACGCATTTCTTGAAAAGTTACAGTTTTTATTTTTTTTATAGGAATTTCACAGGGTTCGCCACAGAAGTCCTCTTCACTACCTAATATTATAAAGGGTTGGTTTTTTATAAACATGATATTTTTTAAAAAATATTTTGAGCCCGGAATTGCTATATTATTCTCGAATTGTTCATTAATCCAATTTATAGTTTCTAGTACCTCTGGGTGTTGTTGTTCATTTTTTGAAGAGGGATTTTCAATAATTAATTTATTTCTGTCAATCGAATACTTTCCTAATTGCTCAATTGCGGATTGTCCTAATAATAAAGGTGCATTTTGCTGAAAAATTATTGAAGCTTGAATATTTCTTAGGATTATTCCGTCGATATCAATTGTTTTTAAATAAATTTTTGTTCCTTCAATTATGTCTCCATTTGCAATTTTATAGTTTGTGTTTTCTATAAAATCTTCTTTCGTTATTAATCCTTGTTTCAGTAGAAATTTTGCTTCTATAACTGAAATTGTTACATCAGTTGCTCCAGTATCAAAAATGAATTTCATTGGGATACCATTGACTTTGCATGGGATTTGGTAAGTTCCATTGATTTTTTCCATTTCAATTATTTGTTGAGAATAACCAAAATTTATAAATAAAGTTATCGTAACGAAAATAAATAATATTTTTCTCATCTTTTTATTTAAAAAATTATACGTACAAATATACTTGTAAATTATTACGTAATATTTATGTAGTTAAAATTTTCACTCATAAAGCAGCTTAATGAGCCAATAATATTTTTGTCCTTCGTAATCTCAAATTCTAGATATTTACCTGTAAAGAATTCTAGATTTACAGAATATGAAATCTCATTCGATTTTCTTTTTAGAATAAAATTATCAGCACTTAAATTGTTGATTTGACAGAGATGTTCTTTTGCTTCATTTATTTTTTGGTTAAATATGTCTTGAGAAAATTTCCCTCTAAGAATTATGTAGGTATATAGCATAAATTTATTTTCTTGGGTTATATTAATATTGATTTAATTACTTTTTAGACTTTCATTAGGTTTTAAATGATCGAATCTAGAAAATCCCTTTCATTTCCTTGAAAACGCACAATAAAATAATAGGTTTATTCTTTTAAAATACTTATTAGTTCTTTTTTTGTAAAATCCATTTTTAGATTCAAACAAAAATAGAAAAAAACTATTAGAAAAATAAAAATAATAGTTAAAATAAATAATTATAAAAAAATTTTAAATAATTTATTGTAAAAATTAGTAATTACAGTTCAATAGCATGAGGGATTGCAGCGGCATCCTTTTATGGAGCGCAGCGTAATAAAAGATATAGCGAAAAGCCCGACCCGAAGTTTTTACGGAGGGTCATGCCCAAAAACAAAAAAACCTCGCATTGCTGCAAGGGTTTAGATTCTTCCTATCGTCAGAATGACAAATAAGACTAGTATCTGTAGTACTCTGGTTTGAATGGTCCAGCTACTTCAACACCAATATAAGCTGCTTGATCGTCACGTAAAGTTTCAAGCTCTACTCCTAATTTAGCAAGGTGCAACATAGCCACTTTTTCATCAAGGTGTTTTGGTAACATGTACACTTCATTGTTGTAAGCAGCACTGTTTTTCCACAATTCGATTTGAGCCAAAGTTTGGTTTGTAAATGAGTTACTCATTACAAAACTTGGATGACCTGTAGCACAACCAAGGTTTACCAAACGACCTTCGGCAAGAACGATAATGTCGTTTCCAGCAATGGTATATTTGTCAACTTGTGGTTTGATTTCAACTTTTGAAGCTCCGTGGTTTGAGTTTAACCAAGCCATGTCGATTTCGTTATCAAAGTGTCCGATGTTACAAACGATAGTTTTATCTTTCATTTTCTCGAAGTGAGAACCTAAAACGATGTCTTTGTTTCCTGTTGTTGTGATAATGATATCAGCAGTAGCAATTACTGTGTCTAATTTTTTAACTTCAAAACCGTCCATTGCAGCTTGTAAAGCACAAATTGGGTCGATTTCAGTAACTGTAACAATAGATCCAGCACCTCTAAAAGAAGCAGCAGTTCCTTTACCTACGTCACCATATCCGCATACTACAACTCTTTTTGCAGCAAGCATAACATCAGTTGCACGACGAACTGCATCAACTGCAGATTCTTTACAACCGTATTTATTGTCAAATTTCGATTTAGTAACCGAGTCATTAACGTTTATAGCAGGCATTGGTAATGTTCCCGCTTTTACTCTTTCGTACAATCTGTGAACTCCTGTTGTAGTCTCTTCAGATAATCCTTTGATACCAGCAACTAAATGAGGGTAACGGTCAATAACCATGTTTGTTAAATCTCCACCATCATCAAGAATCATGTTTAATGGCTGTCTGTCTTCACCAAAGAAAAGAGTTTGCTCAATACACCAGTCAAAATCCTCTTCGTTCAATCCTTTCCAAGCGTAAACTTGAATTCCAGCAGCAGCAATTGCAGCAGCAGCTTGATCTTGAGTAGAGAAAATGTTGCAAGAAGACCAAGTTACCTCAGCTCCAAGTGCAATTAAAGTTTCAATTAAAACTGCAGTTTGAATCGTCATGTGTAAACATCCTGCAATACGAGCACCTTTTAAAGGTTGTTCGTCTTTATATTCTGCACGAAGCGCCATTAAACCTGGCATTTCAGCTTCTGCTAATTCAATTTCTTTTCTTCCCCAAGCCGCTAGGGAAATGTCTTTAACCTTGAAAGCCACGAAAGGCATAGTTGCTGTACTCATTTATAGTATATTTGTAATTACTTCGTCCGGTTGCTGTAGAGCATCGGGTGAAAATTTTTTGCAAATTTACATAATAACTTATGATTATAAAAACATTCACTCCTATTTATGAAATGTTTAGTGGTGTAATCTTTTAAAAATCAATAAAATATACAGTAAAGTTGCAACTGTTTTAGTTTTTAGGAGCTATTTCCCGCTTTACATTACAATCTTTTTTTCTCGCAAGGGCGATTCAAAAAAGGATTTTCATTGCAATCGGGGCTAAAAATCAAGATACTAACATGCCATTATTTAAAATCACGAGTTTAAATTCTAACACTAAAATTTTAGTTTGGAAAATCACAGAATCTTTTGCCGAATTGGATCAAGAGGTTCTTCTCAATGAAAATAATCAGATGCGGTTAAACGCAATGAAGTCTGAGGTGCAGCAACGTGCCTTTCTTAGTGTTCGTAAGTTGTTACAGCAAGCAGGTTATTCAGATTTTGATTTGTATTATGACACTTTTGGGAAGCCGCATTTACACGATGGAAAATTTATATCTATTACTCATTCGCATCATTTTTCGGCCATCATTGTAAGTGATGAAGCTGTAGGTGTTGACATTGAATTGCAAAGAGATAAAATACCACGTATTGCAAATAAGTTTTGTGAAACAGAGTTTCAGTTTTTGAATCAGGACGACGCAGCATACATTAGGAAATTAACTGTTATTTGGGGTGTAAAAGAAGCTATTTTTAAAATTAGAAATGAAAAAGGGATCAGTTTCAAGAATCATATTCAGGTAAATCCTTTTGAGTTAGAAAATAAGCAGGCTAAAGCACAATTGCATTTTGATAATGTGATTCAAGATTTCAAAATCTGTTTTGAAGAGATAGATAACTTTACTTTAGTTTATGCATTTGAAAATTAAAACAAGCCGTAAAATAGCGAATTAGAGGTATAACTTATGGAGAACTTGTACACACAAATCAAAAAAGCCAAAACTCAAAATCAAAAATTATTAGCGATCCTTATTGATCCTGATAAAATGGATTGGAACACAGTGGCGATTTTAATATCAAAAATCAATCAATCACCAGCAACTCATATCTTCATTGGCGGAAGCCTTGTTCATCATAATATCATTGATGAATTGATAGTTAGGATTAAACAAGATTGTACTCTTCCAATTGTTGTTTTTCCCGGTAATCCCTCGCAGATTTCAGATAAAGCAGATGCTATTTTGTTTCTATCCTTACTGTCGGGTCGCAACCCGGATTATTTGATAGGACATCAAGTTACTGCAGCACCAATTTTGAAACAAACCCAGCTCGAAATCATATCTACGGGTTATATTTTGATTGAAAGTGGAAATGAAACCGCCGTAGAACGCGTTAGCAAAACTAAGCCTTTGGATCGTCATGATTTAGATCTAGCAGTGAATACCGCTCTAGCAGGTGAAATGCTTGGTAGTAAACTCATTTATCTAGAGGCAGGAAGCGGGGCAGAACTTCCCGTGCCGATGGAAATGATAAAAAAAGTAGCACAAAAAATTGAGATTCCATTGCTAGTTGGAGGAGGAATTATAGATTTGCATGGAATTCAACGTGCTTACAACGCTGGTGCAGATTTGGTGGTCATTGGAACCGCTTTTGAAAATGATTTGAATTTTTTTAATCCTTAGTCAATGGTAGATTATTTTTTTTCTCAGTATCGAGAGTACCCAACATTAGATATATTTCTAGAAATTGTTGCTGTTGTTTTTGGCTTGTTAAGTGTGTGGTATGCTAAGAAAGATAATATTTGGGTTTTCCCAACGGGTTTAATAAGTACCTCAATATTTGTGTATTTATTATGGAAATGGGTTCTTTGGGGCGATATGATGATCAATGGCTACTATTTTATAATGAGCATATACGGGTGGTATCATTGGTCGAGAAAAGAAGGGGAAACTGTTGCTTTCCCAATTTCAAAAATTTCACGCTCTGAAAAACGAATTGCCATTATTCTTTTTATATTTACAGTGGCTTTTGTAACATTAGTGTACTATTTTTTTGATAAATTTACTACATGGTACGCTTATGTAGACACGTTTATCACTGGAATTTTCTTTGTAGGAATGTGGCTTATGGCCAAAAGAAAAGTAGAGAATTGGATTTTTTGGATTATTGGGGATCTAATTTCGATTCCGTTGTATTTTGCAAAAGGATATACTTTTACTAGTTTTCAATATTTAGTATTTACAGTAGTTGCCATTTTTGGCTATTTAGAATGGAAGAAAATCTCAAACAACGCTCAAACGGAGCTACAGAAATAAGCAAGGTAGCTTTATTTGGTCCTGAAAGTACTGGTAAAACTACATTGGCGAGGCAACTTGCTGCATATTATAAAACAGAATGGGTGCCTGAGTTTGCCCGAGATTATTTGCAGCAAAAATGGGACGAAAAACAACAAATTTGTGACCTTGAAGACATGATTCCTATTGCAGTTGGCCAAGTTCAATTAGAAAATGAACTTGCGCTAAAAGCAAATACATATCTTTTTTGTGATACTAATTTGATGGTTACTAAGGTTTTTTCGGAGGTGTACTATAATTATTGTGATCCTGTATTGCACCAAGCGGCATGCCAACATGAATACGAACTTATTTTTCTCACAGACATTGATGTGCCTTGGGAAAAAGATGATTTAAGAGATAAACCTCAGGGCAGAGAATCGGTCTTTGCGGTCTTTAAACAAGCCTTGCTTGAGCACAAAAAACCTTTTATAACGCTATCAGGAGATCAAGAATTAAGGCTAAATAAGGCAATCCGTATTATTGATGATTTGAGATTAGCTAAATCAATGGGTTTTTCAACAGCTGATTTTGTACAAATATACCAGCATGGAATAGCCATTCAAAATATTCAAGCTCAATTAAATTTTTTCCGTAACGGCATTGCGCCGATAGATTTAGTGAGCCCAGCAGAATTATCTCGCGGTATTTTGAAATTATCAGATATAGAGTTTCAAGAAAAAGCTGCTTTTTTTGATGCGCATAAAACAAATTTAAGTCTAAATAAGTTTGTTCCTGCATCAGGTGCAGCCAGTAGAATGTTTAAATTTTTGAATGAATTTTTAAACGACTTTGATTATAAAAATGAATCTATTAACGCCTATATCAACCGTAAAAAAGCTAGTGAACTATCTATTTTTATAGTAGGAATGGAGAAATTTCCTTTTTTCGAAGCAGTTGATGCCAAATTAAAAGAGGAATTTGAAAATTTTGATTCTTTGGATCGCAGTTTAAAAAACTACTATTTTGTTAAAGTTCTCTTGTCCTCAGATGATTTTGATTTTGCAAACAAGCCAAAAGGCGTTCTTCCTTTTCACGATTACAAAACGCATGTCGCAACTCCTATTGAGGAGCATTTATTGGAGTGTACGCATTATTCGAGCTCAAATAAAGGTTCTAGTTTGCATTTTACAGTTTCAGAATCGCACCAACATTACTTTGAAACAACTGCAGCTTTCAGTAAAGTTAGAGTCGAAAAGCTTTCTGATACGGCCATCGATGTAAGTTATTCTTATCAAAATAAAAGCACGGATACCATTGCGGTAACTATTGATAACAAACCATTCAGGGACGCAGCAGGTCAATTGGTTTTTAGGCCTGGAGGACATGGGGCTTTAATTGAAAATTTGAATTATTTAGAGGCTGACATTGTTTTTATAAAAAATATAGATAATGTTATTCAAAATAACATTGATAAAATTGCCCTTTATAAAAAAGGATTAGGAGGTATTTTATTAGCCTTACAGCAAGATATTTTTAAATATTTGAGAGTTTTAGAGGAAGCTTCTGTTGCAGAAGAAGTTTTGCAAAATATGGTGCTTTTTATCACTGAAAAGTTGAATATTACCATGATTACAGGTTTTTATAACGAAATTCCAGAACGTAAAATAGAGGTGTTAAAAGCCATTTTGAACAAGCCAATTCGGGTTTGTGGTATGGTCAAAAACGAAGGAGAGCCAGGCGGAGGACCTTTTTGGGTTAGGGACAATGAAGGTGGGATTTCTTTACAAATTGTAGAGAGCTCTCAAGTTGATTTGAATAATGCACAACAAAGAAACATTGCACAAGCAGCTACTCATTTTAACCCTGTTGATTTAGTGTGCGGAATTAAGAATTATAAGAACGAAAAATTTGATTTGACTCAATTTGTCGATCCAAATAGCGGTTTTGTTGTCGAAAAAAATGCAGCAGGTATAACTATCAAAGGATATGAGTTACCGGGTTTGTGGAACGGAGCCATGGCTAACTGGCTAACTGTTTTTGTTCAAGTACCTTTGATCACTTTTAATCCTGTTAAAACGGTAAATGATTTATTGAAACCCTTACATCAGCCTTAAGCTCTCAAGTAATGGATAAGCAACAAATAATAGCGGAATTGAGTTACAAAGCAGTACGTAGTAGTGGTGCGGGTGGACAGAATGTAAATAAAGTATCGTCAAAAGTGGTGCTTTCATTTAATATGATGCAATCTACAGCATTAACTGCAGAAGAGAAACTGCTTGTAGCTGAAAATTTAAAATCACGATTGACGGTAGACGGAATTTTGATATTGAACTGTGATGAGGATCGAAGCCAAATTAGAAACAAAGATATTGTAACCAAGCGTTTCTTGAATCTAATTGCTGATGCGTTGTTTGTGCCAAAGGAACGGAAAGCTACAAGAGTCCCAAAATCAGTCATTAGAAAGAGAATTAAGGATAAAAAAAGCACTTCTGAAATTAAAAAAAACCGAAAGAAACCAGAGCTGTAGTGTTGATTTTAATGGCAATTCGCACCAAAAAAATCATAGAAAATCCCGATTTTTAAAATTTATTCCAATTCATAATTTGTTATCCACAATTTATAATTAGTTTTGCATCGTCTCAAAGGGGTGCTCTAAATAACGAGCTGAGATTATACCCAACGAACCTGAACAGGTAATGCTGTTAAGGGAAAAAATGACAACATTACTAGTTTATAAGCTACTTATTTGTCATAGGAAACAATCAATTTTTTTAATCTAACAAAAGAATAATTCCCCCTTTTATTCGTAATCTATTACGGATGAAAACTTTATTTCACCAAAATGGCCAAGAGCCAAGGGCCTATGGCCAGAAACGAAACGTAAAGCTATTTTTTACTCTTTGTGCGTTTCACTTTTCACTTTTCACTTTTTCTCAAGTAAAAGACACTACTAAAGTTAATCAGCTTGATGCCGTTTTGGTATCAGCGGTTCGCGTCACAACAAAAACACCGGTAAGTTTTAGCAATCTCAACAAAAAAGAAATTAAGTTTAGAAATTTAGGGCAAGACATACCTATTTTAATGAATTACCTTCCATCTGTAGTCACTACATCTGATGCGGGAAATGGAGTAGGTTACACCGGTATACGAGTGCGTGGTAGTGATGCTACTCGTGTAAATGTAACCATCAACGGAATTCCCTATAACGACTCCGAAAGTCATGGAACGTATTGGGTTAACATGCCTGATTTTGCTTCATCAGTTGAAAGTTTGCAACTGCAGCGCGGTGTAGGAACTTCTACAAATGGTTCAGGTGCCTTTGGCGCAAGCCTAAATATGCTGACTGATAGTTATGCTAACGCAAGCAATGGTGAGATATCGAATTCTTTTGGAAGTTTTAATACTCGCAAACACACAGTGAAATTCAGTACGGGTTTATTAAACGATCATTTTGAATTAGCTGGTAGAGTTTCCGCACTGAAGTCTGATGGATACGTTGACAGAGCTTCATCTGATTTAAAATCTTTTTTCTTGCAAGGAACTTATGTAGGTAAAACTACTTTGATTAAAGCGTTGGCTTTTGGAGGAAATGAAAAAACCTATCAATCATGGAACGGATTAGAGGATCTGGATGTTTTAAAAAACGATAGAACTTTTAATACCGCTGGGATGTATACTGATGAATTTGGGAATACTAGGTTTTATGATAATGAAACCGATAATTACCAGCAAGATCATTTTCAGCTGCATTGGAACGAAAAAGTATCGGCATCATGGAATACCAATTTAGCTGTCTTTTATTCTAAAGGGAAAGGCTATTATGAAAACTATAAAGAAAACGCCAAGTTTGCTGAGTACGGATTGACACCTATTTTAATAGGAGGAACCACGATCAATAAAACTGATTTGATTCGTCAAAAATGGTTGGATAATGATTTTTACGGGACTACCTTTTCGGCTAATTATAAGCAGGACAAATGGGACGTGATTCTTGGCGGAGGCTATAATAAATACGAAGGCAGTCACTTTGGTAACGTAATTTGGGCGCGTTATGCATCAACATCTGAATTAGGGGACCGTTATTATGATGATTTTGCAACAAAAACAGATGGAAATATTTTTGCTAAAGCAAATTATCAAGTTGCAGATAAACTTAGCTTATTTGGAGACTTGCAATTGCGTAATGTACACTACAAAGCTAATGCTACAGAAACTGGTTTAGTGAATGATAATTTTAATTTTTTTAACCCAAAAGCGGGTTTGAGTTTTGAGATTGACGACAACAATCAATTGTATGCTTCTTATGCGAGAGCCAATCGTGAGCCGAATAGAACCGATTATGAAAACGGAAGCCCAAAACCAGAGAAATTGAATGATTTTGAGTTGGGATTACGTCACAATACAGTAAAGGTAAAACTGAATGCCAATGTGTATTATATGGTATACAAAGACCAATTGATATTAACAGGAGCCTTGGACGATGTGGGGGCGCCTATTCGTAAAAATAGTGGTGATAGTTATCGGTTAGGTCTGGAACTCGATGCTACAATAGCAGTTTTAGACAACTTAATTATTAGGCCTAATATGACCATTAGTACGAATAAGAATAAGGATTTCTTTTTTAGTAGAGATGGAGTTTTGACATCTTTAGGAAATACAAATATTGCTTACTCGCCTGATTTTATTGCCGGGAATATCATCACGTTTGTGCCTGTGAGTAATTTACAAGTTTCGTTTTTGTCAAAATTTGTTGGCGAGCAGTACATGGGTAACATAGATTCAGAAAAGTCTAAATTGAGATCGTATTTCGTAAATGACTTGAATTTGTCGTATGAATGGAAACCTAAATCGGTTTTTAAATCGGTTATGATAAATGGTTTGGTAAATAATATTTTCGATTACAAATACATATCAAATGGGTATTTTTATACGTTTGATGATGATTATTCAAATCCTCCATCAGTAATAACAATTGAAGGAGCGGGTTATTATCCTCAAGCAGGAATTAATTTCTTAGTTGGAATGACTTTGAAATTTTAATGAATTGAATTGTTTGTTATTGGATGAAATCCTGATGGTTCGCTGTCAGGATTTTTTAGTTATTGATAGGAGGAAATATCACTAAAAGGGGGTATTGTAGAAGCTTTGAAAAAGAGGTATCCTTGTGTTTGGTAGTTTTAAACGAGCTTCTGTTCTGATCGGCCAAATGGATACGGAGGATTACAAGGTTTAATCTTAGTATTGCAAATTAGAAATATTTTGTTTGGTGTTAAAACAGTAGATTTACAAATGGATAAAAAGATTGTAGTGCCAAAGCGTATAGCAAATAAAATAGTTTCTGAACAGGAATTTGAGGATTTGCTTTTTAAAAAGAAATACAGCATTTTTTGAATTTAAATAAATTTTAATACTTAATTGTTATCGTATGAAAATAATTTATATCAGCATTTTCTTGCTCTGTTCTATTGTTTATTCTCAGTCATCAGGCACGGTAAGCTATAGCTTTCATACCGTAAATATCTTAGAGGATGCAAAAAAACCGCAGACTAAAGACTTTGCTAAAAAAAATATAGATATTGCCAATCAGCAGGTATTTAACTTGACTTTTAATAAAACAAAAACACAATTTGTACAAATAGAAAGTCTTACTCCAGTATCCGATTTCGATCAAAAATTAGGAAATGTGGCTAGAGCGGGATTTACCTCACATGATATCTTCAGCGATTTTGCTAATGGACGACAAGTTGAAATCATGAGTGATGGAACATTGGTTGAAAGTAAAAATGAGGATTTAAAATGGGAAATTACAGCAGATACAAAAGAAATAGGAGGCTATCTTTGCTATAAAGCCATTTTGAAAGTTCCGTTTACCAACAGATATGGAGAATCGAAAGTTAAAGAAGCTATAGCTTATTTTGCACCTAGTTTGCCATTCTCACTCGGTCCAAAGAAGTTTTACGGATTACCAGGCTTGATTTTAGAACTTATTGAGAGCCACAAAACTTTTGTGGTGTCAAAAATTAAATTATCTGATCAAGAATTAGAAATAGATTTTCCAAAGGGGAAAACAATTTCTAAAGAAGATTACGAAAAGCGTCTTGAATCAAGTATGGGAGGAGTAATTTTAAGCAAAAAAAGAGAAAAAGATAAAAACTCTCAATCAAACGCAATACCCAAAAAAGCACTCTTAAATTAGTCATTTTATTGATTATTGCGTTTTTCATTTTGTAAAGTTAAGTCTCTAAATACTATTTATTGTAAAACATTTATTTTGAACTAGTTGTTAAATTTATTAAGAGTATAAACTTGTTAAAGTTTAGTTAAAAAATGAAGTAAATTCTTTTAAATAGTTTTTTTTTTTTTTTTGATATTTGATTTGGTTAACCAAAAAAACTATTAATTAATTTAAAAATTTTAAGAATGAAAAAATTAGTATTCACCGCTCTAGCAGTGGTAGCATTTAGTGGCGCTGCAATGGCGAAAACGGGAGAGGTTAAGGAAGATGTTGTGGTAAGCGACAAATTAAAAGTTGAGGTACCTTCAAAATTAGTTGAAGATGAAGATAACAAATGCATGGATAATGCTATGAATTTCATCGATTTTCTTGACATTGATGACGATGTTATCAATGAACAGATATGGCAAATTCTAATAGCAGATTGCTAGTTTGAATGCCTTTTTTTAGTAATAACAAGAGGGACAATTCGTTGTCCCTTTTTTAAACAAATAACATGAGATTTATTTTTTATTTCCTATTCTTTACAACTGTTTTATTTTCACAGAACTCAGGCGTTATAACTTATAAAGTAAAAATGCCTGACACTAAAATTAGCCCAAACCTCAAGGCTGAGATGTTGCTAAAAGAAATCAAAGAAAAGAGCGAGAAACAAGAATATATTTTAGAATTTAACGCTAATCAATCTCATTTTTATTTAAATGAAATGATACAGGATGAATCAGCTATTAATACTAGTTCTAGTAAAATTATATCTGTATTGATTGGAGGTTCTAACTATTATGATAAAGAAAAAAATACAAGTATAAACGCTGGTATGCATGGCATTTATATAAAAGATGACAACCCTAATAAAGACTGGGTTGTTACAACTGAGAGTAAATTAATTGACGATTATAAATGTTATAAAGCCGAATATACAGAGATTTATAAAAGTAGGGGAGTAAATAAAACAAAGATAATTACTGCATGGTTTGCACCTTCATTACCATATCCTTTTGGACCAAAAGGATATAATGGACTTCCTGGATTAATATTAGAACTAGAAGATAGTAATAAAAATATTAAAGTTTTTGTCTCCAAAATTGAAATTAAAAAAGATGAGATATTCATAAAATTCCCGAAAAGCGAAGCTATTTCAATGGATGAGTATATGAGTAAAACCTCTTCAGGCGTATTTTATAAAAATAATTAAATGCACAAAATACTCTTCTATTTTCTTTTTTTCACAACCCTAAGTTTTTCTCAATCCCGCTCCATTACTGGTGTGGTGGTTGAGGATAACAACAAACCATTAGAGTCTGCAAACGTTATTGCAAAACCCTTACAAGAAAAAGCAAGCTTAAAATTTGCTATTGCTGATAATAAAGGACGCTACCGCTTAGAGCTGGAAAAAACAGTGAAGTATGAAATTACGGTTTCGTACATTGGGTTTGTAGAGGAAGTATTTATTCTTGAGGCTGATGCTGTGGTGACTTCACACGATTTTAAATTAAAACCTACCGGAGAACAACTCAAAGAAATTGTAATCAAACACGAGTTCAAGCCCATCGAAATTAAAAAGGATACCATGACGTTTAACGTTAAAAGTTTTGCCAACGGCAACGAACGTAAAATGAAAGAAGTCCTTGAAAAACTTCCTGGCGTTGAAGTCGATAAAAACGGAGGCGTTACCGTACAAGGTAAAAAAGTTACTAAAATGCTGGTAGAGGGCAAGTCTTTTTTTGGAGGAGGCTCTAAACTAGCAGTTGAAAATATTCCGGCTGATGCACTTGATAAAATTGAAGTCATTGACCACTTTAACGAAGTGGGTTTTATAAAGCAGGTTTCGGATAGTGATGAACTGGCCATGAATGTAAAACTCAAAGCCGATAAAAAGAAATTTGTTTTTGGTGATGTTGAGGCTGGTGCCGAGGTTGGTAATGCCGATAATGGTTTTTATCTTGCTCATGCCGCTTTGTTTTATTATGCTCCTAAAACAGACCTAAGTTTTATAGGCGATTTAAACAACATTGGTAAACGCACCTTTACTTTTGATGATTTAATGCGTTTTGGTGGTGGAATGAGCACCTTTTTATCGGGTCGAAAATCACTTACTAATTTGTATTCCTTTGCCAATGACAACCAAGATGTGGTGCAGAATGTGTCTCAATTTGGCGCGTTTAACTTTAGCCATGATACCTCGTCAAAACTTTCTATTTCTGGCTTTTCTATTTTTTCGAAAGTGTTGACGGCATCACAAACCGAAAGTAAAAATGAGTATTTGCAAAACAGTGCCATTGCTTTTGAAAACCGACTGCAAGAAGGTACCAATCGCGCTGTTTTAGGAATTGGCAATATCAAACTCGATTATTCGCCTAGCGCCAAAGAAAAATGGTATTATAACGGACAGTACCAGTCGAGTAATAATTCTATTTCAAACGCCATCAACTCGATTACTAATGTCAATGCGAGTATTTTTGAAACACTCAACAAAGCCGATAATACCGCCATAAAACAATACATCGAGTGGCACAAAAGTTACAATCTAAAACACACTACCACTTTAGTAATCAATCAAGCATACGATTACAACACGCCACGAACCAATTGGTTCACTGATCAGCCTTTCCTCGCTGGACTAATTCCGTTGCAAGAGGATAGCGCGTACCGCATTGAACAAGTAAAAAAGGTAAAAACCAATAGCGTTGATGCGCTTTTTAAACATTACTGGATTATCAATAATTTCAATCACTTGTACACCAATGTGGGGAATAACTACGGTAATTCCCGTTTAGAAACTACAGAGCAGCAATTACTTACCAATGGGAACGTGAATGATTTTGCTTTGGCTGGTTTTGGCAACGCAGTAAAATACCAATTGAATGATGCGTATGTAGGTTTAGAGTACAAATTTAGATTTGGAAAATGGACCAATAAACCCGGCTTGTACGCGCATTGGTATCATTTAACTACAGAGCAAAAGTCAGGAGAGCGAGTACTTACTAGAACACTTTTACAACCACAGTGGAACAGCGATTATGAGTTCAACAAATCAGAATCTTTAAATTTTGTTTATAAATTAGAAAATAGTTTTCCGCAAGTAACCCAATTAGCGGAGCAGTTTACCTTGCAAAATTATAACTTGGTTTACAAAGGAAATGCTTTATTGCAAAACGAGCGCTACCACAACGCCAACCTGCGTTACACGAAAACCAACTTGTATCGTGGTATCACTTGGAACGCCATGGCGAGTTGGAATCAAAAAGTAAGAACGATCCGCAACGAAATTCAATTAGACGGTATCAATCAGTTCAATACCCCAATTTTAAGCGATAACCCCGAGACGAATTACAATGTAAACGGTTCTTTTAGCAAAAAGATATATCGTTTTAACTTGAGGTTCAATACTAATTTTAGTTGGTTTACTTATTTCCAAACACTAAATAATACCGAAACTTTAAACAATAGAAACAATCAAAGGTTGGGAGTAGTACTTCGTACGGCACACAAAAAATGGCCGGGTTTTAGCGTAGGATACAACAAAGGATTTAGTCAGTTTTCGGGCTTGACCCAATCTCAGTTTCAAACCGATGCAATTACATCTGATTTTGACATTACCATCGCAAAGTTTTGGACTTTCAAATGCAGTTACGAAAACCTGAAAAACACTAACAGTAACAAGCAGAGTAATTTTTACGACATCGCCAATACTTCGTTGCGTTATCAAAAAAAGAACAGTCCTTTTGGTTTTGAGTTAATGGCTAACAACCTTTTTGATAACAAGGTGAAAAATGATTTTTCCTTCTCGGATTATGTCATCAGTCAGCGCACCACTTTTGTCTTACCAAGAGTTTTTATGCTATCTGTAAGTTATAAGCTGTAATTAATTAAAAACTCTCAAAATATCTCCGTTCACTTGAACTCGGTATTGCTTCATAGGATATTGTAAATTGCTTTGACCGGTAAACAAGCTATAGGTAACATTATCACATCCACAAACCGCATTAATTCCGTTGATGGTCATGGTAGAGCACGTACTAATGGCTTGATTAGGACAAGCTGCATCAAAGGCGTTGTAGCCACTACCAGTATTAAAAACAATAACTCCTCTTGCTCCAATATTAGGCACATAAACTGCATTACTCACAAATTTTAGGTTGGAGTAGGTGGGTAAATTCATGTTGAGGTCCATGCTGAAAGTATAGTTAGGAACAAAGGGATTGTTGTTGTTAACGCCTGAATCACTGCAAGAAAAAAACAATGGAATCAATGCGAATAAGAGATGAATTTTTTTCATTTTAAAATAGTGTCAAAGTATTAGTGAAACAAATTTAATTTATTTAACTTTGACTTATATATGATTAACATATATTTATAGACGAAAAAAAATAGTAGTATCTTTGTGGAAAGAAATCCCGTCCTGATGGGATTTTTTCTATTTATATAATTAATGAAATTATGAGTACAGTATCGTATTACACCGCAGAAGGATTAAAGAAATTAAGAGAAGAATTAGATTATCTAAAAAGCGTGATGCGTCCTAAAGCATCAGCAGATATTGCAGAGGCTAGAGACAAAGGAGATTTATCTGAGAATGCTGAGTATGATGCAGCCAAAGAAGCACAAGGTATGCTTGAGATGCGTATTGCTAAATTAGAAGAAGTACACTCAAACGCTCGATTAATTGATGAATCCCATTTAGATCTTTCTAAAGTGCTAGTTTTATCGAATGTGAAAATTAAAAACCAAACCAACGGAATGGAAATGAAATACACATTAGTAGCAGAAAGCGAAGCCGACCTTAAAACTGGAAAAATATCCGTTACTTCACCTATTGGGAAAGGTTTACTGGGGAAATCAGTAGGTGAAGTTGCTGAAATTACGGTGCCAAACGGAGTTTTGAAGTTTGAAATTCTTGAAATTTCAAGAGACTAATTTTAAATAATAGTTTAGTTCTAATACATTAAATTGCAACGATGCCAAGTATTTTTACCAAAATAATTAACGGAGAAATTCCTTGCTACAAGATAGCAGAGGATGAAAATTTCATAGCTTTTTTAGACGTAAACCCTAATGCAAAAGGACATACACTTTGCGTTCCAAAACAAGAAATTGACAAAATCTTTGAAATAGATGACGATTTATATATTGGCTTAATGCAGTTTTCTAAAAAAATTGCGGTTGCTTTAGAGAAAACAGTTCCTTGTAAACGCATTGGGATGGCAGTTGTAGGACTTGAAGTACCTCATGCTCATGTTCATTTGATTCCATTGAATGAAATGGATGAAATGCGTTTTCAAAATAAAGTAACTTTATCCAAAGATGAATTTGAAGCTTTGGTAGCAAGCATAAAAACCTATTTATAATAGTTGTATCAATAGAATAATTTGGTATGCTTTTCGTTTAATAGAGAATAGGTGCAAACCTGTTCTCTTTTTTATTTTATGATGCCTACATTATATACTATGAAAAACATTTTTTTGTTATTTTTTTTCTTTTTCTCCTTGTTGAGTTTTGGACAAGCAAATTCTGGATATGCTGTGGTTGATGCTAAAATGGCGGCAATTCCTTCTAAAGCAACAACTTCTACGCAAGCTATTGCAAACTACATCAACGCTAATTTCAAAACAGAAACGGATAAAATCAGAGCTGTTTTTTATTGGACTACATCCAATATCAGCTATGATGTGGCCAATATGTTTACCGTAAATTTTAATGAAACCGAACAGGAACAAATCGCAAAGACGTTAAGAACTAAAAAAGGGGTTTGTATTCATTATGCAGTGGTTTTTAATGAGCTTTCGCAAAAAACAGGAATTCAATCCTATATCATTGAAGGTTATACAAAGCAAAACGGAAAAATAAGTGATTTAGCCCACGCTTGGATCGCTGCAAAAGTTGATAAAAAGTGGTATATATTTGATCCAACCTGGGGTTCTGGTTTTGTAAATAATGGTAGGTTTTCAAAAAAATTAAACAATTATTATTTTAAGGCAGGTCCTTCTACAATAATTGCTTCCCACATTCCATTTGATTATTTGTGGCAATTTTCGAATTATCCCATTACCATTAATGAGTTTTATGAAGGGAAAATTCAAATCAATAAAACCAAGAAATACTTTGATTTTGAGAATGAAATTACCAAATATAATGCATTATCTGAAGCGGATAAATTATTTACATCGGCAGAAAGAATAGAGAAAAATGGATTGAAAAACGCCATGATTTTGCAGCGTTATGAAGGAAAAAAACAACAGTTGACTTATTTGCGACAAAATACAAATATTGAAAAATTGAATTCTATTGTGAATGAAATGAATCTGGCAGTTCTTCTATTGAATGATTTTATTTATTACAGAAATAATAAGTTTAAGCCAGCTTTGTCAGATGCTGAAATTAGCAGCATGATTGAAACACCAAAAGAGAAACTACTCAATTGCCAGAACAATATTTACAGCCTGGGATCTGTTGGTAGTCAAAATACATCTAACTTGGAATCAATTAAAAAATCAATTGGAGTAGCTTTGGCACAAGCCGAGGAACACTCCATGTTTGTAAAAAATTATTTGAGTAAGTCTAAAATAGTCAGAAAAACAATGTTCTCTAAAGTTACCTGGTTCGGCGTTCCGTTAAACTAAATTAATTTTTTTAAACTCACTTGCATCGTGGTGCCTTTGCCTATTTCAGACTGTAATACTTTTATGTTTCCTTTATGATATTCTTCTACAATTCTTTTTGTTAACGACAGTCCTAGTCCCCAACCTCTTTTTTTTGTAGTAAAACCCGGTTCAAAAATAGTTTGAAACTGTTTTTTAGGGATGCCGCTTCCGGTATCAGTAATGTTGATTTTTACTACTTCTAGATCAGTTGTGATTTCAAGGTGTAAATTTCCTTTACCTTTCATGGCATCAATAGCATTTTTTACCAGGTTTTCAATAGTCCAGCTGTATAAAATTGGGTTTAGCATGACCTTAATAGTTGCTTGAGGAGCACTAAATGAAAACTGAATTTGTTTTGAAAATCGAGATTGCAAATAATCATAAGATTGTTGGGTTTCATGCACAATATCTGTAAGCTCTAGTTTGGGTTCAGAACCAATTTTTGAAAAACGATCTGTAATAGTTTGCAGACGTTCAATATCTTTTTCTATTTCTTGGGTAGTGCTTTCAGCAATATTTTCAGATTTTAAAATTTCAACCCAGCCAATAAGAGAAGATAATGGCGTACCTATTTGATGTGCTGTTTCCTTTGCCATTCCAGCCCACAATTTGTTTTGAGTTGCCATTTTTGTGCTGCGGTAGTAATTGTACACTAATCCCCCAAAAAGAACAATTATTAATACCAGCGCAAGGGGATAATACTTTAGTTTGTTTAATAGGGAAGAGTTGCCGTAATATAGTTTTTGAAACTTCCCAGGAACATATTCTATAACAATGGGATCATTTTCTGATTTTAAGGTGTTTAGTATCGTGATAGCCTTTTTGCTTTTTAACAAATTTTCCTCGTCAATATTAACCGTATTGATAATACTGTCATTTTCGGTTAGCATAATTGGGATTGATGTGTTATTGCTAAAAATTTGTAATGGCAATTCAACCTCAGTATTTTCATCGGCGTTAATTAATGTTTTTTGGGCCTGAGCCCAAAGATTCATTTTCAAGCGCTCTTCATTCTTGAAAATTTGAAAAAAAGTATAGGTATTCCAGAGAATTAAACTAATGATAAAAAACGATGCGAAAATAATTACCCAACGGGTGTTAACTCTTCTTTCGGAAAACTGCATACTAATGGATTTTAGTGCTAAATATAACGAAATAAATGCGCTTGTATTTTAGTTTTTTTTCAGATTTTTTTTCGAGACATTCATCCTGCTTTTTGTTATGCTATTTTAGAGTATAAAGTTCATAACTCAATCGATTTGCTTATTTTTGTATCTCAAATGTAACTTGAATTATGATCACAATTGACCCAAAAACTATCGATACGGCAAAATTACAAGGCTACTTGCAAAGCTCAGTAGGCCCAAGACCTATTGCATTTGCCAGTACGATGGATGAAAATGGCAATGCCAATGTTTCTCCGTTTAGTTTTTTTAATGTTTTTAGTGCTAATCCACCTATTCTTATTTTCTCACCGGCACGCCGCGTGCGAGACAACTCAATAAAACACACTTTGATTAATGCCGAAGCTACCAGAGAAGTAGTGATCAATGTGGTGAATTATGACATTGTACAGCAAATCTCGTTGGCTAGTACAGAGTATGCTGATGGCGTAGATGAGTTTGTAAAATCAGGCTTGACGCCAATACCATCAGAGGTTGTAAAGCCTTATAGAGTAAAGGAATCTCCTGTACAATTTGAGTGCAAAGTCACTCAGATTATTCCATTGGGAACCGAAGGCGGAGCTGGGAATCTAGTGCTTTGTGAAGTACTCCGAATTCATATAAACGAATCGGTTTTAGACGAAAATGGAGCGATTGATCAATACAAAATCGATCTGGTTTCTAGATTGGGTGGTAACTGGTATTCCAGATCCAATCAGGGCCTTTTTGAAGTACCAAAACCACTAGCTACCTTAGGAATTGGAGTAGATGCTATTCCAAATTTTATAAAAGAAAGTAAGGTGTTTAATGGAAACGATTTAGGAATTTTAGGAAATGTTGAGGCCTTGCCTACAACCGAAGAAGTTAGTATATTTGTACAGCAAAATTTTGCAGTTAAAGCGGTTTTGAGTTCAGATGATACTGAAAAAGTGCATCTTACGGCAAAAAAATACCTTAACGATAATGATGTAGTCTCGGCATGGAAGGTCCTTTTAGCCGATACTTTAAAATAGAGCATAACAATAAATATAGAGAAGATGGAAGTAACAGGAAAAATTAAAATGATCGATCAAACTAAAGAAGTTGGATCTGGAGGTTTCAAAAAAAGAGATGTTGTAGTAACAACTGATGAGCAATATCCGCAACATATTTCGGTTCAGTTTGTTCAAGATAAATGTGATTTGTTGAATAATTTTCAAGTAGGTGAAGCTGTAAAAATTGACATTAACTTGAGAGGAAGAGAGTGGACAAATGCACAAGGTGAAACGGTTTATTTTAACACAATCCAGGGATGGAGAATAGGGAAATTACAAGCAGAAAGTCCTTCTGCTCAGCAAATGCCACCTATGCCATCTGCAGAAACATTTGCACCAGCAACTAGTTTTAACGAAGAGGAAGCAGACGATTTACCGTTCTAAAATAAAATTCTAAAGTATATAAATCCAAATTCCAAGTTGAAGCTTTCTTCATATTGGAATTTGGATTTTTTTTGAGCATTCCTGCCGTTTTCTTTATAATTTATTCATCATGCATTACCTTTCTGATATTTTAGATTTTCCCGAAGTGAACCAAGCCAATCGAGATGGAATTCTTGCTATTGGTGGTGATTTATCTCCAGAACGCTTGTAGTTAGCCTATAAAAGCGGCATTTTTCCGTGGTTTGAAGTCGGTGATCCTATCCTTTGGTGGTCGCCAAATCCTAGAATGGTTTTGTTTCTTGAGGAGCTGAAAATCTCCAAAAGCATGCGCAATATTCTCAATAAAGGTGAATTTTCGGTTACCTTCAATCAAAATTTTAGAGATGTGATTTCCTACTGTCAAAAAGTAAAACGCGACGGTCAAAACGGTACTTGGATTACTAATGACATGATTGAGGCCTATTGCAAATTGGACGACTTAGGCATTGCAAAATCTGTAGAAGTTTGGCAAGATGATAACTTAGTTGGCGGTTTGTATGGCGTTGATTTGGGTCATATTTTTTGCGGAGAAAGCATGTTTTCGTTAGTTTCTAATGCTTCCAAAGTGGCGTTTATTGCCTTGGTAAACCACTTAAAAAAAGAAAACTATAAGCTGCTCGATTGTCAAGTTTACAATCCACATCTCGAAAGTTTGGGTTGCCGAGAAATTCCTCGAAACGAGTTTATGCGAATTTTGCAGCAGCAGTAGGGCCTATTTCCAGCTGTTTGTTACAAGTCCTCCTTCAAAGTCTTATTTTTTCTAAAGCCATCAAAGGAGCTTCCTGCCGGTCGCTCTTTGCTGTCTCGAAAAAATAGTCTTTTCAGTCCGGGCTTTTCACGTCCATCTGGGGCAAACCGCCTGATTTTTTCAGTACTTTATGGTTTGCTGCAAACAACTAGAATTGCAACTTGGTAAAACTCCAATCTAAAGTTTGATACAGGACCAATTCATTTTTTAAAGTTGGTAAACCCATAATTAATTTTAAGGTTTCGTGTGCCATCATCGTTCCTATCATACCTGGTAAAGTGCCCAGCACGCCATTCAAACTGCAATTTGGAACATCTTTTGGATTGGGAGGCTCTTGAAATAAATCCCGAAGATTTTTACTTCCTTGGTGGTTAAACACAGCAATTTGACCTTCAAAACCTAAAATACTTCCATAAACCAAGGGTTTACCCAAAACTACACAAGTATCATTTATTAAATAACGAGTGGCAAAATTATCTGATCCATCCACAATCACATCAAAATCTTGAATGAATAGAACAGCGTTTTCCATAGTTAGTTTCGCTTCAAAAGCTGCTACTTTAATCAAAGGATTCAACGCTTCTAATTTTTCTTTGGCTATCAAAGCTTTTGGTAAGCCCACTTGATCTTCGGTGTACAAAATTTGTCTGTGCAAGTTGTGAATTTCTATTTTATCGAAATCAACAATCCCGATAGTTCCCACTCCTGCGGTCGAAATATATTGCAAAATAGGACAGCCCAAACCGCCAGCACCAATGACCAAAACTCTTGCTTGCTTGAGTTTTTCTTGTCCTGAATCACCTATTTCGGGTAACATTGTTTGTCTATTGTATCGTAAAAATTCTTGTATTACACTCATTTTATTGTGTCTTAAAGTTTGAAAATCTTATACTGGAAAGTCAAAAGCTAAACTACCAAGTAAAGTCGAGTACTTATGACATTCGACTTTATGAAATTTGACTAAATGTTTTATCCCAGTCTTTCCAAACAGGTTCGTAGCCTTGGCTAGAAATAAGAGCGGCAATTTCCGATGCTGAACGCTCATCACTAATCTCAAATTGTTCCAAAGATTGCGGATCCACTACATAACCACCAGGATTGGTTTTGGAGCCAGCACTCATACTTGTTGTCCCAAGCGGAATAATATTATTTCTGAATTTTTCATTCTCGCGAGTCGATATAGAAATCTCTAAATCCTCATTCCATAACCGATAAGCACAAATCAACTGCGTCAAATCTTTGTCATCCATAATAAAGTTGGGTTGAATCACTCCTTCCGCAGGACGCAATCGTGGAAAAGAAACCGTGTATTTGGTTTTCCAATACGTTTTTTGGAGATAATCCAAGTGTAAAGCATTGAAAAAACTATCAGTGCGCCAATCTTCTAATCCTAACAAAACGCCCAAACCTATTTTATGAATTCCAGCGGTTCCAACTCGATCTGGAGTTTCTAAACGAAAATCAAAATTGGATTTTTTTCCTTTGGTGTGGTATTGCTTGTAAACATCCCGATGATAGGTTTCCTGATAAACTAAAACGGAATACACTCCAGCTTGGTGCAATTGTTTGTATTCTTCTGTAGATAAAGGTTGCACTTCCACAGAAATTGTCGAAAAATCATTTTTTATTTGAGTTACAGACTTTAGAAAATAATTGATGTTTACCGTATAATTGGCTTCGCCAGTTACTAATAAAACGTGGTCAAATCCTGCTTTTTTTAGGGCTTCAACTTCGAGTGTGATTTCGCTTTCGGTTAGGGTTTTTCGTTTGATTTTGTTGTCCATACTAAAGCCGCAATAGGTACAAATATTTTGGCATTCGTTGCTCAAATACAAAGGCGCATACATTTGGATGGTTTTGCCAAAACGCTTTTTGGTTAATTCGTGACTTATTTGCGCCATTTGTTCCAAATAAGGTTGGGCAGCAGGCGAAATCAAAGCTAGAAAATCATCCAGATTGCGTTTGGTTTTGGCTAAAGCTTGCTCGACTTCTATGGTAGTTGTCTGATAGATCTTGGTTTGAATTGTATCCCAGTCGTATTGTTCAAAAACCGATTTAAAATTTGTCATTATTTGTTTTTTAAACACAAAGCGCACAAAGTTATTTCACAAGAGACACAAAGCATAGTGTGCTTTGCGTTCGCTTTGTGAACTTTGTGGTAAATTATTATTCATATAAAAATGCCGTCAAAGGACTTGAAGCCACCGCACGATTTTCCTTTTGTGCCAATAGTGCTTCGTATGCTTTTCGTCCTGCAATTACCGCTTCCTTAAAAGCTTCAGCCATCAGTTTTGGATTTCCAGCAACAGCAATAGCGGTGTTTACCAAAACAGCATCGGCACCTATTTCCATTGCTTTTGCGGCATCAGAAGGGGCTCCAATTCCTGCGTCGATGATGACAGGGACTTTAGATTGTTCGATAATAATCTCTAAAAAATCGATGGTTTTTAGGCCTTTGTTACTTCCAATAGGAGATCCTAATGGCATTACGGCAGATGTTCCGGCATCTTCCAAACGTTTGCATAAAACAGGATCGGCATGAATGTATGGCAAAACAATAAAACCTAATTTAGCTAGTTCTTCTGTTGCTTTCAAAGTTTCAATCGGGTCGGGTAACAAGTACCTTGGATCGGGATGGATTTCGAGCTTGAGCCAATTAGTTTCCAAAGCTTCTCTGGCTAATTGTGCTGCAAAAATGGCTTCTTTTGCATTGCGTGCACCCGAAGTGTTGGGTAATAAATTAATACGTGGATGTTTGAGGTGGGCTAAAATCGCATCAGTTTCGGTTTCTAAATCGATACGTTTTAGGGCTACGGTAACCAATTCACTTCCGGATGCCAAAATAGCTTCTTCCATTTGTTGGTTGGAACCGAATTTCCCTGTTCCCAAAAACAAGCGCGATCCAAAGGTTTTATCTCCTATTTTAAATGGTAACATATAGTTTTTCGTTTAGTTGCGTGATTAATTCGGATGGATTTTCGCTTTGGGTAATTAAACCCGAAACTGCAATCCCGTGAATGCCAGTTTCCATTATGCTTTCAACGTTTGTAAGTTGGATTCCTCCGATAGCATAAATGGGAAATTGTATTTTTTTAGCTTTCATCTTTTCGATAATGCTGCGGTAACCTTCTACCCCTAGAATGGGACTTAATTTTTCTTTTGTTGCTGTAAATTGGAACGGCCCTAAACCAATGTAATTACAGCCATTTTCAAAATGATTTCGAATATCTTCAAAAGTATTCGCAGTTGCTCCGATAATTTTTTCACGACCTAAAATAGTTCTCGCCGCTGCTACATTCATATCGGTTAAACCTACATGAACTCCATCCGCATCTAATTGCTGTGCTAGGTGCACATTGTCATTGATGATTAAATACGCAGAAAAAACATCGCACAAAATTTTTGCAGTTTCTGCAACATCAAAAAGTTCGGCGGTGGAAGCATTTTTGAAACGCAACTGAATCCACTCACAACCGTTGTCAAGCGCATTGCGAATATTTAACAATTGTTCTTCGACGGTGTTTCCTTGAGAAATATATTGCAGTTTATTGTACATAATGATATCCTAGTTTTGTGGGGTTAGATTGTAAGTAGGCTTCTATATATTTTTTGGCATTGGCACAAGCCGTTTTTAGTTCTTGTCCCAAAGCTAAATGAGCTGTAATGGCCGATGATAACACGCAACCTGACCCGTGTTTGTCGAAAATAGTAGTACTATTTGGTTCCAGATTGAAATATTCATTTTCTAAATACAAATAATCAGAGCCAATTTCGTCTGGATTGTGACCGCCTTTTAACAAAACGGGGCAATGTTTCGAAAGTAAAATGGCTGTTGTTTCTGCATTAAATCCTTTAGAAGATAATTGTAAAATCTCATTGTAATTGGGAGTGATCAAATCAATTTCTTTCAGTATTTCAATCAAAGTAGTTTGGTTTTTAATCGTTAAAAAATCGAATTCTGTTGTCGATTTTAAAACGGTGTCCCAAACTATTTTTGTTTCTGGCGAAATCTTTTTTATCAGAAAAACAACTATTTTTAAAAATGCCAAAGAAGGTACAATTCCAATTTTTACGGCTTTTATATCGTAAGTATTAAATATTGTTTGAACAGATTGCAAAACAAAATCCAAATCCGTCCATTGTATTGCTACAAATTCATTTTCGGTTTGAATAGTGTTTGCCGTACTAATTGCAAAGCCATACACTTGATGTTGTTCGAACGTCTTTACATCTGCCAAAACTCCCGCTCCTGCTGAAGGATCGAAGCCTGCAATGCTTACTACAAAAGGTCGTGACATAGTTTAAAATTTTCTATTGAATGGTTGTCGTTCCAAATACTTCCTAAAAGTGCTACATCATCAAAACCAAATGCTAATGCAGTTTTGATATTTTCGGATGTAATTCCTCCCAGAGCAATCAATGCTGTTTTGTTATTTTTTCTTTGTTCTAATTCTTTTTTGAAATCCAGATTTGAAACATAATTGGGTTTTGAAATACTTTTGAAAACAGGTCCAAAAAATGCATAATCAAAAACACTTGACAGCGCTTCAAAATCCGACATTTGATGAATAGAGGTGGATAGAGTATATCCGCTTTTTTTCCAGTTTTCTAAACTTTCTTGGGATGTTGCGACTCTGTTTTTTTCTGTAAAATGAATGCGATCAATTCCAAATTCTAGCGCTAATTGATGATGACTATGCAACACCAATCGGTGTCTGAAAGCAGTTTTTATTTTCGATACAAATGTTTTCATTTCTGTTTCTGAAAAATCAGGTTTTCTGATATGAAGCAACTCCAATCCATTCTCAAAGAGAGTGTGTATGGTGTTGATTTCGTTTGCTATTGCAGTTGGATTGGAAATGACTATCATTTTTGATTAGATTCTGAAAAGGAAAAAGAGTAGAGAATATAGAAAATAGACTGTGATTTAGGTCTATTCTCTATATTCTTTTGTCTATTCTCTCGTCTTAAATATAAATTTCTTTTCCCTGTTCAATAAACTCCTCTGATTTTGCTGCCATTCCTTTCTCGGCTTCGGCAACGTCACGAATTTCTTGAGAAATTTTCATAGAACAGAATTTTGGTCCACACATCGAGCAGAAGTGAGCCACTTTTGCACCGTCTGCAGGCAAGGTTTCATCATGAAATTCTCGAGCAGTATCTGGATCTAATGATAAATTGAATTGGTCTTCCCAACGGAATTCGAAACGGGCTTTGCTCAAGGCATTGTCACGGTATTGTGAACCTGGGTGACCTTTGGCTAAATCGGCTGCGTGTGCGGCAATTTTATAAGTAATCACACCATCTTTTACATCTTTTTTATTGGGCAATCCAAGATGTTCTTTTGGTGTTACATAACACAGCATAGCGCAACCATACCAGCCAATCATTGCAGCTCCAATGGCAGAAGTAATGTGATCGTAACCTGGAGCAATATCGGTGGTTAATGGACCCAAAGTGTAAAATGGAGCTTCGTCACAATGTTCTAATTGCTTGTCCATATTTTCTTTAATCATATGCATAGGTACGTGACCTGGACCTTCAATGAACACCTGAACATCGTGTTTCCAAGCAATTTTTGTCAATTCTCCTAAAGTTTCTAATTCGGCGAATTGTGCAGCATCGTTGGCATCGGCAATAGAACCTGGGCGAAGTCCGTCACCCAATGAAAAGGCAACATCATATTGTTTCATGATTTCGCAAATCTCTTCGAAATGCGTGTACAAAAAGTTTTCTTTATGGTGGAACAAACACCATTTGGCCATAATAGAACCACCGCGAGAAACAATTCCTGTAACACGGTTAGCCGTTAAATGAATATAACGTAATAAAACCCCAGCGTGAATGGTGAAATAAGAAACGCCTTGTTCTGCTTGTTCGATTAAGGTATCACGGAAAACTTCCCAAGTCAAATCTTCGGCCACACCGTTTACTTTTTCTAAAGCTTGGTAAATTGGTACCGTACCAATTGGCACGGGCGAATTACGAATAATCCATTCTCTAGTTTCGTGAATGTTTTTTCCTGTAGATAAATCCATAATAGTATCAGCTCCCCAACGGCAAGCCCAAACCGCTTTTTCTACTTCTTCTTCGATGCTTGAAGTGACTACGCTATTCCCAATATTGGCATTAATTTTCACTAAAAAATTACGTCCTACAATCATTGGTTCGCTTTCGGGATGGTTGATGTTGTTGGGGATGATAGCACGCCCTCTGGCTACTTCGCTACGGACAAATTCGGCTGTGATTGGCCCCACCCCAGCCCTCCCCGAAGGAGAGGGAGTGTTTGCGCCCCAACTATCTCCTTTATGTTGGCATTGCATCGCTTTTGTTTGAGATTCAATTTGCTCATATTTTTGGTTTTCACGAATGGCGATGTATTCCATTTCGGGAGTGATGATGCCTTGTTTAGCGTAATATAATTGGGTAACATTGGTGCCTTTTTTGGCGCGCATGGGTTTGTGTAAATATTCAAAACGCAAGTGATCTAACTTTTCATCATTCAAACGGGATTTTCCGTATTCTGAGGAGATTTCGGCTAGTTCTTCTACATCATTACGGTCTAAAATCCATTGTTCGCGGATTCGTGGCAATCCTCTGCGAATATCAATTTCAAAATTAGGATCTGTAAAAGGGCCTGAAGTGTCGTAAACGGTTACGGCTGGGTTTTTTTCTATTCGGCCATTGGATAGTTTAGTATCTGCTAGCGAAATTTCACGCATCGCTACTTTAATCGGGTGGATTTCTCCATCGATGTACACTTTTTTGGAATTTGGAAACGGGGTTCTAGATATTTTTTCTTCGTTGTTCATTGGTTTGTGATTATGGGTTGGACACGGATGACACCGATTCGCTAAAGCGAAGACACGGATTAATACAGATTTTTTTATTTTGAGTTGAATTTGAAACTTGTCTAATGTTCGCAATGAAAACTGAACACTGCGACTGAAGACTCTTTATCCACCTTGAGTTGCGGAGATGATAAGAATGGTGTCGGTTTCCTGTATGGGATGCAAATTCCAATCGGATTTTGGAATGACGGTATTGTTTATGGCCACAGCAATTCCGTTTTGTTTTACGGGAATTTCTAAGTCAAGAAGTGCTTGAACCGTTAGGCTCTTGGCGGCAAAATGTTTTGTTTGGTTGTTGATTTTTAGTTCCATTCCTGTTGAGTTTAGTATATAGGTATACTTTAGGAATGGCTACGAAGGTACCCAAATATGGTACAATGAAGTCATCTTACTTTTCCCTACGCTAGTATGAACTAGATCAGGTTCAGAGGGTAAAATCTCAGCCTACCGTGGTAGACACCCCTAAAGTGTGAAGCAAATGTAATGAAAATTATGAATTATAAATTATAAATTATGAATTTCGTTTCCAACAATTTTCTACATGGTCATTAATCATGCCTGTGGCCTGCATAAAGGCATACATAACGGTGGAACCTACAAATTTAAAACCCCGTTTTTTTAAATCCTTACTTATTGCATCCGAAAGTGGCGTTGTGGCAGGGACTTCTTTTAAGTTTCTTGGGGAGTTGTTAACGGGTGTGTGATTTACAAAAGCCCAAATGTATTGTGAAAAACTTCCAAATTCTTCTTGGATTGTAATGAAATTTTGAGCGTTGGTCACAGCCGAATAAACTTTGAGTTTGTTGCGAATGATACCTGCATCTTGTAATAATTCTTGAATTTTATCATCAGAATACTGGGCGATTTTTTTATAATCAAAAGCATCAAAAGCATTGTAGAAATTTTCTCTTTTGTTCAAGATAGTAATCCAACTTAGGCCTGCTTGAAAGGTTTCTAGCAGTAAAAATTCAAATAGAGTAGTGTCATCATATACGGGAACACCCCATTCTTCGTCATGGTATTTCATGTATAAATCACTGGAATGACACCAGCCGCAACGTATTTTATCAGTTATAATCATTCTTTTTCGGTGGCTAAATATTTTTTAATAGTGCAGTGACCTAGGTAAATTAAGGGAGTTAAGAGTATGGCTGTGCCTAGCTTAAAGGTATAGCCAGTTAAGGCTGAGGTTAGGAAGGTTTCAAAGTTGATTTTGCCGGGCAACCAAAATGCAATTCCCAATACGATAAAAGAATCAAACAGTTGCGAAATTATGGTGGAACCCGTAGCTCTAAGCCATATTTTTTTATTTCCGGTTCGGTTTTTAAAAAACCAAAAAACAGTAACGTCTATTAATTGTGATATAAGAAAAGCAATGATACTGCCCACAATAATCCACATACTTTGACCGAAAACGGCGGTAAATTGAGTATCGTTCACAGGGCTAATTCCTTTGGCTGCTGGAATACTCATGGCCAGCAGTAAAATAATAAACGAATACGCAATTAATCCAGCTGTGATTAGGGATAATTTTTTCACTCCTTTTTCGCCAAAATAATCGTTAATTAAATCCGTAGTTAAAAAGACAATCGGCCAAGGCAAAATACCGATACTCATTACAAACGGACCTATTTGTATCAGTTTTCCACCAATCAATTCAGCAGTGACGGCATTAGTGATAAATATTCCAGAAAGGATGATAAAGACAACTTCTTTTTTGGTTTTAAACATAGAATAAGCTTTTTCCAAATTTAGTCATTTTATTGAAATTTTAGCTGAAGGTAATTTCAAATAAAAAACCCCATTCCAACAAAATTGAAATGGGGCTTTGTATTAAAAAATGAAATCAAATAGCAATTATTTGAAATCAAAATGTGGCTATCCTAATGCAGCTCTTTTGAAACCTGTAATTTCAACATTGAAATCTTTAACGTAATCACCAACTTTTTTACTATCATCTTTGATGAAATTTTGATCTAGCAAAGCTTTTTCTTGATCTAAAGTAGTGTTGTCAGAGATAAAACGTTGAATTTTACCTGGAATAATTTTATCCCAAATTTGTTCTGGTTTACCTTCAGCTTTTAATTCTGCTTTTGCATCTTCTTCAGCTTGTTTGATAACTTCTTCAGTTAATTGAGAGAAAGAAATATATTTAGGAACATTTTTTAAAGTTTTTCCTAAACGTTTTGCTTCTTCATTTTCTTTTTCGATTATTGCAATACGAGCAGCTAATTCAGAATCAACAAAAGCAGGATCAAAATCTTTGTAAGATAAAGTATCAGCTCCCATTGATGCTACTTGCATAGAGATATCTTTAGTAAGAACTTCTGCATTTGGTACAGCAGCAGAAATAGCAGTTAATGCAGCAATTTTGTTAACGTGAACATAAGATCCAACAAAAGCACCTTCTAAAATTTCAAAACCACCGATTTCGATTTTTTCACCGATAACACCAGTTTGCTCAATCAATTTTTCAGCAACAGTCATTCCGTTGAAATCTGACGCTAAGAACTCTTCTTTAGAAGAGAAGTTAATTGCTTTTTCAACTAATTCTTTAGCTAAAGTTACGAAAGATTCATTTTTACCTACGAAATCTGTTTCGCAGTTTAAAGTAATGATAGCACCTTTAGTTTTATCAGCATTGATAAAAGATACAGCAGCTCCTTCAGAAGACTCACGGTCAGAACGGTTAGCAGCAACTTTTTGTCCTTTTTCTCTAAGGTTTTGGATTGCTTTATCGAAATCTCCATCAGCTTCAACTAAAGCTTTTTTACAGTCCATCATTCCGGCACCTGTAGTTTGTCTTAATTTATTTACGTCTGCAGCAGTAATTGTTGCCATAATATTTTGATTTTTAATGTTAAAAGTAAAAATTCCAATCTTTAAATCCCAAATTCCAATGTTATCAGATAGTTATTTTCTGATTTTGGAATTTGGAATTCAAAATTTGGAATTCAAAATTTGATTTATTCTTCAGTTGCAGTTGCAGCTGGAGCTTCTGTAGTTTCAGCAACTGGAGCAGCAACTTCAGCAGTAGCTTCAGTTTCTTTTTCAGTACCTCTATCAGAAAGTCCTTCGATAATTGCAGATGTAACTAAAGTTAAAATTTTATCAATTGATTTAGAAGCATCATCATTTGCAGGAATTACATACTCTACTTCACGTGGATCAGAGTTAGTATCAACCATTGCGAAAACTGGAATGTTTAATTTTTGAGCTTCTTTTATAGCGATGTGTTCTGCTTTGATATCTACTACGAACAATGCAGCCGGTAGTCTAGACATGTCAGCGATTGAACCTAAGTTTTTCTCTAATTTAGCACGAAGACGATCTACTTGCAAACGCTCTTTTTTAGATAAAGTCATGAAAGTACCATCTTTCTTCATTTTATCAATAGTAGCCATTTTTTTAACAGCTTTACGGATAGTTACAAAGTTAGTTAGCATTCCACCAGGCCATCTTTCAGTGATGTAAGGCATGTTTGCAGCTTTTGCTTTTTCAGCAACGATGTCTTTTGCTTGTTTTTTGGTAGCAACAAATAATATTTTTCTACCTGATGCAGCGATTTTTTTCAAAGCTTCATTAGCTTCTTCAATTTTTGCTGCAGTTTTATATAGATTGATAATGTGAATACCATTACGTTCCATATAGATGTAAGGAGCCATGTTTGGGTCCCATTTTCTAGTCATGTGTCCAAAGTGTACACCTGCTTCTAGTAAGTCTTTAACTTCTATTTTGTTTGCCATTTTGTTCTAGTTTACGTTCTGTTGATTAGCAATAAGCTTCTTTGATACGACTTTAGGCTTTTGCCTTTAAGACTTTCGACTTATTTAGATGCTAAACTATTTCCTACCTCGGTAGGAGAGCAACAACAACTGTGTTTTTAAATTTTTATGTTAAATTTATTTTAACATATTTCAGTTTAAGCTGATAATAATACCAGCGTTTGAACTTGATAATCTGAAAAATAACCAGATTGAATATTAACGCTTAGAGAATTGGAATCTCTTACGAGCTTTCTTCTGACCGAATTTCTTACGTTCAACCATTCTTGGATCTCTTGTTAATAAACCTTGTGGTTTAAGGATTCCTCTGTTTTCAGCATCAACTTCGCACATTGCACGTGCTAATGCCATTCTTACAGCCTCTGCTTGTCCTGTTGAACCACCTCCGTAAACATTAACTTTTACGTCAAAGTTGCTTACATTTTCTGTCATAGACATTGGTTGTAATACTTTGTACTGTAAAGTTGCAGTTGGGAAGTAAGTTTCAAATGCTTTTTTGTTTACCGTGATTACTCCTGTTCCTTCTGAAACGTATACACGTGCAACAGCGGTTTTTCTTCTACCGATTTTGTGAATAACTCCCATTACTTAAGATCGTTAAGGTTAACTGTTTTCGGTTTTTGAGCGCCTTGTTTGTGCTCTGAACCTACAACAACATTTAAATTTCTAAAAAGCTCTGCTCCTAATTTGTTTTTAGGCAACATCCCTTTTACAGCTTTTTCAACTAATAATGCAGGGTTTTTAGATTGCAAAACTTTAGCAGTTAAAGTTCTTTGACCTCCTGGGTAACCAGTGTGACGGATGTATGTTTTTTCATCCATTTTGTTACCTGTAAGGTTAATTTTTTCTGAGTTGATAACAATTACGTTATCTCCGCAGTCCACATGTGGTGTGTAACTTGGCTTGTACTTACCTCTTAAAATCATTGCGACTTTTGAAGCAAGACGTCCTAAGTTGTGACCATCTGCATCTACAACAATCCACTCTTTTGTAACTGTGGCTTTGCTTGCTGACTGTGTCTTGTAGCTTAATGCGTCCATAATATTTTTTTAATTAAACATTCCATCCCCAATAAAGGGGTTGCAAAAGTACAATTAATTATTTTAAATACAAATACCTTAAAAGATTATTTTGTTGTGTGCTTAGTACTGATTATCAAATGTATATTAATATTTTTTTTGCGTTTTATAATTCATCTTTTTTAAATTGGTTTTATTCTTCTATTTATTGTTCTTTATTGGTGCATTTTTTTTGTTGTTACAATTACTTTTTTGAACTTAATGCGTTATTTTTGTCAATAGATTGAATTTTTTACAAATTATACTATCTTGTACTTTAACTTTATACTGAATTTTTAATATGAAAGCCAAAGCAACTTTAAAACAAATCGCGAAGGAACTTAACGTTTCTGTTTCTACCGTGTCTAAGGCATTAAACGATAGTCCAGAAATTAGTGAGCTAACGAAGGTTAAAATAAAGGAATATGCGAAGCTTAAAAACTACAAGCCAAATATTATTGGGTTGAATCTTAAAAATAGAAAGACAAAGACTATAGGCGTTATCATACCTAACATTCTTAATTCTTTTTTTGCCAAAGTATTTAGTGGTATTGAGAAAATAGCTGATGAAAAAGGGTATAATGTGATCATGTGTATTTCTAATGAATCTTTGGATAAAGAAGCACATACTCTAGAAATGTTAAGTAACGGTACTATTGATGGTTTTATAGTGTCTGTATCTGAGGAAGCTCAAAAAGCTCAAGATTATCAGCATTTCACTACCATAATTAATGACGGAACTCCTATTGTAATGTTTGATCGAATTGCGGATGGGGTAGACTGTGATAAGGTAATTGTAGATGATTTTGATTCGGCACTTCATGCAACACAACAACTTTTGAACTTGGGTTGTAAAAATATTGCCTTACTTTCTTCTATTGATAATTTGAGTGTGGGTAAATTAAGAACTGATGGCTATTTAAAAGCACTATCTAATAACGGTATAGCTGTCAATCCTGATATTATGATTAGAACAGACTCAGAACTTGATCTTAAAAATAAAATTGATTCTATATTTGAAAATCCAATTGATGGAATTTTTGCATTGGATGAGAATGATTCAGTTGCAGCATTAAGAGTTGCGTTAAAAAAAGGATTTAAAGTACCCGAAGACATTTCTATCATTGGTTTTGCTGATGGTATTTTAGCATCAAGAAGGCTTTCGCCAAGTTTAACTACAGTTAGTCAACACGGTATAGAAATAGGCGAAGTAGCAGCCAAGTTGCTTATTAAGAGGTTGGAATCAGAGGAAGAGCATCTTCCTTATGTAACAAAGGTGATTAAAACCAAATTAAAAGAAAGAGAGTCGACACGTGTGGTGTAGATTGATATATTTTAAACTTAAATAAAAAATCTCTAATTGCTTAATTACAGATTTTTTCATTTGTAGTCTATCTTTTTAATGAGCTTCTTGCTTTTCTGTCCTGGACCCTAAATTGTGTTCTAATTAAATGTTAATTAGATTTTTTTTAATTTAGTTGTAAATTATGGACTTAATAAGCAGTTTGTTTTAAAATATGTTTATTCTTCATTTTGAAATTTTAAACTTGTTAAAAAAAATGTTAATTTTTTTATTTGTTTTGTGTTTTATATTTTAGATATTCTTAAAAGTTTATTATTTATATTGTCAGTAATTACCTGCAATTAAAAGAAAAACTATTATATTTGATAAAAAAAGCAAATGATTTTATTCAGTTTTACAGCAAATTTTGGCAGTGAAGAATCTTGTAGGCTTCATTTTAAAGAAGAAAGAGACAAACAAGGCGTTCAATGCAAATGCGGAAGCAAAGAGCATTTTTGGATAAAAAGTGTGTGGATTTATGAATGTAAGAAATGTAGAAGTAGAATTTCTTAAAGAGGCGGAACAATAATGCAAAGTTCCAACTTATCATTTTTGATTTGGTACAAAACTATGTTTTTAATGACTGCAACTAAAAAAGGTTTTTCAAGTAAAGAAATTCAAAAACAACTTGGACTAAAGGGATACGAACTAGTTTGGGCAATGGTTCATAAATTGCGAAAAGCAATGGGTAATAGAGATGCACGTTATACTTTAGAAGGAATGATAGAATTTGACGAAGGATATTTCACTGTTGAATCATCAGAAATAGAGCAAGAAAAAGGTCTTCGTGGTCGTGGCGCAGTGGGGAAATCTAACGTGGCAATTATGGCCGAATCAACTGTTTTAGAAGATGTTGAAACTAGAGAAAAATCAAATCAATGTAGATGTTTTAAAGCAAAAGTTTTGAAGGATCATACTTCTGAACAGATAAATGAAACGATTGTAGAATCTATCTCTGAAAAAAGTATTCTTTTTACAGACAAAAGCACTTCTTATATTGATATTGCAGACTATGTTGAAATACACATAACAGAAAAATCAAATAAAGAAACTACAACAGAAACTTTAAGATGGGTTCACATAGCAATTAGTAATGCAAAACGCAATTTTCTTGGAAATTACCATAAAATAAAAGGCAAATATTTTCAATTGTATCTAAATGAGTTTGTTTATAAGCTTAATAGAAGGTATTTTGAAGAAAAACTATTCGACAGGCTAGTAATTGCTGGTATTACAGGATTATGACAGAAAACGGACAATCAATATTTTTTTAAATAACCTGGAAACATAATACGGTATTTCATGTGTTTTTTCCATTTATTATCCAACCTCATTATTAACTAACAAAGCTGTATTTCATATATGATCTAATAATGTAGATTTTATTTTTAATTGTTTTATTTATCATTTCCCCTCGAATTTAAACTTCAATTATTGTTACAGTTTCTAATTTTTCCATAATATCCTCTCCATATTTTTTTGCTAAAATTCCATTTTCTTACAAGATAATGTTGATCAGATTTTTTATATCATTTATTTTGGCAACTATAAATATTAAAATTATTCGGAATTCGTATTACGTTGATTCTTAATGTAAAATCAAAATAAAGCTAAGTTGCTATTGAACATTCATTTATAGACCTAATATTAGTATATCATATTAAATGAATTCATGAAACTATTTGACCAGCTCCAAACAAATGGTGTGTCTTTTTTAAATAGCATATCAGTTAAAAGGAGTTGCATTTTTTCATTCAAAATAGATACAGTTTGTTTTATACCTTTTAACAAACTAAAATAATATCATAATCTCCTTGCAAATTTTGTCGTATTGTTACGATGAATAGTTATCTTTTTTTTAGGAATCCAAAAGTCTTTAGTTATAATTTCTAATGTAATTAATGTTAGATTTTGTAGCAATTAATGCAATTAATTCTGTGTAAAATAATTGTATGGAGGATTTTTTGATATTTAACTTTATTTACACTTTAAGTGTAAAACTTCGCTAAACTTCAGTTGTAGTTTTGGCATATAGAATTTCTTAAGAATCATTTTTAGATTTTTATGAAGATTTACAAATCGATATTAACATTGGCATAATATAGAAATAATAATATTAAGCCAGCCTTGCAAGGATGTTGTAAAGAGGAAGTAAAATTAATGGGGCGGAACAAATTAACTTAAACTAAATTCTTAAAGTTTTCGTCCATAAATGGGGTTGTTTATTACTCAAAAAGTAACTAATTTTAAAATGAAAAAAAATAAAATAACTATTGTATTAGCGACTACTATCGCTGTAAGTTTATCATTTTTGTTTTCTTGTACTTCTGAAATTAATAAAGATGAGGAGATAATTTCTAGTAAATATCGACTTGATGAATTTTCCAAAAAAACAAGTTTAACAAACTTTGCAGCCAACCATGCAATTTATAATATTTCACTATCTATACTTGAAGCAAATAAATATAAGGTAATTACTGAAAGTTATGATTTGTCAACTGTAAATAAAACCTTAAAAAATAATTATTTTATAACATTGACAAAAAATTCTGTTGCATTAGAGACAAATGTAAATGGAAAGTTTTATAAATTTATAAAAAATGATATTAAAAACGAGGCTTCTTTTCAAGTTAAAGATCAAGTATTTTTACTAGATGATTTATTTTTTCAATCTATAAGCAAAGAAGATGATGATGTTTTGAACAAATTAGTTTCAATTTTTATTGAGCTTTATGATAATAATGCTACACGCTTAAATTCTAATGCTACAAAAAAAGTTGCCAACTTAATAGCTGGGAAATCGGTAAGTTCTTGTTTAAAGTTTGAATCAGCTCTAGGTGCGACAGCAACAGCCTCTAAATTGAGAGCTAGCCTTGATGCAAAAGAATATATCAGTGACGGTAATAGTGATTGTACAGCTATTGGATCAGATACTTCGTGTGCTATAGATAGTCATGTTTGTGTTACAACTGTAACAATGGCCTGTTCTAGTTCGTGTAGTTGGTGGAACTAATTTAAATATAAAATATTATGGTAGAAATTCTTTTTATGATTCTCGTGGTTTTTTATTTTGTATTCTGGATATACTCCTTGTATACGGTTATAAACTTAACAACAGTTTCTTCAGTAACTAAAATGCTTCTTATTCTTTCGCTAATTGTTTTACAACCATTGGGTCTATTAGCTTTCTGGTTGTACAAAATTTTAAGCAATAAAAAAGCTGTCGCAATTTAGAAAGCTCATTATAATTTTTAAGTGTTCCTTAAAAACGAATATTACATTATAAACCTCAAAAAAAATCTCTAATTGCTTAATTAGAGATTTTTTATTTGCGGTATATTTTATTAATGTGCTTCTAGCCAGTCTTTACCGGTGCCAATTTCTACTTCCAGTGGCACAACAAGTTGGAAGGCATTTTCCATTTCATGTTTAATCATGGGCTGTATTTTTTCTAGCTCATCATTATGCACATCAAACACAAGTTCATCATGTACTTGCAATAACATTTTGCTTTTCCAATTTTCACTTTTCAACCTTTTATGAATATTGATCATTGCAATTTTGATAATATCGGCAGCACTTCCTTGAATAGGAGCGTTTACGGCATTTCGTTCCGCACCACCACGCACTATGGCGTTTTGAGAGTTGATATCTTTTAAATACCTACGACGTCCCAAAATGGTTTGTACATAACCATGATCTCTAGCAAAGTCTACTTGATCCTGTATATACGATTTTAATTTTGGATAGGTTTGGTAATACGCTTCAATCAATTCGGCACTTTCTTTACGGGACAGACTAGTTTGGTTGCTGAGTCCAAATGCTGATACACCATAAACAATCCCAAAATTTACGGTTTTGGCATGACTTCTTTGTTCGCGAGTTACTTCTTCAAGTGGAACGTTAAATACTTTTGATGCCGTTGATTTATGAATGTCTTCGTTGTTTTGAAACGCTTTTATCATATTTTCTTCTCCACACAAAGCTGCAATGACGCGCAATTCAATTTGTGAATAATCGGCAGATACTAGGGTGTGATTTTCATCTCTGGCAACAAATGCTTTCCTAATTTGGCGACCACGTTCGGTACGTATTGGGATGTTTTGTAAATTAGGGTTATTAGAACTCAATCGTCCAGTAGCTGCAACGGTTTGCATATAATCTGTATGGATGCGTTTAGTAACGGCATCTACTTGGTTCGGCAAGGCATCTACGTATGTGTTTTGCAGTTTAATCAATTGTCTCCACTCTAGAATGTCCTTTACAATTTGGTTTTCTGGGGCAAGATAGCTGAGTATTTCCTCGCCAGTAGCATATTGCCCTGTTTTGGTTTTCTTTTGTTTAACTCCACCAATTTTTAATTTGTCAAATAAAATATCTCCTAATTGTTTCGGTGATGCCAAATTGAATTTTTCACCTGCAGTTTCATAAATGCTCGCTTCTAATATTTTGATATCCTCATCAAGTGTTTTAGAAAGCGACTTAAGGAAATCTACATCAACCCGAATACCTTCTTTTTCCATATCGGCAAGTACTTTTACCAATGGGATTTCAATTTCTTCAAAAAGTTTTTTGGTTTCGGTTTGTTCTAGTTCTTGGGTGAAAATATTTTTAAGTTGCCAAGTGACATCAGCATCTTCAACGGCGTATTCTTTAATTTCTTCGAGAGCTACGTCACGCATTGATTTTTGATTCTTCCCTTTTTTTCCAATAAGAGCCTCGATAGATTGTGGCGAATATTTTAAATAAGTCTCGGATAAGATATCCATATTATGACGCATATCAGGATTAATTAGATAGTGCGCAATCATGGTGTCAAATAAATTTCCTTTTACTTCTACCTTATAATTTGATAAAATTTTCAAGTCGTATTTTAAATTCTGACCAATTTTTTCAATACTTTCATTTTCAAAAAATGGAATGAATTTATCTATCAAAGCTTGTGCTTCTTCTTGATTTTCTGGAAACGGAACATAAAATCCTTTCCCTTTTTCATATGAAAAAGAAATTCCCACTAGTTCTGCATGCAGTGCATCAAGACCAGTAGTTTCGGTGTCAAAACATACTGAAGTTTGTTTTTGTAAATTTTGCAACAGTAATTTTAGGCCTAAATCACCTTGAATAATTTGATAGGAATGCTCAGTATTTGTTAGCGTACTGTAAAATTGATTTCTATTCTCATCTGAAGTACCGTCTTGATCATTCGATCCAAAAAGATCAAATTGATCATCATTCTTTGTTGGCTTCTTATAAAGTTTGGCATCTGTTTCGGCTCCGTTATTTTGTGCAAGCGGAGATGGACTTTTAAAAATAGCATCAAATTGCTCAGCCATTCTTCTAAATTCCAGTTCATTGAATAAGGCGTCTGTTTTTTCTACATCGGGCTTAGAGAGCTCATAGTCATTTTCATTAAAAACCACTGGGCAATCCAGTAATATAGTTGCTAATGTTTTAGATAACAATCCTTTTTCTTTATTGGCTTCAATATTCTCTTTCATTTTTCCTTTTAGCTTGTCTGTATTTGCTAAAAGGTTTTCCATGCTGCCAAATTCTTTCAAAAGTTTTTTTGCTGTCACTTCACCTACGCCTGGTAAACCAGGAATGTTATCGGCAGTATCGCCCATCATGCCAAGAAAATCAATAACTTGTTCAGGTCTTTCAATTTCAAACTTAGCCAAGACTTCGGGTACACCCCAAATTTCAATACCGTTTCCCATTCGGGCTGGCTTGTACATAAAAATGTTTTCAGAAACTAGTTGTGCAAAATCCTTATCAGGTGTAACCATAAAGACCTGGTAATTCTCTTTTTCAGCTTGCTTAGCAATTGTTCCTATTAAATCATCGGCTTCATAACCACTCACCTCTATAATAGGTATGTGCATGGCCTTGAGTAATTCTTGAATATAAGGTACGGCAATTTTTATCGCTTCGGGAGTAGCATCTCTGTTGGCTTTGTATTCTGGGAAAAGGTCATTTCTTAAAGCGCTTCCTCCCTTATCAAATGCTACAGCAAGGTGATCTGGTTTTTCACGTTTTATAACATCCATCAATGAATTCATAAAACCCATAATGGCTGATGTGTCCATACCTTTTGAGTTAATACGTGGGTTTTTGATAAAAGCATAGTATCCACGAAATATTAATGCGTAAGCATCAAGTAAAAAAAGACGTTTTTGTTGAGACATAGTAGTTTTTTTGTAAAGTTCAAAAGTACAAAACTTGAATGAGTATGAACCTTAGCTTTTTTAATTTTTATGGATTTGTATTTTATTACACCTTGGCTAGAATTTTTAGGATAAATAACTTTAAAAATAAAAATGCTACTCACTTATTGTAAGATTTATTACTTTTAAATGAGATAATAATGTATTTAGTCGGTTAAAAATGCATTTAATCGATATTTTATTTTTATATTTACAATAAGTTTAAAACCAAACAATGTTGTAGTTTTTTAATATCTTAAATACATTTTGATCATGAAAGAAAATTATTTTACAAAAAGAGTGTTTCAAGTTGCTCTATTATTTTTCTTGATACTAGCAGCAAATACTTTTGCACAAGTAGGTGTAGGAACTATTACTCCTCATGCAAGTTCAGTACTTGATGTTTCGTCAACCACTCAAGGAATGCTTACGCCAAGAATGACTACAGCACAGCGCTTAGCCATTGCATCTCCAGCCGATGGATTAATGGTTTATGATACTGATTTGAAATCATTTTATTATTACAACCAGGCAACACCCGCTTGGACTGTTATTAATAGCGCTAGCACCGGTCGCCTAAAGTTTAAGCGTATTAAATCTACGGATGTATTAGCTACTGTTTTAGCTACTGAATTAGCCGCTGGTGGTGGTGCAAAATATGTTCTCGATAGTGGTACGTATTATGAAATAAATGGGATTATCAATTTCAATTTCCCAATTGATTTGAATAATGCTTATTTGGTGGGGTTAGATGCAAATGAAGATGTATTATTTAAATCCAGTGGATTCCTGTTTGAAGGAGCTACGGGAGGGACAATTAAAACTCTTACTATTTCTGGAGGAAGTTCTGTTTTTAATTTGGTGGGAAGTGGCAATACTCAAAGTATTATTTTTAGAGATGCTATTGTTGCAAACTCTGCTAATGTCGGTACAATCAGTGGTTTTGGCTTAGTGTTTTTCTCAGTGATTAATTATGCAGCAAACGTAACAGGGATCACCTACACCAATAATACTCGAGTTCTTTTGAGCAATACAGCATGGTTTGGTAATAATACAGGTACTTTTGAAAAGTTTACAGGTACATTTTCTTTGATCCAAAAACAAGGTGGTTTCAGTGAAGTAAATGGCACTGCGGTTGGGGTAGATGTAAGTGCAAACCCAATTATAACGGGTGATGCTGTCATGGAATCAGTTGTTTTTACTGGAACTAATACTGTAGGCTATGTCAGTCGCTATGGCACGGGTAGTTATACAGGGTATAATTTTAATAATAGCTGGAATGTAAGGTGCGCTGGAATACCAACTGAAACCGATGTAAATGCAGCTGGAGATTTTACTTTTGATTATGCTGTAGGTGCGGGAGCTACAACAAGTTTTTCTGGGGTAGCCAACCAGCCAACAGGAATTATTAAAGTTGCAGGTGTTTCAACTTCAACAAATTTATTTCGTTTTGCTACGGGTGGTTTAAGTAATAGATTAATTTATGAGGGAAAAAAGAAAAGATTGTGCCAAGTAACGGGTTCAATTTCATTTCAAGTACCAGCAATAGGTACCTATATAATTTATGTTGCTAAAAATGGAGTTTCGCTTTCTCAATTTAAAATATATGGTCGTGGTGGAGCTGCAAACGATATAGTAGTAGTGCCAATTAATGCATTGGTAGAGTTAAACAATTCTGACTATATTGAAGTCTGGGCTCAAAGATATACAACAACAAATAACGGTGATAGTATTTTAACTCCTAATTTGTCTTTAGTAGTAAAATAGAATATTTTGAAATTTCCAATAACCACGTTATTTTGTTACAAATAATGTGGTTTTTTATTGGTGCTTATTTCTATATAATCCTGATATTTTTTTTGAACCTTAACAAACCGTTAAATTTTATTTAATACAAGTCTTGTTTGCTTTTTTCTTTTGTTATTTTGCTTCAAATATTTTCAAATGATTTTTCGTGTAGTCTTATTGTGTTTGTTTCTTTTGGTTTTAGAAATTTATACTTTCCAAGTTTTTAAAACCATCATTAAGAACAAGTCCATTTTATATAGTATTCAAATTGCTAGTGTTGCTTTTTCAATATACATTGTTTACGCCCTAATGCAATTTGATAGGAGCGTAGGACAAACACAAAAAACAATGTTCACTATGGCGTTGTTGCTTTTGGTTTATCTTCCTAAAATTATTTTTACAATTGTACTTTTAGGAGAAGATTTGTATCGGCTAGGTGTGGGGACTTTGAACTATTTTTCAAATTATGATGAAAGCAAAGATTTTTTTAACTCACGTAGAAAATTTGTGAGTCAAATAGGTTTAGGTCTTGCTGCTGTACCTTTTCTGTCCCTTATATATGGTATTACAGTTGGTAAGTATAATTATAAAGTAATCAAGCAACGTATTTTTTTTCCGGATTTACCAGATGCCTTTGATGGATTTACGATTACGCAAATATCAGATGTTCATAGTGGTAGTTTTGACAATCCAGATAAAATACAACACGCAATTGATTTGATTAATGCTCAAAACTCAGATTTGATATTGTTTACAGGAGATATTGTAAACACGCATGCCAAAGAGATGCACCCTTGGATAGAAACGTTCAATAAAATCGATAAACACGAGTACGGTAAATTTTCTGTATTAGGGAATCATGATTATGGGGAATATGTAACTTGGAAAACCGAGCAAGAAAAAGAGGAGAACTTTGAGGATATAAAAAAGCTTTACGGACAGATAGGCTTTAACTTATTGCTTAATGAGCATACTTTTATAAAGAAAGGCAATGATCAAATAGCTCTTGTAGGTGTTGAAAATTGGGGTCACAATTTTAAACAAGCTGGAGATTTAGACAAAGCATCTGGATCATTACAAAAACAAGATTTTAAAATACTTATGAGCCATGATCCTTCACACTGGAACAAAGTGGTTCAGCACGATAAAAGACATTTTCAACTTACGCTTTCTGGCCATACTCATGGAATGCAATTTGGTATTGAAATTCCAGGTTATTTCAAATGGAGTTTAGTGCAATACGTATATGAACAATGGGCGGGTTTATACGAAAATGTTGGTAGGTATGTTTATGTAAATAGAGGTTTTGGTTTTCATGCCTATCCTGGAAGAGTAGGAATCATGCCGGAAATAACTGTAATTGAACTAAAAAAAGCCCCTAATGTGGCATAATTCGTTAAAAATGTTACATTTGTATATTATCAATCTCTTTTATTTCATTTAGAAAACTAAATATTAAGGTTTATGTCAAAATTTGGAGAACTTTTACATACGCAAGTCCCAGTATTAATTGATTTTTATACGGATTGGAATGAATCTTCGGTAGCCATGCATCCTGTTATTAGAGATGTAGCAGCTGCTCTTGGCGATAAAGCTAAAGTGATAAAGATAGATGTTGATAAAAACCAAGAATTAGCAAATGCACTGCGAATTAAAGGACTCCCAACATTGATGATTTACAAGCAAGGCCAAATGATCTGGAGGCAATCTGGAGAACTTGATGCAAATACTCTTATCAGTATTGTTCAAGAACAGTATTAATAATTATTTCCTATAAAACTTTCGCTTCATAGTTATTGTCTTGTAAATATTGTAAGGTTGCAGGTAAAACGTATTTTAGTTTTTCAAATGCTTTTATACTATCGTGAAATACAATAATACTGCCTGGCTGCAGGTTCATAACTACATTCTTCAAACATTCTTGCTCTGTAATATTTCTATCAAAATCAGCGCTTAATACATCCCACATAATTATTTTGTAGCCCAATTTTAATAAAGCTCTAGACTGAGCTGTTTTTATTTTGCCGTAAGGCGGACGAAAAATTTTAGAGTCAGAATTGTAATTCCTATTCTCGTCTATTATTTCTTGACAAAGCTGCGTATTGTCAATGTAGTTTTGCGTTGATGTCTTCCATCCGTTTAAGTGGTTGTAGGTGTGATTCCCTATAGTATGGCCTTCACTTATGATTTTTTTGAATATATCGGGATATTTACGAATGTTATCACCAATACAAAAAAATGTAGCTTTAAAATGGTGTTTTTTTAACTCCTCAAGTACCCATGTCGTTACTTCGGGGGTGGGACCGTCATCAAAAGAGAGATATACCACTTTTTCTGTACTTGGAATGTCCCAAATCCATTTTGAGAAAAGTGTCTTAATTAGTTTATTAGTTTTTACCCAGTACAATTTCATCTCAAAAAAAGTTAAAAAAAATAGCGACATGATTGCCGCTATTTTAAATGCTGTTTTATTTATTCTCTATCACGTTCAAAACGTTCAAACATTTTTATGTAAGTATTAAATGTAGCTCTGTGCTTGTTGTAGAACTCTAAGTCATTATTCTCTTTCATTACTTTTAGTAAGCTTCTGTATCGCTCTATATCTGTAACAATAGGAATTACTATACTGGACTGGTCACTAGCTTTTAACCCGCCGTAATAATTAAGATTCTCACGGTATTTTTGAGTTAATTTATCTAGTAATTGTTGTGCTTTTACTTTTTCACCTGTTTTATAATATCCATCAGCAAAAGGCTCTACAAGAGAATAGTAATCAAAATATTCCACAGGAAGTTTAGTCATAGCTAGATTTATGACTTTTTTAGCTTTCTCAGTTTTACCTTCCTTGATAAGCTGTTTCATCAATCGAGACAAGTAAGATCTATAATTAATACTGTTGCGTCTGGTTTCTGGATCATGATAAATAGTTGGGCTTTCTCCGTTACCCCATTCCCATTTCATAACAATATCATACATTTTATCTGAATCCAATTGTCCCATGTCAAGAGGGCTTGCATCTTTAGGTAAAGTAGTTTTAACAGGAACTAGTTTGTATACCATTCCTTCTAGTTGTAAGTACTCTTTCATCCAAATATAATCTTCGTTATCAAAGGCACCACCACTAAAATAGATAGGGCGTTTCCAGTTGTTATTTGCAACTATATCTAGCATCATCAATCGGTTTTTATACAAGGCATTCTTGCTAACATCAATGTCAATGTATGGAACTATAGAATCAAAGTATTGCGCTGAAACAACTTTATTTTTGATAATTGTATTTTTATCAACTGGAATTCTGATTTTGTTAGTAGGATAAAAATGAATCGTTTGTCCGTTTTGCATTTCAACCGTTGATTTTGGATTTTTAATAAAATCAATCAAATCTTTAATATCCCAACGAGTATCTATTTTAGGGATAAATGCTACGTAGTCTAATTTGTCACCCACGTATTGATCATGCGTAAATGAAATCGGCAATGCATCTGATTCGTATGTTTTGGTTTTCATTTGATCAATATACCAATCGGTCATGAACAAACTAGTATTTACAATTTTAATGTCAGTTCTTACACCTTCAATTTCTTGGGCATACCATAATGGGAAAGTATCGTTATCCCCAATGGTGAACAAAATAGCATTAGGATCACATGAGGTTAAGTATGCTTTTGCCATAGCTACAGCAGTAGATTTGCCTGAACGGTCATGATCATCCCAGTTTTGAGAAGCCATTAATACAGGAGCTGCAAGTAAACAAGCGCTAATCATTATTGGACCAGCAATTTTTGGGGCTAAGTATTTTTGAGCGCTCTCATATAATGCATATACGCCAAAACCAATCCAGATAGCAAACACATAAAACGATCCTACAAGAGCATAATCTCGCTCTCGTGGTTCAAATGGTCTTTCGTTGAGGTAGATTTTCAAGGCAATTCCTGTAAAAAGAAATAGGGCAAGTAGAACGTAAAAACTTTTTAAATCTTTATTTGCGTGATACATTAAGCCAATAAGTCCTAGAATGAAAGGTAAAAAGAAATATACGTTTCTACCTTTGTTATTTACCACATCTGAAGGTAGGTTATCTTGGCTTCCTAAATGCAATTCATCTATAAAGGATATTCCGCTCAACCAGTTTCCATCAAGATAATCGTATCTTCCTTGCACATCATTTTGTCTACCAACAAAATTCCACATTAAATACCTCCAGTACATATAGCCAAATTGATACTCAACCATAAAACCTAAATTGTCAACAGTGGTAGGTTTGTCAATAAGTAAATAATCGCCATAACTTTTCAAGAATTTAACGTATCCTTCATTGTCAATTTGTTGTTGAGCATAAGCTTGTCTAAACTCGTTTACAATTTTTTCAGTTTCATTTTTCAGTTGGGCTATGGCTTTGTTGTAATCTTCTTCGCTTAATTGGCTAGGGTCAATACCATATTTGGCAAGATCGTCTTCATAAGGATAATCAGGATTTAATCTAAATGCTGGAGGATTTGAAAAGTTCATATAATTCTCAATATGATCAGCACTCCACATTCTTGGTAAGATTGTTTTGTGATTGTCATCAGAATTTTGGTCTGCGTTTTTGAAATTATTTACAATAACGTATTTACCAGTTTTATAATCACGCTCGTAATTTGGTGCTTTGTCTAAATACGGATTGTCTTTGTCTAGACCTGCAAAATTCTCAGTGTATTGAGGACCATAAAATAAAGGATTTACTCCGTATTGTTCTCTGTTGTAATAGGCAAGAACTTCGCGAGCATCCGATGGTTTATTTTCATTTATTACTGTATTTGCATTGGCACGAATAGGTAACATCATCCAAGTAGAAAAACCAATTAGGATGAAAAGTACACAAAGCAATAGAGTGTTATATGTAATTAGTTGTTTTTTCTTGGTGAATTGCAAACCAAAATAAAACAAAACAGCTATTAACAAGGCTACAAACAATGTTCCAGAGTCAAAAGGTAATCCTAAATTATTTACCATAAAAACTTCGGTTTTACCAAAGAAAGCCATCGTTAGTGGTAGTAACAATTTAAAAATAAATAACAAAATAGAAATCACTACGACATTCGCAATAATGAAACTTTTGATAGTCACCTTTTCATAATTTTTGAAAAAATATAAAAACCCAATTGCAGGAATGGTTAATAATGCCATAAAGTGCACTCCAAAAGAAAGTCCCACTACAAGTGAAATAATGAGCAACCATTTATTACCTCTTGGTTTATCCATGTCTTGTTCCCAGCGCAAACCAAGCCAAAACAATAATGCAATCAACAGTGAGGCCATAGCATACACTTCGGCTTCAACGGCATTGTACCAAAAACTATCTGAGAAAGTGTACGCCAATGCGCCTACAAATGAACTTCCTAAAATAACAACATCATTGTTTGAATTTAATGCAGTTGTAGATGCAAAACGACTAACAATTTTTCTCAAAATCATTGATGAAGACCAGAACATAAATAAAATAGTAAAGGCACTAGAAAAAACAGATACCATATTTACCATCAATGCAATCTTGGTATTATCTAAAGCAAACATGGCAAAAAAGGCTCCAATCATTTGGTACAAAGGAGCGCCCGGCGGATGACCCACTTCTAATTTTGCAGCTGTAGCAATATACTCTCCGCAATCCCAAAAACTCATGGTAGGTTCAACCGTCAAAGTATATGTTATCAATGCTATCCCAAAAGTAATCCAACCAATGATCGTATTCCATTTGTTGAAATTGAATGCTGTTTTATCCATGTATCAAATATTATATTATTTAAGTTACAAAGAAAATGTTTTTTTGTTTAACCCACATAGCATTAACATTATTTTCTAAAAAACTATCTCTAATTAATAACATGTTGATTATGAATATTTTTCAACTAAATCAAGAACTTTTTTTAAAACGGAATGAATTTTTTTTGATAAAAATGTAAAAAAAATTTGTGCAAACTAAAAAATAGTATAAATTTGCACTCGCTAAGCAATAATACAGCAAAGCATTTTACTGGTCTATGGTGTAATGGTAACACAACTGTTTTTGGTGCAGTCTTTCTAGGTTCGAGTCCTAGTAGACCAACTTAAAAAACCTCTCAATCGAGAGGTTTTTTTGTTTACAATACTTTTTGATTTTAGATTCTGAAAGTAAGAACCGGTCTGGATTCGTGATTTATCAATCCTTGACTAATGCTGCCGCTAAAAAAGTGGGACAATCTTGTTCGGCCGTGTGTGCAAATGCTAATTAAGTCGGCTTCTTGACTTTCGGCAAAGTTTGTAATGCCGTTTTCAACATTGGTATCGTTGTAAACATGGGTAGAGTAGTTTTCTAAATCATATTTTCTCAGGAATTTTTCTAAAATTTGATCGCTTTTTTGAGTGGTTTTAAAACTGTTTGGAGTGTTAATCATGACTAAAAGTAATTTTGCATTTGTATCTTGACTAAATTTCAGCAGTTTCTTAAAAGGTTTTTTAGTTTCTTTTGAAAAATCAGATGCAAAAACTATTTTTTCGATCTGGAATTCACCGGGAGCTTTCTTGATAACTAAAACGGGAGCTTTTGACAGGCGAACTACTTTCTCGGTATTTGAACCTATGAATAAGTGTTCTGTGTTTGAGCTTCCGTGTGAGCCCATAATAATTAAATCAATTTCGTTAGTTTCATTAAAGGATAAAATTCCAGAAAATGCTTTTTCTAACTGAACGCTGCTTTCTACCACAATGCCGTCTAGGTAAGATTGTGATTTTATATTTTCCAGTCTTTCATTCGCCTTTCGAATAAATAAAATTACTTCAGGAATGCTTTTTCCGCTCGAAACGGCATCGCTCATCTGGTTGGGAAGTTCTAGTAAATGCAATAGGTAAATTGAGGCATTATTTTTTTTAGCAAGTACAGCTGCAGCTTTTAATGCGTATTCAGCTTGTTCAGAAAAATCAGTGGGAACTAAAATGTGTTTCATAATCAAATAAGTGTTAAATTATGGGAATCAACAAGTTGTTTTTAACTTGATATTAAAGATAAGAAATTTTTTTAAAGCGGTCAATTATTTTAATTTGTAAAAAAACACTATCTTTGCACCGTTATTTATTAAAAACTAGATAATGAGGGGACGATTAGTCCCCTCTTTTTATAAAAATATGACATTTAAAGAAAAGTTACATTCAGTTTTGGGCGATTGCTTAGCAGAGAAGCCTTCGATATTTCTAATTGACCTAGTGGTTACAAATGCTTTTAAAGTTATCGTTGCGCTAGATGGAGATCAAGGTGTGGCCTTGCAAGACTGTATTGATGTGAGTAAATTTATTGACAGCAAGCTGGATAGAGAGGAGCAGGATTATTCTCTTGAAGTGGCCTCAGTAGGAGTTGGATCTGCCTTGAAACAAGTAAGGCAATACAAGAAAAATATAGGTAGAACCTTGATTGTGAAGACAAATGCAGAAATTATTGAAGCAGAATTAGTGGATGCTAATGATGATTTTGTAATTTTGTCATGGCAAGCAAGAGAGCCTAAGAAAATAGGTAAGGGGAAAGAGACAATTCAAAAGGAATTACAACTTCCTTATGGAGATATTAAAGAAGCAATTGTTACAGTAACATTTTAATTAAAGAATTCGCATGGAAAATTTAGCATTAATCGATTCATTTTCAGAGTTTAAAGATGATAAACTCATTGATCGTGTAACGCTTATGGCAATTTTAGAAGATGTATTTAGAAATGCATTGAAGAAAAAGTACGGTTCAGATGATAATTTTGACATCATCATAAATCCTGACAAAGGAGATATGGAGATATGGCAAAGAAGAGTAATCGTTGCGGATGAAGATTTAGACTTTGATCACCTTGAAATAACTTTAACAGAAGCTAGAAAGATTGAACCAGATTTTGAAATTGGTGAAGAAGTATCTGAAGAAGTAAAACTTATTGATTTAGGTCGTAGAGCTATTCTTGCTTTACGCCAAAACTTGATTTCAAAAATACATGAGCACGACAATACGAATCTTTACAAGCAATTTAAGGATTTAATTGGTGATATTTATACTGCCGAAGTACATCATGTACGTCCTAGAGTTGTTATTTTAGTAGATGATGAAGGGAATGAAATTGTGCTTCCAAAAGAAAAACAAATCCCATCTGACTTTTTCCGTAAAGGTGATAATGTTAGAGGTATTATAGAAAGTGTTGAATTGAAAGGAAATAAACCGCAAATAATTATGTCTAGAACTTCTGAGAAGTTTTTGGAAAAATTATTTGAACAAGAAATTCCTGAAGTTTTTGACGGTTTAATAATGGTTAAAAAAGTGGTAAGAATACCTGGTGAAAAAGCAAAAGTAGCCGTAGATTCTTATGACGATAGAATTGATCCTGTAGGTGCTTGTGTGGGAATGAAAGGTTCTAGAATTCATGGTATTGTTCGTGAATTAGGAAATGAGAATATTGATGTTATCAATTATACTAGTAATATTCAGTTATTAATAACACGTGCTTTAAGTCCAGCAAAAGTTTCTTCAATTAAAATCAATGAGGAAACTAAAAGAGCTGAAGTTTTCTTGAAATTAGAGGAGGTTTCTAAAGCTATTGGTCGTGGAGGACACAATATTAAATTAGCTGGATTATTGACAGGATATGAATTAGACGTGATTCGTGAGGGTGATGTAGCTGGTGCTACTGCTGATGAGGATGACGTTGAGTTAACTGAATTTTCAGATGAAATTGAGGATTGGGTTATTGAGGAATTTGCTAAAATTGGTTTGGATACTGCAAAAAGTATCTTGAGCCAAGATGTAGATGACTTAGTTAGAAGAACAGATCTAGAAGAGGAAACAATCTTAGATGTAATGAGAATATTAAAAGAGGAATTTGACAGTTAGTCAACGGGTCTTCAACTATAAACATGCCATTTTACAATAAATCTAGTTCGGTAGGTATCGGATAGGAGTAAAGTGAGGAATAACAAAAAAGGTAAATATAAAAAGGTTTTATGTCTGAAGAGAGAATTATTAGAATAAACAAAGTTTTAAGGGAATTGAATATTTCTTTGGAAAGAGCTGTGGATTATCTAAAAGATAAGGGAATTGCAATCGATGCAAATCCAAACGCAAAAATTTCTGACGATATATACAATGTTTTGTGCGGTCAATTTGCTGGTGACAAAGGGAATAAAGAAGCTTCTAAAGAAGTGGGAGAAGAGAAAAGAAAAGAGAAGGAAGCATTACGTTTAGAGCGAGAAAAAGAAATCGAGGATAAACGTAAACTTGATGAAGAACGAGCAAAACAACAGGAAGTTATCAAAGCAAGAGCGGTGATATCTGGACCTGTTCAAGTAGGTAAGATTGATTTAAATCCAAAAAAAGCTGCAATTGTCCCTCCTGTAAAAGAAGTGCCAAAAGTAGAGTCTGCACCTAAAAGTGTAGAGGTTCCTGCTGTAAAGATTACGCCAGCAGAAAATAAAATTGTTCCGAAACCTTTGGATACTAAAATTACTTCAGATGCGAAAGAATCAAAACCTGTAATTTCTCCTAAAGAAGTAGCAAAGGAACCTGTAGCTGAAATACCTGAAGCTCCTAAGGTTGTTGAAAAAGTTGAACCGGTAAAATCTGAAGAGGTTGCTGCTGACGAAACTATTACCACTCAATACCAAAAATTATCTGGTACTACTCTAACAGGGCAGATTATTGATTTATCACAATTCAATAAACCTAAAAAGAAAAAAGAAGAGCCAAAGATTACACCTAATAAACCAGGTGCTCCAGGTTCTGCGGCAGCTAATGCCAATAAGAATAAACGTAAAAGGATAGCTCCTAAACCAGGTGCGCCAAGGCCTCCTGCTGTTCCAGGTGCTCCAAATCCAAATAAAATTACGCCTAACACTGGTGGTGGTGGATTTAATGCAAATAGAAGTGCAAGACCTGGTTTCGTAAAAGGAAACAGACCTGCAATTGTTGCAAAAGTTGAGCCAACAGAAGAAGAAGTTAAAAATCAAATTAGAGAGACTTTAGAGAAACTACAAGGTAAAGGTGGTAAATCTAAAGCTGCTAAATACAGAAGAGATAAAAGGGATACACACCGTCAGAAATCTGATGATGAGCAAAGAGCTTTAGACGAAGGAAGTAAAACTATTAAGGTTACTGAATTTGTAACTGTAGGTGAAATTGCAATCATGATGGATGTGCCAATTACCAAAGTTATTGGTACGTGTATGTCACTTGGAATCATGGTTACCATGAACCAACGTCTTGACGCAGAAACGTTGACTATTGTTGCTGATGAATTTGGTTATGAAGTTGAATTTATCACTGTTGATATCGAAGAAGCAATTCAGGTTGTTGAAGACAGAGAAGAAGATTTAGTTTTTAGAGCGCCAATTGTAACGGTAATGGGTCACGTCGATCACGGTAAGACATCGTTACTGGATTACATTCGTAAAGAAAACGTAATTGCAGGTGAATCTGGAGGAATTACACAACATATTGGTGCCTACGGAGTAACTTTGGATAACGGACAAAAAATTGCATTCTTAGATACACCGGGTCACGAAGCGTTTACTGCGATGCGTGCGCGTGGTGCTCAAGTTACCGATATTGCTATTATTGTGATTGCTGCTGATGATGATATCATGCCGCAAACTAAAGAGGCAATTAGCCATGCTCAAGCAGCGGGGGTTCCTATCATATTTGCTATCAATAAAATTGATAAGCCAAATGCTAATCCTGAAAAAGTAAAAGAAAGATTAGCAGGTATGAATTTACTTGTTGAAGATTGGGGTGGAAAAATTCAATCACATGATATTTCTGCGAAAGTAGGAACAGGTGTTAAAGAATTATTAGAAAAAGTATTGCTTGAAGCAGAACTTTTAGATTTAAAATCAAATCCAAACAAAGCGGCACAAGGAACTGTTGTTGAGGCATTCTTGGACAAAGGAAAAGGATATGTTTCTACGATTTTAGTTCAAAACGGAACTTTGAAAATTGGAGATTATATGTTGGCTGGTAAGCATCATGGTAAAATTAAAGCCATGCATGACGAAAGAGGGAACATTGTAACTGTTGCGGGTCCTTCGACTCCGGTTTCAGTTCTTGGTCTTGATGGAGCAGCAACAGCGGGTGATAAGTTCAATATTTTTGAAGACGAAAAAGAAGCGAAACAAATTGCTTCAAAACGTTCTCAATTGATGCGTGAACAATCAGTACGTACTCAACGTCATATTACATTAGACGAAATCGGACGAAGAATAGCATTGGGTCAATTTAAAGAATTGAACATTATCCTTAAGGGGGATGTTGATGGATCTGTTGAAGCGTTGTCTGATTCGTTCTCTAAATTGTCTACTGAAGAAATACAAATCAATATTATCCACAAAGGTGTTGGAGCTATTACAGAAACTGATGTAATGTTGGCTTCTGCTTCAGATGCAATTATTATTGGATTTAATGTTCGTCCAGCTGGAAATGCAAGACAATTAGCAGACAAAGAAGAAATAGATATCCGTTATTACTCTATTATCTATGCAGCTATCGATGACTTGAAAGATGCAATGGAAGGAATGTTAGCTCCTGAAATGAAAGAAGAAATTCTTGGTACAGCTGAGATTAGAGAGATTTTCAAAATTTCTAAAGTTGGTTCTATTGCCGGAAGTATGGTTATGGATGGTAAAATTGTTAAGAATGCCAAGATGCGTGTTATTCGTGATGGTGTAGTTGTATTCACTGGAGAGTTATTAGCTCTTAAACGTTTTAAAGATGACGTTAGAGACGTAGCCAAAGGATACGATTGTGGTATTCAAATTAAAGGATATAATGACATTGAAGAACGTGATGTTATTGAATCTTACCATGAAGTTGCCGTTAAAAAGAAATTGAAATAATTTTTTCTTTTATAGTTTTAAAATCCCGATTCGTCGGGATTTTTTTATTTTAGAACTTTTTTGTAAAATGGTATTTTGTAATTGAAGAGGTTTAAATTTATTAATGGTATTCAGTAATAACTATCATTTTATGCGTTTTGTAATTTTACAATCCTATGCTCTTTTAATTAAATTTTTTTACTTCTTTGTGTATAAAAAAAGCCATTCAAAAAGAACGGCTTTAGTGGATGTGTTTAAGAGTTTTATACAATCTTTATTTGTTGGGACGAATCAAATTGAGATTTGGATACTTTTTTTTGATAGCTACTATATGTCTTTCGGCTTCTATTCTAGATTTGAAATTCCCTATCCAAACTTTATAATTTGGCGCAAAGAATACGATGGTTCCCTCAATGTCATTGAACTCTTGTCTAAATTCATTTAATGTCGATTTTGCTTTCTCACTATCGCCACTGTAAATTTGAATTTTAAAACGGTCATTTACAGTGTTTGATTGATTTGTTTTTCTTTTTTCTGTAAGCAATTGCTCAAATTTTGAGTCTTGTTTTATGGAAATATTTTGCTGTTGTGCAGTTGATTTCGAATGAAAAAATGCTGTTGAAATAAGGGCGATAAGTGAAGCTTTCAGGCTTAAAATTCTCATAATGTGTATGTTTTTATGCAAAATTAATATTTAGTGTTTAATACCAAATCAAATACGTTATTTAGAATAAATATAAATTGAAATTAAGACTATTTTAGGGTTTTGAGAATAGTTCTTATATCGTATTTTTGTCCAATATTTTAAACAAAGGAGCAGTCCTTCTAAGTCTATTAGTAAAGACTGTGCCAATTTTTAGTAGATAATCATTATACTATATGAAAAAGGTGGGTAACCATAATTCGATCACAAGAAAATTATTTTTAGGCGTAGCCTTATCGTTAATTTTCTCTTTCACTTCATTTGCTCAAGAAGCTGCCGCTGTTGCTGCTCCTGATGCGGCCGCGGCTCCTGCTGCTGCTTCTGGTGGAGATGCTGCTAAAGGTAAAGAATTGTTTAATGCAAATTGTGCTGCATGTCACAAGTTAGATGCTAAAGCTACAGGTCCTGCACTTAGAGGTATTGCTAGTAAGTACGAAATGGCATGGCTTTATAAATGGGTAAAAAACAGTTCGGACTTGATTAAATCAGGTGATGCTCAAGCCGTTAAGGTTTTTGAAGAAAACAACAAGTCAGTAATGTCTTCATTTCCTCAATTATCAAATGCTGATATTGATAACATTATAGCTTACACTTCTGAGCCTAAAGCTGAAGTAGCTGCTCCAGCTGCTGGTGGTGCTACTGCTGTTCCTGGTGGTCCAGTTGCTGATAGCGGTATTTCAAACAATCTTATATTAGCTGCTCTTGCGCTAGTATTAGTAGTGTTGGTAGTAATGTTAGTTTTAGTAAACAAAGTGCTGTCTAAAGTTGCAAAAGCAAACGGGATAGTAGTTGAACCAAAAGCTAAAACAACTCCAATTTGGCAAGCGTTTGCTAAAAATCAATTTTTGATTTTGGTAACTGTTATTTTCCTACTTCTTACAAGTGCTTATTATGTGTATGGTTTCTTCATGCAGGTAGGTGTTGATCAGGGGTATGAGCCAATACAGCCAATACATTACTCACACAGAATTCACGCTGGTGATAATGAAATAAACTGTAAATACTGTCACTCAGCTGCACGTGTAAGTAAAAACGGAGGTATTCCATCTCTAAATATATGTATGAATTGCCATAAAAACATTGCTGAAGTTGCTGAGACAACTGCTACTCCAGAGTATAGCAAAGCTTTTTATGATGAGCAAATTCAGAAATTATATACTGCTGTTGGTTGGGATCAAGCAACTCAAACGTATACAGGGAAAACGCAGCCGGTAAAATGGGTTCGTATTCACAATCTTCCAGATTTTGTTTACTTTAATCACTCACAACACGTAACTGTTGGAGGAATTGAATGTCAAACATGTCACGGTCCTGTTGAAGAATATGAAATTCAAAAACAGTTTGCTCCATTAACAATGGGATGGTGTATTGATTGTCATAGAAAAACTGAGGTTAAAATGGAGGGTAATGAATATTACACTAAAATCCATGAAGAGCTTTCTAAAAAATATGGTGTAGATAAGTTGACTGCCGCGCAAATGGGTGGTTTAGAGTGTGGTAAATGCCACTATTAATCAAATTATTAAGATTTTAATATTTATATATGTCATCAAACAAAAAATACTGGAAAAGTGTTGAGGAACTAGACCAAAATAGTTCTATTGTTGAGGCGCTAAGAAATAACGAATTTGTTGAAGAAATTCCTAATGATGAATTTTTAGGAAATAGTGATGCATTATCATCTTCTTCAACATCACGTCGTGATTTCTTAAAGTACGTTGGTTTTAGTACTGCTGCTGCTACTTTGGCAGCATGTGAGGGTCCTGTTAATAAATCAATACCATACGTTCTTCAACCTGAGCAAATTATTCCTGGAGTTGCGGATTATTACGCTACTTCAGTTTTTGACGGATTTGATTTTGCAAATCTTTTGGTGAAAACCAGGGAAGGACGTCCTATTAAGATTGATAATAATACTATTGCTGGAGCTAAATTTACAGCAAATGCAAGGATTCATGCATCTATCTTATCGTTGTATGATAGTATGCGTCTTAAAGAGCCAAAGATTGAGGGGAAAGATTCAACTTGGTCTGCTGTTGATGCTAAGATTAAATCAAGTATTGCAGATGCAAAAGCTAAAGGAGGACAGGTTGTTCTTTTAACAAATACATTAGCTAGTCCATCTACTGAAAGATTGATTTCTGAATTTGTATCAAAAAATCCTAATTCTAAACATATAGTTTATGATGCGGTATCAGAGTCTGAAGCTCTTGATGCTTTTGAATTGGTTTATGGTGAAAGAGCATTAGTGGATTATGATTTTTCTAAGGCTTCTTTGATTGTTTCTGTAGGAGCTGATTTCCTTGGAGATTGGCAAGGAGGTAGTTTTGATACTGGTTATGCTAAAGGTAGGATACCAAAAGCTGGAAAAATGTCACGTCATTTCCAATTAGAGTCTAATATGACATTATCAGGAGCTGCTGCTGACAAGCGTTTGCCAATGTCTGTTTCAGCCCAAAAGCAAGCTTTAGTTCACATATATAATATTGTAACAGGTTCTTCTGTTTCAGTTAAACTTGAAGATAAATTTAAATCAGAAGTTACCAAAGCTGCACAGCAGTTAAAAGCTGCAGGAAGTAAGGGTGTTTTGGTTTCTGGAATTCAAGATAAAAATGCTCAATTATTAGTTTTGGCTATTAATCAAGCTCTTGCTAGTGAATCATTTGTTACTGCAGGTTTAAGGCAAATTAGAAAAGGTTCAGCATCTAATGTATCTCAATTAGTAGCTGATATGAAAGCTGGGAAAGTTCATACTCTTATCATGAGTGGTGTGAATCCTTTATATACTTTAGCAGATAGCGTAAGTTTTCAAGAAGGTTTAAAGAAAGTTAAAACATCAGTTGCATTCTCATTGAAAGAAGATGAAACTGCTTTGTTGTCTACAGTAGCTGCTGCTGTTCCTCATTATTTAGAATCTTGGAATGATTTAAGTCTGGTTAAAGGAACTTATTCTTTGACTCAGCCAACTATTCGTCCGCTTTTCAATACAAAACAATTTCAAGATGTTTTGTTGTCATTAAACGGAACTGCAGGTTCTTTTTATGATTATATTAAAAATACGAGTTCTTCAATTATTTCAGGTTCGTCTTGGAATAAAGTATTACATGATGGTGTTTTTGTTTCTACTGTACCAACTGTAGGTTCAGGAAGTGCGGATTATTCTGCTGCTGCAAATGCTTTAGCTGCTACTAAGGTGTCTCAAGGTCTTGAGTTAGTATTGTATACTAAAACAGGTTTAGGTGATGGTCAGCAAGCAAATAACCCATGGTTACAAGAGTTTCCAGATCCTATTACAAGAGTGTCTTGGGATAATTATGTAACTGTATCTAATGCTGACGCAATTAAATATGAATTGTCTAATGAGATTGTTGCTAACGGAGGTTTAAACGGAAGTTATGCTACAATTACGACTGCAGATGGTTTAAAACTTGAAAATGTACCTGTAATTGTACAACCTGGTCAAGCTGTTGGAACTGTAGGTTTAGCTTTAGGTTATGGTCGCAAAGCTGCTTTGAAAGAAGAAATGATGGTAGGTTTAAACGCTTACTCTTTATATAAAGGTTTCAATAATGTTCAATCTATTACATTAGCTAAAGCTGATGGAGAACATGAGTTTGCTTGTGTTCAAGGTCAAAAGACATTAATGGGTAGAGGTGATATTATTAAAGAAACTTCTCTTGAAATATTCAATACAAAAGATGCTCACATATGGAATGAACAACCGATGGTTTCTTTAGATCATAAAGAAGTTGAGGCAACTAAAGTAGATTTATGGGATTCATTTGATCGTTCAACAGGTCATCATTTTAATCTTTCAATTGATTTAAATGCTTGTACTGGTTGTGGAGCTTGTGTTATCGCTTGTCATGCTGAAAATAACGTTCCTGTCGTAGGTAAATCTGAAGTTAGAAGAAGTCGTGATATGCACTGGTTGCGTATTGACAGATACTATTCATCAGAAAGTACTTTTGAGGGAGATAATGAGAGAAAAGAAAATATTGCTGGTTTAACAAGTTCTTTGTCTACATTTAATGAAATGGAAAAAGCAGGAGATAATCCTCAAGTTTCTTTCCAGCCAGTTATGTGTCAGCACTGTAACCATGCGCCTTGTGAAACTGTTTGTCCAGTTGCTGCAACTTCACACTCTCGTCAAGGTCAAAACCACATGGCTTACAACAGATGTGTTGGTACACGTTATTGCGCTAACAACTGTCCTTATAAAGTACGTCGTTTTAACTGGTTCTTGTATAACAAAAACAGTGAATTTGATTATCATATGAATGATGATTTAGGACGTATGGTTTTAAACCCTGATGTTAATGTTCGTTCAAGAGGTGTTATGGAGAAATGTTCTATGTGTATTCAAATGACACAAGCAACTATACTTAAAGCCAAAAGAGAAGGAAGAACAATTGTTGATGGCGAATTCCAAACTGCATGTTCAAATGCATGTTCTACAGGAGCTATGATTTTTGGAGATGTAAATGATAAAGATGCTGAAGTTGCAAAACTTGCTGCTGATGATAGAATGTATCATTTATTAGAACATGTTGGAACTAAACCTAATGTGATTTATCATGTTAAAGTTAGAAATACTTAGTACAAAAAAAATTAATTAAGAATCAATATAAAGGATTATGTCGTCTCACTACGAAGCAACCATTAGAAAACCCTTAGTTATAGGTGATAAAACTTATCATGATGTAACTGTAGACGTAGCCGCACCTGTTGAAGGTAAGGCAAATAAACATTGGTGGATTGTATTTTCAATTGCATTAATAGCCTTCCTTTGGGGACTTGGGTGTATCGTATACACTGTATCTACAGGTATTGGTACATGGGGTTTAAACAAGACAGTAGGTTGGGCTTGGGATATTACTAACTTCGTTTGGTGGGTTGGTATTGGTCACGCTGGTACACTTATTTCAGCTGTACTTTTACTTTTCCGTCAAAGATGGAGAATGGCAATTAACCGTTCTGCTGAAGCAATGACTATTTTTTCGGTTATTCAGGCAGGTTTATTTCCAATCATTCACATGGGTCGTCCTTGGTTGGCTTACTGGGTTTTACCAATACCAAATCAATTTGGATCATTATGGGTAAATTTTAATTCACCATTACTTTGGGATGTATTTGCAATCTCTACTTATTTATCTGTATCATTAGTTTTCTGGTGGACAGGTTTATTACCAGATTTTGCAATGCTTAGAGATCGTGCTGTAACTCCTTTTAATAAAAGAGTTTATTCAATTTTGAGTTTCGGTTGGAGTGGTAGAGCAAAAGATTGGCAACGTTTTGAGGAAGTTTCTCTTGTTCTTGCTGGTTTAGCTACTCCTCTAGTATTGTCAGTACACACTATTGTATCGATGGACTTTGCTACCTCGGTTATTCCAGGTTGGCATACCACTATATTTCCTCCATATTTCGTTGCTGGGGCTGTATTTTCAGGTTTCGCTATGGTTAACACGTTGTTGATCATTATGAGAAAAGTTTCAAATTTAGAAGCATACATTACAGTACAGCACATCGAGTTAATGAATATAGTAATCATGATTACGGGTTCTATCGTGGGTGTTGCTTATATAACTGAGCTTTTTGTAGCATGGTATTCAGGAGTAGAGTACGAACAATATGCTTTCTTAAACAGAGCTACTGGACCTTACTGGTGGGCCTATTGGGCAATGATGACTTGTAATGTGTTTTCACCTCAGTTTATGTGGTTCAAAAAATTACGTACAAGTATTATGTTTTCATTCATAATATCAATTGTTGTAAATATTGGAATGTGGTTTGAAAGATTTGTAATTATTGTTACCTCTTTACATAGAGATTATTTACCATCTTCATGGACTATGTTTTCACCTACCTTTGTTGATATTGGTATATTCATTGGTACAATTGGTTTTTTCTTTGTGTTGTTCCTTCTTTATTCAAGAACTTTCCCGGTTATTGCACAAGCTGAAGTTAAAACAATTTTAAAAGCAACTGGAGATAATTACAAACGCGCAAGAGAAGCAAATAAAGATTCACATCATGAGTAATAAAGTAATATACGCCATTTATAATGACGATGATATTTTGATGGACGCAGTAAAGAAGACTAGAGCAGCTCATCATCATATTGAAGAAGTTTTTTGTCCATTTCCTGTTCACGGTTTGGATAAAGCTATGGGGATAGCCCCTACAAGATTAGCTATTTGTGCTTTCTTGTATGGATGTGTTGGAATTTCGGTAGCAACTGCTATGATGAATTATATTATGATTCAAGATTGGCCACAAGATATTGGAGGTAAGCCTAGCTTCAGTTACATTGAAAACATGCCTGCATTTGTGCCAATTATGTTTGAGCTTACTGTATTTTTTGCAGCTCACTTGATGGTTATTACTTTTTATATGAGAAGTAAATTATGGCCTTTTAAAGAAGCTGAGAATCCAGATGTAAGAACTACAGATGACCATTTTTTAATGGAAGTTGCTGTACATGATAACGAAGAAGAATTAGTTTCTTTCTTTCAAAATACAGGTGCGGTTGAAGTTAAAGTAATAGATAAGCATTAATTATAGTTATGAAAAGCATATATAAAATAGCACTATTATTTGGTATCGTAATTTTAGTTTCATCTTGCCATGATAATAAGGCACCGAACTATCAGTATTTTCCAAATATGTATGAGTCTTTAGGTTATGAGACCTATTCAGAGTCTGATGCGTTTAAAAATGGTCAAGAAGCACAATTACCTGCAAAAGGTTCATTGAATAGAGGTTTTGTACCTTATGAGTATGAAAATACTACAGCTGGTTATGAATTGGCTAAAGCCAATTTGAAATCTCCTCTTGATTCTTTAGGTAGAGATCTTGAGAAAGGTAAAGCACTATTTGAAATTTATTGTATTAGTTGCCATGGTGCATCTGGTAACGGTAAGGGTAAATTAGTTGAGCGTGAAAAATTCCTAGGTGTACCTAGTTATAAAGACAGAGTTATTACTGAGGGTAGTATATTTCATGTTATAACTTATGGTTTGAATTCAATGGGTTCACATGCAAATCAGTTGAGTCCCCAAGAGCGTTGGTTAGTTACTGACTATGTTCTGAAATTAAAAAGTGAATTATAATTGTTGAACAAACTGATCGTAATAGATATGTATACATTTTCAAGTAAATTAAAAACTATTTCTTTTGTCTTAATGGCCATTGGTTTATTAGGTATAGGTTATGGTTTTTACACTGCACCAAAAGATATTAAAGAAGTTGAAGAAATTCTTGCTGCTGATAGTCATGGTACACACGCTGTTCAAAAAGAACATGGAAGTTCAAGTGAATCAAATTCTCATGAAGCGCATGGTTCAACAGAGGAAAATCATGCTGAAACGAACTCTTCTTCACCAAAACATGAAGTTTCATCTGATGATGAACACACTGAACATTTAAATCATGTATTGCATCAATTGCAAAATAAACCATGGTCTGCTTTGTATGTTGCCTGTATATTTTTTATGCTTGTGTCATTAGGTGTTTTAGTTTTTTATGCAATCCAACAAGTGGCACAAGCGGGTTGGTCTCCTGTTCTCTTCAGAGTTATGCAAGGTATTACATCTTATTTACCTGTGGGAGCTGCTATTTTCTTTGTTTTGCTAATCTTATGTGGTTTACATTTTAATCATATGTTTATATGGTTAGACCCTGAAGTCGTTGCTACGGACAAATTAATTGCTAATAAAACAAGTTTTTTAAATTTCCCTTTTTGGATTGTTAGAGCTGCTATATTTTTGACAGGTTGGTGTTTATATCAATTCTATTCAAGAAAAAATTGTCTTGCACAAGATGAGGCGTCAGATGATTTGTTGTACAAGAAAAACTTTAAGCTTTCAGCAATGTTTCTTGTGTTTTTTATTGTTTCTGAATCAATAATGTCTTGGGACTGGATTATGTCAATAGATCCGCACTGGTTTAGTACTTTGTTTGGTTGGTACGTTTTTGCAAGTTTTTTTGTTAGTGGTGTTACTACAATAGCTTTGGTGACTTTATATTTAAAGTCAAGAGGTTATTTAGAATTTGTTAATAATGGCCATATACACGATTTAGCTAAATTTATGTTCGGTCTAAGCGTTTTTTGGACTTACTTGTGGTTTTCACAGTTTATGCTAATCTGGTATGCTAATATTCCTGAGGAGGTGACATATTTTATAACTAGAATTCAATTATACAATTTGCCATTCTTTGGAGCTGTAGTTATGAATTTCTTATTCCCATTGCTAATATTGATCAATACAGATTTCAAGAGAATATCTTGGGTAATTGTTATGGCTGGTGTTATAATCCTGATGGGTCATTATTTAGATTTTTTCAATATGATTATGCCAGGTACGGTTGGTGACAGTTGGTTTATAGGTGTATCTGAAATAGCTTCAATCCTTTTCTTCCTAGGTTTATTTATTTATGTAGTTTTCACTGCTTTATCTAAATCCCCTCTGCTAGCAAAAAGAAATCCGTTTATTGAGGAAAGTAAACATTTTCATTATTAATTTTTAAAGAAAAAAACAGATGACAAGTTTGTTAGTAATTATAGTTTTAGTTTTATTAGCTATTGCTTTATGGCAATTGACTAAAATCTTCGACCTAACGCAAGTTGGATCTACTTCAGATAATACAGAAATCGCAACTGATAAGGATAACAATATTCAAGGTTATTTAATGTTTGGTTTCTTAGCTTTTATCTATATTTTCACCATTTACGGTTTAATAAAATGGGGTCCTTTAGTACTGCATACTCCTGCTTCAGCACATGGTGGTCAAGTTGATAATTTAATGAACATTACTTGGATACTTATATTTATTGTTCAAGCTATTACACAGGTTTTAGTTCATTATTTTGCTTTTAAATATAGAGGTAAAGAAGGTCAAAAAGCTTTGTTTTTTGCTGATAATAATAAGTTAGAGGCTGTATGGAGTATTATTCCTGCCGTAGTTCTTGCTGGTTTAATTTTGTATGGATTGTATGCGTGGACAAATATAATGTTTGTTGATGAGGACGAAGATACAGTTGTTATTGAGCTTTATGCTCAGCAATTTAACTGGAAAGCAAGATATTCAGGTGAAGATAACGTTCTTGGTAAAGCTAATGTTCGCTATATTGAAGGTGTAAATACTGTTGGAATTGACTTAGCAGATTCTTATTCACAAGATGATATCGTAGTTACTGAATTGCATATTCCTAAGGGGAAAAAGATACTTTTTAAAATGAGATCTCAAGATGTATTACACTCTGCTTACATGCCACATTTTAGAGCTCAAATGAATTGCGTTCCTGGTATGGTTACACAATTTGCTTTTGAGCCTATTTATACGACTGCAGAGTACAGAGAATTACCTTTTATGGTAGAAAAAGTTGCTAATATTAATGCTTTGAGAGCTAAGAAAAGTGAGGCATTAGTTGCCAAAGGTGAACCAGCTCTTGATCCATACACTTTTGATTATCTTTTATTATGTAATAAAATTTGTGGTGCATCACATTACAATATGCAAATGAAGATTATTGTTGATACTCCAGAAGATTATCAAGCTTGGTTAAAAGATAAAGCAACAGTAGTAAATGAAGTTAAAGCTTCATTAGCTGCTCCAGCTGCAACTGGTGATGCAAAATCAATTGACAGTAGTAGTGCAAAAAAAGATGATGTTGCTGTAATGGCAGCTAAATAATTATTAAGAAAATTTAAAGTATAAATATATGTCAGCAGAAGGTCACGATCACGCTATAGATCACGAACACGAACACCACCACAAAGACACTTTTATTACTAAATATATTTTTAGTATAGATCACAAAATGATTGCCAAGCAGTACTTGATAACAGGTATTATTATGGGTATCATTGGTGTTGGTATGTCGATGTTATTTAGAATGCAACTAGCATGGCCAGAAGAATCTTTTAAAATATTTAATATTTTATTAGGTGATAAATTTGCTCCTAATGGAGTTATGGCAAATGATATTTACCTAGCTCTTGTTACCATACACGGAACCATAATGGTTTTCTTTGTACTAACCGCCGCGTTAAGTGGAACTTTTAGTAACCTTCTTATACCACTTCAAATTGGTGCAAGAGATATGGCATCTGGTTTCATGAACATGGTTTCTTACTGGCTGTTTTTTGTTTCTAGTATTGTAATGATTTCTTCTTTGTTTGTTGAAGCTGGTCCAGCATCATCTGGATGGACAATTTATCCGCCATTAAGTGCTTTACCACAAGCTATTCCTGGTTCTGGTATGGGTATGACACTTTGGTTAGTTTCTATGGCATTGTTTATTGCTTCTTCTTTGATGGGGTCTTTAAATTATGTTGTTACGGTTATTAACTTAAGAACTAAAGGTATGACTATGACAAGGTTGCCTTTGACTATCTGGGCTTTCTTTGTTACCGCTATTATTGGTATTGTTTCCTTTCCAGTACTTTTGTCAGCTGCTTTGTTGTTAATTTTTGATAGAAGTTTCGGTACTTCTTTCTTCTTATCTGATATATACATTGCTGGTGAAGTATTGCATTACCAAGGAGGTTCTCCAGTTTTATTTGAGCACTTGTTTTGGTTTTTAGGACATCCTGAAGTTTATATCGTTTTATTACCTGCTTTAGGTATTACATCTGAAGTTATTGCAACAAATTCTCGTAAACCAATTTTTGGTTACAGAGCGATGATTATGTCAATTCTTGCAATTGCTTTCTTATCGACAATAGTTTGGGGTCACCACATGTTTATCTCAGGGATGAATCCTTTCCTAGGTTCTGTGTTTACTTTTACAACTCTTTTGATTGCAATTCCATCTGCTGTTAAGGCATTTAATTATATTACTACCTTGTGGAAAGGTAACTTACAGCTTAATCCTGCTATGTTATTTTCAATAGGGTTGGTGTCAACTTTTATTACTGGTGGTTTAACTGGTATTATTTTAGGAGATAGTACGCTAGATATTAACGTGCACGATACTTACTTTGTAGTAGCTCACTTTCACTTAGTAATGGGTATTAGTGCTCTTTACGGAATGTTTGCTGGTATTTACCACTGGTTTCCAAGAATGTTTGGAAGAATGTTGAATAAGAACTTAGGTTATGTTCACTTCTGGGTTACTGCTATTTGTGCTTATGGTGTATTTTTCCCTATGCATTTTATCGGTTTGGCTGGTTTACCAAGACGTTATTATACTAATACTAACTTCCCTTTATTTGATGACTTACAAAACGTGAATGTTTTAATTACAACGTTTGCTCTTATAGGTGGTGCTTTTCAATTGATTTTCTTATATAATTTCTTCAGTAGTATTTTTTACGGTAAAAAATCTGTAATGAATCCTTGGAAATCTAATACATTAGAATGGACTGCTCCAGTTGAACATATCCACGGTAACTGGCCAGGTGAGATTCCTGAAGTTCACCGTTGGCCATATGACTACAGTAATCCTAATCATGAAGAGGATTTCGTACCACAAAATGTACCAATGAAACCTGGAGAACAGGCTCTTCATCACTAAAATTTAAGCCTCTACTCTGTAGGGGCTTTTTTTTGTTCATTTTATTTGGTGAAGTGTATTCTCAATGGTCCTCTTTATTATCTTTGTATTATGAATGAGAATCTAGATCCTACTGCAAATAATTATAATCTTGAAGATTTCGATATAGAAAGAAAGCTTCGTCCTCTATCTTTTGATGATTTTGCTGGACAAGATCAAGTTTTAGAAAATCTAAAGGTTTTTGTACAGGCAGCCAACCAAAGAAATGAAGCTCTTGATCACACTCTTTTTCACGGTCCTCCGGGACTTGGAAAAACTACTCTTGCCAATATACTTGCGAATGAACTTCAAGTTGGAATAAAAATCACTTCTGGACCTGTACTTGATAAGCCAGGAGACCTTGCTGGTTTGCTTACAAATCTAGAGGAGCGTGATGTACTTTTTATCGACGAAATTCACAGGCTTTCTCCAATTGTTGAAGAGTATTTATACTCTGCAATGGAAGATTTTAAAATTGACATTATGATTGAATCTGGGCCCAATGCGCGCACGGTACAGATCAATTTGAATCCTTTTACCCTTATTGGTGCAACTACACGTTCTGGGCTGCTTACGGCACCTATGAGGGCTAGATTTGGAATATCCTCTCGTTTGCAATATTACACTACAGAATTGCTTACTACTATTGTTGAAAGAAGTGCTGCAATTTTTAAAATGCCAATTTCTATGGAAGCGGCTATTGAAATTGCAGGTAGGAGTAGAGGCACACCCCGTATAGCCAATGCATTGCTGAGACGTGTACGTGATTTTGCTCAGATAAAAGGAAATGGTTCAATTGATATTGAAATCGCGCGTTATGCTTTAAAAGCATTGAATGTAGATGCTTTTGGACTAGATGAAATGGATAATAAAATTTTGAATACCATTATTGATAAATTTAAAGGAGGTCCTGTTGGTTTGAGTACTCTGGCAACTGCAGTTTCAGAGAGTAGTGAAACTATAGAGGAGGTTTATGAACCTTTTTTAATTCAAGAAGGTTTCATTATGAGGACTCCAAGAGGTAGAGAGGTTACTGATAAAGCGTATAGACATTTGGGTAAAATTAAAACGAATATTCAGGGTGGTTTATTTTAGAATTCTTTAAAATTACAATTATTCAAACTAGATCGAATTATACAAATTTTATTAAGGACGAGGCTTCTAGGCTTGGTTTCATGTCCTGCGGTATTTCTAAAGCTGAGTTTCTAGAGACAGAAGCTCCACGTCTAGAAAAATGGCTAAATTTAAACCATCATGGAAAGATGGCTTACATGGAAAATAATTTTGATAAAAGATTAGATCCTACTCTTCTTGTTGAAGATTCAAAAAGTGTTGTCTCATTATTGCTTAACTATTATCCTAGTGAATTTCAAAACCAAGAGAGTTTTAAAATTTCGAAATATGCCTATGGTATTGATTACCATGACGTCATAAAAGGAAAATTGAGAGAGCTTATTCATTCGATTCAAACTAATATTGGTGCCGTTTCTGGACGTGCTTTTGTAGATTCAGCTCCTGTTTTAGATAAGGCTTGGGCAGCTAAAAGTGGCTTAGGTTGGATAGGAAAAAACAGTAACCTATTGACTAAAAAAGTAGGTTCCTTTTATTTCATTGCCGAGTTAATAATAGATTTAGAATTAGAGTATGATTCGCCCACTACAGATCATTGTGGTGCCTGCACTGCATGTATTGATAGTTGTCCCACTAATGCTATTGTAGCTCCTTATGTAGTTGATGGAAGTAAATGTATATCCTATTTTACAATTGAATTAAAAGAGAATATCCCGACGGAGTTTAAAGGAATGTTTAATGACTGGGCTTTTGGTTGTGATGTGTGTCAAGACGTTTGTCCTTGGAATAAATTTTCAAAGCCACATAGTGAACCTCTTTTTAATCCAAATCCAGATGTATTGGCGATGTCTAAAAAAGATTGGATAGAAATTACAGAAGAAACATTTAAAGTTGTTTTCAAAAATTCTCCTATTAAACGTACAAAGTTTGAAGGAATAAAAAGAAATATTGATTTTTTATATTAGATATTATTTTTTTTAAAAGTAGACTCTCTTGCAATAACTTTTGTTTCGAGTTCAATAGTTCTAGGCGAAAAAGGAATTTCTTTTTTGTGGCAATTCATTTCTTCTAATAATAATTTAAAAGATGTTACTCCCATTTCATGGCTAGGTTGATCAACAGTACTAAGTTTAGGAGTTAGTACCTGAGACATAAACCAATTACTAAACCCAATTACGGCAACTTGTTCTGGAATTTTTATTCCTATATCATTAAAATAAGAAAGTACTCCTACAGCTACAAGATCTGTAATGGCAAATATTCCATCAACATCAGGATGGTCAGCCATAATTTGTTTTGCGAAATCTATTCCTTCTTGAAAAGTTACTTTTTCACAAGTATACACTAAAGAAGGATCAAAGGGGATGTTGTTTATTTCTAATGCTTTTTTATAACCAATAAAACGGTCAATGGCATTTTGAGGATTTAAAGGCCCTCTTATATGTGCAATTTTTCGGTATCCGTTGTCTATTAAATGTTGAACCGCATTTCTGGCTGCAATTTGATCATTAATAACAACCTTAGAACTGTGTATCAATTTTGCAATTTTGTCAAATTGTACAAACGGTATCTTACGTGCTATAATTTCCATAAGATGGCTGTCATCGTTTGATTCATTTGAGAGTGAGATTATTATTCCATCAACTCTTTTGTTTATAAGTAAAGCAACTTGTTTTTTTTCTAATTCTAATGATTCATTTGACTGCAGAATGATGACTAGATAGCCATTTTTTTCAGCTTCAGCAACAATCCCGTTTATGACATTTGAAAAGAAATGATGAACAATTTCCGGAATTATTAAGCCAATGGTTTTTGATTCTTTTGTTCTTAGATTGACAGCAAAAGAATTTGGACTGTAGTTAAGTTCTTTTGCTAATGAAATAACCGCTTCTTTTGTCTTTAAACTAACGTCTGGATAGTCTTTTAATGCCTTAGAAACAGTGGTGATGGATATGCCCAATTTTTCTGCAATTTCTTTAAGAGTAGCTTCTTTCATTAAACAAATATGGTGAAATATTTTTTTATATCAAATCGAAAACGTTTTCGGTAATTCGAAAACGTTTTCGTTTGTGTGATTCGTTATTTTGTTTCTTTATAATTATACATTTGATAATTAAACCAACTAAAATTTATTAACTAAATTTATTTTAAAACCATGAAAAAGTCTATTTTATTCATCAGGCAAATAGGGGTTCTTGTAGCATTACTACTATTTAATCTTTCTTTTGCGCAAAATTCGACCGTTACAGGAGTTGTTTCGGATGTTAATGGAGCACCAATACCAGGTGTTAATATTTTAATTAAAGATTCCTCAAAGTCAGTTGTTACAGATATCGATGGAAAATATAATTTTTCAAATCTTAAAAATGGAACTTTTGATTTTATTGCTTCATACATTGGATATAAAAATGTTATGTTTAAAATAGAAGTAAATGGTAATGTGATTAAGAATATAACTTTAACCGAAGATAATAATGTGCTTGATGATGTTATTATTACAGGTGTAGTTAATCCTAGAACAAAAATTAAATCTAGTGTTTCTATTACTTCGATAAATACAAAAGAAATAGAGCAGTCTGCACCAAGATCTACTGCTGAGATTTTTAGAACAATTCCAGGAATACGTTCAGAGTCATCCGGAGGAGAAGGAAATTCTAATATATCAGTTCGTGGTGTACCAATATCGTCTGGAGGTTCTAAATATTTGCAAATTCAAGAAGACGGTCTTCCGGTATTATTATTTGGAGATATTGCTTTTGCAACGGCTGATATCTTTACAAGATTTGATGGTAATGTGGCAAGAATAGAGGCTATTCGTGGAGGTTCAGCTTCAACATTATCTTCTAATTCTCCTGGAGGAATTATCAATTTCATTAGTAAAACTGGGAAAACTGAAGGAGGAACTATGAGTACTACTTTTGGACTAGATTATGAAAATTTCAGAACAGATATTGATTACGGGGCTAAAATAGGTGATGGGTTATATTTTCATGTAGGTGGTTTTTATAGAACAGGTGAAGGCGTTAGAAAAACAGGATTTAATAGCAATAATGGTGGTCAAGTAAAATTCAATATTACAAAAGAGTTTGAAAAAGGATCAGTAACAGTTTATGCTAAATTTTTAAATGATAGAGCAGTAGCATATATGCCAATGCCTGTTCAGGTTTCTGGAACAAATGCAAATCCAAAGTGGACGAGCGTAGATGGCTATGATGCTACAAGAGGTGCCATGCAATCTATTTATTTAAATCATAATGTAGGACTTGGGACAGAAGGAAATGTAAGAAGAGAAAAAGTTGCAAATGGAATGCACCCTATTTCAAAATCCATAGGTGCAAATGCTACTTTTGATTTAGATAATAATTGGAAAGTTTCAGATAATTTACGTTACTCTGCCAACAGTGGTGGCTTTATATCTCCTTTTCCTGCTGAATTAGGAACGGCCTCAGCTATTGCAAATTCTTTTGGTGCAGGTTCTACGCTAAGTTATGCAAATGATGGGACAGTTTTTAATACTCCAAATGGATTAGTTGCTAGAGTTCATATGTTTGACACACAGTTGAACGACATGAGTAATTTTATGAATGATTTGAGATTGACAAAGAAAATAGATAACTTAGGTGTCACTTTTGGATTTTTCAAATCGATGCAAAATGTTTCAATGTCTTGGTTATGGAACTCTTACTTACAAGAAGTATCAGACAATAATCCGCGTTTAATTAATGTAAAGGATGTTAACGGAAATCTATTATCTGAAAACGGACTCTATGCTTATGGAACTCCTGCTTGGGGTAATTTAGCCAGAAATTACGATACGCAGTATAACGTATCTGCACCTTACGTAAATGTTTCATTTGATTTATCTAAAAACCTATCTTTTGAAGGTGGGGTGAGATATGATAACGGAAAAGTTACAGGTTCTTTTACAGGCGGGACAGCAACAAGTTACGATATCAATAATGACGGAATATTATCAGCACCGGAGAACAATGTCTTTGCTGTGAATACTGCAAATGATACACCAGTTAATTATACTTACGACTATTTTTCATACACGTTAGGAGGGAACTATTTGTTAAATGCGAAACAATCATTATTTGCTAGAGTTAGTAGAGGAGCATCTGCAAAGGCTGATAGAATTTTATTTAATGGCTTGGATTATTTAGATGGAGATAAAATCAACGCTTTGGATTTTTTAATGCAATCAGAAATTGGATACAAACAAAAATTTAATAAAGGATATGTTTATGCAACAGCTTTTAGTTCTAAAACTGATGAGCAAGCAGGTTATGAGGCTGGTGCAAATGTGATTAGACAAAATAATTACAAATCTTTAGGTTTAGAATTAGAGTCAGCATATGATTTATCAGACAATTTGAACCTTAGAGGGTCAATGACGTATACTAAAGCAGAAATAACATCAGGTGCAGATAAAGGAAATGAGCCAAGAAGACAGCCTAAATTGATGTATGGTGTAATGCCAACGTTTAAATTTATGGATAAGAAAAATACTTTAGGTCTAAGTTTTATTGGTCAGACTAAAGCTTTTGCTCAAGACTCAAATCAACTTGTAATGAATGGTTTTGTAATTGTAAATGGTTTTGTAGAAGTTGGTTTGACAAAAGGTTTATCAGTGAATCTATCTGGTAATAACATTTTTAACTCGTTAGCAATTACGGAGTCAGAAGAAGGAAGTATAACTGAGAATACAGTAAACTATGTAAGAGCAAGGTCATTGACTGGAAGATCAATTTCTATGGCTTTGTCATATAGATTTTAATGAAATGTTTCATGATTAATTAGTGATTAGACAATTCCTATATTTTTCAATGTAGGAGTTGTTTTTTTTAATTTAAAAAAAGAATAGGAGCATGTTTAAAAAGGTAAAACTTAATTTTTGGCAAATATGGAACATGAATTTTGGGTTCTTTGGAATTCAATTCAGTTTCGGGTTGCAACAAAGTAACATGAGTGCAATTTATAAATATCTAGGAGCTGACGAAGGCAGTTTACCGATGTTATGGCTTGCTGGTCCTATTACCGGTTTGATAATTCAGCCTATTGTTGGAGCGATTAGTGACGGCACGTGGTCACCAAAATTTGGTCGTCGAAAACCATTTTTCCTTATTGGAGCCTTACTATCTAGTTTGGCATTATTAGTTATGCCTTTTTCTAATTCTATTTTTATGGCAGCAAGTTTGCTGTGGATTTTAGATGCTGCAAATAATTTGGCCATGGAGCCATATCGTGCCTTTGTAGCTGATAAATTAGATCAAAAACAACAATCATTAGGTTTTTTGATGCAAAGTTTCTTTACAGGATTAGGTATAACATTGGCTAATTTTACCCCTGCTATTTTAGTAGCTTTTGGAATTCTAGCAATTACGGATAAATTATCAAATGGAATTCCAACGTATACTTATTGGGCTTTTTTCATTGGAGCATTTGCCTCCATTACATCGGTTCTGATTTCAGTTTTTACAACAAAAGAATATCCGCCTACTGACGAGGAGTTAGCATTGATTATTGAGAAGAAAAAACAAAATATTTTTAATACGGTTTTAGTAGACATTGTAAAGGCTTTCAAAACAATGCCCTTAACTATGAAACAATTAATACCGGTGAAATTCTTTACTTGGTACGCCATGTTTTGTTACTGGCAATACATCACATCCACACTTTCAATATCTATTTATAATACTACAGATAAGGCATCACAAGGGTTTTCTCAAGCCCAATTGTTGACTGGCAGTTTAAATGGGACCTATAATATCATTTGTTTTATGGTTGCTTTTTTACTGGTTCCTTTAGCACTTAAAATCGGGGCAAAAGGAGTTCATTTTTTCGCTTTATTATTAGGCGGAATAGGTTTATTGAGCATTCCATTTTTAAACAATGTAGATGTTCTATTTGTAATGCACAATCCGTTTGGAGAAAACGTAGCCGTAACAACCATTTTTTTATACTCATTTGGTTTAGGAATTTCTTGGGCTTCTATGATGGCTATGCCTTATCAGCTTTTGGCTGGTTCTATTCCAACAGATAAAACGGGAATCTATATGGGGATTTTCAATATGTTTATAGTAATACCAATGACGATTCAAGTCTTGACCATGCAATACTTTGTGTATGATTTATTAGGAAGGAATCCATTAAATGTGATTAAACTAGCAGGTGTCTTTTTAATTTTAGGTGCAATTTTCACTCTTTTTATAACTGTTAAAAACCGAAAAGAAGCTATAGTATAATGGAAAATATAGATTATAAAAAAGCAATTGAACTATTACATAATGCTTCTTCTAAAGAAGGATTTTTAGCAAGTGCTCAAAACATTTCAAATTACAAAAGAGTTTGGGCTAGAGATGGAGTTATTTGTGGTTTAGCAGCATTAGCCTCTGCCGATGAAAAATTGATTGAGACTTTGGCTGATACATTAGAAACATTAGCGAAAAATCAGCATTATAACGGTGCAATTCCTTCAAATGTAATGATAGATGGAGATGTTGTAGAAGTGAGCTATGGAGGTTTAGCAGGTAGGGTTGACGCAGTGACATGGTTTATTATTGGTGTTTGTCAATACGCTTTTTATAAAAAGGACGAGGCATTTATTCAAAAATATGAGAGTAATATTCAAAAGTGTTTACAGCTTTTAGAAGCTTGGGAATTTAATAATAAACATTTGCTTTATGTGCCTCTTTCTGGTAATTGGGCTGATGAATACATTACAGATGGATATGTGCTTTATGATCAATTATTGAGAGTATGGGCTCTAAAAAGTTATAATTATTTTAGTAAAAGTGATTTGGTAGCAAGTAAAATTGAACAAATAACGCAACAGATAGTAATTAATTTTTGTCCTGATTCATTAGGAGAGAAATACCATGAAAGAGCATACAAGGAAGCTAACATTCAAGATTTCATGCCTTGTTCGTTTTCGCCAGCAGGTTATAAAATGCAGTTTGATGCTTTTGCTAATTCCCTAGTGTTACTCTTAAAGATTGGAACAACAGCACTTCAAGAAGATGTAGTGTCGTATTCATTAGGCTTGAAAAACAAAATGCCATTAAAGTTACTGCCTGCTTTCTGGCCGCCAATAAAAGAGAATGACCCTGACTGGAACTTGCTGAAAAATAATTATAAATACGAATTTAGGAACTTTCCAAACGAATTTCATAATGGTGGAAGTTGGTCTATGGTTAATGGTTTTTATGGACTCGCCTTATTATCTTCTTCAAAAAAAGAAGAAGCTATAGAAATACTTCAAGCTATAAATGCTATTAATAAAATTGATAATTATAGTTTTTACGAAAATTTCAATAGTAAAACCCAATTGCCTAATGGGGTTTTGTATTGCACATGGAGCGCAGCTGCAACCGTAATGTTGCATCAAAGTATTTACAGTGATTTTAAATATTTAGTTTAAAAAAATGAAAAAATCTATTGATATAATTTGTATTGGGGAAGTTGTTATTGATTTTATAGGTCATCAAATTGACACTTCAATAAATAGAACTAAAGATTTCCATCGATTTTTAGGTGGATCCCCTACAAATGTTGCTGTTAATGCAACAAGATTAGGCTTGAAATCAGCTTTAGTAGCCACTTGTGGTCAAGATGGATTAGGAGAGTATATCGTTCGTAAATTGAAGGCTAATAATGTCATTACTTCCTACGTTAAAAAAATTGATGATAAGCCAACTTCGGTAATATTTGTTTCTAAATCTACGGGAACCCCCGATTTTATTCCTTTTAGAGAAGCTGACTCTCAAATTGACCCAAGCCAGATTACAGATGATTTACTTGAAAGTGCTAAAATTTTTCATACAACTTGTTTCGCATTAAGTAAAGAACCTGCTCGCACCACCATTCTTGAAAGCGCTAAAAGAGCAAAGCAATTGGGATTGAAAACAAGTATCGATATTAATTTTTCGGAACGAATTTGGAAGGATAGAGAGGAAGCTAAATCGGTGTTGAAAGAGTATTTAGCTACGGATCCATTAGTAAAACTAAGTGAAGATGATTGCTACAGGCTATTTTCAGAAGCAAAAACCGAAGATTTTATTTTTGAATATTTTCATAACCTAGGTGCTTCAACCATTTGTTTGACAAAAGGAAAAGAAGGAGTAGTTTTATCAGACAAAGAGTTTGGACTTTTTCATCAAGAATCAATTCCAGTTATAGAGATAAAAGATGCCACGGGTGCTGGTGATGCATTTTGGACAGGCTTTTTATATGCGCAACTTTTGAATAAAAATTTTAATGATACTATTACGATAGCTCAAAAACTTGCAGTTCTGAAATTGCAAAATGTCGGTAGACTTCCTATTAATATTGATATTGGTTCATTTATAGAATTAGATTAGCTAATTGCGCAAAGATATTCTTATTGCAATTTATATCCTTTTATGTTTATTTTTTATAACTTTATCATTCACTAAATGAATTGATTATGACAGTAAACCAAATTTTAAGCACAAAGGGGAAAGAAGTATTCTCTATACTATCAACCCATACAGTCTACGAAGCTCTGACCATTATGAGTGAAAAAAACATTGGAGCCATCCTCATTATTGAAGATACAGAACTAAAAGGAGTTTTATCAGAGCGGGATTATGCAAGGAAAATTGTTTTAAAAGCTAAATCCTCAAAGAAAACATTAGTTCATGAAATTATGGAGACAAATGTGGTGACCGTAAAACCAACAGATAATTTGGATTTTTGTATGGAATTAATGAGTACAAAAAGAGTGCGTCACCTGCCCGTTTTAGAGAATGATATTGTAATAGGAATTATATCCATAAGTGATGTTGTAAAAGCAATAATAGAGTTGCAAAAAGATACTATTCAACATTTAAACACTTATATTACACAGTAAATTAATATTTTATAATAAAGAAATAGCTGCATTTATATGCGGCTATTTTTGTTTCTAAGTTAATAAATTAGCCCAAAATTGGAAAAGAATAGTATAAAAGCTGACTTTTTAAACCAAGTCTTCTATCTTTGTGATCTAGAATAAAAGCAAAAAAATGGATAAAAATAACAAAAGAAGAGAAGCATTATTATACCACGCAAAGCCTACTCCGGGGAAAATTCAAGTTGTTCCAACAAAAAAATATGCCACACAAAGAGATTTGTCACTAGCATATTCTCCAGGAGTTGCTGAGCCATGTTTAGAAATTGCAAAAGATATCAATAACGTTTACAAATATACTGCCAAAGGAAATCTAGTAGCCGTAATTACAAACGGTACTGCTGTTTTGGGTTTAGGGGATATAGGTCCCGAAGCCTCAAAACCAGTAATGGAAGGAAAAGGTTTGTTGTTTAAAATTTTTGCAGATATTGATGTATTTGACATTGAAATAGGAACGAAAGATATAGAAGAATTCATCCAAACGGTTAAGAATATTGCTCCTACTTTTGGAGGAATCAATCTTGAGGATATCAAAGCGCCAGAGTCTTTTGAAATAGAAAGACGTTTGGTAGAGGAGCTGAATATTCCTGTAATGCATGATGATCAACATGGTACGGCTATCATCTCATCAGCTGCATTGTTGAACGCGCTTGAACTTGCTGACAAGAAAGCCGAAGATGTAAAAATGGTGGTTTCAGGAGCAGGATCGGCGGCACTTGCTTGTGCTGATCTATATGTTTTATTGGGCGTTAAAGTTGAGAATATTTTCATGTTCAACAGCAAAGGTTTGTTGACAAGTGACAACCCGAGTTTGTCTGAACTGCAATTAAAATATGCAAAAAACATTCCTTCAATGTCTCTTGCCGAGGCTTTAGTAGGTGCTGATATTTTTCTAGGGTTGTCTACTGGCGGACTAATGTCACCAGAGATGTTGCTTGCAATGGCTGATAATCCTATCGTGTTTGCAATGGCAAATCCGGATCCAGAAATTGATTATAATGTAGCAATTGCAACCCGTAAAGATGTGATTATGGCCACGGGAAGATCAGATTTTCCTAACCAAGTTAATAACGTTTTAGGGTTTCCTTACATTTTTAGAGGTGCTTTAGATGTACGTGCTACCAAAATTAATGAGGCTATGAAAATGGCTGCTGTCAAAGCACTTGCTTTATTGACTAAGGAGTCTGTTCCGGAACAAGTGAATGTGGCTTATGGAGCTACAAAACTTAATTTTGGTAGAGATTACATCATTCCAAAACCTTTTGATCCAAGATTGATATCTATTGTTGCACCGGCTGTAGCCAAAGCAGCTATGGAGTCTGGCGTAGCATTAAACCCAATTACAGATTGGAAAAAATACGAAGAAGAATTGAATGATCGTTTGGGTAACGATAACAAAATGGTTCGTTTGATTACCAATAGAGCCAAGATGGATCCGAAACGAATCGTTTTTGCCGAAGCAGATCATCTTGATGTTTTAAAAGCAGCTCAAATAGTACACGAAGAAGGTATTGGTTTCCCAATTTTACTAGGAAACAAAGAAATTATATTGGAACTCAAAGAAGAAATAGGCTTTGATGCTGATGTGCCTATTATTGATCCAAAAATTAAAGAAGAAGAGGCGAGAAGAAATAAATTTGCCTTAACATACTGGTCTTCAAGACAGCGTCGTGGGATTTCACTTTTTGATGCACAAAAGCTCATGCGCGAAAGAAATTATTTTGCAGCTATGATGGTCAATGAAAATGAAGCCGATGCACTGGTAACAGGACATTCTAGAAGTTATCCATCCGTAGTGAAACCTATGTTACAACTGATTGATAAAGCAGCTGGCGCTTCAATAATTGCTACAACAAATATGATGATGACGGCTCGTGGGCCAATGTTTTTATCAGATACTGCAATAAACATCAACCCGTCAGCAGATGATTTAGCCAAAATTGCAATCATGACTGCTAAAACGGCTAAAATGTTTGGAGTTGAACCAGTAATAGCTATGGTGTCGTTTTCTAATTTTGGATCTTCATCAAATGAGAATGCTTCAAAAGTTCGTGAAGCTGTAGCCTTTTTGCATAAAAATTATCCGGACATGATCATTGACGGAGAAATTCAAGCCGACTTTGCTTTAAACCCTGAAATGTTAAAAGAGAAGTTTCCATTCTCTAAATTAGCTGGTAAAAAAGTAAATACTTTGGTTTTCCCAAATCTAGAATCGGCAAATATTACGTATAAACTATTGAAAGAACTTAACAAGGTAGATTCCATAGGACCGATCATGTTAGGAATGGGTAAGCCAGTGCACATCTTTCAATTAGGTGCAAGTGTTGAGGAAATGGTAAATATGGCAGCAATTGCAGTGATTGACGCTCAAGAAAAAGCCATTAAGAAAGCCAAACAAGTTTAATTTAATGCATTGTAAACAAATTGTATCGTAATTTTTTATCAGAAATTTATGCGTGTACAAATTTTGTTATATTTGGAACTATTTTATATACATCATGATAGCACACTTACAAGGGAAACTCGTAGAAAAATCGCCAACACATATTGTTATTGATTGTGGGGGCATAGGCTACCATATAAATATTTCCTTACATACATATTCATTATTACCCAATACCGATTTTATAAAAGTATATACGCATCTTCAAATTAAAGAAGATGCGCATACACTTTTTGGGTTTATTGAAAAATCTGAAAGAGAAATTTTCAGACTCTTATTATCTGTTTCAGGTATTGGCGCAAGCATTGCTAGAACAATGTTGTCCTCACTTGATCCAAAACAAATTACAAATGCAATAGGATCTGCAGATGTAGTAACTATTCAATCTATTAAGGGAATTGGTAGTAAAACAGCACAGAGGGTGATACTTGACCTCAAAGAAAAAGTATTAAAACTTTATGATTTAGACGAAGTTTCTATGTCTCAAAGCAATACAAATAGAGATGAAGCGTTATCAGCATTGGAAGTATTAGGTTTTGTACGAAAAAGTTCAGAAAAAGTTATCGAAAAAATCGTCAAAGAAAATCCAGATGCTACCGTTGAATCTATTATCAAACAAGCTTTAAAAAACCTCTAAAAGGGATTTAAGAAACAGGAGTTATATGCATAAAAATTGTATTTTTTGGCTTGTTCTATTGTGTGGTTACATATTGCATGCTCAAGTTAAAGAGGGAACTCAGGATACGGTAAGTAAGGGTTTCTCTAAGGGGAAATTACAGCTTAAAAACCCACCAAGTATACTTTCATCATATACGTATGATCCAGCTATTGATAGGTATGTGTACACAAGTTCTTTTGACGGGTTATCTATAAATTACCCTATCATATTGACTCCTAAGGAATATGAGAAATTAGTTTTGAAAGAGTCAATGCGCAACTATTTTAAAACAAAAGTAGATGCAATTGACGGTAAAAAAGAGGGGAGTGAACTAGCAAAAAAAGATTTATTACCGAGATATGTAATTAAATCAGGTTTGTTTGAGTCTATTTTTGGTAGTAATACCATCGATGTAAAGCCTACAGGATCTATTGAAATGGATTTAGGTTTGCGTTTTACAAAACAAGATAATCCTTCATTTTCTCCTAGAAACAGGTCTAATCTTTCCTTTGATTTTGACCAAAGAATCAGCATGAGTTTGATGGGGAAAGTGGGAACAAGACTTAATGTAAATGCTAATTATGATACTCAATCTACATTTGCATTTCAAAACTTAATAAAACTTGATTACGCACCCACTGAGGACGATATCATTCAAAAAATTGAAGTCGGAAATGTGAGCATGCCACTAAACAGTTCTCTAATTCGTGGCGCCCAAAGTTTATTTGGTTTCAAAACCCAATTGCAATTTGGTAAAACAACTTTCACAGGGGTATTCTCAGAACAAAAATCACAAACAAAAAGCTTAGTAGCACAAGGCGGAGGAACCATTGAAAACTTTGAAATGTTTGCTTTGGATTACGACAGTGACCGTCACTTTTTCTTATCGCAATATTTTAGAGACAGGTATGATAAATCTCTAGCAAACTATCCTTTTATTGATAGTAGAGTTCAAATCTCTAGAATCGAAATTTGGGTTACCAATAGACAAAATAGGGTAACTACAACCAATAATAATTTAAGGAATATTATTGCACTTCAAGATCTTGGTGAAGCTCAGATCACAGGTATTCCAGATAATGAAGTTGTTGTGCTAGACCCGTCTACCGGAATCTTTAATGCTCCAGCTAATACTCCCTCAAATAATGCTAATAACGATTATGATCCAGCTCAAATTGCTGCTGGGACAGGATTATTAAATACTAATATTAGAGAAATTGCAACTTCAAATTCGGGTTTTAATACTACCGTAAGTGAAGGCCAAGATTATTCTAAACTGGAAAATGCTCGAAAATTAAACCCAAATGAGTATACTTTTAACCCACAACTAGGATTTATTTCTTTGCAACAACGTTTGGCAAATGATGAGGTTTTAGCAGTGGCTTATCAATACACCATTGGGGACCAAGTGTATCAAGTAGGGGAGTTTGGTAATGACGGTGTTGATGCTACTGTGGTTACAGGCAACACGCCCGCTACACAAGCCATCATTTCTCAAAGTTTGATTTTGAAAATGCTGAAAAGCAATTTGACCAATGTTAAAAATCCCATTTGGAACTTGATGATGAAAAACATCTATCAAATTCAAGGAGGATATCAATTGAAACAAGAGGATTTTAGATTTAATATTTTGTACACAGATCCTTCTCCGCTAAATTATATTACGGAAGTTTCAGGAACTCCATTTCCAACAAATCCTGATCCCGATTCAAAAGTGGCAGAAACGCCTTTATTAAAAGTTTTTAATTTAGATAAATTAAATTTCAATAATGATCCTCAAGCTGGTGGAGATGGTTTTTTTGATTTTTTACCTAATTTGACTATTGATGCGCAAAACGGTCGTATCATGTTTACAACTAAGGAGCCTTTTGGGGAATTATTATTTTCTAAATTGTCTAACACTGCTATTGAAGATTATAGAAATCCATCTACTTATAATGACAACCAGCGTAAATATGTGTTTCAAAGTATGTACCGCAATACACAAGCAGGCGCATTACAAGACAGTGATAAAAATAAGTTTTTGTTGAGAGGAAAGTACAAATCTAGTGGAAGTGATGGAATTCCTATTGGAGCTTTCAATGTTCCACAGGGATCAGTAGTAGTTACAGCCGCAGGTAGACGCTTGGTTGAAGGGGTAGATTACAGTGTTAATTATCAATTTGGGCGTGTACAAATTCTAGATCCATCGCTTCAAGCTTCAAATACACCTATAGAAGTGTCTTTAGAAAACAATTCTGTTTTTGGTCAACAAACCAGGCGTTTCATAGGCTTAAACGTTGAGCATAAAATATCAGATAATTTTGTGGTAGGCGGAACATTTTTAAAAATGACCGAGAGACCTTTTACACAGAAATCAAGTTTTGGTCAAGAGTCTGTAAATAATACTGTTTTTGGATTGAATACAAATTACTCTACTCAGGTTCCTTTCTTGACACGTCTTGTTAACAAATTACCAAATTTAGATACTGATGTACCATCTAATTTATCCATAAGAGGTGAAGTTGCATTTTTAAGACCGGATACCCCAAAAGCGGATCAATTTCAAGGTGAATCAACTATTTATGTAGATGACTTTGAAGGGTCTCAATCAACAATTGACATGCGTTCACCAATGGCTTGGAGTTTGTCATCAACACCAGAAAGAACAGCAGCAAGTACTTATAATTTTAATGGTAGCGCAACTGATTTAAGCTATGGGTTCAAACGGGCAAAACTGGCTTGGTATGCTATTGACCCTATTTTTTATACCCAAAAACCACCTGGAGTTTCTGATGCTGATTTGTCATTCAATAAAACAAGAAGGGTTTTTAGTAGGGAATTGTATCCCTTAACTGATATTGCACAAGGGCAAACACAGGTAATAAGTACGCTTGATTTAACCTATTTCCCATCGGAGCGAGGACCGTACAATAACAATAGCGCTGTGGGAGCTAATCCTACTGAAAATTTTGGCGGAATTATGCGTTCTTTGAATTCAACAAATTTTGAGCAAGGAAATGTTGAGTACATTCAGTTTTGGGTTTTAGATCCGTATGTGGGTAATGGCCCAGCCCCACAATCAAATATAGGAAAGATCTATTTTAACCTAGGTGAAATTTCCGAAGACATTTTAAAAGATGGAAGGAAACAATATGAAAATGGTCTTGGGCCGGATCAAATTGTAGTAAATCCAAGGCCACTTTGGGGAGATGTTCCTGCATCACAATCCTTGATCTATGCATTTGATACGAATGTAAATAACAGGCAAAATCAGGATATTGGTCTTGATGGTTTGTCAAATTCTAATGAAGGGTCTGTTTATACTAATTTTGCATCAGAGCTTGATCCAGCAGCCGATGATTATGCTTTTTATTTGAATGCCAATGGTTCAATAATAGACCGATATAAAAATTATAATGGTGTAGAGAATAATTCTCCAGTAGATATTAATACAGCAAATAGAGGTTCTAGTACTGTACCTGATGTTGAAGATATCAATAGAGATAATACCATGAATACTATCAATGCCTACTATGAGTACAGTGTTGATATGCGTCCAGGGATGGATATTGGACAAAATTATATTACTGATATTCGCAACACACAAGTTACCTTACCAAATGGTTCAACTACTGAGGCTAGATGGTTGCAGTTTAAAATACCGGTTTCTCAGCCTGAAAATGTTATAGGTTCCATCTCTGATTTTAGATCTATTCGATTTATGAGAATGTTTATGACAGGTTTTAATGATGAGGTTACAGTACGTTTTGGTGCACTTGACCTTGTGCGCGGAGAATGGAGACGTTACACTAATGCACTTGATTTTAATGATACTAATCCTGATGATGACGGTACTAATCTGGATGTTCTTGCTGTTAATATTCAAGAAAACAACGAGCGATGCCCCGTAAATTATGTAACACCACCAGCGGTTCAAAGGGAACAATTATTCAATAACAACACGGTAATCAATCAAAACGAGCAATCACTTGCGTTACGTGCTTCGGGAGACGGATTAGAGCCACAAGATTCTAGAGCAGTTTTTAAAAATGTAAGTATAGACATGAGACAATTTAATAAATTGAAAATGTTTTTACATGCTGAATCACTACCTAATGAGATTGCACTAAGCGACAATCAAATGGTAGGTTTTATCCGTTTTGGAAACGATTTTAATCAAAATTTTTATCAAATAGAGATTCCATTAAAAGTCACATTACCCTCTGGTGGTAACACTTCAGATTGTGGTCCTTTGAGTCCAGAACTAGTTTGGCCATCCGAAAACGAAATAGACTTACCTCTTGAATTATTGACTAGAATGAAAATTTTAGCCATGAAAGTAAATCCAAATACACTTCCGCTAGACGGGATTTATTATCCGGATACTGATGCGTCACTTCCTGATGGAGATAAATCAACTACGCTTAAGTTAGGGATTAAAGGAAATCCTAACTTTGGTTTGGTACGAACACTTATGGTAGGTATAAAAAACAATGATCCTCTAAATGATATAAAAGGTGAGGTTTGGTTTAATGAATTACGTTTGGCTGATATGGATAACAAAGGCGGAATGGCTGCCGTTTTAAATATTGACACTAATCTAGCTGATTTTGCTACCGTTTCTGCATCGGGTAGAAAAACCACTATAGGTTTTGGTTCCCTTGAACAAGGACCAAATGAGAGAAGTAGAGAAGATACGCAACAATACAATATTGTAACCAATGTAAATCTAGGTAAACTATTGCCTCAGAAATGGGGTGTGAACTTACCATTTAACTATTCAGTAGGTGAAGAAACTATCACTCCAGAATATGATCCGTTCAACCAAGACATTAAGTTGAAACAATTGTTAGAGAACACCACAAATCAAAAAGAGAAAGATAATATTGCAAACAGAGCAATTGATTATACAAAAAGAACAAGCATCAATTTTATTGGAGTAAAAAAAGAACGTCAACCAGAGCAAAAACAAAGAGTGTACGATCCTGAGAATTTCACTTTTTCTCAGTCTTTTAATCAAGTAGAACGTCATGATTTTGAGATAGAGGATTATGTAGATCAACATGCTAATTCTGCGGTAGATTATGCCTACACTTTTAAACCAAAACCTGTTGAACCTTTTAAAAAATCAAAGTTTTTAAAGAAAAGTAATTATTGGAAAATGTTAAGCGATTTTAATTTTAATTATTTGCCGTCAACCATTTCTTTTAATACTAATATCAATAGACAATACAACCGTCAACAATTTCGTCAAGTTGAGGTAGAGGGTATTGGACTTGATCCATTGTTTAGAAGAAATTTTGCATTCAATTATCAATATGGTTTTAATTACAACCTTACAAAATCATTAAAGCTAAATTACACAGCTTCTTCCAGTAATATTGTGAAGAGTTATCTTAATGAGGATAATGAACCTATTGACAGTTTTACAATATGGGACAGTTATTGGGATATGGGTGACCCTAACCAGCACATGCAACAATTGGTTGTAAATTATGAATTGCCTATTAACAAGATTCCGTTGTTTAGTTTTATAAAAGCAACCTATTCTTATACGGGTGATTACAGCTGGCAGCGTACTTCCAATGCTTTGTCACAAATTTCAATAGGAGGACAAGATTATAATTTAGGAAATACCATTCAAAATGCAAGTTCAAGTAATTTGAATGCAAGTTTGACCATGGAAACGCTGTACAAATATTTAGGTATTTCAAAAACCAGTACAAAAGCTGCTCCTAAGCCAAAAACAGGTCCGCCAAAACCGGGTGAGAAAATTGTAAATACAAATGTTGCTGCAGCCACAGCAAAAAAAGGTCCTTTTGTAGATGGATTATTAGGAGTACTTACTAGTGTCAAAAATATACAGGTAAACTACACGCACAATAGTGGTACTGTTTTACCAGGTTATACTCCGGGTTTAGGTTTTCTAGGTTCTTCTAGACCTTCACTAGGGTTTATCTTTGGAAGCCAAGATGATATACGTTTTGAAGCAGCAAAAAAGGGATGGTTGACAAACTACCCAGACTTTAACCAAAATTATACGCAAGTAGACAATAAAATTTTGAAGGCTACGGCCAATGTAGATTTGTTTCCTGATATGAAAATAGATTTAACCTTTGATAGAGCATTGTCTCAAAATGATTCAGAGCAATATGATGTCACTAACGGGATGTATAATGCTAGATCACCATTTAGCACAGGAATTTTTTCAATCTCTACCGTATTAATTAAAACTTCCTTTTCAACAAGCGATCAAAATTCGGCAGAAGCATTTGATGATTTTAGAGAAAACAGACTTGTAATTGCAAATAGATTAGCTACTGCGAGAGGAATAAATATCAATAATCCTGCAAATCTTGACGGTGAAGGTTTTCCTAAAGGTTTTGGAAAAAACAATCAAGCCGTTTTGTTACCTGCTTTTCTTGCTGCTTATTCTGGGAATGATGCAGGAGGTGCTTCATTGGGTATTTTTAGGAGTTTGCCGTTACCCAATTGGTCTGTAAAATACAACGGATTAATGCGTTATGCTCCGTTCAAGAAGAACTTTAAACGTTTTTCATTATTACACAATTATAGGGCTTCCTATACTATTAATGCGTTTCGTTCTAATTTTGAATATGATAAAGATCCAAACGGTATTGATGCTAGTGGCAATTTTTTTAATAAAACCATTATGTCTAACATCAATTTAGTGGAACAATTCAATCCTTTGGTTCGAATGGATTTTGAGCTTAAAAGTTCGCTAAAAGTACTTACTGAAATTAAGAAAGATAGAGCACTATCAATGAGTTTTGATAACAATTTATTGACAGAGGTTAAGGGACTTGAATATGTTGTTGGGCTTGGATACAGGTTTAAAGATGTAATTTTTTCATCAAGATTGGCTGATAATCCAACGGGAGTAATAAAAAGTGATATCAATCTCTCTGCAGATGTTACGTATAGAAATAATGAAACGATAGTGCGTTATTTGGATTATAATAACAATCAGTTGGCAGGTGGACAAAACATTTGGACCGTAAAAGTTAAGGCTGACTATGCATTTAGTAAAAACTTGACGGCCATTTTTTATTACGATCACTCTTTCTCTAAGGCTGTTATATCAACTGCTTTTCCACTTACCAATATACGATCTGGATTTACATTGCGTTATAATTTTGGAAATTAATTTTTAAATTCTAATCGGTAATTGAAAAGAAGATTGTTACATTTGTCAATAAATTCAAAAAAAATAAAAACTAATAAATAATTACAATTTAAATGAACATACCTGCAAATTTAAAGTATACAAAAGACCACGAGTGGGTTAGTATAGAAGGCGATATCGCAACAATAGGAATCACTGATTTTGCTCAAAAAGAATTAGGTGATATTGTTTATGTAGAAGTAGAAACTTTAGATCAAACACTTGATAAAGATGAGGTTTTTGGTACTGTAGAGGCAGTTAAAACAGTTTCGGATTTGTTTCTTCCTCTTGCTGGCGAAATCATCGCTTTTAATGATGACTTAGAGAGCAATCCTGAAAGTGTAAACTCAGATCCTTATGGAGCTGGATGGATGATCAAAGTAAAAGTAGCGAATGTTGCTGATTTTGACTCTTTATTGTCAGAAGAAGCGTATAAAGAATTAATAGGTGCTTAAAAATATATATCCATGGGCGCTAATACTCTGGATAGGAACTATAACTTTTTTTTGTTTGGCAACCTTCAATAGTGTGCCCTTAGGAAGCGTTTCTAATTTAGATAAAATCGTTCATGCATTTTTTTATTTGATATTTACAATTCTGTTTTACCTTTCTGTTAAAAATAGCTTCTCAAATACGAGTAGTTTTAAAGCAATGGCATTATCGTTTTTTTGTGCGGTGCTGTACGGAATAGTAATAGAAATTGTTCAAGATAAATTTACAGCTACACGTCATGCTGATATTTATGACGTTTTAGCAAATACTACTGGAGCAACTATTGCGGTACTACTAATTTACTTTTCAAATAAAATACTATCATCAGAATCAAAAAAAATCTCACACTAGTGGGATTTTTTTTTGAAGTGAAGTCATTCTATTTTTTTTAAAATAGAGTTCTGGAGCATTTATAGCACCCCTTTCAAATTGTAACTTTTAAGTGTCCTTAGTGTGGAGATAAAATGTATTTTTGTAAACAAGTTTAGTAAAATCAATAATCAAGACGACTATGGATATTAAGAAATATTTAGATGCAACCTATTTAAAAACTGCGGAACAAGCTGGCCTTACTCCAGAAGAAAATACAGTTGTTGTTAAAAAAAATGTTCAGGAAGCAATAGAGGAGGGTTTTAAACTAGTGATGATAAGGCCAGATATGGTTTCACTAGCAAAAAAAATGATTATTGATGCTAATGCGGTTTTGCAAGTAGGAACTGTTATTGATTTTCCTAATGGCGAATCTTCAGTTGAAGATAAATTAGAAGAAGCCCAAATAGCCATTCAAAATGGAGCTGATGATTTGGATTTTGTGTGCAATTATAAAGCGTTTAAAAATGGTGAAATAGATCTTGTCAAGCAAGAAATATTTGAATGTACACAACTTGGTTTAGATCATAATAAAGTGGTTAAGTGGATAATTGAAGTGGCAGCTTTAACAGATAAAGAGATTATTCAGATTTCTAGTTTGATTAAAAATGTAGTGGTGACTGCTTTTAGTCAAGAACAATTTTCACGTGTTTTTGTAAAATCATCTACAGGTTTTTATGAGACTGAGATAGGTGTGCCAAATGGTGCAACTTTACACACCATAAAAATAATGTTAGATAACGCTTCACCTTTGCCTGTAAAAGCTGCTGGTGGCGTGCGTACTCATGAAGAGGCGGTAACAATGATAAATCTTGGTGTGAAAAGAATAGGGACTTCAGGAGCTAAAATAATTTCCGACGGTCAAAAGGCCACAAACGGATACTAAATTGTACAAATATTAAGGATGAACAAATTACTAATAACACTTCTATTTTTATTTTATATTTTTAGTGCAACTGCACAAGACAACTCTAATAATGGAAACCGTCCAGTCAATACGTCAGAACGTTTCCCTGTGTTTGCGGAGTGTAATTCTAAACAATCCAAGGAACTAGAAAATTGTTTTTACAACCAAGTGCAAACCTATATTACTTCTAATTTTAATGTGCCTGAAGAATTAGTTTCTTCTAATTTCAAAGGGAATATAAAAGTTCTTTTTGAAGTAGACTCAAACGGAATCTTTAAAGTGATTCATGTAGACGCTAATGATGAGAAACTTATTATAGAAACCAAGCGTGTTTTTAGTAAAATACCTAAAATTCAGCCTGCAACATATTATGGGAATGCCACTTATTCAAGATTTACGTATACAATTGCAATTCCTTTGGTAAACAACGTCATAATTGACGATATCTCTTTGGCGAAAGCCAAGCCCAGTATTACAAAAGATAAAACTTTGTCAGAACTTGATAGCATCGTATATGAAAAATTCGATAATCCAGAATTAGAAAGTCAATTGAATATTCCATTTTCACATAGTTATTATGCACAATTTGATGCAGCACTAAATCAAATGGGGAGTAATAATCATACAGCTTCAAAGCCATTTACATATGCAGAAGTATCTAAATATTACAATCTCAAAGCAGTGCAAGCGTCTCTAATGAAGAAAACTTCAAGCTGGTGGTCTCGAAAATTATGGAATGAGAACATGGTTGCTATACAAGGAGAAGGATATTGGTTTACACTTAATCCTATTGTAGATTTGCAATTGGGGAAGGCTAGTAAAAGCAGTGATGCGTACACTTATGTAAACACAAGAGGACTTAATTTTAGAGGTGTTCTAGGGAAAAATCTTCATTTTACAACAACTGTTTTTGAAAGTCAAGGGCGTTTTGCTCCTTATTATAATGCTTATGCGGCTTCTATAAAGCCGGCAGGTGGTAATCCCGCCATAATTCCTGGAATAGGAATTGCTAAGGATTTTAAAACAACAGGTTTCGATTTTCCCTCCGCAGATGCTAATTTAACATTTACACCAAGCAAGCATATTGATATGCAATTGGGCTATGGCCGAAATTTCATTGGCGATGGATACAGGTCATTACTAGAAAGTGATGGCGCTAGTCCATACCCGTATTTTAAATTGAATACAAATTTCTGGAAGATAAAGTATACCAATACCTATATGTGGCTCAAAGACGTACGTCCTGAGGTGACTCTTGAGCGTACCTATGCAACTAAGTTCATGGCCAATCATTATTTGAGTTGGAACGTGTCAAACAAGTTGAATTTAGGTTTTTTTGAATCGGTGGTATGGACAAATACAAATGATAGGGGGTTTGATGTGAATTTTGTTAATCCATTAATTTTTTACAGATCAGTCGAGTTTACGTCTTCGGCAAGAAGTGGGAATGCGGTTTTGGGTTTAACTTTTAAATACAAATGGAACAACCAAATCAATTTTTATGGGCAGTTTATCCTAGATGAATTTTCATTGAATGATGTGAAGGAGCGAAACAACAGCTGGAAAAACAAGTATGGGTATCAGTTAGGAGCAAAGTATTACAATGCTTTTGATGTTGAGAATTTAACATTGCAATTAGAATACAATCATGTGAGGCCGTATGTCTATTCTCATAGTATGCCAATTACAAATTACGCACACAACAATCAAAGTTTGGGGCATCAATGGGGAGCAAATTTTAGTGAGTTAATCCTTTTAGCTCGTTATCGAAAAGAACGATATTACGCTGACGCAAAATTTACAATGGGAACCAGAGGTTTTGATTTTGACACTGCCACAAATGGATTTAATTATGGAGGCAATATCTATAAAGATTACGACGAGAAAAGGCCTTTTGATTCAGATGTAAAAGTAGGTCAAGGTAATAAAACAGCAGTTTTTATTGCAGATCTCCAAGCTGGTTACATAGTTAATCCTTTGACAAACTTAAAGATATTTGCAAGTTATATCTACAGATCATTTGATCCAACAGCAGCTACTATAGTTGCACAAAATCAAAATACAAGTTGGTTTAGTTTAGGTGTTAGAACCGATATTTTCAATTGGTATTTTGACTATTAATAGAAGGTCATTTATTTTTATACTTTTTTGTGAATTGTTTTTTGTCAAATCCCTTTTGATAGCCTACTTTTGCATAAGTTTTTAGAAATAAAATAAATAGTAGCATTGAGCGCATCACAAAGTACACTTTCATTAAAAACAGTTTATATAGACTTCAGAGAAATCACAAAAGCACGATTAGCGGTTAGTGTCGTTTTTTCGTCTGTTGCGGGTTTTATGTTGGGTATTTATGATTTTCAGTCTTTAGATTGGATGGTTTTATTAAAACTGGCAATTGGCGGATATTGTATGGTAGGTGCTTCAAATGCTTTCAATCAAATCATTGAGAAAGATCTTGATGCTTTAATGGATCGTACAAAAGGCAGGCCTGTTCCAGCAGGACGAATGACACAAACCACAGCGCTATTTATAGCTGCGTTCTTGACCATAGTAGGACTTGTGTTGTTGTATACGATAAATGGAAAAACAGCAATGTTTGGTGCTATTTCTATATTTTTATACACTAGTGTTTATACACCATTAAAAACAATGACTTCTTTGTCTGTTTTTGTTGGTGCTTTTCCAGGAGCAATCCCTTTTATGTTAGGTTGGGTTGCTGCAACTGGTGAATTTGGTATCGAAGCAGGAACCTTATTTTTAATTCAGTTTTTTTGGCAATTTCCTCATTTTTGGGCTATTGGTTGGTTCTTGTATGAAGATTATGAAAAAGCAGGTTTTTTTATGTTGCCAACGGGAAAAAAAGATAAAGGAACAGCATTGCAGGTTATTTTATACACCATTTGGCTCATATTAGCTTCATTGTTACCAGCTTTTGGATATACGGGAAGGTTGTTTGTGACTCCTATCGCAGCAGGAATTATTTTCTTATTAGGATTATGGATGTTGTTTTATGGTGTTAAGTTATATCAATTAAGAACTGCAAAAGCAGCTAGAACACTTATGCTTGTAAGTGTTTCCTATATTACATTATTACAGTTAGTATACATATTTGATAAATTTTTAAGATAGTTATGGAAATGACAATGACGGCCGAAGAACAAAAATCCAGAACAAATAGATCCTATAAATTGATCCTTTTGTTCGCAATGGCAAGTATGACCATGATGTTTGCGGGACTCACAAGTGCTTTTGTAGTGAGTAAATCAAGAGCAGACTGGTTGAAAGATTTTCAACTGCCTGTTGCATTTTATTACAGTACTGCTGCTATTATCGGCTGTAGTATAACTTTTCATTTGGCTAAAAAAGCAATACAAAAGGACAATAATAACGCCACAACTATGTATCTTTTAGCTACATTGGGACTTGGTATTTTATTTGTAATTTTACAATTTGTAGGTTTTGGACAAATAGTAGAAAGTGGTTATTATTTTACTGGAAGCGGGAGTTCAATTACGACTACATTTCTATATGTAGTAACGGTTGTGCACCTAATTCACCTTGCTGGTGGTGTGATTTCGCTTTTAATTATAATTTATAATCATTTTAAACAAAAATACAACTCATCTCAAACCCTTGGTATAGAACTAGGTGCAATGTACTGGCACTTTCTGGACTTATTGTGGGTTTATTTGTTTTTGTTTTTATATTTCTTTAAATAAGAAAAAAACGTAAATTTGGGAACTTTTTAACGAATAACTTTTATGGAAGCGACAGTTACTACTGCAAATAGTGAAGAAAAAACTTGGGGAGGCGGCAATGAGCCAATGGGAGCAAGTTATGGCAAATTAATGATGTGGTTTTTTATCGTGTCAGATGCTTTAACGTTCTCTGGATTTCTAGCGGCGTATGGTTTTTCTAGATTTAAATTTATTGAAACATGGCCATTGGCTGATGAAGTGTTTACTCACTTTCCGTTTTTACACGGAGTTTCAGCGCCAATGTATTATGTGGCATTAATGACTTTTATTTTGATTTTCTCGTCGGTAACTATGGTTTTAGCCGTAGATGCTGGTCACCAAATGAAAAAAGACAAAGTGGTTTTGTACATGTTCTTGACCATCATTGGAGGTTTTATTTTTGTTGGTTCTCAAGCTTGGGAGTGGAAAAACTTTATCAAAGGAGAGTACGGAGCAATTGAAACAAAAGGAGGTAGTTTACTTCAGTTTGTTGATAAAGACGGGAAACGTGTTGCACTTGCTGATTTTGCAGTGACTTTACCTGAAGAGCGTGAACAGCTTAAAAGAAACAAAGCCAAATGGTTCATGGAAGAAGGGGAGTTGCCATCTTACTCTGTTGCAGAGGTACAAGCTGGTTTCAAAGCTCATCCAGATTTATTGATTAGAACAGAGATTGTCAATGCGAACAAACAAAAAACAATTCTTTCTAGAAAAGAATCAGAAACTAGACTTTCTCAAGCACATTATGTTGTAGAGGGTGCTAACTTAATTAGAAATGAATACGGGAGTAAATTATTTGCTGATTTCTTCTTTTTTATAACTGGTTTTCACGGTTTTCACGTTTTCTCTGGAGTAATAATTAACATTATTATCTTTTTCAATGTACTACTTGGTACATATGATAAAAGAAAAAGTTATGAAATGGTAGAAAAAGTAGGTCTATATTGGCACTTTGTAGATTTAGTTTGGGTATTTGTATTTACAGTTTTCTATCTAGTTTAATTTCTAAAAAAAATTATTATCATGTCACACGAACACGCATCAAATGTAGGTAGAATCTGGAAAGTATTCGGAATATTATCTGCTGTAACTATATTAGAAGTATTTTTGGGTATTTTTAAACCAGAAGCCCTTCACATGAATAGTCTAATGGGTATGAACCTACTAAACTGGATATTTTATTTGCTAACCATTTACAAAGCATATTATATCGTTTGGGCTTTCATGCACATGGAAGGTGAAAAGAGCTCATTGCGAAATGCAGTTGTTTTTCCACTTATTTTTCTGATATTATACATTCTTTTTATCTTTTTGACTGAAGGGGATTATATTTATGAGGTTTTTAAAAATTCCACAATTAAATGGAATTTTTAACAAGATATTAATTCAATAAAAGGGTACGCATTGCGTACCTTTTTTTATTTTTGTACTATATATTTAAAATGTGATGAAAAAAAATATTGTCCTTTTTGTTCTCTTTATTTTACCAATAGTTGCTTATTTGTTTTTTGCTTCTGGAGTTAATGGTTATACTAAATTACCTATTGTTACTCCTAATACGGCAGATTTTGGTGCTTGGAAAACTTTAGATAGTAAACCTTTAACTTTAAATGGGAAAGTAACTATTTTGGGCTTTTGCGGTACAGAATTACTTAAAAACAGAGGTAATCTTTTTAATCTTAATCAAAAAATTTATCAACGTTATCACGAATTTAAGGATGTTCAGTTTGTAATGTTGTGTCCTGCTGGAACTGAAAGTGATGCTAAAAAAGTAGTTGATGCTTTAGGTGCTTTTACAGATGTTGCTCAATGGAGATTTGTTTTTGCTTCTCCCGAAGAAATATCAGCATACTATGACCAATTAAAGCTGGTGGAAAAACTTGATGATAAGTTGGGGACTCCAAAGGTTTACATCATTGATAAAAAAAGAAATTTACGTGGGCGCAAGTTAGTAAAAGATGTTATGGAAGGATATAATACGTTTCATCCAGCTGAATTGAGCAATGAAATGCTAGACGATTTTAAAGTTATTCTATATGAATACAGAGCTGCACTCAAGAAAAATAACAATGCTACAAGAAAAATTTAATTGTGATGTTTAAAAATAAATCTTACATCGGTATTTCATTTATTATTTTGGTATTTGGTATTTATGCCATACCTAAGATTGTGGATCGTATTAAAAACGATAAAATTGTCCAAGGTGATAGACTAGATAATGTTAATGCTGAAGTTGCTGAGGAAGGGAAGTTATTAAAAATTGGAGCTGCACCTAAGTTTGAACTTACAAATCAAGATAATGTAAAAATTACAAACGAAACGTATAAGGGTAAAGTATATGTTTTAGAATTCTTTTTCACTACTTGTCCTACCATTTGTCCAAAAATGAATGAAAGTATGTTGCTCATTGAAAAAAAATTCTTTGGTAATCCTAACTTTGGTATTGCTTCTATAACGATTGATCCTGTTACGGATACACCTGCGGCATTAAAGGCACATTATGATTTGTTAGGAGTTCGATCTAAAAATTGGAATTTTTTAACAGGAGAGAAAGATTATATTTTTAAATTGGCTAACAAAGGCTTTAACTTGTATGCTGGTGAGAATAAAAAAGTAGCTGGAGGATTTGAACACTCGGGTTTATTTGCATTGATTGATAAAAACGGAAACATCCGTTGTCGTAATGATGAATTTGGTAATCCTATTTTATATTACGATGGACTCGATAAAAAAGGGGTGAGAAACCTACAACAAGATATTAATATTTTACTAGAAGAATAAATATGAGAAACAATTCCTTAGAACAAAAATTCAATAAATACATCATTGCGGTATCTATAGTGATTCCTGTGGTGGTAGCTATTTTATTTAAAATTAAACTAAAAAATTTTGGAATTGATGTAGCTCCATTGTCCTTTTTACCTCCAATATATGCTACTACAAACGGTTTAACGGCTGTTTTATTGGTAGCTGCTGTAGTAGCTATTAAAAACGGTAATAGAAAATGGCATCAGTATTTCATGACAACAGCCATTGCTTTATCGCTTGCTTTTTTAGTGATGTATGTTGCTTATCACATGACTAGTGATTCTACTGTATTTGGTGATAGTAACCATAATGGCTTATTGGAAGAGTCTGAAAAAGTTAGTATTGGATCTCTACGTATTGTGTACATATTGATTTTAATCACTCACATTATTTTGTCTATAGCTATCATACCAATGGTATTGATTACTTATGTTAGAGCAATAGGGCAGGATTTTGTTGCTCATAAAAAAATCTCTAAAATCACATTCCCTATTTGGCTTTATGTTGCAGTAACGGGTGTTATTGTCTATTTGATGATTGCGCCTTATTATAGTTATTAATTTTACAGTTAGAAAGATGAAGTTAATTAATCCTAGCGGGAGTAAGTTTTGGTTCCTATTTATAGCTTTTGTTTGGAGTGCTAGCGTAAATGCACAATGTGCTATGTGTAGAGCTGCCCTTACTAGTGGTGATAATACTACTCAAGCTGCTGCTGTAAATGATGGAATTGTATACTTAATGGTTATTCCGTATTTACTAGTTGCAATTATTGGATATTTGATTTATAAAATGAAGAAAAATAAGGCTTCGTAATTTGATGTTTCTATCAATGTTTATTTTAAACCATTGATAGAAACATTTATTTTTCCTTTTACTTTTACAAATGCTATAATAGCTTGATTTGTAAGTTGTATTTTTTGGAATTCTATTTCTTCTATTTTTCCATTTACAAATACGCCCTGCATGGGTGAATAGTTTTTTAGATAACCCAGCATACTTTTTTGACCTTCGTCAAGGTTTGGTTGAATAGAATACCTGCAACTTTGTTTTATTTTTTTCAGGATCAATGTTTGAGCCATCCAGTTTGCGGTTCGCATTAATTTGTTTTTTGTATCCAAGGCATAGTCAAGATCTTCAAAATAAACTTCTTTGGTTTTGTCATTATATTGAGGTATTCCTGATAGATACAAGGTGCCATTTACACTACCCAAAACATCTAATGCAATAATCATTTTTCCTTTTTTATGCCAAATGTCCACGTTTTGTACTTGAATTTTTTTGGAACCCGATCCAAATTCTTGACCTTTAAAATTCTTAGTCATTATTTTAGACGCTTCTTGATAGGATGAAATAGCAATAATGTTTGCATCTATATCATTAGGAATTTTGGTAACCGGTTTAAGAGCAATCTTAGAGGCGTTAAACTTTGATTCAGGTTGTTTCCCTATAAAAGTTTCCATATTGCACTTCATTCCCATTTCTATAAGTAAGGCATCGTTTTTTAATGTCGCATTGGTACTGTAAATCTCTAAGGGGACAATTCGTAACCAACTTTCATACGTGTCATTCATTAAAAAAGGAGTGGTGATTTTTTCTAATGCACTCAAGACATTTGGTTTAAAATCCATTGATTTCCCTATGGCTTCGTCAATTTTACGTTCAATTTTTGATTTAAATATTTTGACTGCAGGATTGATTAGATAGGTTACAGGTACGTTTTTATCAAAGACAAGCATGGTGGGACTTTCGTTCCAATCAAGTGATTTTAATTCGGTTTTAGTGTTTAGTTTCCAATTTGTTAAGGTAACATCACTAGATAAAGTCACAACGCCATCTAAATTAAACTCTCTAGTATCATAGAGCTCTATCCCCATTTTTTTGGTGCCAATTCGGTATTTTATTACAGCTTTTAAAGGAAGAATTGTTTTTATTTTTTCTCCTTTTTCAGATGTAATTGTTATTGGGGCTTGTTTCCAAACTTTCATTTCAATGTCATCGTCCTCAATGGTGTTGTCCTCATAGATCAATCCTGTTAAAACTGTATTGGTTTGATTCTCTATATCTTTTAACTTGACCGAAATAGGAAGATTAATAAAAGAAGGATTGTTTTCATAAACCAATGGTACAGCATCATCTGGCTCGGGTTTTAAAGCATTTATCTTGTTTGTAGTAGCGCAAGATCCACATGAAATTATAGCTGTAAAAACGAAAATGATTCGATAGAATGCGTACATTTATTTTATTTTAGAAAACAAAATTAGTAAAACAATTCTTTTTTTATGATTTTTTGTAACAAATGCTACGAACGAAAGTCTTATTGTTTAATTATTGATTTGGAAAGGCTATACTTTGGAGTTTCAGAGATTGTAATTAAACTAAGTTAAATGTGTTTGACCCATAAGTCAGACAATTATTTAAAAAAATATGAAAAAAAAGAGTTTTTTTAGTTTATTCATTGTTCTTGTAGGATTGTCTGTTCAGGGACAAGCCAAAAAGTGGACATTGCAAGAATGTGTGAACTACGCCATTCAAAACAACATCTCAATTAAACAATCCGCTCTAGATACTAAAACGGCATTGATTGATAAGAGAGGTGCTATTGGTAATTTTTTACCTTCATTGAATGCCAGTGCTTCTCACTCTTGGAACATTGGTTTGAATCAGGATATTACCACTGGTTTATTGAGAAATCAAACAACCCAGTTTACTTCAGCTGGTGCTAATGTAGGTATTGATATTTATAAAGGATTGCAAAATCAGAACACGCTTCGTAAAGCCAATCTTTCCATAGTGGCAGCCAAATATCAATTGTTAAAAATGCAGGAGGATATCGCTTTGAATGTTGCCAATGCTTTTTTGCAGGTTCTTTTTAATAAAGAAAATTTAAAAGTACAAAAGGAACAATTGGGAATCAATGAAAAGCAATATGCACGTTCAGAAGAATTAGTTAAAGCTGGATCTATTCCTCGAGGAGATTTATTGGATATAAAAGCTACCGTTGCTCAGAATAATCAGAATGTTATAGTTGCTGATAATGCTTTATTGATCTCAAAATTAAGTTTAGCGCAGTTACTACAGCTTAAAGATTTTGAAAATTTTGATGTTGTAGATGACACTAATATGAGAGATGAGAATAATATTATGGCTCAAACTCCAAGTGCTATTTATAATAAAGCGATAGAAGGCAGAACAGAATTGAAAATTGCTCGAACTAACTTAGAGATTGCCCAAAAAAATGTGGACATTGCAAAAGGAGCTTTTCAGCCTACTTTACAGGGTTTCTACAGTTTTAATAGTAGGGTTTCATATGCTGATGTTCCTGTTTTTAATAACATGGGAAATATAACTGGTACCCGAAATGCAGCCCCATTTTTCAATCAGTTTAGCGATAATAAAGGACAGTCTTTTGGAGCACAATTATCAATACCAATATTTAATGGGTTTTCTGTTAGAAACAATGTAGAGCGTTCCAAAGTGAGTTTAGAACGATCGAAAATTGCCGTAGAACAACAAGATTTGGATTTGCAAAGAAATGTTTTTACTGCATTTACTGATGCTAAAGGCGCCTTAAAGTCATACGAATCTGCTGTAATTGCTGTTGAGGCTAGACAAGGAGCGGTTGATTATGCTAAAGAACGTTATAATGTTGGGTTAATGAACTCATTTGATTACAATCAAGCCCAAACATTGCTTACTAATGCACAATCTGAAGTATTGAGAACCAAATACGATTATATCTTTAAAATTAAAATATTAGAATTCTATTTCGGAATTCCTCTTATCAAAAACTAATTATTATGTCAAAAAAAACAGTTTATATTCTAATAGGTGGGGCAGTAGTAATTATTGCGGGTTTAATTGCTCTTTCTAAGTCTGGGGTTATAGGTAAAAAAGATGTAGGTACTGAGATAGAAACCGCACAAGTAATTCCATCTACAATAATTGAAACGGTATCTGCTACTGGAAAAATACAGCCAGAAATTGAAGTTAAAATTTCTTCTGAAGTTTCGGGAGAAATCATAGCCTTAAATGTAAAAGAAGGGCAAGTAGTGAAAAAAGGAGATTTACTAGTGAAGATCAATCCAGATTTATACACGTCTGGTTACAACAGATCAGTATCTAACTTATCCGGAACTAAAGCAAGTTTAAGTCAAGCAGATGCTTCATTCAAAGAATCAAAAGCAAATTACGATAGAAACAAAACATTGTTTGATAAAGGAATCATTTCAAAGTCGGATTGGGACAAGGCTATTGCTTCGTTTGAAGTTGCAAAAGCATCAAAACAATCAGCTTATTACAACGTTCAAAGCGCCTCAGCGACAGTAAATGAAGCCAAAGATAATCTAGGACGTACAACTATTTATGCGCCTGCTGACGGAACTATTTCTATGTTGAATGTAGAATTAGGAGAGCGTGTTTTAGGTACACAACAAATGACAGGAACCGAAATTTTGAGAGTGGCCAACTTGAATAATATGGAGGTTGAAGTAGATGTTAATGAGAATGACATTGTAAAAATTAAAGTTGGAGATGAGGCTAATGTTGAAGTAGATGCATATCTAAAAAAACAATTCAAAGGTGTTGTTACAAGCATTTCAAATTCAGCAAGTTCAGCCTTGACAGCAGATCAAGTAACTAATTTTAAAGTTAAAGTAAGAATATTGAAAGAATCGTACGAAGATTTATTAGAAGGGAAACCAAATACGTACTCTCCTTTTAGACCAGGAATGACAGCTACGGTAGATATTATTACTGAAACAAGAAGCAATGTACTTGCTGTTCCAATTAGTGCAGTTGTAGTAAAATCAGATACTGCTGCCGTAAAAGAAATAAAAGTTGAGGATACAAGTGAGGATCAAAAAGATGCTGCCCCAAAAAGCGATAAAAAATTTGAATGTGTTTTTGTTAAAGTAGGAGATAAAGCAAAAATTAGAATCATAAAAACTGGAATTCAAGACGATACTAATATTGAAATCCTGACTGGCTTAAAAAAAGGAGATGTAATTATTACAGGGCCTTATGCCACAGTTACAAAAGAACTAAACTCAGGAGATAAAGTGGCAATTGCTACTGATAAAGATAAAAAGGACAAGGATAAGAAGTAATCATTATCCTTACCATTTTGAAATCACAATCATAAAATCTAATTTTGTGATTGTGATTTTTAATTTAAACAAAAACCAAATTGAGTTATATACTAAACATTGAAACCGCTACTAAGAATTGTTCTGTTTCATTAGCAAAAGATGGCGTAACAATCCTTTGTAAAGAAATTGCAGAAGAAGGATACTCACATGCAGAGCGACTACATGTTTTTATAGAAGAAATTTTTAAAGAATCAGGTTATAATATCAAAGATTTATCTGCCGTTGCAGTTAGTCAAGGTCCAGGTTCTTATACGGGTTTGCGTATAGGCGTATCAGCTGCAAAAGGATTGTGTTTTGCACTAGATATTCCACTAATAGCTATAGATACGCTGGAAACTCTTGCGGCACAAGCTAAAATTAATAAGGGTTTAATTATTCCGATGATTGATGCCCGAAGAATGGAAGTATACAGTGCAATTTTTGATTCAAAACTTGAAAAAAAGCGGGAAGTTCAAGCTCAAATAATAGATGAGAATTCATTTAATGAGCTTCAAGATGATTTGTATTTTGTGGGAGACTGTACTGTAAAATGCAAGAGCGTACTCAATAAAAGCAATCATTTTTTTCTAGAAACTTTAGTTTTTCCTTCGGCTAACGAAATGAGTTTTCTTAGTTTTGAAAAATTCAAAATAAACGACATTGTTGATGTCGCTTATTTTGAACCCTATTATTTGAAAGACTTTATGATAACTACTCCTAAAAAAAAGTAAATTATGCTCACTAGTTTTAGGTTGCAGTGTTTGATGTAAACGAAGACTCTTTAACAAACGGTTGCATAGTAATTCCGGCAATATCAAAGGCTTCTTTGCATCCTTGAAGCGTTTCTGCACATACATTTCCAAAATCCTCATTTGTTGCCCATGGTCTAACAGCAAGTTGAATTGCATTGTCTGTTAATATTTTGACAGCAACTTCGGCTTCTGGTGTTTTTAAAACCTTAGGGTTGTTTTCCAAAACTTTAGTTATGATGTCTTTCGCAATTTTAATATTGGTGTCATAGGATATTGCAATAGTTAAGTCAGCTCTTCTAATTTTTTCCATAGAATAGTTAATGATATTTCCATTTGATAAGGCACCGTTAGGAACAAAAATAGTTTGATTGTTACCTGTAATTAATTTGGTAACAAAAATTTGTATTTCACTTACAGTTCCTGTTACACCTTGTGCTTCTATTGTGTCATTGACACGAAAGGGTTTGAATAGAATTATCAACATTCCACCTGCAAAATTTGAAAGAGATCCTTGTAATGACAGTCCCACGGCAAGTCCCATGGCTCCTAAAATTGCAACAAAAGAGGATGTTTCAATCCCTAATTTAGAGATAAACGATACAAACAAAATTACTCGTAAAACCCAAAGTAAAATATCAGCTAAAAACCGTGTTAGAGTGGGGTCTAGGTCTCTCTTGACCATTAAGGTCCTGATAAATCGATTGATTAATCGGATGATGTATAATCCAGCAATTAGGATAATAAATGCCGATATTAATTTTGGGGAATAATCAATTAATACTTGCGCAAAAGTATTGGCGTAGCTAGTGATTTGGTTTGGGTCTAGATTCATATTTGTAAAATAAAAAACCTTCTCAATACGAGAAGGTTGGATTTGTGGGTCAAAAATACAATTATTTTACTTTTTATTAAATTAATCTGCGTCTTCTTCGATTTTATTTACAACTTCTTTTATTTCTGTTTTAGCAATTTCTTTTCCGTCGTCAGCTAAAGCTACAGTTTTCTCAGTTGTATTTTCAATCGCTTTTTTGGCATCTTCGGTACCGTCAGCAATTGCATCGCTAGTGTGATTCAATTTTTCTTTTACAGTATCCGTAAGGTTTTCTAAAGTTTCTTCGGCTTTATCAGCAAATTCAGCTACTTTTTCTTTTGCTTGTCCAGCAAACTCTTCTGCTTTATCAACAATAGGTGCTGCGTGTACTTTAACTTTATCAATGGTTTCTTCGGCAAAGTTTTCTGCCTTTTCAAGGTAAGGAGCTGCAGCTTCTTTGGCTTGCTCTAGTTTGTCTTCAATAAAATCTTCGGCTTTATCTAGGTAAGGTGCAGCATTTGCTTTTGCTTGTTCTAGTGTTGCTTCGGCTTTATTGGCCAATTCAGTCGTGGTTTCTTTGGCAGAGCCAAATAAATTTTTAAAAAAAGAGGTTAGTCCCATGGTATTTTTTATTTGATTAGTCCTACAATGTTAGTGATTTTTTTTCAATTATAGTTTAACCTATTATTAATAATTTATTGAAAATCAGTTGTGAAATGTATGTTATTTGTCAAAAGTATTGATTTTACTCATTTTGTAGGATGTTGATTTTGGGAATAACCAGACCTTTTATTTTAATTGGAATGAGAATTTGAATCGTGCCACTACTTTATATTCTATATAAAACACAAAAAAGCGCTTCGATAGAAACGCTTTTTTAAATAAATAAAGTTTATAATACTCTAGGGTTTAATCTATGCTAAACCATAGTAAAAGTACTTATGCATTAACGGCTTCTACTTTGATACTTTCGTCATTTAGCATGCTTTTTAACATGTTTTCGATACCGCTTTTTAAAGTAAAAGTTGATGATGGACAACCACTACAAGCTCCTTGTAAAATAACTTTTACCAGTTTTTCCTCCTCATTGTACGAGTCAAAAGCTATATTACCTCCATCAGCCTGAACAGCTGGTTTTACATATTCTTCTAAAATATTTATAATTTGTTGCGACGTGGTGTCTAAATTATCAAACTCTTGCGCCTTGATAGTTTCTGTTTCAGTAGTGCTTGCAATGTAGCTTTCATCTAGTACAATACCCCCGTTTTCAATATATTGTTTGATAAAACTTCTCAGTTCTAATGTGATTTCTTGCCATTCATTGATATCATATTTTGTAATTGAAATATAATTTTCATCAATAAAAATCTCTTTTACGTAAGGAAATTTAAATAATTCCTTTGCTAAAGGTGAAGCACTAGTTTGATCTATATTTTTAAATTCTACAGCATTTTTGGTCAACATTTTACTAACTACAAATTTTAATGCAGCTGGATTTGGAGTAGTTTCTCCATAAACATTAACAGGTTGCTTTTTTGTAGTAGTTTCACTTTTAGTTACAATTACGCCTCCGTCTATTATAAATTGTTCAATCTGCTCTGCTACTGCGTCCTTGACATCATCCCATTCTACAATGCTAAATCTTTCGATTGCAATAAAATTACCGGAGATATATACGGTTTTTACAAAGGGTAAATAAAATAATTTTTGAGCCAATGGCGAATCTTTAGCTTCGTCAATATTCTTAAACTCAAAATTTTCATTTTGTGTTATAAAATCTTCAAACTCAAATTTTAGTATAGTTGGGTTTTGCGTTTCTTTTATGGTGATTTTGCTCATGATTTTTGAAATTTTTACAAATTTACTAAAGTTATTTTCTATGAATACCTATATTTGATTTTTTAAAGAAGAAATTAACTTTTGTTGTCTAGTTTATGGTTTCAAGATTTGATTTTACGCAATTATAGCCAGTGAATTCATTTGGTGAATTAAATTATTTTCGATGTATCAAAAACTTACTGTTTTACTTGTTTTTTTCTTTTGCCAATATTCTTTTGCTCAAGAGGGAATTCCTGTTTATTCCGATTATCTATCTGATAATTATTACCTTCTTCATCCTTCTATGGCAGGTGCCGCAAATTGTTCAAAAATAAGACTTACTGCTCGTAAACAATGGTTTGATCAGGAAGATGCTCCTGCTTTACAAACACTCAGTTTTAATGGTAGAATAAGTGATAATGCTGGTGCAGGTATTATTGTTTTTAATGATAAAAATGGATTTCATTCTCAAAAGGGTGTGAAACTTACTTATGCTTATCATTTGATGTTTTCTAGAGATGAAGTAGATCTTAATCAACTGTCTTTTGGTATGAGTGCGGGTTTTATTCAAAGTCAACTAGACCAAACCTCTTTTTTAGAGCCAGGACAAAGTGATCCCTCTGTAGATGGAACTGTGATCCTTAAAGAGGCATATTTTAATACCGATATTGGTTTATCTTATAATTATCTTGATTTTTATGCTCATGCTACTGTAAAGAACGCCATCGAATCTAAAAGAGCAATTTATAGTGATTACGAAAGTGACAATCTAAGAAAATATATGATTAGTGCAGGCTATAATTTTGGTAATCCAAAAGGATTGCTTTGGGAACCATCTGTTTTGTATCAACAAGTAGAAGCTACAAATGAAAAAGCAATAGATTTAAATTTGAAAGTTTATAAAAACATTGATTTTGGACGTTTGTGGGGTGGTCTTTCGTACAGACGTAGTTTAGAAGGAGCACAGTTCAATGATAACGGTGTCATTGGAACCCAAAAATTACAATATATTACCCCAATTGTGGGGTTGAATGTTAATAAGTTTATGTTTGCATATACCTATTCTCAACTTTCGGGAGCCGTGCAGTTTGATAACGGTGGTTACCATCAAATTACCTTAGGGATTGATTTATTTTGTAAGCCAGCTAAATATTCATGTAATTGTCCAGCCATAAACTAATTTTTTATGATCATAAAATCGGTTCTAGGAAAAACTCCTGCTATACCTGAAGATTGCTATGTTGCAGAAAACGCTACCATTGTAGGCGATGTGAAATTTGGAAAAAATTGTAGTGTTTGGTTTAATGCTGTAATTAGGGGTGATGTAAATTTTATTACTATAGGAGATAAGGTAAATATTCAAGATGGTGCAGTTATTCATTGTACCTATAAAAAGCACCCCACAATTATAGGGAATAATGTTTCTATAGGGCATAATGCTATTGTGCACGGTTGTACCTTACACGACAACGTTTTAATAGGTATGGGAGCTATAGTTATGGATAATTGTATTGTAGAAAGTAACTCTATTGTAGCTGCAGGGGCTGTGATTACTCAAAACACAGTTGTAACTTCGGGCTCTATTTGGGCGGGAGTACCAGCCAAGAAAGTTAAGGATATTGATCAGTCTGATTTTGCTGGCGAAATTGAACGTATTTCTAATAATTATGTGATGTACTCAAGCTGGTTCAAAGAAGAGTAACTTCCTTTAAAAGTCTTTGCTAATGGCTGTAAAATTATTGCCAATAATTTCTTGAAGCACTTTTGGATTCGTATTCGTGTAAAATATATTTTCAGACCCTGAACTAGAAGTAAAACCTACTTTTTCTCGTAGTACGTTTTGAGTTTGTTTGGCTACAGCCTGACCTGAATCTATAATTTGAATGTGATCAGGAAGTATTTTTTTTATTTGCGGAATCAAATAGGGGTAATGGCTGCAACCTAGTACAAGATAATCAATGTTTTCTCGAATCATTGGTGCAAGATAAGATTTTAGTAAAAGAGTCATTTCTGGGGAGTTTATCTGCCCGTTTTCTATCAATTGAACCAAGCCGTGTCCTACTTGTTCAATTATTTTTGTATCCTGATATTTTTCAGTTGTTTTATTAAAGAGCTCACTATTGAGAGTCCCTTGTGTTGCTAAAATGCCAATTACTTGTGTTTTTGAATGCGTAACAGCTGGTTTTATAGCTGGCTCTATGCCAATGAACGGAATAGTATATTTGGCTCTTAATTCTTGAATGGCATTTGTGGTAGCGGTATTGCAAGCCACTACTATTAATTTACAACCCATATCTATTAAAAAATCAGTGTTTTTCATGCTCAAGGCAATAATCTCTGATTTTGATTTTTGACCGTAGGGAGCATTTTTGCTATCGGCAAGATATATTGTTTTTTCATTTGGAAGTAATGCGTGTATAGCACTCCATATAGAGGTGCCACCTATTCCTGAGTCAAAAATTCCTATCGGCTGATTGTTGTAGTCCATAGTAACAAAGTTATGTGCTTAAATTTAATATTGCAATACTGTATTGAAACAAAAAACTGCTCAAACTTTAATAGTAGGAGCAGTTTTTATAATTTAAAGCTTGATTTTTTTAGAAACCTAAATCTTTTTTAACATCAGCTGTCAAGTTTGGTCCGTCAGCAAGTAATAAAGAAGATCCATCAACGATATATTGAAAACCTTTTGCTTTACCAATTTTTTGGATTGAAGCTCTTACTTTTTCCATAAGTGGTTTCATGATATCTGATTCTTTTTGTTGCAATTCTTTTTGAGCATTGTCTCTGTAATCAACAATTCTTTTTTGCATGTCTTGTACTTCTTTTGAACGTTCACCGTTTATAGCTTCAGTTACTGTAGCAGCTTCTGCTTCGTACTTTTTTAATTTCCCTTGGTATTCCTCTACCATTTTTTTGTATTCAGCATCGTATGTACCACTCAATTTATCTAATTGTTTTTGACCATCTAATACTGCTGGCATTTTTGTCATAATTTCACTTACATCAACATGAGCTGTCTTTGCTTGTGCATTAACGGTTTGGTTTGCTCCTAACATTAATAGTGCAGCAATTAATAGAGTTTTGATTTGTTTCATCGGTTTTAAAATATTAAGTAATTAATTGTTATTTGTGTTCTTCTTTTGTAAATCTTCTTTTGCTTTTCTTTGAGCTTCTCGATCTTCAAGGATTTTTTTCTTTTTATCCTCTAAAGCTTTCTTGCGCTCTTCAAAAATTTTCTTTTTCTCTTCGGCTGAATTTAATTTTACTTCCTCCGTTTTTTGGGTCGTTTTAGTTGCTTCATTTGTTGCGGTTTTAGTTGCGTCATCTGAAGTTGGTTTTGCTAAAACCGTGCCATTTTTTTTAGCCAATCTTTCCTCTTGAATTCTTTTTTTGTTGTCCTCGAACTCTTTCTTCTTTTGCTCTTGCAATGCTTTGCGCTCCTCAAAAGCTTTGTCTCGAGCCGTCTTTTTCTCCTCTAGAACTTTTTTTCTCTCTTGAACAAGCTCGTTATCAGCATCGGCATCTTCTTTACTTTCCCTTGCCTCAGCATCTTTAAGCTGTTTTTTTGTGAGTTGCTCTCTTTTTTCAGCACGTGTAAGTACTCTTAAAACTTGATCGCTAATATCGAATTTTTTTGCGGCAAAAAGCATGGTTAGGTCCGAAGATTTATCAAATATAAAATCATACTTCAATCGGTCTGCAATATCTTGGACTGCTGTGAAAACCTGATCTTGAATTGGTTTTATCAGTGTTTCTTTTTGAGCTATTAAATCTCCGTTGGGACCAAATCTCTTTTGCTGATACTCTAAATTTTCATTTTCAAGAAACCGAATTTCTGTTTCTCTTTCTTCAATTAGCTCTTTTGTTAATAATGTTTTTTCGGCTTTTAATGCTTCCTTAAGCGTGTTGATTTCATTTCTTTTGGTGTCAATCTCAATTTTCCATTTTTGAGTTCTTTGTTCCAATTGATTTTTTGCCTCAATATAATCGGGTACATTTTGTAAAATATACTCCATATCTATGTACCCAAGTTTTGTTCCTTTGACTTGTGCATTCAATCCGTGGAAAACAAATGCAAATACTACAAAAACGACTATAAATTGTTTTTTCATAATGGTACTATTTTAAGTTGCAAAAAATGATGCTTAGAACTGTTGGCCTATAATGAAATGCGTTTCCCATCCATTTGCTTTGGCTTGTCCTGGAAGTGCATCAAATCCATGACCAAAATCAATTCCTAATAATCCAAATGCGGGCATGAAAACACGCAATCCAACACCCGCTGATCTGTTTAAAGAAAATGGGTTATAGGCTTTAAAATCTTTGTATGCTGAACCCGCCTCTAAAAATCCAAGTGCATATATAGATGCTGATTGTTTTAATGTGATAGGGTAACGTAGTTCCATTGAAAACTTGTTAAATACTGTTCCACCTATTTGTTCTCCTCTTTCATTTGTAGGTGTAAGAGAGTTGTTAGGATAACCGCGTAATTGAATGTTTTCACGTCCATCCATCGCAAAGTTTGCTAATCCGTCTCCACCTAAATAATATCTTTCAAACGGAACTGCTCCACGATCTTGATTGTAGCTTCCTAAAAATCCAAACTCTGTTAATAAACGCAATACTAATTTACCATAAATTTTGGTATACGTATCAGCTTTGAATTTTACTTTATAGTATTCTAACCAGTTGAACCTTTTTTGGTCAACTTTACTTGCATCGGCTGCAGCCAAATTAAAATCAGTTACTTTATTACCATTAGCATCAACATAATCGCCAATGTTTACTATGTTTCCATTAGCATCGGGTACATTTTGTCTGTCTACTGTATTCTTTAATTTGTATTCTTCTTGATTGCCCAGGTTAGCATAATCTACTCCATTAAACAAAGAATAAGGAGGTGTCAGTTTTGCTGAAAGGCTAACCTCTGATCCGTATGTTGGGAAAATAGGGTTTACACCTTTACTGTTTCTTGTAAGTCCTATAGTGTATGATAAGTTTCTTGAAGTTCCGTTACCAAATGTAAACAAACCAGTGTTGTAGTTGTTTAACGAATAGTGCTGGTAACTTACAGATTGGGATAATACAAAGAAATCATCTGGCACAGTAAGTCTTTTTGCAAGACCTACAGATAATGTTAGGATATCAAAACTTCTTGTTTTATCTGCTCTTTGTGTAATAAAATTGTTCAAAAATTGTTTACTGTATGATAGTGATGAACTAAAAGATACTGGTTTTTTACCTCCAAACCAAGGCTCTGAAAATGATACACTATATGTTTGAAAAAAGGTACTAGCTTGCAAACGCAGTGAAACTTTTTGTCCGTCTCCCATAGGTAATGGCTTGTATGCTTCTTTTTTAAACATATTTCGAGCAGAAAAATTATTAAATGATAGTCCAAGTGTACCTATGAAACCACCACCACCATAACCACCTTGAAGTTCAATTTGGCTAGATCCTTTTTCTACAAGATTGTATTCAATATCTACCGTTCCTGCTCCTGAATCTACATTTTTAAATTTCGGATCAATAGCTTCAGGATCAAAAAATCCTAATTGTCCAATTTCACGAACCGTACGTACTAATTCGTCTTTACTGTACTTTTCCCCTGGTTTGGTTCTTAACTCACGGTAAATTACTCTGTCATTAGTTTTGTCATTTCCTACTACTGAAATTTTGTTAAAATAAGCAATAGGTCCTTCGGTGATTCTAATCTCAAAATCAATGGTATCGTTTGCCGTTTTAACTTCAACAGCATTTACATTGGAAAATAAATAACCATTATTTTGATATAAGTTTGTTAAGTCTTCAGCATCTGGTTTAGACTTGTCAGCAATTCTTTTTTCAAGTAAAACGCCGTTGTATGTATCTCCTTTTTTAACTCCTAAAACTCTAGCTAAACCTTGATCAGTATAGACCGTATTTCCAAGAAATTTTATGTTTCCAAAGTAATATTTATTTCCTTCTTCAACATTAATTTTTATGTTTAAGAGGTTTTTGTCTTTATTGTACACTATAGAATCAGATACTATTCTAGCATCTCTAAAACCTTTTTCTTTGTAAGAAGCTATTACTTTTTCAAGATCTGTTTTGTATTTGTCTTTAATGTATTTTGAAGGTTTTAAAAGACGAGTCAATTTCTTTTGTTTTGTATCTTTCATTGCATTTCGTAGTTTTTTGTCACTTATTTTAGTGTTTCCTACAAAATCAATACTTTCTATTTTTACCTTGTCACCTTTATCAATGTTTACAAGCATATTCACTTGATTGATAGTCGTGGTGTCTTTTATGGTGTTGATGTTAACTTTAGTGTTATAAAAACCATCTTTCTTATATTTATTTTCAATATAATTTTTAGTGGTTGTTATTAAATTCTCATTAACAACTTTCCCTTTTGTAAGAGAGTTGTCTTTGATCAGTTCTTCTACTTTAGCTTTTTTAACACCTACAATTTTTACTTCACCTAGTTTTGGTAGTTCAACAATGTTTAAATCAAGGTAAATACTATCGTTTTGAATTCTATTTATATAAAAAGAGATTTCATCAAATAAGCCAAGCTTGCCTAGTTTTTTTATAGCAGTACTTACTTCTTCTCCAGGAATTGTAATTTCTTGACCTTTTTGTAGTCCTGTAAAAGTAACTACAGTCTGACTGTTAAAACTAATATCGCCTACAACGGTAACATCAGCTAATATGTATTTTTTTCCTTGATCAAAAGGAACTCTTTCCTGCGCTTTTACTTGTGTAAAACACCCGAAAATTAATACGCTAAGGGCTAATTGTATGCTTTTTTTTAACACTAAAAAATTATTTAATTTGTTCACTTGTTTTTCCAAATCTGCGTTCTCTTTTTTGATAACTAATGATAGCCTCATATAAATCTTGTTCTTTAAAGTCTGGCCACAATATATCAGTAAAATATAATTCTGCATAGGCTATTTGCCACAACAAAAAATTACTTATCCTATGTTCTCCACTTGTTCGTATTAATAAATCTACCTCTGGTAAATTTTGCGTGTAAAGATGCTCATTAATAATGGAATCGTCAATATTGTCTATTGAAATTATATTATTTTTAACTTTACTACAGATGTTTTTTACGGCCGAAACGAGTTCTTCTCTTGAACCATAGCTTAGCGCCAAAGTCAAAGTCATTTGAGTATTGTTTTTGGTCTTTTCAATAACGTCAAGTAATTCTTTTTGAGCTGTTTTAGGGAGTTTTTCTAAGTTGCCTATTGCGTTAAGCTTAATGTTGTTTTTTTGCAGTGTGTTCAACTCTTTCTTTAAGGAATTTATAAGAACCTTCATTAAGGTTTCTACCTCAAGCTTAGGTCTATTCCAGTTTTCAGTAGAGAATGCGTATAATGTTAGGCACTCAATGCCTAATTTTGCTGTAGCTTCAATAATAACTTTTACTGATTTAGTACCGCTTTCGTGACCAAAAGCGCGTAAAAATCCTTGTTGTTTTGCCCAGCGTCCGTTACCATCCATTATGATGGCTAGGTGTTTGGGTAATCTAGTGGTGTCTATATTCTCTAATAAATTCATTTTTATTCTGTGCAATAACACGGTTTTTGTCCAAAAGTGTATGTAAGACTTACTCCTGTAAAAACATACCAATCGTTATTATTTATATTCCCAAAATTTTGATTAAAACTACCGTCTATATTATCGGTAAAGGTGTATCGAGCACCTGTTTCAAAAGCTAATATGATATGTGGTGTAATGTTTGATTTAACACCTATTATCATTGGTATTGCAACAGACTTTTTTCTTTCTGTTCGTCCATTTACAGTTAAGCCGGTATTACTGTTGTTTAAGTCATAATCAGCAAAGATATAATTAATACCTGATGCCACATACGGAGTAATTTTAGTAGATGATTCATGAAGATTAAAGTCAAAAAAATTGAACTCTAGACCTAATGATAGTTCTTGAATATTTGTTTTAAAATCATAACCTCTGTTAGTTCTACTTCCTTCTTTAGAATCTTGGTCTCTAGCAGTAAGATGAGATTGATTGTATGAAAACCTGTAGGAATGTCTAGGACTTTTATTCCATTTGTATAAAAAACCAAAAGCAGTTTCATTTGGTGCAATATAAGTTGTTGTACCTACATCACCTACGTAATTGCTACCGCCCATAAAAACACCAACCTCATGTATTTGAGATTGTACTTCAGTAAAGGGAATAATAGATAATAATAAATAAAAGATCTTCTTCATTAACTCAAAAATTGCGTGCAAATATAATAATTATCAATTCGATACAATGCCCAATCTGTTAAATGTGTATTTTTTTAATAATTCACATAGTAACGTTCTTTAAACAAGGCGTTTGTTTCTTTTAAACGTAAAAAACTGATAAAATCGTATAGCCTTTTAAGTAAAATGATTTAATTGCGCTTGTCTTGACCCCAAAGTAATTTGTTACGAAGTGTTTTTAGGAAAGTTTCTTCGGGTATTTCAACCATATTAATTTGAAATGGTGTTTTATTTAAGGTTAATATCGATTCATTTTTTATAGAGGTAACTCTTGAATCTAATGAAACCAAATAATTTTCTTCTCTTCCAGATACTTTTAGTCTGATTTCTGTTTCGTCTGGAACTACAAGTGGTCGTGCCGTGAGGTTGTGTGGTGCAATTGGTGTAATGACAAGACTTTTTACATCAGGAGTTAATATTGGTCCACCACAACTTAATGAATATCCAGTTGATCCAGTTGGGGTTGATATAATGAGGCCGTCTGCCCAATATGAATTTAAAAACTCTCCGTTTAGATACGTGTCAATAGTGATCATAGAAGTGGTGTCTTTTCTGCTCACTGTTATTTCATTCATTGCAAAATTAATTTCCTCTATGGCCTCGTTTGAGGGTGTGCAGGTTAATGTTAATAGAGTCCTTTTTGAAATGGTATATTTTTTATCAATTACAAATTGCATAAATGCTGCAATATTTTCCTTTTGTACTGTAGCTAAAAAACCTAGTCTGCCCGCATTTATACCTAATATTGGAATGCCAGAGTCTCTCACTAGTGTAGCAGCTCTTAATATGGTTCCATCTCCACCTATGCTTATCAACATATCAAAACTAGTGTCTAATTCAGTGTGTTTGCTAAAGGTATTGTATGTTTTTTCTACAATTTTCTTATCGTTTAATGTTTTTAAAAATTGAGCTTCAATAACCATTTCAACCTTTTTTTTATTGAAAAAATCAAAGATATCATTGATAATTGGTTCTGTGCTGTTTTGATAATATTGACCGTAGATAGCAACTTTCATATTTTTTGAATAATCGTTTTATGGAATAATAGGTATAGCCCTTTTTGAAGTGAAATTTTCTCTAGATATTGAGGTATTTGTCTAAATAATCAGAGCGTTCTTTTAAGTTGTTGATGTAATTGTCTTCTTGGTGGTCTGATAAAATCTCGTAATTATATCGTCTAAAGGTTTGAATGATTTCGTTCATAGCGCCCAAAGAAATTTTTAAAGTAACCACAATGCTATCAACTGCTGCTTCCGAAACGAATAAGCCAAGCAGTTTACCATTATTGCTTTCTACGATTTGAGTGATCTGACTCATCGAGTATTCTAGCACGGGTTTTTTTACTACAATGATTCCTCCTGGTTCTTTTAAAAATGGGGTGTCGTGAAAATAACGCATAACATCCTCCATTTCATAATACCCAACATAAGTATTGTTTTCATCTAGAACGGGAACTAAATTTGTTTTGTTTCTAGCAAAAACTTCAAGTACGTCGAGCCACACCATATTAGTTCTTGTAAAAAAACCTTCAAGGGTGAAGCGATAATCGGCTACTTTTTTAGTGCTATCAAATGTTTCTATATCCTTTGATGGAATGCTACCTATATATACACCCTCATCTACAACAGGAAAGTGAGAGTAGTGGAGCTCACTAAAAAAATCCTGAACCGTAGCTATAAATTCTTGTTTGTCAATAGCCTTAAAATCGTTGGTTATAAACTCTGTAATTTCTGTCATAAATCAATCCGCAATATTTCTTGCAAAATAATCAAAAATTAGCAAAATCTCCTAAGTTTTACTTTGTATTTTTGTAATCATAAATATAACTATCAAAACAAAAGCGATATAAATGACAAAGTTAAGTGTGAATATTAATAAAATAGCTACGTTACGTAATGCTCGCGGTGGTAATGTGCCTAATCTTTTACAGGTAGCCATAGATCTACAAAATTTTGGTGCACAAGGAATAACAATCCATCCTAGACCTGACGAACGCCATATTAGGTATCAAGATGCACGTGACTTAAAAGCAGTTGTTCATACAGAGTATAATATAGAAGGAAATCCACAGCACAACTTTATCGATTTGGTATTAGAGTGTAAGCCTACACAAGTAACCTTGGTTCCAGATGCTATTGGGGCTATTACTTCATCTGCAGGTTGGGACACGATTGCAAACCAATCCTATTTAACAGAAGTAATTCAGGAGTTTCAGCGTCACGGCATTCGAACATCTATTTTTGTAGATCCCATTGCTGCCATGATTGAAGGCGCTCAAAAAGCAGGAACCGAAAGAATAGAATTATACACCGAGGAATTTGCGCACCAATACAGTTTGGGGAACAAAAAAGGAATTGACCCTTACATTAAAGCGGCTGAAATTGCTAACCAACTGGGATTAGGGATTAACGCGGGTCATGATTTAAGTTTAGATAATATTCAGTTTTTTAAAGAGAATATTCCGGGTTTACTGGAAGTTTCCATTGGTCACGCCTTAATTTCGGAATCTCTTTATTTAGGATTTGATAATGTGGTGAATATGTATTTAAGAAAGTTGAAGTAAATAAGAGTCAATTAAGTTTAAAAAATAATAGCATATGCTTTTTTCAAAAATAGAAGGTTCAGGGCAACCGCTTTTAATTCTGCATGGATTCTTGGGCATGTCAGACAATTGGAAATCATTGGCAACGCAATTTGCAGCTCATTTTCAAGTTCACACGCTAGATCTTCGCAATCACGGTAGAAGCTTACATTCTAGTGAATTTAGTTATGCAATCATGGCACAAGATGTTTTTGAGTATTGTCAAGCGCATGAGTTGTCCTCTATTTTTATTATTGGGCACAGTATGGGTGGCAAAGTAGCTATGACACTGGCTACAACACAACCGCAATTGATTAGTAAGCTAATCGTTGCAGACATAGGTCCAAAACTGTATCCTCAGCATCATCAACTTATTTTAGCGGGCTTAAACGCTGTTGATTTTTCTAAGAAACCAACTCGTAATGATGCCGAGACGATTCTTGAAAAATTCATTCCGGATTTTGGTACAAGACAGTTCTTGTTGAAAAACTTGTATTGGAAAGAGCCTGGTCAATTGGCTTTTAGATTTAATTTGGAAGCTTTTAATCAAAATTTAGACCAAATAGGCCAGCCGTTGCCAGAAAATGCAATATTTACGCAGCCTACTTTGTTTATAAGAGGAGGTGATTCAAATTATATTTTGGACACTGATTTTAGTACCATAGAACATCATTTTCCTATGGCAACCGTTGAAACAATACCTAAAGTGGGGCATTGGCTGCATGCCGAAAACCCTGCAATGTTTTATGACAAAGTAATTTCTTTCTTGGAATAGTTTCAAAAATCTGTAAAAATTATTACTTTTAATTTAATTTAAAAACCATTTATCCCATGAATTTACTTCTAAAAATTATCATCACATCAGTAATAGTTTTAATTCTTGCAAACTTTTTACCTGGCGTTTACGTAAATGGATTTACAACAGCTTTGATTGTAGCGGTGGTTTTAGGATTGTTAAATATTTTTATCAAACCTATTCTTGTTCTTCTAACATTACCGGTTACAGTGCTTACATTAGGATTGTTCTTGTTGATTATTAATGCGCTTATGATTGTATTGTGTTCACAAATTGTGGACGGGTTTAAGGTAGAGACCTTTCTTACGGCAATAATTTTTAGTGTGTTATTATCAGTTTCTCAGTCAATAATGAATGGATTGTTAGGGATTAGCAAGTAAAAATTAAAATTTAACACTCATTTAGCAATAATATGCTCTATTGTAATTGGTTAATAAAATATCTTTGTATTCGATAATAAATAAAAATGTCAAAAAACCTATACATATTACTTTTAGTTGTTTTTGGATTCTTTTTGAGTCCAACAACAACTATGGCTTGTAATAAAAAAGGGGAGATGGCGTGCTGTGCTAAAAAAAGCATAGTCAAAAAAGAAAAAACAGATTGTTGTTCTAAAAAACAATCCTCTAAAAAAGAATCTCACGAAGGTTGTAATGGCGCTTGTAAAAGCATTACATGCGGAGGTTCTTTCGTTTATCTAGGAATGACAAATAGTATTCAATTGGAATTTAATAATCCGTTATTTGATTTTTCAACAAAAAAGCAGGACTTTTATTATTCTAAGATCTTCATATCCTCAGGATATAGATCCATCTGGCTTCCGCCAAAAATAGCATAATTGTATTGGTGACAGCCAAAAATCTGTCTTGTCAAAAAAAATTAGCTTAAATTAATTCCAAAATTTGTCGTGTCATTTATTCAACAATACATTTTTATGTAGTGCTGATGTATTTGGCGGCATTATATCTCAAAAAATAAATCAAGATGAAAACAATTCATAAAATTTTAGTTGCCTTAGTAATAATGTTATCAGTAACAGTAAGTGCACAAAGTACTAATAAAGTGACCAAAACAGTTAAAATTTACGGAAACTGTGGTATGTGCAAAAAAAATATAGAAACGGCTGGTGGTCAAAAAAACGTAGCAAAGGTGCAGTGGGATACTGAGACTAAAATGGCAACATTAGTGTTCAATCCTGCCAAAACAAACCAAGAAGAAATCTTAAAAAGAATTGCTGCAGCTGGTTATGATAGTGATAATCACAAAGCTCCAGATGCAGCTTATGATGGTCTTCACGGATGTTGTCAATACGATCGAGTTGCTAAAAAGCAAGAATAAAACATATTAATTCAAACAAGTACCTACTTGTTAAGCCATGCTTTGCTCAATAAGTAGGTCTGTTTTAAGCCGTAAACAAGATGAAAAAAATAGTAATAATACTCAGTATAGTTTTTAATTTGGCTACGGCCAATGCTCAAATTAAAACCGGTGATGCGTTGCCAAATGTACAGTTAAACAACGATAAGGACGTTGCAGTAACTCTTGAATCATTTAAGGGTAAAGTAGTTTTAGTTGATTTTTGGGCGTCTTGGTGTGGACCATGCAGACAAGCCAATAAAAAATTAGTACCTTTTTATAATGCTCATAAAATTGAAAATTTTGAAATAGTAGGGATTTCATTGGATACCAATAAGGCAAAATGGATTGCGGCTATCGAAAAAGATAAATTGGCCTATCCGCAATTGATAGATGCAAAAGGTTTTGATGCAAAAACAGCATTGCTTTTTGGAGTAGAGGGATTGCCAAGTTCTTATTTGTTTGATGTTTCAGGTAAATTAGTAGCAACAAACCCAACAGAGGAAATTATTCTAACCTTTTTAAAAAAATAATAAGATGTTTAGAAATAATTTAAAAGCAATCATGTCTATTGGCTTAGTTCTGCTATGCGGTTTTACCAGTTTGGCTCAGATGCAAAAAGCCGAAATTAAAGCGACAGGTTTAACATGCTCAATGTGTTCGAATGCTATAAATAAGCAATTAAAAGCGATGAATGGAGTAGCCAATATAAGTACGGATTTAAATACAAATTCTTTTTTTGTAGCCTTTGAAAACAACAATGCCATTACGCCAAAAATGTTGAAAGATGCTGTTGAAAAAGCAGGTTTTTTTATAGGTTCGCTAGAGGTGGTGCTCTCGCCAGATGATCTCAAAAAGAAAGAGTCAAGTTACATCATACTAGATGAAAACGTATCGAATAGCACAACGGATACTAAGGTAAAAGTCTATGACAAAGGATATTTAACGCATAAGGAATTTAAAAAAATGCAAAAAACATTTTCAAAAGTCCCTACTTATGCACTTGATAATGAAGAAGATTATCATATTAAAAGAGTTTTATAATGAAGTTATTTAGTGCGGTATTACTACTGTTTGTAACGATTATTAATGCTCAAGAGCTTTTTGTTGTCACGGATCCTGCAAGTAACGTACCTGCAGGTTCTTTAGGAATTCGTTTAGGACAATCTATTTTTAAAAAACAAATGGAGTCAGGATACAACTACCACATGATGCCCGAGGCTACCTTAGGAATTAATAAAAATGTGATGGTTCGTACAACGCTTTTTGTGAGCAGTAGAGAAAATCAATTAAACACAGAAGGAGCCAGTATTTATGCTAAATACAGGTTTCTTTCAACTGATGATGTGCAAAGTCATTTTAGGATGGCAGTTTACGGACGTTATAGTTTTAATAAGGCTGAGATTCATCAAGAGCAAATTGAAATTCAAGGACAAAACACAGGTTTTGAAACTGGATTGGTAGCCACGCAGCTCATCAAAAAAGTAGCTCTTAGTTCAAGTTTAAGTTTTGAAAAAGCGTATGATAACAAACCTAATTATAACTTTCCAGAGAACTTAAGTGACTATGCTACTAATTACACATTTTCTATTGGTAGATTGATGTATCCTAAGAAATACACTAATTTTAAGCAGACCAACATTAATACAATGATTGAGTTTTTAGGACAAACATTGAATAAAAATGGAAAATCATTTCTAGATGTAGTGCCGTCTGTTCAATTTATAATAAACAGTCAAGCAAGGATTGACCTTGCTTATAGATATGAATTGTATAGTTCTATGATGAGAACAGCTCCTAATGGTGTTTACCTTAATTTAGAGTATAATTTTTTTAATATTTTAAAGTAAAATAAAGAGGCACAATTCAGTTGATTCTTTAGTGAACTGGATTGTGCTTTTACTTGGATACTGCTTTTTAATGTTTATTTTTTTAGAAAGGATCAAGTCTAAGAGCTCTTATTTGTTTTGAACCCTATTTTTTAAATAAATTGCTTAAATTTTTAGTGATTATAAATCAAACAGTTGCGAGTTTTGTTCCATGTAATTCTTATTTTTTTATAAAAAGCAGCAATTTTTTTTTGGATTTTAAAAAATAGTTTCTATTTTTGCACCCGAAATAAAAGCAGGCCCGTTCGTCTATCGGTTAGGACGCATGGTTTTCATCCATGTAAGAGCGGTTCGATTCCGCTACGGGCTACAAACTTTCAATTTTGATGTATTAGGTCAATAATTCACGCACAAACTAAAAGCCTCGATAAAATCGAGGCTTTTTTTGTTTAAGAAAATCTATGCGTTTCCTGACTTGGGTAGAGTCAGAAATCTATAGATGGATTCCTTAAGCTTGTAGCAAAAAGGTAAAGAACAATCACTTCAAGAATTTATATTCAGGAAATGGTCTTTTTATAAGATTTTGAAGGAAGAAATTGGGTAAAAAGGGTCTCGATAAAAAGCTTGGTTGGCTTATAAAAATTTTATAATTTTGCATTCCGAATTTATAATGTAAATTAAAGAAGAAGATGGATATTAAAAGAGTAGCAATAGACGCTGTAAATGAAACAATTGTAATGACAGTTGTTCATATGGATTATAAAGGTCAAGTAGCAAAAAGAATAAACGAAAAAATGCCTTTGGCAACTGTTAAAGGTTTTAGAAAAGGTGCTGTGCCAAAAGACCTTGTTGAAAAACAATACGGTAAAGCTATTAAACAAGAAGAAGTTCAGAAAGTTGTAGATTTAGCACTTGAGCGTTTCGTTCAGTCTGAGAGATTGAATCTTCTTGGAACTCCACTTCCTAAAGTGAATGAAAACTTTGATTGGAGTGCTGAAGAATTGACTTTCGAATATGAAATCGGTTTGGTTCCTAATTTCGAATTGGACTTAGAAGCTAAAAACGACATCGTAAAATATGTGGTTACTGCTGATGATAAATTAATCGACGGTCAAGTAGAAAGAATCCAAAAACAATTTGGAACTGCAATTCCTCAAGAAGTTGTTGCTGCTGATTCAGATGTTACGGGAACATTCTCAAACGAAGAAAAAGGAATCAATAATGCCACTACTATTGCTGCTGATCTTTTTAAAGACAAAGCGACTTTTGATTTATTCATTGGTAAAAAAGTAGGTGATGTGGTAACTGTAAATACTAAAGGTTTATTTGAAGACGATCACCAGTTAATGGATGTCATGAAAGTGGCTCACGACGATGTTCACGGTTTAGACGTTGATGTAAACTTCACTATCGAAGCAATCAACACTGCTGAATTAGCTGAATTGAACCAAGAATTGTTTGATAAATTGTTTGGTGCTGGAACAATTTCTTCACTTGAAGAATTGAAAGGAAAAATCAAAGAGGATGCTGAAAGCCAATTTGCTGCTCAAGCAGATCAAAAATTATTGGGTGATGTAACTGAGTTCTTAATCGAAAACACAAAATTTGATTTGCCAGCTGAGTTCTTGAAAAAATGGTTACAAACGGTAAGTGAGAAAAAATTAACTCCAGAAGAAGCTGAGGTTGAGTATGCACGTTCTGAGAAAGGATTGCGTTTTCAATTGATTGAAGGTAGAGCTATGGCACAATCTGATATCAAAATCACTTTTGAAGACTTAAAAACATTCACTACAAAAAATATCCGTCAGCAAATGGCACAATTCGGACAAACAAATCCTACTGAGGAAGAAGTTCAAGGAATTGTAGCACGCGTTTTGTCAAACCAAGACGAAGTAAAAAGACTTTCGGATCAAGTAGTTGCTGAAAAATTATTAGAAGTATTCAAAGAAAAAGCAAATCCTACTACTAAAGAAGTGACTTACGAAGAATTTATTGCTGCATCTTACGGAGAATAAATTCTGGTCGTAAAGTCAAATGTCATAAAGTCAAAAGTTGAAAAAACGGAAAACAATTTCGTTAGTTGTTTCAAATTTTAAGATTTTATTACAAATGCAAAACAATAAAAATTACCTATATTTGAGCGTCAGAAATTTATTTTTTTGACGCTCTTTTGTTATTTTAGCAAGTAGGAGCTAATCCAGCTTTTCGTTGCAAGTTTTTTTATCTGTTTAGATTTTATACAATTATTGCAAAAGCTTCCTTTGGTCGCTTTTCCCTAATTATAAAATCAAAAAACAGCTTTCAAAAAGCTTTCCACTACTATCTGGGCTAAAAAGCAAGACATATTGACACGATCTGTAAAGCGGAACGACCTTTGCAATACCGATTATAGAACTAGAGATAAAGTACAACTTAGAACACATACACATGAACTACGGTAAAGAATTTAAAAAGTTTGCTACAAAGCACCAAGGAGTAAATGCCATGTATTACGATAAAATCGTTGCGGCAATGAATCCTACTAATATGACTCCTTATATCATTGAAGAACGCCAGTTAAACATTTCGCAACTTGACGTTTTCTCAAGATTAATGATGGATAGAATTATCTTTCTAGGAACAGGAATCGATGATCAAATTGCAAACATAGTACAAGCACAATTGTTATTTTTAGAAAGTGCAGATGCTTCTAAGGATATTCAAATTTACTTGAACTCTCCAGGAGGAAGTGTTTATGCAGGTTTAGGAATTTATGACACCATGCAGTACATCAAGCCTGATGTAGCTACAATTTGTACGGGTATGGCTGCCTCAATGGGAGCAGTATTATTATGTGCAGGAGCTGAAGGAAAACGTTCGGCATTACCACATTCAAGAGTAATGATTCACCAACCATCAGGAGGAGCACAAGGTGTGGCAACTGATATGGAAATTAACTTGAGAGAAATGTTGAAATTAAAAGACGAATTATACAACATCATTTCACACCACTCCGGGCAAACTTTTGATAAAGTACACAAAGACTCTGAACGCGATTACTGGATGAAAGCAGATGAGGCAAAAGAATACGGAATGATTGATGAAGTATTGAGAAGAGGATAAAAATTTGTCGAAAGTCAAAAGTCCTAAAGTCGAATGCATTATGCAGACTTTGAGACTTTTGACTTTATGACATTAGACTAAAAAGAATGGCGAAAGAAAAATTAGAATGTTCGTTTTGTGGAAGGAAAAAGCCAGAAACTAATTTATTAATAGCAGGTATTGATGCGCACATTTGTGATAAATGTATCGAGCAAGCGCACGGAATTGTTCTTGAAGAATTAAAAACAACTGGTAGTTCTAAACTAGTAGGAGATTTAGTTTTACAAAAACCAAAAGAAATTAGAGCTTTCCTAGATCAATACGTTATCGGTCAGGACCAAACTAAAAAGGTGATGTCTGTGGCAGTTTACAATCACTACAAACGTTTGATGCAACAGCAACAAGACGATGAGGTAGAGATTGAAAAAAGTAACATCATCATGGTAGGTCAAACTGGAACAGGAAAAACATTAGTAGCTAAAACCATTGCGAAAATGCTTGACGTTCCTTTGGCTATTGTAGATGCTACGGTATTGACAGAGGCAGGTTATGTAGGAGAAGATGTAGAGAGTATTTTAACACGTTTGTTACAAGCTGCTGACTATGATGTAGCCAAAGCAGAACGCGGAATTGTATTTATCGATGAGATTGATAAAATTGCTCGTAAGAGTGATAATCCATCTATTACGCGTGATGTGTCTGGTGAAGGAGTACAACAAGCCTTACTTAAATTACTAGAAGGAACCGTTGTGAATGTCCCACCAAAAGGAGGACGCAAGCACCCCGACCAAAAATTCGTGGAGGTAAATACCCAAAATATCTTGTTTATTGCCGGTGGTGCTTTTGATGGAATAGAAAGAATCATTTCGAAACGATTGAACCGTCAAGCCGTGGGTTATTCTACCTCCAAAAATGTAGATAATATTGATAAAGACAATTTGTTGCAATATATAATCCCAAAGGATATCAAAGATTTTGGATTGATTCCGGAGATCATTGGTCGTTTACCAGTATTGACACACATGGATCCTTTGGATAGAGCGACATTACGTTCTATTTTAACAGAGCCTAAAAATGCGTTAATCAAGCAATATGAAAAGTTATTTTTGATGGATGAGGTAACTTTTACCATTACCAATGAAGCTTTAGATTTTATTGTTGATAAAGCCTTAGAATACAAATTAGGTGCACGTGGTTTGCGTTCCTTATGCGAGGCGATCCTAACCGATGCCATGTACGAATTACCAAGTTCAGATAACAAAGTACTTGAAATAAATCAAGAATACGCTGAGGAAACCTTGAATAAAAACTTATTAAAGCGTTTGGAAATAGCTTCTTAAATTACAGTTTTCTCAAAAACACTAACCTGTTCATTCATTTGGACAGGTTTTTTTGTATGATACTAAACCTTAAAATAAATTAATTACTCTTCATTCCTTTGGAGAGGGGCTGGGGAGAAGTTAAAAGGAATGTATTAAAAATTTTGAACTTGCTTTAAAGTAAGATTTGAATTATATTAAAGTTTATTATTTGTAAATAAATTCATAACTTAATTGTATATTTAGCAACGTTAACAAATAACTCATAGAATTTATGTCAAAAAAACTTTTTTTTATCTTAAATGTGTGCATTTTATTTTTTACTGGATGTACAACAGAAGAATCGGTCAAACCAAAGGCGGTTGAAGCTCAAGAATGGTTTAATACTAATGTTACTTCCGAAAAATTTCAAGTATTAAAATATACTCAAAAAATTGACTGGAATAATGCAATTGTTACTACCGGAGAACATGGAGAAATAATAGAAGTTCCTTTTACGGTACAATCAGGTTTGAAAATAAAAGTAGGAGAACAACCTTATTTAAGTCACCATCGATTATTAATGAAGAAATCGGGAGATGGCTTTACCTATAATCATGTTCAGATATTGACAAAGAATAAATTTTTTGACAATACTAATAAATCATTTAATTTTTATCAAATAACAGATGATTTTGATGGAATCGTTTTAGTAGTTAATCAAAAGAATGAAGTAGTACAGTTTAGTAGTTTTAAAAATAGTTTTTTATTAAAACCCAGTATAACTGGTAAAATGGCTGCGCCTACATGTGTTTATTTGGGATGGCTATATTAGGACGGTGATTTTGAACCATTGATGTTAATTGGCTGTTTTGGTGGAGGAGGTGACCCAAGTGATAATGGAGGATATCCGCCACATGTGGGAGGAGGAGGATCTGGAGGAGCTATTTCAGCACCAACACCAGTTCAAATTATTGATGCACTTACCGGGAAAGCAAAGTGTATTTTTGAAAAATTAAAAAATTCTAGTTCGGGATTTGAAAGTGCAATTAAAAAGTTTGACGGAGAATTCCCTGTAAGTCATTTAAAATTAACTATAAATAACAGTTTAGAAGCAAATGTTTACGGTAAAACCTATCCTCCTGAAAATTATATAACAGAAGTACAAATAAGCAATACCGCATTACAAAGTTTATCAGATTTGGGGAAAGCTACTGTATTTGCACATGAAATAATTCATGCCGAAATATATAGAAAAATGCTATCAGCTGCTCAAAGAGGAACACTTAATTCCGAAACTGTTACTGAGCAAATAAATCTAGTTAACTCTCTCAAAGATAGTTTCCCTGGTCTTTATGACTATTACGAGAAAAGATTTAAATCCACTTGGAATCATGAAATGATGGCAAATCATTACAGAACAACAATTGCTGATATCATTCAAAAATTTGACAACAACAGATTGCCCCGTTCAACCTATGAAGCTGTTTCTTGGGTTGGTTTAGGTGTTTTAGACAAGGATAAAGGACTTACAACAATTGCTTGGGACAACTTAACCTCGGAAGAGAAAACAGCAATTAACAAACTAATATCAGAAAATTTTTATAACGGACCTTCAAATTGCAACTAATCATGAAAAAAATATTTTGTATTTTAATATTATGTATTTCATTTTCCCTATTTGGGCAATCAAAAGAAAGTGATTTTTTCAACTTTTATAAAGGTGGGAATAAGTATAAGAAACCTGTGAAAAATGTCCTTTTTGATAGCTCTTCAGGAGATATTAAAAAAGAAGTTGATAATACAATCTATTTTTACATAGGTGGAGAAACTTTTATTTATGATTCTAAAATCAATAAAAAAGTCACTTGTACTTTTGATAATCTTAAAAAGTACAAACTAGAAAATCCAAGGAGCTTAACTGATAATGAGTATCTTTATTTTAAAAAAAAGATATCTGTATTTCAAAAAGAAACTAAAATAAAACGACCAATACCAAATTCAATGCCTTTGTCGAGAAATCATAAATACTTCAAAATACTTGTATTAGAAAAAACTAATAAAAGTACGCTGCTAAAATACGAAGTTGATTGGGTATATTCAACCTTTTAAATTCAATGAAAAGAGCTAATAAAAAATAGAGATGAAGAATAATTAGTATTAAAACAAATACTAGAATATTCTCCGATTACAGTTTTCTCAAAAAAAAACTGTTCATTCATTTGAGCAGGTTTTTTTATTGGTTTTAAAAATGAGAACAGATTTTAATTATTTTGTAATTTTATAATTCTAATTGATAAAAGCAACTTCAAATGATAACAGTCCAAAACACCATAAATGCTCCCATAGAACAAGTATGGGAAAAATGGACCACACCACACCACATTATGAAATGGAATAATGCCTCTGATGATTGGCATACTCCTTTTGCAGAAAATGACTTAAAAGTGGGCGGTAAATTCAAATATACGATGGCTTCAAAAGATGGTGCAATGCAATTTGAATTTGAAGGAGTTTATACTAAAGTTGAGAACCTTTCTTTAATAGAGTACCAACTGGCAGATGGTAGAAAAGTGATAATTGTTTTTGAGAAGGAAGCAGATAGGATAAAAATAATAGAAAGTTTTGACCCAGAAACAGAGAATACGGAAGAATTACAAAAAAATGGATGGCAGGCAATTTTAGATAATTTTAAAAAACATGTCGAAAATTCAACTCTATAAAAGTTTTAAAAATAGCAACGTTGAAGTTTAGTGCTATAAGATAAATAGTAAGTAGGATTTAATCAAATCCGAGAATCTCTTAGATTGCAGTTTTCTTAAAATTGTAAACCTGTTTATTGATATAAACAGGTTTTTTTATGCAGTTTTTACAGTATTTGTTATTGTTTTAAAAAATCACGTCTATTTATTTAATATCAACTTTAGAATATCGATTTTTGTTAGTACAATTTAATTATGTCACATGAAAGTAGAGGACAAAGAGGTTATATTATTGAAAGTTTCAGGACAAGATAAGCCTGGGGTAACTGCTGGTTTAACATCAATTTTAGCCAATTACAATGCTATTATTTTAGATATTGGTCAAGCTGATATTCATGATACGCTGTCCTTGGGTATATTATTTGAAATTCAGGCTGGATCAACATCAGGGCCGGTTTTAAAAGATTTGTTATTCAAAGCCTACGAATTGGGGGTTAAAGTCAAATTTATTCCTATATCTATTGCCGAATATGAGATTTGGGTCAAAGGGCAACGAAAACAACGGTATACGATCAATATTTTAGGGGAAACATTAACAGCGGTCCAGATTGCTGCTGTGACCCAGATTTTATCCAATCAAAACTTGAATATTGATGCCATTAAGAGATTGACAGGACGTGTTTCCATTATTGAAAAAGAAGAATTTCCTCGTGCTTGCATTCAGCTTTCGGTAACGGGAACAATCGTTGATAAGTCTTTTATAACCGCTAGTTTTATGGAAATTTCGAGAACGCTAGATGTGGATATATCGTTTCAAGAGGACAATATGTATCGCAGAAATAGGCGTCTAGTGTGTTTTGATATGGACTCGACCTTAATTCAAACCGAAGTTATTGATGAGCTTGCAGAACTTGCAGGAGTAGGCGAGCAAGTTAAAGCAATTACAGAGGCTGCAATGAATGGAGAAATTGATTTTAGCGAAAGCTTTAAGCAACGAATGGCTTTGTTAGAGGGTTTGAGTGAAGAAGTACTGCAAACTGTGGCTGAGAATTTGCCTATCACAAAAGGCGCGCATCGCTTGATGAAGGCCTTAAAATATTACGGATACAAAACAGCTATTTTGTCTGGAGGTTTTACCTTTTTTGGGAACTATTTGCAAAAAGAATTGGGAATTGATTATGTACATGCAAACGAACTAGAAATAAAAAACGGTAAATTAACAGGCAATTACATAGGTGAGATTGTTGACGGTAAAAAGAAAGCCGAATACTTACAAGCCATTGCTGATAAAGAGGGTATTCATATCAATCAAACCATTGCGGTAGGTGATGGTGCGAATGATTTACCAATGCTAAATCTTGCTGGACTTGGAATTGCTTTTCACGCGAAACCCACTGTTAAGGAAAAGGCAGAAAGTGCTATTTCTAGTTTGGGTCTGGATGGTGTTTTATACCTGTTAGGATACCATGACAGGCATATTGATATGATGGAGCATTAATCTTCTAGAAAATCTCAAAAAAAAAAGCACTCGTTATTCACGAGTGCTTAACTCAAAAAAAAATCTATGATGTATTTTGTGATGGCTATAAATCAAAAAATAGTATCAATAGATGGTTGAAATAGTTAACTGTTAACAGTGTCATTATTTCAAGTTGAGATGGATAAATCATCTCAACAAATTGTTTGATAGCACTAGAATACTGATTTTTTAGTTTATAATTTCTTAAAAAAAATAACTATATACTCCTAAAATTAATCCTGAAAGAAGTAGTAGGTCCTTCGTCAGATTAGTATGATTAGCGTAAAATCAATCTAGTGCTTTCAATTTTTAACAAACGCTTAATAGAACAGAAAATTGGGGGAATTCTGTTTTTTAAACTTCTACATTGCAAATCTAATGTAAGATTTTGGATTAATTTTACGGTTTTTATGTTAAAATTTTACGGTTTTTTGGATTAGAGGATTCCTATTTTTTTTGCTTCGTCTATGATATCTTTATCGGTTCCTTTATCAACTAAAAGCTGGATTTTAATATTTGACTTCCTTTTTTCAATAGTGCTCAAGGACAGTTCAAGTTGGTCTGTCATGTCTTTAGTCCTTATGCCGCGGGATAGTAAGGCCAATATTTCACAATCAATGGTATCAAAATCAAGTTTTTTTATAATGTCTTGGCGTAACACTTTGTGAATGGTGGTGCTGTAAAATTTTTGCCCAACGACTATTTCTTGATAAGCGGTCATCAGGGATTGTGCGTTAATGTCATTTTTTAAAATAAAACCTTCGGGATTTATTTTCTCAATTGCATTGTGTAAGAGTAGAGGTTCACTATGCATAGTTAGTAGAATTATTTTACATTTAGGAAAGTACTGTCTGATAAGAATTCCTAAATCAATACCGTTTTGAATGTTTCTGTCTTCATAAGGAGGTAAACTAATGTCTAAAAAAGCTACGTCTAATGTTAGCTGAGAATGATTCCTATCCCTTATTTTGTTGTATGCTTCTTGGCATGAAAATGCGGTAGTAAAATGTTTTGGAATAGTAGCGTTTTCAAGTCGGGATAATATATTGATATAGGCATCAATAGTAATAGGATGATCGTCTACAAGAAGAAGGTTATGTGTTGTCATTAAATGAATAGCATTTTAAAATGCTAATATAGAATAATGTATTATGCGCTCAAATAGATATTTCAAATACTTTTACATTCTTAATGGATTATAGCTTGTAGGCATCTGTTGCTTTAAAATAAATGCATTATTGTTATTTTTCAATTTTTAATTCGGCTTCACTTTAGGTTTAAAGTAAGTTTTTATTTATGTCGATCACGTATATTTATTTTTTACTGCAACTCCTTCAATTGCTCCAGATAGTCTCTTTGGTTGGATAATCTTGGTATTTTGTGTTGCCCGCCTAGTTTGTCTCGGTCTTTTAACCAGTCGTAAAATAAATTTTTACGAGCTACATTGATCACCAATGGGGTTAAGGTCATGTTGTTGTAACGTTTTGCTTCGTAGTCAGAGTTCAGCGCTTGTATGGATTCATCTAATACTTTCTGGAATTGCAATACATCAGTAGGGTTGTCTTTAAACTCAATCATCCATTCGTGAGCGCCTTTCTCTTTGCCATCCATGAAAATGGGTGCCACAGTATAGTCAACCACTTCGGTTTGGGTGATTTTGCAGGCTTTGGAAATAGCCTGATCCGTATTTTCAACCATTAATTCTTCGCCAAAAACATTGATATGATGTTTGGTTCTGCCTGTAACTCTTATTCTATAAGGATTTAAGGAGGTAAAACGCACCGTGTCACCTATCATGTAGCGCCACAAACCAGAGTTGGTAGTAATGACAATAGCATAGTTTTTAAACAATACTACATCTGCCAGTCGAATTACTTTTTGGTTTGGCGTGCCAAAGGTATCCATCGGAATGAACTCATAAAAAATCCCGTAGTCCAACATTAACAACAAATCACTAGAATAATTCAAGTCTTGAATGGCAAAAAAACCCTCGGAGGCATTATAAATTTCGTAGTATTTAAAATCTTTTTTGGGAAGTATTTTTTTGTACTGCTCGCGGTACGGTTCAAAATTGACACCACCATGAAAATACACTTCTAAATTGGGCCAAATTTCTAATAAATTCCCTTTGCCGGTTTCCTCCAGCATTTTATTCATTAATACCAACATCCAGGAAGGAACTCCTGCAAAACTAGTAACATTTTCATTTTTGGTCTCGTTGATAATGGCAGCAATTTTAGTTTCCCATTCGCTCATCAATGAGGTTTTGCTGCTTGGTGTGCTGCTGAACTCCGCCCAAATAGGCATGTTTTCTATTAAAATTGCCGACAAGTCACCAAAAAACGTATTCTTATCTTCGTAAATTTGGGAACTGCCACCTAAACGCAAACTTTTCCCCACAAACAGTTCTGAGTCTTCATTGTTGTTCAAGTACAAGCAAAGTAAATCTTTGCTGCCTTTGTAATGACAATCTTCTAATGCTTCGTTACTTACTGGGATAAATTTACTCTTAGCGTTTGTAGTGCCGCTTGATTTAGCAAACCACTTTATGGGTGTTTCCCAAAAAACATTTTGTTCTCCCTGGCGCGTTCGTTCAATAAGGGGTTGCAATTCTTCGTAGCTAGATATAGGAACTCGTTCTGCAAACGTGGCGTAGTTTTGTATAGATGTAAACTCATATTCTTTGCCAACAACTGTATTCTTTGAGGATTGTATCAAGTGCATAAGCAATTCTTCCTGAACTTCATTAGGGTATTTCAAGAAAAGTTCGATTTGATGAATCCTTTGTTTAAGAACCCAAGAAGCAAACGAATTGATTATGGTTAGCGGCATTTTTAAATTATGAATTATGAATTACGAATGATAACTTTACCAAAAATAACAAAATTTGTTTAACAACTTGTGTTAAACCCGAAACTTTAAAGCGCATGACTTACGAAGGTGTACTTGCAAAAATGCAAACCGAATTGGGTAATCCCATTCAATATTACTTGGTTTTTGAAGATAGTTTTTTGAACGTGAATCAGTTACTAAATAAAGAGCTAGAGATCAATTTTGTAGGCTATCAATGTTTAAATTGTAGCAAAAAGAAAAAAATATTCCGTCAAGGTTTTTGTTACGATTGTTTTTATTCTAGCCCAGCCGTGGGCGATTGGATTATGAAACCCGAGTTAAGTACTGCGCATCTTGGGATTCAAGACCGGGATTTAGCCTATGAACAAAAAGTGCAATTGCAACCGCATATTGTTTACCTGGCCTTATCTAGCGAAGTAAAAGTAGGAGTGACTCGCAAAACGCAAGTCCCAACCCGATGGATAGATCAAGGTGCCAACCAAGCCATTTCAATCGTAGAAGTGCCTAATAGATATCTAGCCGGAATTACCGAAGTAGCGCTCAAGAACCATTATGTTGATAAAACCAATTGGCGAAAAATGTTAACCAATAATATTGAGCAAATTGACTTAGTTGCGGAACGTTTAAAAGTTGAAAATCTAATTCCAAATGAAGTTCAGGAATATTTTCATGCTCAAAAAAATGATTTGTATGAAATGCATTATCCCGTTCTAGACTATCCCGCTAAAGTAAACAGTTTAAGCTTAGATAAAACGCCACAATTTAAAGGAAAACTTACTGGGATAAAAGGGCAATATTTGCTTTTTGAAAACGGAACCGTATTTAACATCCGTGGTTCAGAGGGGTATGTAGTTTCTCTTGCAGTATAAAAAGTTCTTGGGCGTATCCTTTTTTTAAAATTGAAAAAATTTTAAAAAAAGGTCAGGCTGTTCGCTATATCTTTTCGCTTGGGCTCCATAAAAGGATACCGCTGCCATCCTTTACGCACGTGAACCCGTTGCAGCAGCACGCCTACACTAGGAACTATACTAAAATTACAAACAAAAAAAAGAGGAATTTCACTTAGTGAATTCCTCTTTACTATTTTATAAAACCTTCTTAATTTACTTTGGTAGTATCTACAGCTTTCTTTTTCTTTTTAAACAGTCCGTTGAGCAAATCGGCTGCTTTTGCTTTTACTTCTTCTTTTGTAGCAGGTGTACTTGGCGTAGCCGTTTTTGTAGTATCACCTGGTTTTTTATTTTTGTTGATATAATCTGTAATTGCTGAGGTTCCCTTTTTAACCAATCGATCTTTTTGTTGGTTTACCAGTTGCGTTGTAAGCTTAGTAACCGCTGTCTTTACATCAGTTGTAATTTTCGGATTTGTAAAACTACCAACTAAAGATGCATTTATAGGTAAATTCTCTAGTTTGGTAGCATCAGCAGGTGTCAGTTTAGCTAGTAACGCATTGGCCTCGGAGCCTAAATATTTGGCTGGCACATCAAATTTTAAGGTGTAATTCATGCTTTGGTCAAAACCATGCGTTCCGCCCACAGTAGCTTTGATGTCTTTGTATTTAATATCAAATGGCTTCACATTTACCTTTCCGTCCTTGAACGTGATGGCTGCTTTTATGTCATTCAAATTGATTTTGTTTACATCAATAAATTTGATGTTAGACCCAATTGCTTTGAGCAAAGTAGAATTATTTGAGTTTACAGTTGATGACAACAGTTGGCCCAATAAGTCTCCGGTAAGTGTTTTTAAATCGGGTGTGAATTCAGTTGCATCTAGATTTCCGTTTAGTTTAATGCTAGAGTTCAGCTTCCCGTTGATGATACCTGCAATAGGAGCAATTTTTTTCAGCATGTCCAGCTGCGTAAACGATTGTGCAATATCTACTTGATTTAATTTCAAATCCATGTTAAAAACAGGTGTTTTCCCTTTAGTAGAAACGGCACCGTTTACGCCAATAGTTCCTCCAAAAATAGATGTTTTTACGTTTTCAAGGGTAACTTTTTGATCCCTAACAAATAATTTTCCAGAGACATCTCTCAGCGTAAGGTTGTCATATAAAACCGTAGTAGCTTTTGCGGTAAGCGTACAATTTAAGAACGCAGGAATCTTCATGGCATCGGCTTTTTTAGCTGTAGCTGCTTCGGTTTTTGCAGGTTCGCCTGTCGTCATAAAATCATCAACAGCTATTTGCTTCGAAATCATATTGAAATTTCCTTTTAGTTCTTGATTTCTAAAGATAAATCCGTAAAAATTCTCTAAAATTCCACTTACACTAATGTCGCTTTTTCCTGTTGTAGCATTCAATTGTTTTAAATTTACTTGGCTAGGATTGAACTGAACCACTGCCGTGCTTATGTTCATAGTTTTTCCGTTTTCGTCCGCGTATTTAAAACCTGATAAACTCATGTTACCGGCATTCTTTATTTTTTCATAGTCGCTTTTCTCAACAGATTGCATGTCAAATTTTGTAGTGACATCAGCCTTTAAAATACCTGATAAAGGTTTGTCAAGTTTTATAGGATAGGCCTTAGAGAGATTCGCTAAGTTAATAGTTCCTTTTAATGCGGCATCAACTAGTGCGTTTTGCGTAACATTTCTAATATTGGCTTTGGCATTAAATACATCCTGATCAATTTGAAATGATAGTTGGTCTAGGTTTACATAGGTGTCATTAAGAATCCCCGTTTCGTTGATGATTTTGGTATCTATTACAATTTTATCAACTGATTTTGGCAAGTTCGGATATTGAAACGAAGCATTGTTTGAGGCAATGGCTATGTTAAACTTTGGAACAGTAGTCTCTGAGTACAACCCTTTTGCAAAACCAACTATGGTGAAATCTCCAGTAGTTTTTACATTGTCTAAACTAGCGGCGTAGGCTTCAGGGATAATTCCTAAGAAGTTTTTGAAGGACGATGTAGGTGTTTTAAACTTTAAGTCATATTGTTGTCCGTTTGGCATTATTTGTATAAAACCATCAAATTCTAACGGCAATTGATTGATTAAGGCTTTGTTTTCCTTAAACGTATATTTGCTTTGCGCCAAATCAATACCTAAAACGGCATCTAGTGTTAAGGCAACCTTATTCATGTAGTTGACCTTGTCCAGGTTGAGAGAAATTTTGGCTGTAGTTTTGGTGTCTAAATCTAATTTTTGTGCAGCAAAATCTCCTGTCCCTTCATGGTTAAGACTATCAATGACCATTTTAATTTTAGAACTTTCATCAAAATAGCGAAATTGAAAGTTCTCAATTTTATAATCTTTGATTTTTAAAAGTAATGGACTACTTGGACCTTCTTCTTTTGCTTTTTGATCTTTGAGAGCAATATCAAAGTTGCCAATTCCATTTTTATTGAAAATGATATTAATTAAACCATCTTTAGAGTAAATACCATCAATAGCAATGGCTTCTTTCTTATCCTTAAAAAGTTCTTTGATAGACATTTTCAAGTCGATTTCTCCCAATGAAACAAGGGTATCCCCTTCAAAGGGAGCTTTGTTGATTATGACTAATTTTTCTAAGGTTACATTTGCATTTGGAAAATTTTTAAAAAGACTTAAATCTGCTTCTGCAAAGGTTACTTTGGCATCTACATTGGCGTTGATAGCCTCAGATATTTTTGCTTTTATCTGGTCTTTGAATAAAAACGGTGCAGCAAATAGCGTTACTACCAAAAGCAATAAGAGGATTCCAATGATTTTTAAAATTTTCTTTACCATAATGTTTTAGTTTTTAATGGGATAAGACCAAGGAAAATTTTGGTCAACTCAATACAAAAATAATGGTTTATTAGGTAAATTGTATGTAATGTTTTCATAAAACCCAAAAATCTTTATTATTTGAAAATAAAAAAATCCGCTCGAGCATCATACTCAAGCGGATTTTATAAGCTTTTGATTTTTTAATTACCTAATGTTGATTTCATACGGCAACATGGCTTGTACACCTTTGCGGTTTTGAAGTTTTTTAATTTCCTGCATCACACGGTAATTTTCTTCTCCAATTTCTTCTTTGATAAAAGCAGCTTTTGATGTCGCAAATGGGAATCCAGCAAATAAATCCTCAAAGTTTTTCTCGTATTCTGGATAATTTTGAGTACTGTAAGTCTTTATTTTGGCCAGCTTTGCAGCATTTGCAATAGCATCATTAAGACCACCTATTTTATCTACAAGGCCTATTTTTAGTGCTTCAGATCCTGTCCATACTCTTCCTTGCGCAATGGCGTCTACTTGAGCAAATGTCATTTTTCTTCCTGTAGCTACATGCGTTACAAATGTTTTGTAGATGTGTTCTACTCCTTCAAGAGTAACGGCTTTAAAGTTTTCGTCTAATGGTACAAATGGACTGTAATCAGCTGCATTAGTATGTGTTTTAACTTGCTCGGTATATATTCCCATCTTTGTTGCCAGTGGCGTAAAATTTGGTAAAACTCCAAAAACTCCTATAGATCCCGTAATGGTGTTTTCTTCAGCAAAAATGGTATTGGCGTTACAAGCAATGTAATATCCTCCAGATGCTGCATAATTCCCCATGGACACTACAATAGGTTTTACTTTTTTGGTCAATTCAATTTCTCTCCAAATCAAATCAGACGTTAATGCACTTCCACCTGGACTGTCTATTCGTAAAACAATTGCTTTTACGTCTTTATTATTTCTGGCTTCCTGCAAAGAGCGACGCATAGATCCTTCACCTATTACTGTTACATCTCCTTCGCCACCCATAATTTCTCCCTGAGCATAAATAATTGCAATTTCATTTGAACTATCTTTTGAGAGGGAGGTTGTGGCTACTTTTTGTGCATAATCAACAATAGATATGGTGTTGTAATCTTTATCTTTATCTACTTTCAAAATCTTCTTAATGGCATCATGATATATATCTTCGTAGGCAATAATATCTACCAGTTTTTGTGCTTTTGCCATTTCTGGTGTTCTAGCTTGCAGGCCATTGGCAATTTCATTTAGTTTTGCCACTGGAATATTTCTACTTTTTGAAATGTCATTTACAACAGAATTCCAAACAGAGGTTAACAAAGCTGTAGTTTGCTCTCTATTGGCGTCACTCATCTTGTTTTCAAGAAAAGGTTCTACGGCACTTTTATATTTTCCGTGGCGGATTACTTCCATTTTTAATCCTGATTTTTCTTGGAAATCTTTGAAAAACATAATTTCCGATGAAAGACCTTTAAAGTCCATTTCTCCAACAGGATTGATGTAAATAGGACTCGCAACAGAGTTGATGTAGTACTCTTTTTGAGAATATGAATTGGCGTAAGCCATAACAAATTTTCCTGATTTTTTAAAACTTTCTAGTGCATCGCGCAAGGCTTTGCTTTGTGCCATACCCAATCCAGAATTGCTATTCAGAATAGATATTCCCTTAATATCGTCATCATTTTTTGCTTCTTCAATAGCATTTAATATGTCAATCAAGCCTATGGTTTTATTTTCTGAGAAAACGGTAACCCAAGGGTCTTTGTATTTACCTGCATAATCATTTTGTATGTTTCCTAGATCCAACTCGATAACTGAATTATTTTCAACTACAACTCCTTCAGATTCACCACCAAAAATGGCTCCAATGAGAACAATACCAAAGAAAAACAACATGAAAAACACAAAAATACCAATGATGGTAGCTAATACATTTCCTAAAAATTTCATACTTATATTTTTTTAATAAGTCTCTGAAACCATCGTATTGTTACACAAATGGGAGACTTTTTTATGTTTATTATTTTATGCATAGCTCAATTTGATATAATTCTAAAATTCTTTTAGTTAATTTGCACCCCATTATGAAATCACAACATCAAGTCATATTATCCATAGGAAGTAATCAAGGAAATCGCAAGGAAAATATTTTGCAATGCCTGCACTTAATACATCAAGAGGTTGGTACAATTATCAAAACCTCTAAGTTATATGAATCACCCGCTTGGGGTTTTGAGAGTGAATCCTTTTATAATTGTGCCGTACTAATTCACACGTATCAAGCGGCGCATAAAGTTTTGAATCAGGTTTTAAAAATTGAAAAACGTTTGGGACGTATTCCTAATCTATCATCTGAATACCAATCTAGAGTAATTGATATTGATATTGTTGCTTTTGATGATGATGTTATTGCTACTGAAAAATTACAGGTGCCACATCCTTTAATGCAAAATAGGAATTTTGTTTTGGTTCCCGTTTTGGATCTGAATCTGGATTGGAAACATCCTGTTTTACATAAAAATGTTCCGGAGTTGCTGGCATGTACTCCAGATACAAGCGTTTGTGTATACGTACAAGATCTTGATGAACCGTTGCGTAACATTCCGCTAGAGCGCTATAATTATGTAGCTTTTGAAGGGAATATAGGCGCAGGAAAAACAACCTTAGCATCAAAAATAGCGGAAGATTTTAATGCTAAAACAGTTTTAGAGCGATTTGCTGATAATCCTTTTTTACCCAAATTTTATAAAGATCAAAACCGTTATGCCTTTCCACTAGAGATGTCTTTCCTTGCCGATAGGTATCAGCAATTATCAGATGACTTGGCGCAATTTGATTTGTTTAAAGATTTTTTAGTTGCTGATTATCATATTTTTAAATCGTTAATTTTTGCCAAGATTACACTCGCTGAAGATGAATACCGCTTGTATCGCAACTTGTTTGATATCATTTACAAAGAAATGCCTAAGCCAGATTTATACGTTTATTTATATCAAAATTCAGAACGCCTGTTGCAGAACATCAAGAAAAGAGGACGCAGTTATGAGCAAAAAATCCCTGCCGATTATTTAGATAAAATAAATAGTGGCTATTTAGATTACATTAAATCTCAAACCGATCTCAATGTTTTGATCATTGATGTGTCTGATAGAGATTTTGTTAAAAATCAAGAAGACTACTTGTTTATCTTGAGCGAAATTCAAATGAAAATCAATACTGGAACTGTTTAAATAAATCCCAAACAACGATCCCAGCACTCACAGATATGTTTAAGGAATGTTTTGTTCCTAGCTGAGGAATTTCAATACAACCAGTACATAATCCCACCGCTTCTTGTGAAACGCCATGGACTTCATTGCCAAAAACTAAAGCGTATTTTTTGTCTTTCTCAACTTCAAAATTTTGAAGAAAAACAGCATGCTCTACTTGTTCAATAGCTAGAGTAATCACATTTTCTTTATTTAATTTCTCTATAACTTCCAAGACGCGATCGTAATGTTCCCAAGCAACAGTGTCTGTAGCGCCTAGTGCTGTTTTATGAATTTCTTTGTTAGGTGGAGTGGCTGTAATGCCGCACAGATAAATTTTTTCAATCAAAAAAGCATCCGCGGTACGAAATACAGATCCGATATTGTGTAAACTTCTAATATCATCTAAAACCAGTATCAGGGGTGTTTTTGTAGATTTTTTAAAGGTTTCAATTGATTTACGTTCTAGTTCACTGTTTTCTAACTTTCTCATGGTGTGGAATTATTCAAAAAAAAAGCTTCCAATTTTACAGGAAGCTTTAAAGTATTTGTTGTAAAAAGAATTAGCTTTTTGATGTTTCAGCTGCTAAAACGTTTCCTTTTATAGTAAGAGTTTTAGTAGGAACAACTGCGTTTGATGTTAACGTGATTGTTTTTGTAAACGGCTGTCCTCCTCTTGAAGTATCATATTTAACTCCAATAACTCCTTTTGCTCCAGGAGCAATAGGCTCTTTAGGATAAGTAGGAACCGTACAACCACATGATCCTTGAGCATTTGTAATGATCAATGGTTTGTTTCCGTTGTTTGTAAATACAAATTCTCTTCTTCCATCAGAATTGTGAGCAACAGTACCATAATCAATGGTTTCGCTTACAAAAAGCATTCCTGCTCCATTTACTTTCGTATTAGCAATTTTAGCTTTTACCGGTTTCAATTTTTTTGTAGTTTCTTGTGCGTTCATACCTGTTATCCCAAAGGTAACTAGCATAGCTAAAGCAATTATTTTTTTCATGTCAGTATAATGTTTAATTGTAAGTACAAATTTAATTAAAAAATTATATGTTACATCTAAAATTATATTAAAATGAATACTTTAGTTTGAATTGCGTTCAATTTTATTTAAAAATCTATAAATTCGCCTAAATTTTAATTACCAAATACCTCAAAAAAAGTGGCGTCAAAAGATAAAATAGTCAAGGAAACACCATTGATGAAGCAATACAACGAGATAAAAAGAAAGTACCCAGATGCTTGCTTGCTATTTCGTGTGGGTGATTTTTATGAAACCTTTGGCGAAGATGCAGTTCGGGCTTCAAAAATCCTTGGAATTGTTTTGACCAAGCGTGGCGCAGGCTCCGAGACTGAAACGGCTCTTGCTGGTTTCCCACATCATTCCTTGAATACCTATTTGCCTAAGCTTGTCAAAGCAGGTTTGCGTGTAGCAATTTGCGATCAGCTTGAAGATCCTAAAATGACCAAAACCATCGTAAAACGTGGTGTTACCGAACTCGTTACGCCAGGAGTTTCAATGAACGATGAGGTTTTGCAATCCAAAACAAATAATTTTCTTGCGGCAATTTATTTTGCCAATAAAATCATAGGGATCTCCTTTCTGGATGTTTCAACAGGAGAGTTTTTAACCGCTCAAGGCAACGCCGAATATATCGATAAGTTGCTTCAAAATTTTAGTCCAAGTGAAGTTTTGATTCCAAAAAATAAAAAAGGGGAATTTAAAGAAGCTTTTGGCGAGGACTTTCATAATTTTTATCTGGAAGATTGGGTTTTCAAGGAAGATTATGCCTTTGAAACGCTCACAAAACATTTTCAAACCGTTTCTTTAAAAGGTTTTGGTATTGAAGATTTGAACGAAGGAATCATTGCATCTGGAGCGATATTGTATTATTTGTCCGAAACACAACATAATAAGGTACAACACATAACGTCTATACAGCGTATTGCTGAGGATGCTTATGTATGGATGGATCGCTTTACCATTCGCAACTTAGAGCTGTACCACAGTTACAATCCAAATGCGGTGACCTTGCTTGATGTGATTGATAAAACGCTTTCGCCAATGGGTGGAAGGCTTCTCAAACGATGGCTAGCTTTGCCTTTAAAAGACAGTCATAAAATAAAAGGCAGGCATCAAGTGGTTTCTTATCTAAAAGAGAATCAGAGTGTTTTAAAAAACATTCAAAATCAAATCAAACAAATATCCGACTTAGAACGATTGATTTCTAAAATTGCTGCTGGCAAAGTTTCGCCACGCGAAGTGATTTACTTGAAAGAATCTCTGGATGCCATAATTCCCATAAAAACACTTGCTTTACAAAGTCAGCAAGAAGCAGTAAAAGTAATAGGGGATAGCTTGCATAGTTGCGATTTGCTTCGCGAAAAAATTAAATCCGTTTTAAATCAAGATGCTCCAGTGGCTATTGCCAAAGGAAATGCTATTGCGCCAGGAGTTCACGCTGAGCTAGACGAGTTGAGAGCCATTTCAACTTCAGGCAAGGAATTTTTAGAGGGTATTGAAAAACGCGAATCACAAGCAACGGGGATTTCATCGTTGAAAATCTCATTCAATAATGTTTTTGGCTACTATATTGAAGTTCGTAATATGCACAAAGATAAAGTGCCTACCGAATGGATCAGGAAACAAACACTAGTCAATGCAGAAAGGTATATTACGGAAGAACTAAAAGAATACGAAACTAAAATCCTAGGCGCCGAGGAAAAAATTCATAAAATAGAAGTCGAATTATTTGAGCAATTGGTGAGTTGGATTGCAACGTACATCAAACCAGTTCAAATGAATGCGAATTTAATTGCACAACTTGATTGCTTGTGCTCATTTACTCAGTTAGCTGTTGAGAATAAGTATGTTTGTCCTGAACTTGATGATAGTTTTGAATTGGATATCAAAAACGGAAGACATCCAGTGATAGAAAAACAATTGCCTGTAGGTACGCCTTATATTGCAAATGATGTTTTTTTGGATAGAGAGACACAGCAATTAATAATGATCACTGGGCCTAACATGTCTGGTAAATCAGCAATATTAAGACAAACCGCCTTAATTGTACTTTTGGCGCAAATGGGAAGTTTTGTCCCTGCCGAAAGTTTACGAATGGGAATTGTAGATAAAATTTTTACAAGAGTAGGGGCAAGTGATAACATCTCTATGGGTGAGTCTACTTTTATGGTTGAAATGAATGAAACGGCATCTATCTTGAATAATATTTCAGATCGAAGTTTAGTTCTATTAGATGAAATTGGTCGAGGAACCAGCACCTATGACGGAATTTCGATTGCTTGGGCCATAGCCGAATTTTTACACGAACACCCATCTCAGCCCAAAACCTTATTTGCTACGCATTACCATGAATTGAATGAAATGAGTGAATCATTAACACGTATACAAAATTACAATGTGGCTGTCAAAGAATTAAAAGACAATGTTCTTTTTATTCGAAAATTAGTAAAAGGAGGAAGTGCACACAGTTTTGGGATTCATGTAGCCAAAATGGCTGGAATGCCTCAAATAGTCATTTTAAAAGCCCAAAAATTACTCAAGAAATTAGAGCGCAACCATTCTAGTGATGCCTTAAATGGTACTAAAACCTCAAAGAAGGGATCAATACTAAAAGGAGAACCAGAGGAGCCAATGCAAATGAGTTTCTTTAATCTTGACGATCCTTTACTTGAAGAAATAAAAGAAGAGATCATTAGTCTTGATATTAATACCATAACGCCTATGGAGGCGTTAATGAAACTCAATGAAATTAAAAGAATGTTGAGTAGGTAGCAATTAAAATTTATATTTAGCACCAATATTGATATAACCGGCTAATGTTGAAACGATAGTTTCTGTGTTGAATCCTATATTGTTGCTATTAGTAAGTATTTCCGCATTGTTGATATTTAATATATTATGAGCATTACAGTAGAATTCCCAATTTGAATTTTTACTAGAATATCGTATGTTAGGTGATATTTGAAGCATTCTTCTTTCAGAACTATCTAATTTAAATATTGTATTTGTAGCTGCTAAATTCCAATAAAAGTCTTTTTTAAACATACCATTTAAACCTATGTAATTTTGTAAAGTGTATTGTTTGTTTTTTAAACCGTTATTAGTAAAATCTGAAAAGGAATAATTACAGCCTATTTTTAAATGAATAGGTGAATGTTTGAAATTAGATTTTAAGTTAACAGAATTAGAAAAATAGTTTGAGCTATATTTTGAAAGAATAGAATTTATAAAAAATTCTTTTTCTACACTTGTAAAATTGATATTGAAATCTACATGAAAAGTTTTAATTTTTCTGTCAAAAAATAGCATTACTGTTGTTAATTTGTCTTTTGGACTTGTTGTAAATTGAGATATGGTGTAATTATTTTTATAAATCAAATTAGAACTTAACGCTTTGTTACTGTAGGTGTGACTTGCGTTTAAAATTAGGGCTGTGTTTTTACTAACATTAAACTTAAAAAAGTTGATATTAAATTTGTTTGAAGGGAATAAGGTGTTAGGTTTTAGGTTTTCATTTTCTAGGATGCTTCGATAGTCTTTTATAATGTAGTCAGGTATAATATTTTCCTGATTTGTAACGCTATTGTTAAATGAGTTAGACAGTTCTAAGGTAGAATTACTATTGAATTTTAGTTTAAATGACGTAGAATAGCCTATGAAATTATTAGATAATTTTTCATTATCATTGATGGTATGTAATATCTGATTATTGTTTAAACGGAATAAAAGTCGAGCTTTTGTAAAGACAGGATAGGTCAATCCTATTTCTTGAGAAGCTTGTTCGCTAGTATTTTTAAAACTATTAAAATATTCAGGGTTTGTGGTGCTCAAAGTTTTAAAGTTGTGTTTATGAATAGCATAGTCCGCTTTTAAATCAATAGAAACTTTTTTTAAGTTTAGGTTGTAGGTAGCATCATAACCAGATTTTTGATAACGATTGTTACCATTTTGTTTAAAAACAAAGTCATCTTCAAAGTTTAAATTAAGAAAAGATTGATTAGAAAAAATTTGCCCTGCAGTTGACAAGTTATTAGTATTAAAAAATGTATTTACGGTAAGAAAATCGTTCTTTATTTTTTTTAAAAGACTAAAGTTGCTTTTAAATAAAATTTTATTCGATTCATTGTTTTGATTAATGCTGTTTTCAGATTCTAGATTATTAATATCGTTATTACCTTGTATGGCATCATGAATTAATCTGTTTTCGAGTTTAAAGAGAGTGTTTTCATTTCTTTTATGAACAAGTTTTAAATTGGCTACGCCAAAATTATTTTTTTCAAAAGAATTTATTTTTTCAGTAAAGGTCAGCTTTGAATCTGTGAAACTTTGTTGTGTAACTATTTTTTGAGTTACATCAGAATTATTGAATATGGAAAAAAAGGAAACTTTCGTTTTCTTTGTTGGACTATAAATATTAGCGAGATTAAAAAAGTTAGTATTTAATTTTACTGCATTTTCTCCAATTTTTAAAAACTGAGGTAAATCAGTAGAATTTGCATAGACAACGCCGCTTTCTCTAGTTTTTAGTTGTTCATCATCTCCCTCTGTAATTGAGAAATAATCATCATCTCCAATTCCTTTTTTGCCTAAGTTATTACTATTTTGTATTAATGAAAATTTATTTTTCTTTGTAAAACTGTAAAGGTTAGAACTGATTTGTTTACGATCTCGAGAATTACTTTCAGCTTGTATAGAGCCTTTAATTTTATTTTTATAACTATCTTTAAGTAATATATTTAAGGCTGTTGCACCAGATGGATGATTGGTTTTTAATTGATCAAATGAGGTGTGGTTTTTATATAATTCTATTGATTTTACAGCATCAGATGCTAAATTTTCGGTAGCTAATTGATGTTGTTTTTTGTATAAATTTTCTCCGTCAATGAGTAATTCATTAATCTCTTGACCATTCACAACTATTTTACCTTTGCTATTGGTCTTAATTCCAGGAATGTTATTAAGAAGATCTTTAAGATTATTTTCTGTGCCGTTTTTAAAATAATCTACATTGTATTTTGTTGTGTCACCACTTATTTTTATAGCGCTTTTTTTTGCTTCCAAAATAATTTCATTTAGTGCTTGAGCGTTTCTAGAAAGTGTTATCACGGGAAGGATCATATTTTCTTGTTGTACTTCAACTCTTTTTTCTAATGTTTTTAAACCTAAATGACTTATTTTAAGTAGATAATTAGTTGATTTTTTTAAGTTTTGTAGTTGAAATACACCATTGTTGTTAGATTTTGTAAATTGTAAAATTGCATCTGAATTCACTTCCTTAATAATTATATTCGCATTTTCAATAACGCGATTGGTATCATCTACAACAGTACCTTGAATTTTAATTTGTGCAAATAACGCGGTATGATAAAAAAGCCAAAAAATAAAGATGTAAAATACTGATTTGTAATTCATTTTTAAAATTTAATTCTTTAAAACTTCAAGTTTTACAACAGTTTTTATGGGTTCTATGATTGTTTTTTCTGTTTCACTAAAGGTGAAATTTTTAAATTTAAAGTTAAATATTTTTCCAGATGAAGCCTCAAATATAAAACCAGGCAGACCATTCAGTGATATAGGTCCATCATTGATAGGTACGTCTTCACAAAACCAAGCTTCAACATTAAATGTTCTTCTTCCAGTATTCATATTTGTTGTGGCTTTTTTACAGTTAAAACCGTTGATCATCTTTGTCTCATTGGTTATAGTCCACTCGTACAATGGTATTGGTTGTTGAGTATAGGTTTCTGTGCCATCACTTTCAAAATTTCTTAGGTAAGTATTTGCTTTAAAGTCTTTTATTATTGTTGACTTAGAAATCCCTACGGTTTTGATAGTAGACTCTACTAGAATGTCATATTTTTCATATTTTTGAATTAGGGTATCTACAGTAGTGCCACGGCTGTTAATTAATTTTTGTGATGATTTGTTATCATGAAAAACATATTCATACACCTTTGGTATTTTTGAAGTTTCACTTAATTTGGAATCGTCTCCCACACCTTCAAGAGTTTGATTGATGTAAATTCCTCTCAATGTTTGAGAAAAACTCGTTGGCATTGATATGAAAAACAGGATTATTAGCACTACTTTTTTCATTGGGATAGTTTAAAATTTTATAATTGCAACAGGTATTCTTTAAATTAACAGCTTTGGCTATAATAGCTAAAATACTTAAAATTAAGAATACAGGTATAATTATTCTGATTTTATTGCAAGAATAGTTCGATTATCTAAAGCTTTATAAATGTAACAACAATATGTATTTGTAACTTCATGTTCAAACTCATTAATTTCATTTTTTAGCTCCATAAATTAGATAATAGACAAAGTTGTACTTTTCCCGCTCTTTAGATACATTATGGTTAATACGTCAGGATTAATTATTTTTGTTTATAAAAAATAGTAAATCAGTGCATTACATTTTTGGTTTAATTTTTTTATAAAAAAGGCTTGTTTAATTCAATAAATGTGTTAAATTTGCAACCGCAATACGAATCAAGTAATGCGGTTCTTTTAAATACAAAATGCGAAAATAGCTCAGTTGGTAGAGCGCGACCTTGCCAAGGTCGAGGTCGCGGGTTCGAGCCCCGTTTTTCGCTCGAACACCTCTTAATGCTCGGATGGTGAAATTGGTAGACACGCTGGACTTAAAATCCAGTGAACAGCAATGTTCGTGCGGGTTCAAGTCCCGCTCTGAGTACAAAGCTCCTTCGTTTGAAGGGGCTTTTTTTATGACCTTTTTTTATTGCTGATTATCTGTGGTTTTAGTTGTTAGTGGGTTAATTGTTTTTTATCTTTTTAATAATATGTATGGGTGCTTTTGTAATTAGTAAGCGGTATAATGAGGAGTATAAATTTGTTTTTACTTCTAGAAAAGGGAAGGTAGTTTTTACAAGTTTGAGTTATGAGTTGAAGTTTGAATGTGAGGAAACCATTGAGCAATTTAAACTTAAAAGTGATACTGCTGATTTTTTAAAGTTCAAATCTACGTCAGGTAAATTTTATTTTAAGCTCATGCTTGAGGGGAGTCATTTTGCAACAAGTAGAAAGTATACCACGTCCTTGCGTCTTCAGAAAGGTATTGATGAAATTGTACGCTACGCATCGGTATCTGAGACGTTAGATTTTACGTCGAATGATTTGATATTTTTAGAAGATTAAACTAAATATTGTAAACTAAAAAAGAGCGCTTGGAATCAAATCCAAGCGCTCTTTTTAATTATGACTGTACTCCAATAAAAAAGCCATCTCGCAAGGCGGATGGCTCTTAAAATTTTTAGAATTGAGTTCTAATTATTTTTTTGCAGCTTCAGTAGCAACTTCAGCAGCTTCAGTAGCAGTAGCAGCAGCAGAATCAACAACAGTTGCAGCAGAATCAACTACAGCAGCAGCAGAATCAACAACAGCAGCAGCAGAATCAACTACAGCAGCAGCATCCTCAGCAGGAGCATCAGCTTTTTTACAAGAAACAACAGTTAATACAGCAACAGCAGCTAAACTTAAAAATACTTTTTTCATCTTAATTTAATATAAAGGTTAATTATTAATTCGTGGCAAAGATATAAATTTTTTAATATGTAAAATATTTTTTTATTTTTTTTTTGAAAAATAATATACTTTTTACCAACACTGTATTTGATTACAATTTTTGTGCCAATTTTAATAAAACAAACGGTGTTTTTCTTGTTATTAATTTTTGAGCAAAATTTGACTTTATTTTGTGTTTAACTTTTTTGTTGTCAATCTTTTACTTTTTTTTGGGTGTACCAGTTTCAACTCATTGATTAGATTTTTCGCCCCAGCGTATTTATCCATAATGAAGACCACATAGCGGATGTCTACCATGATGTTTCTACAGATACTTGGGTCGTAATAGATATCACTCATTGTACCTTCCCAAACACGGTCAAAGTTCAAACCTATCAAGTTACCACTAGCGTCTAGAGCAGGGCTTCCTGAGTTGCCTCCAGTAGTATGGTTTGTACCTATGAAACATACTGGTATTTTTCCGTTTTCAGCATACTCACCATAGTCTTTCTTTTGATACAAATCGATCAGTTTTTTTGGAACATCAAACTCGTAGTCACCAGGAATGTATTTTTCCATTACACCATCTAAATACGTTATTGGGGTGTACAGTGTAGCATCTTTGGGTTCGTAGCCTTTTACTTTTCCATAAGTAACACGTAAGGTACTGTTTGCATCTGGGAAAATTCTACTATCGGTATTAAGTTCTAATTGCGCCTTCATATACATGCGTTGCAATGCCGTAATCGTTTGGTTGATTTCGTCATACTTAGGAGCTACAAGTGTGTTGTAGCTATCTGCAAGTTCTTTTGCTAAAAGATATCCAGGATCTTTATTTAAATTCGCTAAAACGGTTGGCGCGTCTCCAGTTAACACTTCTTTTAAGCCGTTGAAGCTAGTTAATCTTGAATCGGTGTATATTGATGTAGCTAGACTTTTGGCGTCAATATTTTCTAAACTTTTCGGTAAAAATTGTTTTGGGGATTTTGTAGCGTACAATGCTATCAATTGTTCAAAAACTTTTTCGTCAACGGTAGCATTGAAGTTTTTATAAAAATCAGTCAAGCCTATAACTAAATTGTTTTTTCGATCTGTAAAGGCTTGCTCCCCTTTTGATTTGTATACTTGTTCTAATTGATACAATCTGAAGGCGGTACTCAATAGTTCAGTATTGCGTTGTACGGTTTCCATAAAGTAATCTCTAGCTAGCGCGTAAGGAGCAATTGCTTTATAGTTTTTATCAAAATCAGCTAAGAGTGTACCGTATTCTTTTTCTTTACCTGCTTTAGTAATTTTTTGCTGAAAAGCTTTTTCGGCCTCTCTTTTTACTGCTACAGCATTCGATTTTTGAAGTCCTTGGGTTTCGCCAATCCATTTTTTCCAGTAATTAGCAATACTAGCATATTTAGAGGCGTACTGAATTTTAATAGCATTGTCTTTACGCATGAATCCGTCGGCTACTTTTAAGGCTTTATCGCGTATTTCAATCTTTGCAGGATTAAGTTCGTTGACAATTTGTTCGATGGCTATAGATGGTAGGTATTCATTGGTTTTTCCTGGGTAACCAAAAACAAGCGTAAAATCATCTTCGGCTACACCGTCAAGAGAAATAGGTAAGAAGTGTTTTGGAGTGTAAGGGAAATTGTCTTTGGAGTATTTTGCGGGACGATTATTTTTATCAGCATAAATTCGGAATAATGAAAAATCGCCAGTATGACGTGGCCAAACCCAATTGTCGGTGTCAGACCCAAATTTCCCTATTGATGTAGGCGGCGCACCAACCAAACGCACATCAGAAAAAGTCTCTGTTACAAAAAGAAGGTATTGATTACCTTCATAAAAAGTACGAATTTTGTTTTCTTGCCAAGATTCTTTCGGGAAAGAGGCACTTAATTTGGTGATGTTTTCTTGAATCTTTTTTTGTTTGTCAGCTTCGTTTGCTAGTGTTGCTGTACCTTCAAGTATTTGCGTAGTTACGTCTTCAATTTTTACCATAAAAGTAACAGTCAAATTTTCGTTTGGCAATTCGTCTTCCATTTTATAGGCCCAAAATCCATCAGCTAAATAATCTTTTTCAACTGATGAGTGCGATTGAATTTGAGAATAACCGCAGTGGTGATTGGTAAGTAATAAGCCTTTTGGGGAAATCACTTCAGAAGTACAGCCACCATTAAAATGCGGTACTGCGTCTTTCATACTAGACTGATTTACATCATAAATGTCTTTTATTGACATTTTCATGCCAAGATTCTTCATTTCGGTTTCATTCATTCCTTTCAATAAAGAGGGAATCCACATGCCGCCTTGTTGTGCTTGTGTTTGAATGACAAATAGTAATAAGAATAATTTTAAAAATTTCATTAGTATATAATTTAGTTTGAAAAAAGTGTGATACAAATTGATTATTAATAGGAACGATAATGTAATTAAAAAGTGTTTTAGTGGCGTTTTCCTTTCCACGTGCCACCATATCTGTAAGTGGGCAATGATTTTGATTTTTCGCAGCAAGATTGACAAACGAAAATCCAATTTTTTCCTGCTTTAATTTGAACCCGAAACATAGTATCGGCTGCTATAGAGCAAATTTCACATATTTTGGTTTTCATTTTATTAGCTCAATAGATTCGCTTCATTTTTAAAAGTAAAACTAACTTTGAAAAGGTTTCTAAAAACGAATCGGCTTAGTAAAACTTTTAAAAAGTCCGTGTTTGATTATTTTATTAGCAATTTCAATCGGTTTTAAGACGCATTAATTTTCGATTATGCATTTCGAAACCGCTGGCAAGATACAATTTTTGTGCTTTTGTATTGTGTGGTTCTACCTCAAGATAGATCAGTTTTAACGATAATTTAGGGCTTTCGGCTTTTATAAAATCTATGGCTTTGCTGCCAATGCCTTTGCCTCGAGCTGTTTCTGTGACGAATAATTCATCTAAAAAAGCAATTTTTCCTTTGTATTCAAAACTAAACACAAAGGTTAGAATAAGGTAACCTACCACTTGCTCTTGGCTATAGATCAACCAAGCTTTTCCTAACTCTGGATTGTCTATAAATTGATCTAGTAATTCTTTTGTCTTTTCTGTAGCAATAGGATAACCGTCAATGGCGTAAAAATCAACCATCAAAGCACTCACAGTATCTACATCTTGTTTATCTATTGGTTTAAAGTGAATCATATTGTTCTATTTAGTAGCGTAAATGTAGTTAATATCGAATTTGGTCTTGCCATAACCGTTCGTCATTTCGTTACAACCGTTCGTCATTTTTCGGCAAAACAACAGCAGAAGCCGTTCTATATTTGTCTCATCAAAACAAATAAAAACAATTTAAAACAAATAAAAATGAGAACAGAAATTTTAAAAAAAGGGTTTGTTGTAGTAAAAGCAGTATTAGGTTTTATAGTAGGCTTTGCGCTGTATTATCTAGTTAAAATGTTAATCGGCTAAACTCAAATTGGCGTAGGCAATTCTATCATCAATCAATCAATCAATCAATCAAGTAACATCTATGGGACAATACAAGGCAAACTCAATAAATTCTCAAAATTTCAATTTAACATTTGACAATCAGAAAATTGGGGAACTAATTTATGAAAAATGGTATTCTTTCAACGCTAAAATTTTAATGTCTGACGGTGCAAAATATCAACTTGAACCAAAAGGTTTTTGGGACTCTAAAATTGAGTTGAAAGACGGCACAAAAGCTTTATTAGAATTTAAAATGGGTTGGAAAGGAATAATTATCAAAACCTTTTTTGATAACAAAGAAGATACTTTTTTACTAAAACTTAACGGACTTTTGAGTAGTAAGTTTGTTTTAATTGACACAGACAAAAGAGAGTTAATGGTTGCTGAAACTGATTTTAAATGGAATAAACTTAACTATGACTATAATATTGAAACAACCCAAAACTTCGACAAGTTTGACAATAAGGAATTATTAATACTTACAATATTGCACTGCATAAATTACTATATGACAATTATTGTATCAGCAGGATAAAATGACAAAAGAAGCACAAAAAATGCCCGAACCGCTAACAGCCGTTTGGCGTGATTGGGGTTTTGGGCTGAATTTAAGGATAGATTTGTGTTTGGAAAATTTGTGTTTAACCGAAAAATCCCACATCTTTAATCCCCAACCTCGCCAAGCGCCAGAACGTTAAAATGTTAATTGCCTAAATTGAAATTGGCGTAAGCAATTCTATCATCAATCAATCAATCAATCAATCAAAAATATGAAAACAGAAATTTCAAAAAAAGGGTTAGTTATTTTAAAAGCAGTTTTTGGTTTTATAATAGGTTTTTTACTAGTTTACTTAATGAAATTAATAATGGCTTAAAAAATATATCATCAATCAAATCAATCAAATCTATCAATCAATCAAATAAATTTAAATCATGAAAAAAAATATCATAGTGCTTGCGCTAGCAATAATGGGATTGTCAAATGCGAATGCACAAACAGCTCAACCAGAAACAAAGAAACCCGGCGATGTATCGCTGCCTTCTTCAAAAGGAGCGCTAGAAAAATTAGCCTCTTTTGACAATGGAAATTACAAATATTCCGTTGAAGATTTCTACACAAAACCAAAAGCAAGGGCATTTAGATTATCACCTGACGGATTACGAATGTCTTATTTTCAAAAAATGGATAATGGCAAAACCAATGTGTATGTAAAAGAGATTAAAACAGGCAAAGTTTCGCTTGTAATAGAGGAAAAAGAAGAACTTATCAAAACATATTTTTGGTTGAATAACGAGCGGCTAGTTTATGTTATGGATAAAGGAGGGAATGAAAACATACATGTTTATTCTGCTGGTATCGATGGTTCTGCTCCAATTGATTTAACTCCTTTTGAAGGTGTTCAGGCAGAAATTAATACGGTATTAAAAAATCAAAGGGATTTTATTATCGTTACGATGAATAAAGAGAATAAACAAGTTAAGGAGCCTTATAAAATCAATATCAAGACAGGAGCGATAGAAAGATTATATACCAATACGGATCTCAAAAACCCAATACTGGCCTATAATTTTGATAAAGATGGCAATCTAATAGGCTTTACAAGACTGGTTAACGGGATTAACATGCAGTACTACTATAGACCTGCAGGCGCTAGCGATTTTAAATTGTTAAAAGAATTTGAATCAACAGAAACTTTCAGTGTTGTTTCTTTAAATTACCAAACTCCTAATCCAGATGATGCTTATGTAATATCAAATTTAGAATCTGATAAAACACAAATTGTTTTGTATGATTTGAAGCAGAATAAAATGATAAAGGAAATTTATTCTAACCCGACCTTTGATTCCAATTATCTATGGCTTTCTGAAAATAGAAATTTTGAAGTGGACTATGTTGGATTTAACGGAGAAAAAAACACAATCATTCCGATAAGTAAACCTTTTAAAAAGATTTATGATAACATACAAAAGGAATTTAAAGATGCGCAATTTTCAATTGTTTCACAAAGTGATGATGAAGAAAAAATGCTGATCATTGTTTCTAGTGATAAATTTTACGGGAAATATTATCAGTACGATTCAAAGTTGGATAAAATGACCTACATGTTCGATTTAATGCCAAAACTAGAACAAAAAGATATGTCTGTAATGAAGCCGATTTCTTTTAAAAGTCGCGACGGAATTTTAATTCACGGTTACATCACCCTGCCTAAAGAGGCTTTAGACGGAAAAAAGGTGCCTTTGATTGTTAATCCACACGGTGGTCCACAAACGGTAAGAGACAGTTGGGGATTTAATCAGGAAGCACAATTGTTTGCGAGTCGCGGCTATGCAACTTTACATGTAAACTTTAGAATTTCTGGAGGATACGGAAAAGAATTTTTGAAAGCAGGATATGGTCAAATTGGTCGTAAAGTGATGGATGATTTAGAGGATGGAGTGCAATATGTATTGTCACAAGGATGGATAAACAAAGATAAAATTGCCATTTATGGCGCAAGTCACGGAGGGTATGCTACTTTGATGGGATTAGTAAAAACGCCTGATTTATATGCGTGTGGAGTGGATTATGTGGGAATTTCAAACATTGAAACTTTTTTTAGTTCTTTTCCTGAATATTGGAAACCTTATAAAGAAGCGGGAAAGAAAATTTGGTATGATTTAGACAATCCTGCAGAGGCTAAAATTGCCAAAGAAGTATCGCCTTTTTATCACGTAGATAAAATCAAAAAGCCTTTATTTGTGGTTCAAGGTGCAAATGATCCAAGGGTTAATATTGCAGAATCAGATCAAATTGTGACTGCTTTAAGAAAAAAAGGATTTGACGTTCCTTATATGGTCAAGTACAATGAAGGACATGGTTTTGGCAGAGAAGAAAATCAAATTGAGCTCTATAAATCAATGCTTGGCTTTTTTGCTCAATACCTAAAAAAATAAAAATTAATTTAAAAAGTTTACTTTTGGCGGAGTAGTTTTACTTCGCCAAAAGTTTTAAAGGAGTAGTTTAATTTAAAACCTAAAATGATGGTAAAACTAATTTTGACTTTGGTAATACAACTTGCAGATTTGCTAAACAGTTTAATTTCATAAAAGATAATGAATTCAATTATTAAAAATTCTAAATACTTTATACCAATTGTTTGGTTTCTTTGTTTGGCGCTGACATATTTTGGTAAAATCGAAAACATGATCAAGTTTGGACATTACAAATTGTTTGTTTCTGAATTTTTATTATGGCTTTTATTCGGGGTTGTCTTTAACTATTTGTACTATTTGTCATTAAATAATAATAAAGGACAGGTTTTGTTTGTTGTCTTTTTAAAATTATTATTTATAAGTAGCTGTGTAACTATTGCACTGTGGTTAGCTTTATATTTTCCCGTTACCTATTTTACTGAAATGGCTTGGATAGAAATGTTAAAAATGTCAAATATTTTTTTAACTTTTTATACAAATTGTTTTGTATTGTCTGTATGGTATTTTTTTTACAGTAATATGGAGTTTTTAGAAAAAGTCAATAATTTTGATAAAGAAAAATTATTATTAGAATCGACCCTTAAAGAGTCACAGATTAATGCTTTAAAAGGGCAAATTAACCCGCATTTTATGTTTAACAGTTTAAATAATATTCGCGGTTTGATTCTGGAAAATCCAATGAAATCAAGGGAAATGATTACGCGATTGTCTGAAATGCTGCGGTATTCTTTGACAAAAAGTGAAATCAATACCATTGCACTTGAGGAAGAAATTGAAATGGTTGAAAATTTTATCGCCATTTCAAAAATTCAATTGGAAGATCGATTGCAATTTATTTCAGAAATAGAAGAGGAGACTTTAAAATTGCCAATTCCGCCTATGGTCATTCAAATGTTGATTGAAAATGCCATAAAACACGGAATTTCGCAACTAAAACACGGCGGTATTTTACTGTTGAATATCAAAAAAGAAAATACCGATTTACATATTCAAGTTAAGAATACAGGAAATTTGTCTCAACAAACAGGAACTACACAATTAGGTCTTAAAAACATTCAAAGAAGATTGCAATTGATTTACGGCGAAAGCGCTACTTTTTCACTAAATGAAGTTGAAAATGAAGTCATTGCTAAAATAACACTACCTATTTCTTAGTAACCGATGAAAAAAATAAAAGCTGTCATAGTCGAAGATTCTCGTTTGGCTCGAAATGAGCTAAAGGAATTAATTAAAAATCACCCTGAAATTCAAATAATTGGTGAAGCCGAAAATGTAGATTTGGGTTTTGAACTCATCAACAACACTCAACCCGACTTGCTTTTTCTGGACATCAACATGCCTGAAAAAGATGGTTTTGCCTTGCTTGAAATGCTCGATAATGTACCTATTACGGTTTTTACAACCGCCTTTGATGAGTATGCCATCAAGTCTTTTGAATACAATGCGCTCGATTATTTATTAAAACCTATCAATCTAAAAAGGTTTGCTCAAGCGGTAGAAAAAGTAAATACCAACTTGATCGAAAGAGCCGAAAAAAATGAGAAGAAACTAGCTTTAGACAATCAGATTTTTATCAGAGATGGCGAAAAATGCTGGTTGGTAAAAATTTCAGATATTTTTTTGTTTGAAGTTGATGGCAATTACACCAAAGTATTTTTTCAAAATGAAAAAGCCACGATCAACAAATCATTAAACCAAATTGAGGAAAAACTTCCCGAGAAATATTTTTTTAGAGCCAATAGAAACCAAATTGTAAATGTGCAATACATTGGTAAAATTGAAACCTGGTTTAGCGGAAATCTTTTAGCAGAACTTCCAAAAGATATTAAAGTGGAAATTTCCCGAAGACAAGCGAGCAATTTCAAAGACAAGCTCAGTTTGTAGCCGCAACAAGTTCAGCAGAATTAAAAAACGATTTTTTTTTGGTTTGAATTCGAGCTTAAATTCGACTCACAATCATTTGCGTTGCGCCTTTGTTCATCTGTACAAAAGTGCTGCACATATGTCCTTTTTCGTGACGGATGTCTTCATTTCGAATCAAATTTTCAAAAGCCTCATTGAGTTCTTTTTGGTTGTTTATGGCAGTACACGCTTCCATGTTAACTAATGCGATTGCTTCTGCAAAATGTGAATAATTGGAACCAATAACAATTGGTACACCAAAAGTAGCAGGTTCTAAAACATTGTGCACGCCAGGATTCCCAAAGCCTCCACCAACATAAGCAATATCAGCATAACTGTAAATTTTGGTCAAAATTCCAATAGTGTCAATGACAAAAACATCAAAATCTGCTAGGTTTTTATTTTCTTTTTCAGAGAATAAAACAGTTTTTCGGCTGATGCTGTTTTTGAGTTTTTGAATTTGATCGTCTTTAATATTGTGTGGAGCAATTATAAATTTCACATTTAAAGCAGTCGAATTAATGAAGTTCACAATGAAATCCTCATCCTTGGGCCACGAACTTCCCACAACAATTGTTACCGTGTTGTCCTTAAATTGAGCAATAAAATCCAGAGTATTGTCTTTTTCTAAAATGGTAGTCACGCGATCAAAGCGAGTGTCACCAGAAACGATAACATTGCTTTTACCTAACTGCTGCAGGAGTTTTTTAGAACTTTCATTTTGAACAAAAAAGTAAGTAAAAGCATCGAGCGCTTTTCTATAAAAACCTCCATACCATTTAAAAAAGGCTTGATTTTTTCTTAAAATCCCAGAAATCAAGTAGGTTTTTATGTCGCGTTTTTTAAGATCGTTTAAGTAATTCGGCCAATATTCGTACTTGATAAAAAATACCATTTCAGGATGAATGATGTCAAGAAATTGTTTTGCATTATCCTTTGTGTCCATTGGTAAATAAACCGTAACATCAGCTACAGCATTGTTTTTTCGGACTTCGTAACCTGATGGGGAAAAAAAAGTAAGCACTATTTTATGACCAGGAAACTGTTGCTTGATTTTTTCAATCACAGGCAAGCCTTGTTCATATTCCCCTAGCGATGCTGCGTGAAACCAAATGGTTTTATCGGTTGGTTTTATTTGCTGTTCAAGTTGCGTAAAAACACCTTTTCTGCCGTCTACAAAAAGTTTCATTTTTGGACTAAAAAGTGCCACAATCTTCAAAAGAAAACTCGCAAATAAAACTAATAAATTGTAGATAAAAAGCATGGTTGAAAATTTTGGGCTAAAATACGTTTTCTTTAAATGAATTTCTAACGCATCATTTTTTTTAATTTTAAAGTTAGCGCAGTTTATTTTATTGTATTCCCTGTTTTTTAAGAAACGTTGTATTGGTATCAAGACATAAATAGCTATTTTTGTTCTTCGTTTTAAGAAAGGAACAAGAATACAATAGCAGGCTTCTCTTTCGAACATTAAACTGAAAATCGAAATGAAAAAAATCCAAATGGTTGACTTGAAAAGTCAATATGAAAAAATAAAAGATGTTGTTGATGCTTCTATTCAGGAAGTGTTAGACACCAATACGTATATCAACGGACCTAAAGTGCATGAATTTCAAAAATCACTAGAGGAATATTTAGATGTAAAGCACGTAATTCCTTGTGCCAATGGTACTGATGCCTTGCAAATTGCAATGATGGGATTGGATTTAAAACCTGGCGATGAGGTCATCACTGCCGATTTTACTTTTGCAGCTACTGTTGAAGTAATTGCGTTATTGCAACTAACTCCAGTATTAGTAGATGTAGACATGTACAACATGAACATCTCAATTGATGGGATTCGCAAAGCCATAACTCCAAAAACAAAAGCTATTGTACCAGTTCATTTATTTGGACGTGCGGCCAATATGGAAGCGATTATGGCTATTGCCAAAGAACATAATTTGTATGTGATTGAGGATAACGCACAAGCTATTGGTGCTAATTGCAAGTTCTCTGATGGTACTAAAAAGAAAGCAGGAACAATTGGTCACGTAGGGGCTACTTCATTTTTTCCTTCTAAAAATTTAGGATGTTACGGTGATGGTGGAGCAATTTTTACGAATGACGATGCTTTGGCTCACAAACTACGCGGAATAGTAAATCACGGCATGTACGAGCGTTACCACCACGATGTCGTAGGTGTAAACTCAAGACTAGATAGCATACAAGCAGCAGTTTTAAATGCTAAATTACCATTGTTAGATCAATACGGAAAAGCCAGACAAGATGCAGCACGTAAATATTCAGCAGCTTTTGAAGGGCACAAAAATATAATTGCACCTAGCATTTGTGATATTTGCGACTGCCATGTGTTTCATCAATACACGTTGCGAATTATAGATGCAGATCGTAATGGTTTAATGCAACATTTGTTAGACAAAGGGATTCCTTGCGCCATTTACTACCCAATTCCATTGCATTCGCAAAAAGCGTACGCTGATGCTAGGTATAAAGAAGAGGATTTTCCGGTAACCAATCAATTAGTGAAAGAAGTGCTTTCGTTACCAATGCACACAGAATTAGACGATGAACAAATAGAATTCATTACATCGAGTGTTTTAGAATTTTTAAAATAAAGTAAAAAAGACGCTTTGATTAGCGTCTTTTTTATGAAACAAAACGAGCCAGTAAGATATTTTTTATAAAAATTAATAACACATGAAAATACTAGTAACAGGAGGTTTAGGATTTATAGGATCACATACCGTTGTTGAATTGCAAAATGAAGGATTTGAAGTACTGGTTGTAGATAATTTATCGAACACTTCGTTGGATGTTTTAGATGGAATTCAAAACATTACGGGAGCAAAACCCGCATTTGAAAAAATTGATCTAAGAGAGAAAGATAAAGTTCAAGATTTTTTTAAAAGACATGATGATATTGCAGGTGTCATACATTTTGCTGCTTCAAAAGCGGTGGGCGAAAGTGTTGAAAATCCGTTGTTGTATTATGAAAACAACATCAGTGCTTTGATTTATTTGTTGCAAGAATTACAACAAAAACCGGAAGCAAATTTTATTTTTAGTTCCTCTTGTACGGTTTACGGTCAAGCCGAAACGATGCCGATTACTGAGAACGCATCCATTCAAACAGCCATGTCTCCTTATGGGAATACCAAACAAATAGGGGAAGAGATTATCACCGATACGGCCAAAGTCACCAATATCAACGCTATTTTATTGCGTTATTTCAATCCAATTGGATCGCATCCATCAGCTGAAATTGGGGAATTGCCACTAGGAGTGCCACAAAACTTAGTCCCTTTTATTACGCAAACAGGAATTGGATTGCGTGCAGAATTATCAGTTTACGGCAACGATTATCCTACACCTGATGGTACTGCCATTCGCGATTATATTCACGTAGTCGATTTGGCGAAAGCCCATGTTATTGCATTGCAGCGCTTATTGAATAAGAAAAATCAAACCAAAGTAGAGACGTTCAATTTAGGTACCGGGACTGGAAGTTCGGTTCTGGAAGTAATTGAAACTTTCGAGAAAGTAAGCGGAAATAAGTTACCGTATAAAATTGTAGGTCGACGAGAAGGAGACATTACATCAGCTTACGCAAGTACCGAAAAAGCTAATGAAGTTTTAGGTTGGAAAGCACAATCAACACTAGAAGAAGCCATGGCAAGTGCCTGGAAATGGGAAAAGAAAGTAAGAGCATAATTGAAAAAAGGCAGTCTATTGTAGACTGCCTTTTTTAATTTATTTTTTCGCTGCTTCTTTCATCTTTGCAGCTGCTTCATCTAATTTTGCGGCACCTTTTTCAAGTACTTTGCCAGTTTTTGATTGTAAGGTATCTACAGCCTTGTCCATTTTTACAGTGGCAGTATCTATTTCTGCTTCTAATTCAGTACCTACGGCATCTTTAGCTTCGTCTAATTTTTCTTTGGTTTCCTCTTTACAAGAAACAGTAGCTAAAGCTAATAGGGCAATTCCTAAAATTATTTTTTTCATAATCATTTAATTTATGGGTTTGTATGATTTAAAGATATAAAAAAATCCTCATAAACATAGTTTTATGAGGATTTTCTCTAAGATTGAATAGGAGCTTAAGCATTCGCAGTTACTGCCTCTTTATTGATTTTTCCAATTAATCCAGCAAGTACTTTTCCAGGACCAACTTCGGTAAATAAGGTTGCCCCATCAGCAATCATTTGCTGTACAGACTGAGTCCATTTTACAGGAGCAGTCAATTGTATGATTAAATTTTTCTTGATTTCGTTCGGATCCGAAACGGCACTTGCAGTTACGTTTTGATACACTGGACATATTGGCGTTGAAAAAGTTGTAGCTTCAATAGCTGCTGCTAATTCTTCACGAGCTGGCTCCATCATCGGAGAGTGGAAAGCACCACCTACTGGTAATATCAAAGCTCTTTTGGCACCCGCTTCTTTCATTTTTTCGCACGCTAATTCAACAGCTTTGTATTCACCAGAAATCACCAATTGTCCCGGACAGTTATAATTAGCAGCAACCACAACTCCATCTATAGAAGCACAAATGTCTTCAACAATTTTGTCGTCTAAGTTTAAAACAGCGGCCATAGTTGAAGGAGTAATTTCGCAAGCTTTTTGCATGGCCAAAGCTCTTTGAGAAACTAGTTTTAAACCGTCTTCAAAAGACAAAGCTCCATTAGCAACAAGTGCAGAGAATTCGCCAAGAGAATGACCCGCTACCATTTCTGGAGTGAAATTTTCTAGAGTTTTAGCCAATATTACAGAGTGTAAAAATACAGCTGGTTGAGTTACTTTGGTTTCTTTTAATTCTTCGGCAGTTCCTTCAAACATGATATCGGTGATGCGGAATCCTAAAATTTCATTGGCTTTTTCAAATAATTTTTTTGCAAGTGGATTACTCTCGTATAAGTCTTTACCCATACCTGTAAATTGTGCGCCTTGACCGGGAAATACGTATGCTTTCATGTATTTATTTTAAAGATTGAAAATTACTAGGGATTGAAATTTTAATTCAATCAGCTTGCAAAAATACTATTTTTTTACAAGCGACAATAGTTTCCTTTTTTTCGGAATAGTACTGTAACGCTTTTTGATGTACGAAGACTAATTCGGTACACAAATAACTTTTCAAAATGAAAAAGACATTTACTTTTATTTTCTTACTGATTTTAGGGTTTTTATTGTTTTATAACAATTTACCTGTTCTCAATTATGGTTTTACAGGTTTCGCTTTTATTTTGTTGATTCTAGCCGTTTTGGCCTTGCTGTTTTCGACGGGATTTGCTGTTTCAGGTTCCAATAATCAGTTAAAAGTGGTCTCGAAGCCTCCTCGTTTTTTAGTATATATAGTTCTTGTGGTTTTGGGGTATTGCACGATTTTGCCCTTTGTAACTAGTTTGAAAATGTTTCGCTCTGACTCGTACCAAAAGTTGCTTGGAGAGGTCAAAAATGGCGACAAAATAACCAATCACATCGCTCCAATTGCAATAGATAAAATTCGTGTTGTTGATGAAGAATTGGCACATCTGCTGGGTGAGAAAATCTTAGGTTCGCAACCGGCTCTAGGTAGCCAAGTAGAATTAGGTGATTTTTGTATTCAAAAAGTAAATAATAGTTTGTATTGGGTAGCACCTTTGTTACACTCTGGTTTTTTTAAATGGTTCAACAATCAAGAAGGAACAGCAGGATATGTTATGGTTTCAGCAACCAATGAGCGTGATGTAAAATTGGTACAAAACGTAGCGGGTAAAGCAATTAAAATTAAGTACCAGCAAGGAGCTTTTTTTCAAAGTAATATTCACAGGCATATCTATTTTAACGGAAATGCCACAGTAGGTTTGACTGATTTTAGTTTTGAAATTGACGATGCTGGAAATCCGTTTTGGATTGTAACTAAATATGCTAAAAAAATAGGTTTCTCAGGTAAAGAAGCTATTGGTGTAGCTGTTGTTAATGCACAAACTGGAGCTATTATAGAATACACTATTGGAAAAACACCAAAATGGGTGGATAGAATTCAGCCTTTAGCCTTTATCGAAGATCAGTTGAATGATTGGGGCGAATACGTACATGGATATTGGAATTTTTCGAATGCGAATAAACTTCAAATTACCGAAGGTTTGACATTGGTTTACGGAAACGATAACAAATCATACTGGTATACGGGTTTGACATCAGTAGGAAAGGACGAATCTGCTGTGGGTTTTGTATTGGTGGATACCAGAACAAAAGAAACTACTTTTTATAAACAAGGAGGTGCAACTGAATTTGCTGCCCAGAGTTCTGCCCAAGGAAAAGTTCAAGAAAAAGGATATGAAGCATCTTTGCCTATTCCTTACAACATTAATAACATTCCAACCTATGTGATGACTTTGAAAGATAAAGGCGGATTAGTTAAAATGTTTGCTATGGTTGCGATTTCTGATTATACCATTGTAGGTGTTGGAAATACCATGCGTGAAACGCTGACTTCGTTTAAAAATGTCTACAATATGGCAGACAATAAAATTAATCCCAACAGTGCTGCGACTCAAAAATCAGTACAATCTATTGTGACGCGCATTCAAAATGACGTAAAAAATGGAAATAGCTTTTATTATTTCAAAGTTAAAGACTATCCTAATATTTTTGTAGGCTCATCGCAAATATCCAATCAACTGCCTGTGACCATGGTGGGCGATAGCGTTATGATTTCTTTTGATGTTGATATGGAAGAAGTGATTGATGTGGCTACATTCGCTAATATAACTTTGAAGCCAAATTCAAAAGGTAAATAGAAAGAATAATTTAAGGTAAAAAACACCCCAAAAAGTTCACTACTCTTTGGGGTGTTTTTTTAGGATTTCTTTTTTTCTTTTGGCAAAAGTGTAAAGGAAGTTGCCTTGAAACGATTGTTGACAACTTCGCCTTGTACAGATGCCTTTCTAATAGCGGAACAAAAGCCATCTTTGGCATGTGCATCTCCGTGAGAATCGATAGAACTGCCGTCTACAAAATAGGATTTTCCGTCTATGCGAACGGCCAAATCGCATCCGTGACCCGTCATTCCAAATTGACATTGACCACAAGAAGCTTCCACAATTTTAGCTTTTTGGTTTTCTTTCTTATCCTGAGCGCTGGCAAGTGTAGCCATAAATAGAAGCGCTAAACAAAGTATTTTTTTCATGGTAATAGAGTTATAGAAAACAAAGATACCTGTTTTTACATCGAATAGTTTTTGAACATGTAAATCCACAACAGTCGCGACAAACGAATATTGAACGAAGCTAAGGCGATTATCACAAAGGCAATAATAGGTATGATTCTCAAATCAAATTTTTCCTGAAAGAAAAACTGAGCAATACCATAAGTGGCTATGCTTTGCGCAACTGTTAATCCATAATTGACATACATAGCTCCAAAAAAATAGCCAGGTTCTTTCTCGAACTTGTAATGACAATGCGAGCAGTATTCGTTCATTTTAGGGAAACCAAAAGTGAAAAAGATACTTTTTTCATTAAAAACCTTACCTTTTTGACACTGAGGACAATCATTATTTAGGATATGAGCGATAGCGTGTGACATGATATTTATTTTTATCAAAGGTATTTCTTATTGCTATGCGTAGTATTTTCTATCTTCGCTACTTCTAGGACAATAAAGACATTTAGAAATCATGGCTAAGTATCCCATTTACAACATTCAGCGGTTTAATTGCAATGCAGTCAATAGTAGTTTGTACATCAATACCTTTAAAAATCATTTAATTACGCACAGTTTTGTAGAGGAGCCACACCGTCATAACTCTTATGTTTTAGTGTTTTTTACACAAGGCTCGGGGACGCATGAGATTGATTTTGATATTTTTGATATTAAGCCAGGAAGCATGTTTTTTATGCAACCTGGACAAATTCACCATTGGCATTTATCCGAGGATGTCGAGGGATATGTTGTTTTTTACTCGCAGGAATTTTACAATCTTTACTTTGGACAAAAAGACATTGCGGACTATCCTTTTTATTCTGCTGTGGACAATAAACCCGAGCTTGTTTTACAAACTGCCGAAACACTGACCATCGTGCCTTATTTTGAAAGACTTATCGAGGAGTCACAATCTACTCAGCCTTGGCAAAAGGATTTCATTTTGAATCTTTTGGACTGCATTCATATTCAAATTGCCCGTAAGTATGAAAAATCGAATTTGCATCAAGCACATGCCTACAATGTGAAAATTAAAGCTTTTGAAACCGAATTAGAAAAGCATTACAAAACAGAGAAAGCGCCCTCTTTTTATGCAGCCCAGCTTCACATAACGCTGAAACATTTAAATAGAATTTGCAACGAAAGACTCCAAAAAACCACCACTGAGGTTATCACGGACAGAGTTTTACTCGAGGCCAAACGCATGTTGTTTGACAAAGATTTTACGGTAAACGAAATCGCTTTACGTTTAGGATATGAAGATTACTCGTATTTTACCCGATTGTTCAAGAAACATACGGGAATAACTCCAAGTAATTTTAGAACCACCAAGAATTAGTTTTTGGTGGAAATGTTTTGTTTTTTCTTTGTTAGTACCACATAAATAATACACAAACTGCAAACAGTATTAATGAAATACAAATAATTAGGCTTTATAAAAGTCACTTCAAGGATTAATAAGGTACTGTTTATTATGAGCGTGCAACTAGATAGCAAGAGTAGGGTGTTTTTAAATTTCATATTGGCAAATATTTAGATTTTTTGTCTAACGTTTTAATGCATGCACTTATGGGTGAACCGTTATTTGTGCTGCCGCTTTCTTCGCTTTTTCTACAACAATGTCAATTGGTGTTTCAAGACTATCATTTACCAAAGCCACACCCATACGTCGGTAAGGTCTTGAAGTGGGTTTGCCAAAGATTCTAAAATCAGTTTTGGGTAAAGCAGCAATTTTTTCTATTCCTGTAAAACTTGGATTTTCAGAGTTTTCTGACGCTAAAATAACGGCACTAGCACCCACTTTTTCTAGTGTAATTTCAAAAATAGGCAAGCTTAAAATAGCACGTAAATGCAATTCGAATTCGTTAAAGTTTTGCGTTCCCGCCAAAGTTACCATTCCTGTATCATGTGGTCTTGGCGATAATTCTGAGAAATAAACACCATCATCAGCCAAGAAAAATTCGACTCCAAAAAGTCCTGCGCCTCCCAAAGCTTCGGTAACTTTCTCAGCCATATCTTGGGCTTCGTATAAGTCTTTGTCGGATATTAGGGCAGGTTGCCAGCTTTCTTGATAATCGCCACGTTCTTGTCTATGACCAATTGGGGCACAAAAAAGCGTAGGATTATTATTTTGGGTAACGGTTAATAATGTAATCTCCGAATTGAATTTTACAAAAGCTTCTACAATTACTTCAACTACATCACCACGAGAACCGTCAACGGCGTATTGCCAAGCTTTTTCGATATCAGATTCCGTTTTGATAGTGGATTGCCCTTTTCCAGACGAAGACATCAATGGTTTTACCACGCATGGCATTCCAACTTCGGCTACTGCTTTTGTCAATTCTTCGGCAGTGGTGGCGTATCGATAGTTGGCAGTTTTGAGTCCTAATTCTTTGGCTGCCAAATCACGAATGGCTTTACGGTTCATCGTAAAGTTGGCTGCTTTTGCTGATGGCACTACGGTTATACCTTGTTTTTCGTAATCATAAAAACGTTCGGTACGAATGGCTTCTATTTCGGGAACAATAAAATCGGGTTGGTGTTTAGCAACGATGCGGTCTAATGCCTCGCCGTCAAGCATATTAATGACTTCAAAACCGTGCGCTACTTGCATAGCAGGTGCATTTTCATAACTGTCTACTGCAATTACAGTTTGCCCGATGCGTTGTGCAGAGATTACAAATTCTTTACCTAATTCGCCTGAGCCGAGGAGTAGTATTTTCATTTTTTTAAATTGTTTGTTTTTGAGAATTTTGACTCCGTTTTACAATTATTAAACTACTAATAAACGTCAAAATCATTAATAGGAATGATAAAAATAGAATCATTAGTATTGAAAATATAATTTGAGAATAAATCTGTGACCCTAACACAACAGATGTGCCATTAATAAATAGTCCTATTATATATGTTGCGAACAAAGTTATTATAAGTTTTGCACTTACTTGAAATGAAAATTGAGAACAAGTTTGAAAGTAAGATGCTTGTCTTACTGATAAACTTATTTTTTTGGCTGAATTCCAAAAAATAAAAATAATAAATAGGGGGAATAGAATTCCCCAAAAAAGTTGATTTCCGAATAATCCAAAGTCACCTACTGCTATTAAGATTTCAATAAATAATGTTTTCGTAAAGATTAATATTGGAAAAATGGAGCAAATAAAAAAACCAGCGATTATAGAGTTTCTAGTAATGCTATTTTGTGATTTCATTTACATTTGGTTTTGAGAGTAAAGATAAAAAATGGATTTTATTCCCGAGTATTTTTTGCAGATTTGGTATATTTAATTCTATACAGAAATAATAATTTGGTATTTAGTTATTTGAGGAGTTTAGTAATTTGGATAGAAGTTAGTAGTTTAATTCAGATTCAAATTTGTTTTCTCACTCCATTCTAGTTCGTTTGGTAATTCTTTATTACTGAATTCAATATGAATTACTCTGCGTCTTTCGTTATTAGTTGTTTTATTTGATGCGTGAAAAAGTAAAGGTCTCATGATCATTATTCCGCCTTTTTCAACTTCACAGATCTTTTCTGTTTCGTTTTTAAATTCTATATTTTCAACTCTTACGATGCCATTTTTATGTGATTTGTTTAGAACTTTTAGTGCTCCATTTTCTTTGGTTGTTTTATCTAAATGAATTCTAATGGTGAAATTTTTTTCTAGAATATCTTTAGGAGGTTGAACCGCATATTGATTTTGTTTTAAAGTCCAATTTTCGAAATTATCAACTTCAATTTTTTTGTCAACAGAAATAGTTAGATCTTGATGATAAGCTACAAACCAATTTGATTTTTCTGGTTTATCAAAGTATATAGATTTTGTTATAAAATAATCTTTCCCAAAAGTAGCATGTATTATGTTGATCAAGTTTTGATTGAAGATGTGTGGTAGTACTTTGGGAATTTCTTTATGAAATTGTCGAATTGCAAATAATTCTTTAGATTTTCTAAAGGTTGAAATGGATTGTTCTTGTGATGTTTTTTGGTCTATAAATGAAATTATTTGGTTTATTTCAAAATCTGAATAAATATTGTCAATAATCTCAAAACCTTCAGAATTTATTTTGTTTGAGTAATTCATTACAAGTTTTTTTGCGTGAGGGATAGAAGCGGCATCCTTTTGTGAAGAGATAGCGGAACAAAAGATATAGCGTATAGCCCGCTCGCCGCGGCGAACACGCCCAAATTTAATAAAAAAACCGATGCCTTTTTTTAATAAAGCATCGGTTTTGTGTTTTAATGAAAATGATCTTCTTCAATTTCGAATTCAGCATCTTTTTCCCAAATTTCCATTTCGCAGGGTTTGCAATTGAATTTGAGTTTGTATTCTAATTCGCCTTGTTTTAATACCAAAGGTTCTTTTACCTTTTTGTCCATATTTTCTCGATGGTATTTCGGGCAACGTTCTAATTCGTATTTAATACAATATTTCGTCGTCATCACACGTGATTTCCCAGGATCCCATTGCAATTCAAAGGCTTTTTCGATTTCGGTAACGCCGTGACGCTCGTAGAATTTACGGGCTAGTTTGTTTGAAACATTGTACATAAAATCCAGTTTGGTCTCAGGATAAGGATGCGATGTTTTAACCAATTGGTGTTCCTCAACTTTGTAATTAGCCAAACGAATTTCCGACAGCTGTTCGTAAACCGTTCGTCGCATTTCGTTGATTTTGGATATTGGTAGGAACCAATTTTCAGAAAATGCAATTGTAATTTCATCGGCTATGTAGGGCGTGAAACCTGTTTTGGCCAAGTTAATTTTGAAGTTTTCTTCAATCGACTCGTTGTTCTTGGTTCTTTCTTTTGGGTGTGCCAATTGAACCTTACTCACATTACCATCTTCGTCAGTAGCTTTTAGTTCAAATCCATTTTCTGTTTCGGATAATTGCAAAGTGGTACTTATTTTACGAACCGCACTGTCTTCACGTTCTACAATTTTGATAAAAGCTGCGTCGTTGTTACGGTAAATAAAAGTGCCTTCTTTTAGTTCTTTTAATACATTTGGGTAAGCCAAGCCATTTTCGACTTTGTTTACATAAATTCCGTCAGCCTCGTTGTTCTCATTGATATAACACAAACCATCGCCGTTGTGGAGTAATTCGCCGTTTTCTATTTCATAAGCGTTACCTACAGTACGAATTAGTTTTCCGATGTATTGCCCTTTTGATTTTGGGCTTTCCCAAGAACCGATAGATTGATGTCTTTCGTTTACAAAATAATCGGTGTATCCACGATTGAAACTTTTGTTCAAAGCAGAGTCAAAAGTAAAAGTACATTTTCCAGAAGAAGCTTTGGTGTAGTTTTCATTCCCTTCCAAGAAAGCATCTAATTTTTGACGTAAATAAGAAACATTATTTTTTACGTACACGATATCTTTTAAACGCCCTTCGATTTTAAAGGACATCACGCCGGCTTCAACAAGATTTGGAATTTGATCCGAAACATCAAAATCTTTTATAGAAAGTAAGTGACTGTTCTTGATTAAAGTTTCGCCATTACCATCAATTAAGTTGTACGGCAAACGGCAGTTTTGTGCGCAGGAACCGCGGTTAGCCGAACGCTCGCCATTGGCCACACTCATATAACAGTTTCCGCTGAACGCCACGCAAAGCGCACCAGTTACAAAAAATTCTAATTCCACATCAGCTGTATCTGCAATTTCTTTGATTTGGTGTAAATTCAATTCACGAGCCAAAACGACGCGTTTCATTCCGGCATCTTTCAAGAATTTAATCTTATGAGGGTCACGGTTGTTGGCTTGCGTACTCGCGTGTAGCACAATAGGAGGCAAGTCCATTTCCATGATGGCCATATCTTGTACAATTAAAGCATCAACTTTAATATCATACAATTGCCAAATCATCTGGCGGCAAGTTTCTAGCTCGTTATCGTACAAGATCGTGTTGATTACAACAAAAACTTGTGCATTAAAAAGGTGTGCATACGCTACTAAAGCAGCCACATCTTCGATAGAGTTGGTAGCATTAGAACGGGCTCCAAATTGTGGTGCACCAATATAAACGGCATCAGCCCCACTATTGATAGCTGCCATACCATGAATTAAATCTTTGGCAGGTGCTAGAATTTCTATTTTTTTCTTCATCGATTTGATGATAAATTAGTTGTTTTTTAACACTTTAGTCTTTTTGGTGGTTCCAAAAAAAAAGTGAGCAAAGGTCTAATAAATTATTCAAGATTTCTAATGAATAGATGATTTTTTAGAAATAAAAGAAGTAGTCCATTCGGATTTAAATTGTCCTACTAAAAAAGAGCTATTTTAGAATAACATATGAAATCTTCGATACTAAATAAAAAACCACTTTGCGATAGAACAAAGTGGTTTTAACATCTAAATTTGAATGGTGTTTAGTGTGCTTTTTTGGCTTTTATCTCCATCAAAGTGTGTTGAATGCTTTTTAATTGCTTAGCAATTATAGCAATTTGCGTAGCTTCAAGACCATTTTTTTCTAATACTTTTTGGTATCTCATAACTGCAGCTTCATCTCCTGTGATGCAGGCATTCAAAATTGCCTCTGAGTCACCTGCTGTTAAAGATGATTTAATGTCAATCCAAGTACGATGTAAGGTCCCTAAAAGTCCACCGCCAGCTGTATCAGTAGATTTTCCAAGTTTATTAATTTCATCTTGCATGGCTACAATAAAGAGGTCGCGTTCTCGTGCATACCCTAGTAAATCGGTTTTTACAGCCTGATTGTCTACATGTTCAGCTGCATTTGTGTAGCCTAGTTTTCCGTCTTCTAGAATCGATATAAGTCCTTCAAATGTATCGATGGCTTCTTTTCTGGTTTCATCTGTGTGTGTCATAGCAAATATTTTTTATTAATAATTACTTCAAAGTTGGCGCTATTGGCTTAGTAAATTGTTACAGAATTAAAGCTAATGTTTGTGACTTTTTTGTTATCGAAATCGACCCTGTTGCTATTGATTTACAGTTGTTTATGATAGCTTCATTACTGTAAAGTATAAAAAAATGCCCCAAGAAATAAATCTTGAGGCATTGTATTTTAAATATTTCAATACTAGTTTTATGCGACTGCTTCTTTAATGCGACGCAATGCTTCTTTTAATAATTCTTCGCTAGTAGCGTAAGAAAAACGAATGCAGTTTGGATTCCCAAAGGCGTCACCAGTTACAGTAGCTACATTAGCTTCGCTTAAAAGGTACATAGAAAAATCATTGGCATCTTTGATAAAAGTTCCTTTAAGTGTTTTTCCAAAGAACGATGAAACGTCTGGAAATACATAAAAAGCACCTTCTGGAACGTTGATTTTGATCCCTGGAATGTCTCTCAGTAATCCTACAACTAAATCTCTACGGCTGTGGAATGCATCTACCATGTGTTTTAAAACACTAGGGTCAGCATCAACAGCAGTAATTGTAGCGCGTTGTGCTATAGAATTGGCTCCTGAGGTTACTTGTCCTTGAATTTTTGTACACGCTTTTGCAATGAATTCTGGAGCGCCTATGTATCCAATTCTCCAACCTGTCATGGCAAAAGCTTTGGCCACACCATTTACAGTAATGGTTCTTTCTAGCATTCCCGGGATGGATGCAATGCTGCAAAAAGTTCCTGAAAAATTGATGTGTTCGTAAATTTCATCTGCAACTACATATACGTGTGGGTATTTTTCTAATACAGCAGCAAGTGCTGTTAATTCCTCACGGCTGTATACAGATCCTGATGGGTTACATGGCGATGAAAACCACATCATTTTAGTTTTTGGTGTAATGGCAGCTTCTAATTGTGCTGGTGTTATTTTGAAATCTGTTTCTACAGATGTAGGAACTTCAACAGGAACACCTCCTGATAATTTTACAATTTCGAAATACGAAACCCAATACGGTGCTGGTAAAATTACTTCGTCACCATCATTTAGCATTACTTGGGCAATGTTGTACAACGATTGTTTCGCTCCGGTAGAAACCACAATTTGTGTGGGTTTATAGTCTAAATTATTATCTCTTTTAAACTTTCGGCAAATGGCTTCTTTAAGTTCTAAGTATCCTTCAACAGGAGAATAAGTGCTGTAATTTTCATCAATAGCACGTTTTGCTGCTTCTTTGATAAAATCAGGCGTATTAAAATCAGGTTCGCCAAGGCTTAAACTGATGATGTCTTTGCCTTGCGCCTTTAATTCTCTGGCTAAAGCCGCCATGGCTAAGGTTTGTGAAGTAGATAAATTATTTATTCTATCGGATAATGGATTCATTTGTATGAAGTTGTAGTTAGTTTTAATATGTTACTAGCCCATGAAAGGCTTTTTTTATGCGGTTAATGCTGGATTTTGTCCTAAATCTTTTAAATGTTTGAAATGAGCAATCACGGCACTTCTCATTGTTTTGTATTCGTAATAAGGGAGGTTGCATTCTGCAGCAGTTTCTTTTACAATTTTTGCAATTTTACCGTAATGTACGTGGCTGATATTAGGGAAAATATGGTGCTCAATTTGGTGGTTTAATCCGCCAGTGTACCAGTTTACAATTGCGTTTTTTGGTGCAAAATTAGTCGTGGTAAACAATTGGTGAATAGCCCAAGTATTGTCCATTTCGCCTAATTCGTTTGGTGTAGGATTTGTAGTTTCTTCTACTACGTGCGCTAGTTGGAATACAACACTCAAGATCAAACCAGCAGTGTAATGCATCACAAAAAATCCGATTAGTACTTTCCACCAAGTGATTCCAATTACGATTGGTAATACAATCCAAATAGCAACATAAATAACTTTGGTGATAATTAGCGTTGTCCAAAGTATTTTTGGGCTCTTAGCTTCTCCGTAAGATAATTTTCTTTTTAAGTAGTTGCGCATTTGCTTAAAATCGGTAGTAATCGCCCAATTGAAAGTCAATAAACCGTACAAGAAAATAGAGTAGTATTGTTGAAAACGGTGAAAGTTGTACCACTTGGCTTCTTTGGTAAAACGAATAACACGACCAGCATCTAAATCTTCATCATGTCCCGGAATATTGGTGTAGGTGTGGTGCAAAACATTGTGTTGAACTTGCCAGTTGTACACATTACCTGCTAGTACGTATATCGTTCCGCCCATGAATTTGTTAACCCATGATTTGTTTGAATACGACCCGTGATTTCCATCATGCATCACATTCATTCCAACACCCGCCATACCAATTCCCATGACGATTGTCAATAATAAGTGTGCCCAAAATGGCATACCAAGGGTGAGAATTAAAAAGTAAGGTGCTAGAAAAACAGAAAATAAAATAATCGTTTTCAGGTATAATTGCCAGTTGCCTGTTTTTTGAATGTTGTTCTCTTTGAAGTAGTTGTTAACCCGAGAGTTAAGTGTTCTAAAAAATTTTAGGCTATCTTGCTTAGCAAAAGTAGGGGCATTGTTATTCATATAATGAGGATAAGGTTCAAAGGTAATTATTAAAAATTTTTTGGTATACAAATTTGAGATAAATATTTTAACCATAAAGTATTACTTTTGTTAAAAAAATAATAGATGGACGAGATTCTAAAGTATTTTCCTAATTTAAGTGATCTTCAGAAGGAACAGTTCGAAAAGCTCGATTTTTTATACCACGAATGGAACGAAAAAATCAATGTGATTTCGAGAAAAGATATTGATTCTTTATATACCAAACATATTTTACATTCACTTGGAATTGCTAAAATAATGAAATTTGAACCTGGAACGTACGTTTTAGATGTGGGAACTGGCGGTGGATTTCCAGGAATTCCATTGGCGATTCTTTTTCCGGAAACTAGATTTTATTTGATTGATGTTATTGCCAAGAAAATAAAAGTGGTTCAGGCTGTTGCCGAAGGTTTAGAGTTGAAAAACGTAAAAGCAGAGCAAATGCGTGCTGAGAATGTAAAAGGTGATTTCGATTTTATCGTGAGTCGCGCGGTAACCAATATGCCTGATTTTGTGTCTTGGGTAAAAACCAAAATCAAAAAGAACAACAAACACGAATTGAAAAACGGAATCCTCTACCTAAAAGGAGGCGACTTAACCGAAGAGTTAAAAGATTTCCCAAAGGCTACCGAGTACAACTTAGCTGATTTTTTTGAGGATGAGTTTTTTGAGACTAAGAAAGTGGTACACTTGCCGTTGAAGTTTACTAATTAAAAATTATCTTAAAAGGAGTCAATGTCTGATTTAAATATTACAATAAGGTCTTTTAAGATTTCAAAATGGAAGTTACTTTTTAAATCCTTATTGAATCTTTTGTTGTTATTAATCCTATTGATAATAATTTTTGTTACGATAGAAGCTTTAAGCGGTTTTTTTAGAAATGATAAGAGTAAAGGATTTATTGGTGTTGGATATTTACTACTTTCTTTATATGCTTTGCTTTATTTTGGAACTTTTTTTAAGCTATTTTTTCAATATTATATTCATGATAAAAACAATGAAATTTATATAGATTACTCCTTACACAAAATAATAATTAAAGATATTAAATCAGGGAAAGAAAAAATTTTCGATGATCAAAATTTAAAAAGTTTAGAATTTAATATTTCTACAAAGAGTACTCAAAATTTGACAAGTGAATATGATTTTGTAAAATTGAAATTAATTGATAACGAGGAGTATATTATTACAAATTTAATTTTAGATAGTTCGCATTTAATTGATGTTCTACCAAATGTAAAAAGATTAATAAAGTTAAATTCAATAAATTATTTGAATAAGTAAATTTTGAATTAATGATGGATTTTCTATCGATAAAAGTAAACCCCACAAAAATCAATTCTGATTCTTATGGGGTTTCGAACTTTAGGACTAAAAACTACTCTCCTAAAAATGGGTATCTGTAATCAACTGGAGTTACAAAAGTTTCTTTGATGGTTCTTGCAGAAGTCCATCTCAATAAATTTTGCATAGATCCTGCTTTATCATTAGTTCCTGATCCTCTTGCCCCACCAAACGGTTGCATCCCTACAATAGCTCCTGTTGGCTTATCATTGATGTAGAAATTTCCAGCAGCGTTTTGTAGTTTCACGGTAGCTTCTTCAATAGCATAACGATCTTGACTGAAAACTGCACCTGTCAAAGCGTACTCTGATGTAGTGTCTACTAGTTCCAATGCTTCTGCCCATTTAGCATCTTCGTAAACGTAAATAGTAACGACTGGTCCGAATAATTCGGTTTCCATTGTTGCGTATTTTGGATTGGTAGTTAGAATCACTGTTGGCTCTATAAAGTATCCTTTTGATTTGTCATAATTTCCACCGATAATTACCTCTGCATCTGCATCAGCTTTGGCTTGATCAATGGCTTTAGCCAATTTATCAAATGAACCTTCAGAGATTACCGCAGTGATAAAGTTGCTCATATCTTGTGGCGATCCCATTTTCATGGATTTTAAATCAGCTTCTAATTCAGCTTGTACAGCTGGCCATAAACTTTGCGGAATGTACACGCGTGAAGCAGCGCTACATTTTTGACCTTGATACTCAAAAGCACCACGTGCTATACCTGTGCTAACTTGTTTTGAGTGAGCAGATGGGTGTGCAATGATGAAATCTTTACCACCAGTTTCACCTACAATACGTGGATATGTTTTGTATTTGCTGATATTAGTACCAATTTTTGCCCAAATATCATTGAACACCCCAGTAGATCCTGTAAAGTGAACTCCAGCTAAATCACGGCTAGCCAATAAGGTTTCGGTGATCATTCCTGAGTCTCCCATAACCATATTGATAACACCATTTGGTAAACCTGCTTCTTTGAAAATTTGCATCAATAAATTAGCAGAATAAACTTGAGTAGCTGCAGGTTTCCAAACCACAACGTTACCCATTAAGGCAGCACTTGTAGGTAAGTTTCCAGCAATTGCTGTAAAGTTAAAAGGAGTAATAGCGTATACAAATCCTTCAAGAGGTCTGTATTCAACGCGGTTCCACATGTCTGATGTTGACTTGGGTTGCTCGTTGTAAATTTGTGTCATGTACTGTACGTTGAAACGTAAAAAGTCAATAAGTTCACAAGCGGCATCAATTTCTGCTTGGTATATTGTTTTAGACTGCGCAATCATAGTAGCTGCGTTAATCTTAGCTCTGTATGGTCCTGCTAGTAACTCGGCTGCTTTTAAAAAAATTCCAGCGCGTTGCTCCCAAGCCATTTTTGCCCAGTCTTCTTTAGCTTCAAGTGCTGTTGATATTGCAGCTTCTATATGTTTTTTTTCAGCTTGGTGATATACCCCTACAATATGTTGGTGGTCATGAGGTGCAGACATATTTTTAGTGTCTCCAGTTCTAACTTCTTCGTTTCCTATATAAAGAGGAACGTCTACTGTAGCGTTCCACATTTCGGCATATGCTGCTGAAACTGCTGTTCTCTCAGGTGAGTTTGGTGCATAACTTTTTACGGGTTCGTTTACTGCGTTGGGTACGTGAAAAAATCCTTTTAACATATTGATGTTTTTATTGGGTTAAAAATAGTGTTGTCTTGTTTTTTAAACTTTAAACAAAAGTACAAAGGTTTCTTTAAAGATTTGACATTTTTTAAAGTAATCTAAATCCTCGTGGTGTTACTTTGAAAGGTATAGCCCTGATAGTAATGAAAAGCTTTTTGAAGTGGAAAGCCTATTTTTGCAGTGCTAAAAAAGCGACCCAAAGAAGCTCTTTTTAGTGCTAGCAAAATTAGCTTGACACAAAAAAACTTGTAATGAATAGCAGGATTAGCTCCTTGTGAAAAGTATTAATTAAGTGCAAATGGTGCACATAGCCTAAAAGCAGGTACGATTACTTTGAAATTTCTAGTTGAAGTAAAATTAATCATGTTGAAGTATCCTTTCATAGCACCATACGGTGAGGATAATAAGCAACCTGAGCTGTAAGTATGTTGTTCGCCAGGTTTTAATACTGGTTTTTTTCCAATAACACCTTCGCCATCCACAATTTCTATATCGTTAAGAGAATCAAAGATATCCCAATGACGTGAGATTAATTGTACTGAATCCTTACTGTGATTTTCAATTGTAATTACATAACTAAAGGCAAAGTGAATCTTATAGTTTTTGAAGTAAGTACCTTCAAAACTAGTTAATACTGAAATTTTTATGCCTCTTGTTATTTGAGAAACCATATTAAAAGAGTGAATATGTGTTTATTATTGACAAATTTACAAAAAAATGGTCTTAAATCAGTCCATTCTATAAAAAGTTTTTTCTAGTTAATAATGTTCAAGGAACTCGCTACGCCTTTACCAACCACGCGCTCGTACCGATCAATACTTTCTTTGTAATAGACCAATATGGTGTACTCATTTTCGGTTTGATAAAAGTTGCCATCAATGCTGTTTTCTTGGTCAATTATGCCAGTATCATTGGCAATTGTATATTGAAAATTTGCGAATCCTTGTTTCATTAAAATAGCTTTTTCATACCTGCCATTTTTTGGGTTATACTCCATCTGATATTCTGGAGTTAAGGCGTAGTTATTGAACATTCCTGTTACGTACACATTTTTGTTCATTCTGAAAGTTGGAGCAGATAGGTTGAAGTATACCCAAGCATAATCAGCTTCTATTTCACTTTTTATAGTGTTTATATTTTTCGTAACAAAGGCACCATTGGCATCTTGAGTAAAAGTATACGGGAAATTTGCACGAGCGGCATTTGTGTGTAAAAAAGTGCCATAAATAGGTGTGCTAGAATCAATTCGGGCCACATTATTGCTTGCTGAGCGAATGTCTTTGTTTTCGAAAAATAAAAATTCATTACCTGCCCAAAACTGCGTCTCAATATCGTATTTGTAAATCAGGTCATTTCCTATTGTATATTGAGGTTTAATATTTTTTAATGCGGTTTTAAACTGTGCGTTTTGTAAAATAAGAACTTTCACGTTCTTAATTGGATTTTGAAAAGTAATGCTGCTAGATTTAATGCTAAAATCAAGATTGTGTTTTGCATCATTGCTTTGTACTGTTCTTGCTCTTTTTATTTGCAAGGGAACTGTAACAAGGTCTTCGTAAAGAATGAATTTTCTAGAAAAAACAACCTCTTTGTTTTCGTCCAATACCTTTATCATGTAGTTACCACTGATTTTGAGTTGTTGCGTAAACTGGTTGGGTATCGCTAATTTGTAATGCGAATAAATCTGAAGCGTGTTAAAGGAATTTGTATAATCTTGTATTCTTTGATTGTCAAAACCTTCGAGGTATTCATTTTTGGGAATAGGGGTGGGAACCCAGTTGTAGTCGCAATGAATTATTTCATAATAGTAATTGGCTTCATTGCCATACAGATCATCAAATTCTAATTGAAATCCTTCGCCTAATTTTAAAAATGGAATGATATTTTGATCATTCTGAATAAAGGAAATTGTTTTGATGTTAAAAGGTGGTGTGATCTCTTTTTCTGCCTGCGCAAATGTTACGCTGCTGAAGCTAATGGCAGTGATAAGTAGAACTATTTTAGAAAAGAAGGTACTCATTATGGGATGCTTAAGATTGTGTAAATATAAGGATTACTGCTCTTTGTTGCAGATTTATTTATTCACCTATAGTATGTTTTACGTATGTAAATTCTGTTAAAAAAAGCATAATGTTGTAATGTATTAAGGTTTTGGGTGCTATTTTTACTGCAAACAAACAAAACTTATGAAAAAATTAAACAAATTAGTACTAGGGATTATGTTGTTTCCAGCGGCTGTTTTTGCACAGCAAATGGATTTTTCAACAGCAATTCCCTTAGACCCTTCGGTAAAAACAGGAAAACTACCAAACGGGTTAACGTATTACATCAAGAAAAATGCCAAACCAGAAAAGAAGGTAGATTTGCGACTGGTTGTTAACGCGGGTTCTATTCTCGAGGAAAATGATCAACAAGGATTAGCGCATTTCATTGAGCACATGTGTTTTAATGGAACCAAGCGTTTTCCTAAAAACCAATTGGTGGATTACTTACAAAGCATTGGTGTAAAATTTGGTCAACATTTAAATGCCTACACTGGTTTTGATGAAACGGTTTATTTTTTACCAATTCCATCAGATGATCCTGAAAAATTAGAAAAAGGATTCCAAATTATTGAGGACTGGGCGTTCAACACTGTTTTGACACCAGAAGAAATTGATAAAGAAAGAGGCGTAGTATTAGAAGAATATCGTTTAGGTTTAGGTGCTGGAAAAAGAATGATGGGTCGTTATCTTTCTAAAATGATGCATGATTCTAAATATGCTACTCGTTTACCAATTGGTCAAAAAGAGGTATTAGAAAAGTTCAAACATCAGTCTTTAATTAATTTTTACAAAGATTGGTACCGCCCTAACTTGATGAGTGTTATTGTAGTAGGTGATATTGATGTAGCCGAAATGGAGAAAAAAATTATTTCTCACTTCTCTGCTTATAAAAATCCTTCAAATGAAAAACCAAGAAAGGTATTTGAGGTTCCTAATCACAAAGAAACTTTTGTAGCTGTAGAAAGTGACAAAGAAGCCTCAAGTACTCAAGTACAATTATTGTACAAAGATTATGCTGGACCTAAGAAAATGGTAAATTTAGGTGATTTTAAAAATTACATGATCGAGAATTTATTTGCAACGCTTTTAAATACGCGACTAAATGAGTTGACCAATTCTTCTACACCACCATTTACTTACGGGTATTCCTATTATGGTGGAACGTTTGCAAGAACCAAAAAAGCATATCAATCCGTTGCAATGTCTCAAGAAGATAAGCAACTAAGCGCCTTAAAAGTATTGGTAACAGAAAATGAGCGTGCTAAGAAATTTGGATTCACACAAGGAGAATTAGATCGTGCTAAGTCTGAATTTATGGCTTCTATTGAAAAAGCATACAATGATAGAAGTAAAACGAATTCAGAGAACTTTGTTGGGGAGTTTCAAGCAAATTTCCTTGAAAACGAACCTGCTCCAGGAATTGAATGGACCTTTCAAACCTTCAAGCAAATCTTACCGTTGATTGATCTTAAAGATGTAAATGGGTTAATTAAAGAGTACGTTAAAGAGGATAACCGAGTTATTATTCTAACTGGTCCTGAAAAAGAAGGCTTGAAAAAAGTAACAGAGCAAGAAGTATTAGCTGCAATAAAAGTGAATACTGACGAATTAAAACCGTACGAAGATGCTGCCGTTGCTACTAGTTTACTAAGAAACGAAGTAAAACCAGGAACTATTGTAAGCAGAGAAAGCAATGCAAAATTAGGTACAAAAACACTTGTTTTGTCTAATGGTGCCAAGGTAACTTACAAGAATACTGATTTTAAAAATGATGAGGTTCTTTTTGAGGCAGTAAGTTTAGGTGGTTCGAATTTATATTCGAATGAAGAAATGAAAAAAGTTCAGTTTGCCAATGGAGCACTTGCAGAGGCAGGTTTCTCAGGATTAAAATTGAACGATATCAATAAATTCATGACGGGTAAAATAGCAAGAGTAAATCCGTACATTGGTGCTACTACCGAAGGTTTACGTGGTTCTTCAACACCTAAGGATTTAGAATATCTTTTCCAAATGACTTATGCTTATTTTACAGATTTAAATTTTGATCAAGAAGCTTTTGAAGGCTTTAAGCAAAAGCAGTCTAGTTTTTTCAAAAACATGGCTTCTACACCTCAAAACTATTTTCAACAAGAGTTTTATACTTACTTGAATAAGGAGAATCCAAGATTCAACGGAGTGATGCCAACTGATAAATCTTGGGCAGATACGGATTATAAAGTAGCGTATGAAAAATACAAAGAGCGTTTTGCAAATGCTGCTGATTTCGAATTTTATTTTGTTGGAAACGTTGATGATGCAACAATCGAAGCATTCGCAGCAAAATACATAGCTTCATTACCAGCTAATGATAAAAAAGAAAAAGCAGTAGATTTAGGTTACAGATTGCTAAAAGGAGACTTGAAAAAAGTAGTAAATAAAGGAGCAGATCCAAAGAGTAACGTTACCATCATGTTTTATGGGGATGCTAAATATTCTGCTAAAGACGCTATGAGTATACAAGCTTTAGGCGAAGTTCTTACTATTAAACTGACAGAGCAATTGCGTGAAAACGAAAGTGGTGTGTATGGTGTAAATGCAAGAGGAAGCATCAGCAAAATGCCATACGGATCATATAATTTTTCGATAGGTTTCCCTTGTGGACCAGAAAATGCTGAGAGGTTAACTGCATCTGCATTGAAAGAACTTCAAAACATTATTGACAAAGGACCAGATGAGAAAGATATTGCTAAATTCAAGGAAGGTGAACTTGCTGATTTTAGAAAAGACAGTAAAGAAAATAGATACTGGTTGTCTAATCTAACAAGATCATACATCAATGGATACAGTACAGAGGATGTTTTTAAATTTGAAGAAATGGTAAATGCAGTTACTGCTAAAGACATTCAAAACATAGCCAAACAATATCTTACAAAAGATAAAGTGATAGGTATTTTGATGCCAGAGAAAAAATAATTTTTTTAGTCTTAAAACTAAAACCTGCTATTTCATTGAAGTAGCAGGTTTTTTTTATGCTAGTATAAAATCTAAATTTTCTTCAATATCAGGGCTGATGTGGTTTTCATCAAGCAACGCATCCGAAAGCAGTTTTTTGTTTTCCTGCAAACGAATGATTTTTTCCTCAACGGTATTCTTGGTAATGAATCGAACGACATTTACTTTGTTCAACTGTCCAATACGATGCGCGCGACCAATTCCTTGCTTTTCAGCAAAGGGATTCCACCAAGGGTCTAAAAACAAAACATAAGAGGCTTTGGTAATATTTAGTCCCACGCCACCCGCTTTTAAGGAAATGAAAAACAATTTGGAGCGCTCTTGTTCTTGAAATTTTTGCACTTGATACGCGCGTTCATTTTGTGGCGTTGCGCCAGTCAATTCACAAAAATCGATTTTGTTTTCGATGCTCCATTTTTTATAAAATTCCAAGTTAGACACAAACGAACTGAACACGATCGTTTTTTGATTGGATTGTACTAAGGTTTCCAAATATCGCGTCACTGCAATATATTTTCCCGAATCAAGTTCTGATTTTTTATCAATCATTTTAGGGTGATTGCTCAATTGTCTTAAGCGCATCAACGTATTGATAATATTGATTTTGTCAATGCCAGAACCATCGGTTTTTAAAAGTGCGTTTCTTGCTTTCGACTTTTCTTCTTCGTACAATTTCTCTTGTTCGGGTTCCATATCACAATAAAAAACTTGTTCCGAGAGCTCCGGTAAGTCTTTTAAAACTTGTTCTTTCGTGCGTCGTAAAATAAACGGACTGACTAGGTTTTTGAGTTCCAGCAGGCTGGTTTCGTCTTGCTTTTTTTCAATAGGAACTTTGTAATGCTCCGCAAAAAAAGCGTAACTCCCCAAAATATTCGGATTGATAAATTGCATTTGTGACCACAAATCGTCCAATGAGTTTTCGATAGGAGTTCCGCTCAATGAGATTTTATGAGTGGTTTGCAGTTCATTTATAGCCTTAAAAATTTTCGAGTTCTTATTTTTGATGTATTGACTTTCGTCTAAAATTAAAAAACGAAATTGGTACTTTTCTAAAATAGAAAGATCTCTCGCCACCACCGCATAGCTCGTAAAGATCAAGTCGTATTTTTCTAATTTTTTAGAAATTAGTTTTCGATCTTGTCCCACATATTGAATTCTTCGAAAATGAGGCGTAAACTTTCTAGCTTCGTTGTACCAGTTGAACACCAAAGAGGAGGGAAGTACAATCAAGGCTTTTAGATATTCTTTGGCAACAGGAATTTCGTTGCCGAATAAATCGAGTTGAATGTTTTCGGCTTTTTCAAAATCTAATTTTTCTTGAACGGCGACTAGTGTTGATAGGGTTTGCAATGTTTTTCCCAATCCCATATCATCGGCTAAGCAAGCGCCTAAACCGTTATTGTAATGTTCTAGAAGCCATTGTACGCCTTCAATTTGGTAAGGTCGCAACGTAGCTTTAACCAAATCCGAAGGTTGGTATTGAACCGTTTCTTTTACATGCAAGGTCTGTTTTAATTGCGGAATTTCTTCAAAAACGGCAAAATTACTTTTGAGCACTGCCATAGTTCCGTTGTTGATTTTAGCCAGTTTGGCCATGGCTGCATAGCGCGTCATCCATTCAATCGGAATCAAAAAATAATTCCCATTGGGTAAGAGAAACAAGCGATTTTGGCTTTTTATATTCGGAATCAAGTCGCTGAAATTGAATTCAAAATCATCACAAAGTACAGTCATTTTAATATCAAACCAATCGTTTTGAATGGTGTTGGAGAATGTAATGGTAACTGCGTTATTATCAATATTTTTTCCGTCGATTTTGAGATTCTCTAACGAAAAACCTAATGATTCTAATTTCACACGATTTTCTAATGCCCATTGCACACAAGCGTAGGTGTCTTTTTGTTCTGTTTTTTGTAATAGTCCAAAAAGCTGATTTTCTTGTTTGCTAACTCCAAGTTCTTCAAAGGATTCAATAAATGTATCCTCAGCTTGACTACGCTTGTATTGGATTAGTTTTATGTTCTCTAAGTCTTTTAAATCAATTTCTGTATGCGTGTTTTTGGTTTTAGTGGCATCAAAAACGTATCCGTTATAATCAAAAGTAAGGCTAATGAAATAGGTGTTTTTAAAAAAGTCATGTACCAATTGTAGGTTGCAAGAACGTATAGCGGTTTGGGTTATTACTTCAAAACCCGTGGCGCTTATGTCTACTTTTTTGGCAATGTCTTTAATGAATTTTTCAAAATAATCGGGAACTAATTTCGAAGGAATTTCGACCGTTTTTTTATTTAAAAAAGGGGTTACTTTTTTGGAATTGATGCTTTTTAACGCATACAGTTTATGGTGTGAAACCAACCATCCCGGTTCGTCTAACAACAATGTTACTTTTGTGTTCGAGGGATAAAAAGCAAGGTCATTTTCCTTGAGTTTTAAAGTATATGAAATTCCGTTTTCGTGTTTATCAAAATGCAGTTTGGTTTCTAAAGCTGGATTTTGAGTGCCAATACGACTAATGCGAAAATCTTTTTCTTTACCTAATTGAAACGAAAGCGGAAAATCATGTTCGCGAACTAAAGCATAAAAGGATGCTAATTGCAGTTGTATGAATTGTGTAATTCCGAATTTTAATTTCTCGTCTTGCAATAAGTCCTCAATCTTCTTGGCAGCTTTACTTTTTGTTCTGTATTTTTTAAACAAGACTTCTGGCTGCAGGCTTTCGCAAATGCTAAGTATTTTTTGCGCTGCAAGTGGGAGTTGTTTTGTCTCAACGCCCATACTTTGCAGCACTTCTGAACTTGCTTTTTTTTCTAAATACGTGATGGTATCCACATGTCCAACCACATACGAAGTAGGGATATAGTAATTGAGTTTCGCTTCAAAACTAAGATCAAAGCAAAACTGGAAATGATTTTCGGGTTCCAAAAGTATAACGTTATTTGATTGTTAGGTTATATAGACACAGATTCCACAAATTTACACAGATTAATTTGTGCAAATTTGTGGAATCTGTGTTGGATTTTAATCTACTAAATATTATTTAAAACAAACTGGGATAATTTCGCCTTTGGCTAAACAGTATTTCTCTACCAATTCAGGTGCAATTTTATTGGTATAATCTTCTTCAACAACTGTAAAACCTATGCTTCTTAATTTGTCAAAATAATCACGGCCATAAATGCGAACGTGATCGTATTGTCCAAATATTTTGGCACGTTCTTTTTGGTCGGTAATGCTATCATCTGCAAAAGTTACGTCTCTTTTTAAGTCCTGCGGAATTTGTAAAATGGCCATTCCACCAGGTTTCAAAACACGATACAATTCCTGCATCGCTTTGGTATCATCTGGAATGTGCTCCAAAACGTGGTTGCACAAAATGACATCGTATTGATTGTCTTCAAAAGGCAAATTGCAAATATCTGCTTTCACATCTGCCAAAGGCGAAAACAAATCAGTAGTGGTGTAATCTAAGTTTTTTTGCTTTCGAAACAATTTATAAAAAGCTTGTTCAGGAGCAAAATGCAATACTTTTTTGGGCGCAGTAAAAAAATCAGTTTGCTCGTTGAGGAACAACCACAACAAACGGTGTCTCTCTAAAGAAAGCGTACTTGGCGAAAGCACGTTGTTACGCTGTGTTTCATATCCATACGGCAACATCGATTTGAAGCTTTTACCATCAATAGGATCAGTGAATTTATCACCTTTTAAAGTAAAGGCTATTATTGGTCGAGCCACATAACTCAAACGAATTAAAAGCGGACGCGGAATGGTATTTAGGATAAGTTTAAAAGCAGATTTCATTTACATATTAATTAAAACACGAATTTCACGAATTTGCACTAATTACAAAAGTTGATTTTGTTTTGAAAGCCAAAAAGTGCGTGTTTGTTACAGGATTATTCTTTTATATTTAAGGCTATCTTCACCAAAGTTGATCAAAATTCCGAGTTTATTTTTTGATGCTGCTAAGTAATTAAGTGTTTGTTTAATTTCACTTTTACTCAATTCTTGTATTGCTTTAATTTCGAGTATGATTTCGTCGAAGACCAAAAAATCAGCAAAATAATAAGTTGGTAAAATTATTTCTTTGTACTCAATATTGAATTTGGATTCTCTGGAATAAGGGATGTTATTTTTCTTAAATTCATATTCTAATGCATCACCATAAACCTTTTCACTGTGTCCTTTTCCCAGAATTTTGTGAACTTCCATACAAATTCCGATTATTGAATAAGCTTCTTCTTTCAAATAAAGTTCATGCATTTTGTATGTTATTGGTTAAATAATCAAGGGCATTATTTCTGAAATTTTCATAAGTTTTAGATTCGTGGTAATTCGTGCAATTCGTGTTTAAATAACCAAAGGCACTTTTCTAAACTCTTCTTCATCATTGCTCACAATTCCCAGTTCTTTATAAACGTAAGCAAAAGTGGATAAAATTTCAGGTTTTCCATCAATAATGGCCACATCGTGTTCAAAGTGGGCACTTGGTTTTCCATCGGCAGTAGTAATAGTCCAGCCGTCTTTGTGTTGTTTGATGTTGCGGGTTCCCATATTGATCATCGGTTCTATGGCAACCACCATACCTTCAATAAAAAGTTTACCACGACCTTTTTTACCGTAATTTGGCATTTCGGGATCTTCATGCATTTTTTGGCCTAAGCCGTGACCTACAAGCTCACGTACTACACCATATCCATGTGCTTCGGTATATTTTTGAATAGCATTTCCCACATCTTCCACACGATTTCCAAGTCGAAGCTCGCGAATTCCTACGTACAAGGATTCCTTTGTAACTTGTAATAATTTTTTTGTTTCTGGTGCCACTTCTCCAATTTCGAAAGAGTACGCATGATCACCATGATATCCGTTTTTGAAAGCACCGCAATCCACCGAAATTACATCACCGCTTTCTAATGGTTTGTTGTTTGGGATTCCATGAACTACTTGTGAGTTAGGACTCATGCATAGTGAATTTGGAAAACCGTACAATCCTAAGAAACTTGGTACTGCGCCGTGATCACGAATAAAGGCTTCGGCAAGTTTGTCTAAGTATAATGTTGTTACTCCTTCTTTGATCTCGGAGGCAATCATTCCTAATGTTTTGGATACGATTAAGGCACTTTCGCGCATTAATTCTATTTCTTCACGTGACTTTGCTATAATCATAATTTCGAATTTTCAGTTGGCAAAAGTACGATTTTATAATTATTTAATCCGGATTGGCCATAATTTTAAAAAGCTCCGAATTTGAAATGTAAAAGCGGTTTTCCAATGCTATTTTTGATAGTTGTGCACTCACTAAATTGTTCTCTCTAGTATTGATTAAAAACAGTGAGCTTTCGCCAAAAGAAAACAAGCGTTCCTCAGAGTTCAACATGGTTTGATTGTCTTTTACCAAACCTTTTATTAATTCCTTTTGTTTTAATAAGGATTCAATTTCTATTTTTTGAGCATTAATCTTGTTCGTCAATTGTACTTTTTCAAGATTCAAGGCAAATTCTGTTTCTTGTACTTTGAATTTAGCTAATTTAAGACTTCCTCTTTCTTTTCTTAAAAATAGCGGAAAGTAAAAATTCAATCCAATCTTATAATCTTCAAAGCGGTAATTGTCTATATAGCTCGGTTCAGATAAATAGGAATAACCGATGTCAATTTTGGGTAAAAGCATATTGGCTTTCAGTTTTTGATCTACAGTTAACATGTCGATTTTACTTTCAAGCGCGTTTATTTTTGGATGACTGGTAATCGAAAAGTCTTGATTAACCAGATCATTTGTTCTTAAACTTTCTTGAATGGTAAACTCCAATTGAATTTCTGGAATTAAATCTTCAGCTAGTTCGAGTGGAATGTTGTTCTCAAGCCATAAATAATTAGAAAGTTCTAATTTGGCTTTGGTAAGTTTTAATTTAGAATCTTCAAGACTTAAAGCTCTATTTTTTACAATAATTCCTGCCTCAACACTATCTATTGCAGGTTTGTCTCCTTGATTGATTAGGGATTGTATTCCTTTAAATCGTATTTGCGCATTTTGATTGTATTCCTCGTAGAGTTGTACTTCATTGAAGTTTTTTTTCCAGTTAAAATACGCCACTGATGCGTCATAAAGCACAGCAATGGCTTGCAGTTTTCGCTCTGCTTCGCTTAGTTTTATTTGCATTTTTGCTTTTCGAACATCAGCCATTCTTTGATTAATTAATAAGCCTTGTCCAAGCGGAACAGTAACTCCCAGAGATGTTAGCCCTTGATTAGGTACTGTGTTTTCGGGATTCAGGTATATGCCTTCATTGTTATCAAATCCAGCCTTAATTTCGATACCGTACCAAGTTGGTATTTTGAAACTGCTGTTTAAAATAGAATAATACTCTTTGTCTTTGAATTGTTTTTTGCTAAAATCGACTTCAATTTTCGGATCAAAACCACCTCTAGCCATCATCAAGTTGGCTTGCGCTTTGTTTATTTCTAGGTTAGCATTTTTCACCAAAGGATGGTATTTTTTTACGTAACCTAAAAATTCAGTATAGGAGAACTCCTTTGTAACCGTAGTTTGCGCGGATAATGAGATGCCAAAAAATAAAAACGCTACTAGTATTTGTTTCATTACTTCTTATCTTTTGTAGGTTGATCTGCTGTTTTGTAATAATTAGGTGGAAAACCGTTAAGTGTTCTCCAAAGTTCAAACCACACTGGTACATTGTTCAGTAGGGCAATAGTTTGTGCTCCTGCACCTATGCTTAATTGTTTTGGCCACTTGTCTTCGTTTTCATCAGGAGCAATTAGCACTCGGTATTTACCGTTTGCACTGATAAAATTCTCAATCGCCACAATTTTTCCACCAAAGGTTCCGTAGGACATGTTAGGCCAACCCGAAAATACAATAGTGGGCCATCCATCAAACCAAACACGTACTTTTTCACCTTTACTCAAAAGGGGTAAATCAATAGGATTAACAAAGGTTTCAACAGCAATATCATATTCTGAAGGCATAATCGTAGCTATTGGAGTTCCCTCCTTTATGGTTTCGCCAATACCAGATTGTAAAGCTCTATTTACATATCCATTTTGTGATGCTTTGATATAATACATACCGTTTCTAATACTGTAATTAGCATACTGATTTTCTAGTTTGTTAACTTGTGCATCTGTATCAAACTGGCTGCTCAATGCGGTATACTTATCACTATTAGCTTTGGATGCTTTTTCAGCATACTCAGCACTTATTCTATTTATTTCAACTTTGGCATTTATAAATTCATTTTTACTAGTAAGATATTTATTTTCCTGAGTGATTATCTTAGCCTCAACTTCTTGTAATTTCAATCTTTTTTCTTCGATATCAGTCAATGGCTTTAATCCCTCTTTGTTTAACGCAACAGAACGGTTGAATTGTGTTGTCGCAATTTTTAGTTGCGTTTTTACAGCTACCAAATCAATACTATCACTTTTAATTTTTAAAACAGATTGTTTAATTTTATTTTGAGCTTGCTCCAGTTTTAAATCCTTTTCTCTTTCAATAGCTTCTACTTGTCCGGTTAATGTACTTACTTTTGAGCTATAGGATTCTAAGGATTGTTTCTTAGCGTTAATTTGATTTCTAGTGTTCTGTACCAAGTTGGGATCCATGTAGTCTTCTTTTATCTCTGAGATAAAAACAATTGTGTCCCCTTTTTTTACATAATCACCTTCTTGTACATACCATTTTTCAAGTCTACCAGATATTACACTTTGTATGGATTGGGGTCTTTGATTTGGTTTTAAAGTGGTTACGCTACCGCTTCCAGATATATTTTGTGTCCAAGGTAAGAACAAAGCGATTATTCCTATAATTGAAACGGCCGCTATAATTTTATTTAAAATCTTATAATGAGGTCTATTAGCAAGGTTATGTACCGTAGTGAAACGATCAAATGAAGGAAGTCTTGTATTATTTTCGGATATGTTTAGCATGGCTAATTATTTTTTTAAATCTTGTTCGATTACACCGTTATTCATAATGATTACTCGGGAGCACTTGGTTTTCCAATATGGATTTTTTGACGAAACTATGATGGTCCATTTGTGTTTCTCGGACGTTATAAAATCTATAATTTCATTTGCAACAGTGGTATCCATTTTGTCAGTTGGATCTTCATAAAACAAAATTTTAGGTTTATGAATGATGCTTCGGGCCAATAAAATCTTTTGGCAATTCGATGACGAAAGTTGTTTTCCTTCGGGTAATATGTTAGTATCAAGTCCTTTAGGTAGTGATTTTATAAATGAAGTGAGTTGGACACCATCTATTGCCCATCTTAGATCCTCAGTGCTTATGAATTTATCATTAAAGGTAATGTTTTCGAGTAGAGTACCTTCAAATGGGGTTTCTCCAGTAATGATAGATCCTATTTGAGATCGATATTGTTTTATGTTTATTTTTTTGAAAGTATCATCATTTATATATAAAGCACCCGATGTAGGCTCTAGTAAACCCGATAAAATTCGGATTAATGTAGACTTGCCAGATCCATTTTCACCATCTATTGCTATGTGTTCCCCTTGGTCAATTTTTAATGTTATGCCATTTAAAATTTCTTTTGTTGAATCAGGGAATTTAAAACTCATTCCCTCCATTTCAAGTGAAATTTTATTGTAACAGGTATCACTCGTAAAAGGCATTTCCTGCTCAAGTTCTAAATCAGTTACTTGCCCTATTTTTTCAACTGATGTTAATACGTCATAAAATGTCTCAAGGCCCAAAATAATTTTTTCAACAGAGTTGATGACCAATAGAATAATAATTTCTGCAGCCACAAATTGACCGATGTTCATTTGTTGTGACAGCACTAAAAAACCACCAATGGAGAGTAAACTAGCTGTAATTATTATTTTAAAAATAATCAATTGACTGAATTGTCTTTGAATAATCTTGAAATGCTTTTCTCTGTAAGACAAGTAATCACTCACGAGATTGTCGTTTTTTTGTAACCCAAAATTATAATTTAAATCGTTTTTAAAACTGTAGCTGTTTCTAGCCATTTCTTGAATCCAACTAGCCACTTTGTATTTAAACTTAGATTCTTTTAAACTTGTTTCAAGTCCAGCTTTGTATGAAAATTTGAATATAAAATAAAGCAATAAAAACAGTAATGCTCCAAATACAATAAAATAAGGGTGGTATAAAGACAACAATATAATACCAAAAATAATTTGAAGTAAGGCAGCCGAAAAGTCAATCAGCAATTTAGACGTTCCTTTTTGTATTGCTAAAGTATCAAAAAAACGATTGGCAAGTTCTGGGGGATAGGTGTTGTAGAGTTCTTCTATTTTTATTTTGGGTAAACGAGCACCAAATTCAAATGAGGAACGCACAAATATTTTTTGTTGTAAGTTTTCCGTAATTCGGAGCTGCATTAAAGATAAAAGCCCTACTAAAGCTACCCCAAAAACAACTAATACAATTAGCACAATCCATGAAGCACTCACGCGTCCTGATTGTATAAAATTTGTAATGGCTTGAATGCCTAATGGGAGTGATAAACTTATTAATCCTGCAAAAATAGCATAGAAGAAAATTTGGTAAACATCTTTTCTATCTAATGTAAGTAAGTTGTAAAATCGTTTTAAAGGTGTGTTTTTCATAGTATTTATTTTGCAATTCTTTCTACTAGATCTATGTAAAAATCTGTTGGCGAAATGGTTTCGTTACAATTTGTTATGGTTTTTAAATGGTCTTTTAAAAAATGTTGGTGCAAGGCTCCTTCAACTATTGATGAGGCCAAGCTTTTTGCAAAAGGGTACTCTTGGTTTATAGCAACTATCATTTCAATTAAGCGGTTTATGACTCTTTTGTAAACTAAGAAAAAGCCTTCTTTATTCTCTTCGTCTACTTCTTTAGTGAGTAAGGTTTTAGTAAACTCTGCAATAATAATTTTGTTCAAGATGTTTTCATTGATGTGAGTTGTAGCATAATCATCCTCAATTTTTTCGGTTACGATTGTAATTGCTTTTTTCAATCTATCAATGGGTATAAGAATATTATTAGTGGCAAATACTAGTTTATATTCAATCCATCCCCAGTACCAAGACGATAAGTATAAAAGGAGTTTATGTTTGTTCTCAAAATAGCGGTATATAGAACTTTCGTTAGACCCAATTCGTTCTCCTAATTTTTTGAAGGTAAAATTATCAAAGCCAATTTCATCAATAATTAAGATACTGTTTTCTATTATTTTCTTGCCTAGAGTGGAGGTTTCGGGGTTTTTAACGTACAACTTCTCGTTAATAGCAATACTTATATTTGATAAAATAGCGTCCATAATTTTTGTTTAAGCTCAATTTTGTATTTATAATCTGTTTTAATTTTATCTTATTAGAAATTTACTTTCAGTCCAAAATTCAAATTTTTCATGTCTTGCAAGTCATTTTTGATTTTGTTGTCTTTTAAGTCTAAATATTTAAGATGGTCTAATTTTTTTAAAGTTGGAACCTTCTCAATTTCATTGTTTCCAAGATATAAATTTTCAAGATTTTTTATTTTTAATAATTCAGTTGGTAGCGTTTTGAGCTGATCATTTTCCAAGTACAAAGATTTAAGCATTGGTAATTTAGCTAAAACATCAAGTGTTTTGGGTAAGTTCATCTTACTTTCATCGTTTAATCGTACTTCTTCAAGTAATTTTAGATTTGAGAAATCACTAGGAAGGACATCAAAATCATTCCCGCTTAAGTCAATAGATTTTAATGTTTTAATGTTTGAAATACCGCTTGGAATTTCTTTTAAATGGTCGTTTTTTAAACTTAAGTATTCTAGATTTATAAATTTAGACCAATCCACTGCATCGAGTTTTATGTTTTGATTGCTTAAATTCAATCGATAAATAAGCTCAGGATTTTTCAAAGCATCATTTAAATTATTGAATTCTTTATTTTTTTCATACTTAATTTGACTCCACAAACTAGTTGAAATAAGAAGAACAAGGACAGTTGTAAAGTATGTTTTCATAAAAAGAATTTTTAATTCAAGCAAAAGTACAGTATAATTAATAGTAATACTATTGCTATTGTTTATTTAACTTTAATTTAAGATGTGAATACTATTCAGATATGAGAGTATTCTTAACAAAAAAAGAGGCTGTTCAAAAATACTTTTGAAAGCCTCTTTCTTATTAATTATTGTTAGTTATAGTGGGACTTACCGTTTTTACCAGGAGCGCCACTTTTCCCATTCTCGTTTCCTATTGCATTTGAGCCATTCTCACCAGGGCTGCCGTTATGTCCTGTTCCTAATGAGCTGCAACTATATAAAGTTATAGTTAATAGCACAATCATATACTTTTTCATAGTAGAGAATTACAAGTCATTACCTCAGGTTTTTCAACACCCATCAATTCAAGTATTGTAGGGGCTATATCACCTAGCACACCGTTTTTAATCATCGTTAAGTTTTTATCTACTAGAATTAACGGAACTGGATTAGTGGTGTGAGCCGTATTTGGACTTCCATCAGGGTTAATCATTGTTTCGCAATTACCATGATCAGCAATTACAAGAGTGGTGTAATTGTGAGCAAGTGCTGTAGTGATAACTTTTTCAACACATTGGTCAACTGCTTCACAAGCTTTTATTGCCGCGCTCATGATACCTGTATGCCCTACCATATCTCCATTGGCAAAGTTTAAGCATACAAAATCAACTTCCTCTTTTTCAAGTTCTGGAATAAGTGCTTCCGTTAGTTCATTCGCACTCATTTCGGGTTGTAAATCGTAAGTAGCTACTTTTGGAGAATTTTTTAAAATTCGGCTTTCGCCAATAAATGGAAGTTCTCTACCGCCTGAAAAGAAGAATGTAACGTGTGGATATTTCTCTGTTTCAGCAATTCTAATTTGTTTTTTGCCTGCTTTTTCTAAAACTTCACCCAGTGTTTCAGTGATGTTATCTTTATTGTAAACTACTTTTACGTTTTGATACGTTTCGTCGTAATTGGTAAGGGTAACATAATACAAATTAAGCTTGTGCATGTTTTGCTCATGACAATCCATTTGTGATAGTACCTCTGTTAATTCTCTACCTCGGTCTGTTCTAAAGTTAAAGAAAATAACTACGTCATCATCTTCAATTACTGCAATTGGTTCCTTATTGTAGGTAGTGATTACGGTTGGGTTTATGAATTCATCTGTAATATTTGCCTCATAACTTTCTTGTATAGCCTGTACAGCATTAGTGGCAGCAGTTCCTTTTCCGTTTACCAGTAAATCATAAGCAAGTTTGACTCTTTCCCAGCGTCTGTCTCTATCCATAGCATAATACCTACCAATAACCGATGCTATTTTAACAGAAGTGTTGCTAATGTATTCTTGTAAATCTTGAATGTAATTTTTTCCTGATTTTGGGTCAACATCACGGCCATCTGTAAATGCATGAACATATACTTTCTCTAAACCATATTCTTGCGATGCATCAATCAATCCTCGTAAATGCGAAGTATGTGAGTGTACACCTCCATCTGATACTAAACCCAGAAAATGTACTTTTTTATTATTAATTTTAGCATAAGTGAATGCATCTACAAGCACTTGTTCTTGGGCTAACGTTCTATGAGCTACCGCCAAGTTAATTTTGGCTAAATCTTGGTACACAATTCGTCCTGCACCCAGATTCATGTGACCCACTTCGCTATTACCCATTTGTCCTTCTGGAAGACCTACATTTAAGCCATCTGTTCTTAGTTGAGCACTAGGATAATTTTGATACAAACTATTTATAAATGGGACATTTGCATTATCAATAGCTGAAACTTTTGGATCTGGTGATTTTCCCCAACCATCCAATATCATAAGAATTACTTTTTTATTCATTATCGTGTCTTTTAAACAAAGATAAAGTATTTCTAAAAAGGTTCAAATCTTCAGAAATAACTATTATACATTAAAAGGGGAACGCATACAAAAAATGACTATTTAATTATGAGAGGTGTCTATTTTTGTAATTAATGCATTCAAAATGTATTCTTCACCTGATTGTAGTCGATAAAATAGCGCATGCTGATCGAAAATACATGGCTCAAAGCATCATTATTGAGTAGTCGAGTTACATTGCTGTTGAATTCTTTGTTGATATTTCGTTCAAAAGCACCAGCATTATTTCGGTACAAGACGGTCAATTGACTTCCTGGCGCAAACCACCAGGTGTATGACAAATCAGCATTCCAAGAATAAAAACTTGAATTTTTGTTTGCGGTATAATCTTTAAAATCTGTAAGCCTGCCATTTTGTTCTAAGGATAATGTGTTTTTATTTTCGGCATAAGACCAGTAATGACGCATTGCAACATTGAAAGTCATTTGACTGTTCAAGGCATACTTTCCTGACAAGGTGTTTGAATACGTTACTACATTTCTATTGGCAAATACAATAGTTTGATTTGAATTACTACTTGGGTCAGGATTGATATAGGTGTCAATATATCCTTTATTGTTGTTTTGTCTAAAAAAATTGAAGTTGTAATTCAAGGATAATTTGTCACTGAAACGATATCGTGGTCCAATGGCAAAACCATAATTTTCTCTTCCTTTTTCGTTAAAAACTGTATACGATGGATTCAAGTCAATTGCAAAACGGTTGTTGTAATTAGAAGATACATAAAGAAATCCACCTACGCGCTCCGGTATGATTACAAATCTATTCTCAGCTCTTGGTTCGTAATAATCGTAGGATTCTAGTGGGTTACTATTGATGCCAAAACCGATATAATGGTTTTTTTTGGTATCAGAGTTGATTTGAATATTGAGGTTGTTGGATTGAATTTTTCCTGTTTCTTTTTGAAATTGTGTATAGCCATTAATCCTGGCATTAAAAGAGTTAAAATACTTAGTAGGATTTAAAATTCTATAACTTGCATTTCCATATACACTATAATAATTGGTTTGAAAATTGATTCCCAGGTCATTGTTGTCAAAATCTTTTGTCATAATATCAGCCCCAATACCGTATCTGTATTTACCACTAGTTTCGGAAAAATTAAGTTGAGAATTGATTCCTTTCTTATCTTCTGTAGTGTTAATGTAGCTGTACTTAAAATCTCCAGCTAAATTATAGGTGTTTTTCTTAGTGTTTAAATCCCATGCTAGTGCAGTAACATTCCCATCTCTAAAATTCCCATTTCTAGTAACATTAGTGTTTATGAATGCAACTGAGGAGTTTTTGCGAAAGCGTTGGTCTAGCACGAGTACATTGTAATTGGCTAGGGGTTCAATAAGCTCTTCTCGTCTAGCGCCAGTTTCAGTATTACGAATCGATGCGGTTGTTTTTTCGGTAACGGCATTCAATATTCCCACACCCAGTCCGCCCTTAGTTCTACCCGAAATTTTAAAGGCATTAATTAGGTTTACAGTGGCTGGACTAGCATCAACAACTTCATTAGTTGCTAAGTTAGGTCTAGTGCTTGGGCTTCCGCCAATACGTCTCGAATACAGTAAATTTCCTTTGCTAAACAAATCCGTTCCTTCTGTAAAAAAAGGTCTGTTTTCATTGAATTGCTGTTCAAACGGACCCAAATTCAAGATTTGATCGTCAAATTTTGTTTGTCCAAAATCAGGTATCAAAATCATGTCTAGCGTAAAAGCATCGTTGATACCGTATTTCAAATCCAGTCCGCCTTTAAGTGTGCCATATGTTTTTTGTTTAGCATTGGCATTTACATAAAAAGAGGAGTACGGCAATAAGAAAAGCCTAACGGGAGGTTTGATGTTTTCAATACCCTCTAGTGTTCCGTTTTGCTGTGTAAAAGTCCCTAGTTTTGAGTCAATAAAATTCCAAGAATATTTATATCGATCTCTTCTTACTTCTCTAAAAAAGTTCAGTCCCCAAGTTTGTTTGTTTTCTGCCGAAAAGCGAAGTGCAGCATATGGGATTCGCATTTCTACAACCCAGCCTTTATCAGTAATAACAGCCTTACTTTCCCAGACTGCGTCCCAAGAATAATCCTCTCCATTTGAATCGGTTGTAATACAATCAGCTTGACCATCAGCAGCATTTACAAAAAATTGAAAATCTTGTTGACCATCATTAAATCCATTTATAAACACCCCAAAAATATCCGAAGTCCCAAAATCATCTCGCTGTGTGATTTCTCTTAAAATTTTATCAGGATTTTCATCATGCAGCATTGCGCCTATGTAAATGGCGTCATTATCATATAAAACCCGAACCTCTGATTTTTTGTTTTCGGGGATGGGTTTTCCATTATCAGGTTCAAATGTGATGAAATCACCCGCTACAGCTGCAGAGTTCCAAATAGCTTCATTTAGTTTACCGTCAATTTCTATTTTTTCAGAAATGAACTTGGTTTGTAATGTTTTCTTTTGGCTATAGCCAATGAAAGAGAAAGTAATGAAACAAAATAAAAATAGATTCTTCATGCAGTGATTATAAAATGATTGATGTGTAAAACCATTGCTTTTACAGTAATGTTTTCTGTATAAATCCATAGTTTGTCATAATAGACTTATTTTTTATAGTATTGTTACACTTTCTTAAAACAAATAATCATTAAATGTTTGATTGCCTCGTGAAACATGGACATTAGGAAGAACTAAAACTTTTAAAACAATACAAATTCAAGTAGGTGTAGAGTAGTGGTAGCGGAGGTATACGCGATTTAAAACATTCATTATCAAGTAATTTTTAAATAAAATTATGTTAAACCCGTTGAATGACATGTTATTATGTGTAATTTTGCGACTCCAAATCAAATTATAATCTAATAGACTCGAATGATTTATACGATGCTACCTACTATTTTATTGCTTTTATTTACTTCATTGACAGAAAAACCACGTTTTGTTGATAAAACCCCAAGCAGTCACAACGTATATGCAAATAATGCTGTACCTACCGAAGAATCAAAAATGGAAGAAGTGTACCGAAGATTAAATTCGGACAAATTTTCATTGCCAAAACTGGAAAGTTTCTCTGAGGCTCTCAAAGGATATTATTCATTAAAAGAGAAAGGGGTAATCCAAAAAGACATTCTTACTATCATTGATTTTAGTTTGTCGTCTAATGTTAAAAGACTTTGGGTTATTAATATTGATACAGGTGAAATTTTATTTCACTCGCTTGTAGCACATGGTCGCAACACTGGAGAAGAATATGCTTCTCAATTTTCTAATGCGTCAGAATCGTATAAAAGCAGCTTGGGTTTCTATGCCACGGGCGAAATTTATACCGGAAAACACGGTATGTCACTGCGTTTGGATGGTTTAGAAAAAGGAGTAAATGATAATGCCCGCGCAAGAGGTGTTGTCATGCATGCCGCTGATTACGTATCTGATTCTTTTATAAAAAACAATCAACGCTTAGGCCGTAGCCAAGGATGTCCGGCAGTTCCCGCAGAAATGTCTAAAGAGATCATCACTACGATACAAAATAAATCTTGTTTTTTTATTTATCATCCGTCAAGAGCAACAGTTTTTGGAAGTAGAAGCATTTCGTAAGGCTTCATAAAAACAGGTAGGAACCTTATTGATTAGTGTTTTTTTATCTTATTAGTGCTTAAAACAGGTGTTTTTAAAATATTTTTTATAATTTTTTTAAAAGCTTTCAAGCGTTATAATAAATTCATATTAAATTATTTAGGGTTTTAAATTTGGGTTTGTATAAAGGTTTGACGGTTGGTAGCTTTGACTTTTTCTAAAAAAAACTTGCATTAAAGGAAACTTATTAAGTATATTTGCACCGTTGTTAATGCGAAAGTAGCTCAGTTGGTAGAGCTCCAGCCTTCCAAGCTGGTTGTCGCGAGTTCGAGCCTCGTCTTTCGCTCTAAGTTTCAAGTTTTACTTAGAAATTTTTTTACTGTTATAATGCGAAAGTAGCTCAGTTGGTAGAGCTCCAGCCTTCCAAGCTGGTTGTCGCGAGTTCGAGCCTCGTCTTTCGCTCTAAAACCTCAAACTTTTGTTTGGGGTTTTTTGTTTTAAGGTTGTGCGAGAAGTTTATCCCGTGAACGAGGTGATACGGGAAGCCTCGTATTTCGGTCTTTGAAGCCGAAACTTTATGTTTCGGCTTTTTTTGTTTCATATGTTTCTTTAAATTATTTAATATAACTCAAGTCGGTTTCTGTTTCAAGCTCTTTGGGAAGTTGATTTTGACCAAACAATCTTGCGGTTAAATTGCCTTTCAAAGTTATTTTATCTCCTATAACTTCCAGCCAGCTGCCTTCTCGTAATCCTAAAACGGGAACCGAATTGTATGCGTGGAATTCCTTAATTCTAGTTTCGCGCGTTTCACCCATGTGAGTAGATGTTGTATCTGGATCAAGGTAATGCGGATTTAAATTAAACGGAATCATTCCTAAAGTTTTAAAACTAGGCGGATAAACAATAGGCATGTCATTTGTAGTTTGCATGCTAAGTCCGCATATATTACTACCAGCACTTGTACCTAAATATGGTGTGCCTTTTCTAATGGCATCAGCAAGTGGTTGCACGATATTATTTTTGTACAATTGAGATACTAATACAAAGGTATTTCCGCCGCCGGTAAAAATTCCAGATGCTTCTTGTACGGCTTGCACGGGATTTTCAAATTCCTCAATTCCTTTTACAGTAATATTAATTTTGGCGAAAGCCAATCTAACAATTGCTGTGTATTCCTCGTGGGTAATACCGCCAGGTCTAGCATATGAAATAAAAAGGATGTTACTACAATCCTTAAAATGTTTGGTTAGGGTAGGCAATAGATATTCTAAGTAACTTTGATGAGCAAGTGTTGAGGTACTTGCAATAATCATATTTTTCATTGTTAAGGTGTTATTTTTTTTATAAAGATATTAAAACCGTCTTTTTTAACTGTGATTTTTAATTAACATTTTTTTACCATCCTATTAGTAATTAATTTGCAAAGCATTACGATACTTTTACAACGAATCAATACTTCTTTTTTAACGAATGTTTAAAGTGCTGTGCTTGCTTATTATTTTGATGACTACACAAATGGAGTCGCAAGAAATGCCTAGAATTGCTCTAAAGGGTTCGGTAATGGTGCAAGATGATGTTTTAGAGGGTGTTGATGTTGTGAACAAAAAGACTAAAGAAACCACTCGTACTAATGCTCAAGGAAATTTTTCGATACTTGCCGCGTTTGGAGATACTTTGGTTTTTACAGGATTGCAAATAAAAGATATTTATAGGTTAGTACAGGCCCAGCAATTTCTACAAGGATTTATTTCGGTACAAGCAAACTTACGCTCGTATCAATTAAAGGAAGTTGTAGTTCAAAACGGAATCAATGCTAGAGCACTCGGAATTATTCCTAAAGGGCAAAAAACGTACACTCCCGCAGAAAGAAAATTATATACTGCAACTGACTTGAATGCTTCTTTTAATGCAGGATCAATGGCTGGTGGTTCAGTCTCGGTGGATCCATTGCTAAACTGGATTTCCGGCAGAACAAAAATGCTGAAAAAGGAGTTGAATGCAGAGAAAAATCAATTTTATATTTTACAAATAGAGAATTTATTTACTCCAGAATATTTTGTTACTAAATTGAAGATTCCGGTTTTGTACGTAAAAGGATTTGAATATTATTGTATTGAAAATGATAGTTTTATAGTTGCTTTAAAGTCAAAAAATGTTGCTTTAGCTGCGTTTTTGATGGGAGATTTAGCATTAAAATATAAAGAAATAATAGCTCGTGAAAATTAAAAATACATTATTGTTAGTGCTGTTTATGATGGTGCAATCAATGTACAGTCAAGATGTGCCCGTAAAAGAGATTCGGGGTAAAATTGTAGCAGATTCTGTTGCTGTAGACCGAATTAATATTGTTAATCTTACCACGGAGAAAGCAACAATATCTGATGGCAACGGTTTTTTTACAATTCCTGCAAAAGAGGGTGACGTACTTGTTTTTACAGCCGTTAATTTAGAAGGACTACGAAAAAAAATAGAGAAACAAGATCTTGAGCAAACGCTTTTGTTGGTAAAAATGAATCCTAAAAGTATTGTTTTAAGGGAGGTTATTGTCAATGATAATAGTATTTCGGCAGAAAGTTTGCGAATTATTCCTTACGGTCAAAAAAAGTACACTCCCGCACAGCGAAAGATGTATACGGCAACCTCCGGTGGAGGAATAGATGGGTTACTTAACACCATATCTGGACGCAAGGCTATGCTGAAAAAAGAAATGATTGTGGAGAAAAAGGAACAACTATTGGCCAGGTTTGCCAACTTTTTTGAAGATAAATATTATGTAGAGACCCTGAAAATCCCTCAGGAATATATCTTAGGATTCCAGTATTACTGTGTTGATGATGTTGAATTTGCAGCAGCACTTACTACTAAAAATAAATGGAAGGCCATGTTTTTAATATCCAAATTAGCTCAAAATTATAACGAAATCATAGCTCTTGAAACAAAATAATAGCATAGCACTAATAGCAACATTACTGAGTATTTGTGCTCAGGGACAGGTTATAAATGAAAAACTCCTAACAGGTAAAATTATAGCAAATGCAAAGCCTGCAGCTGGTGTTCATGTCTTGAATATTGTTAATGAAAAAGAAACGGTAAGTGATAGTTTGGGTGTTTTTAATATTATGGCAAAACCAGACGATCTTTTGGTTTTTACAGCACCAAATTTAGAAATCCATAGGCGAAGCATTGATGAAGAGGATATGCATCAAAAACGTTTAGATATTGAGATGTTAACAAAAGCAATTGAATTGCAAGTGGTTTATGTTAATGCTCATCCCGGAATTAATGCTAGAGCATTAGGTGTAATTCCTAAAAATCAAAAAGTTGTAACGGCAGCGGAACGCGGTAGATATTCCCAGCCTAATGGACCGCTGCAAGCAATAAAAATAATGATAACTGGTAAAAATCCAGCGCTTGATAATGCTCTTAAAGTAGAACGGAATATAGCAGCATTAAATAGACTTGATGGTGTTTTTCAGGATAAATATTATGTTGAAACCTTAAAAATCGACAAAGATTACATCAAAGGGTTTCAGTATTATTGTATAGAAGATGCAGAATTTAGTGCGTCTCTAAAAAGCAATAACAAGTGGAAATTAATGTTCAGAATTGTAAAGCTCGCCGAAATTTATAATGAAATGAATGCGTCGCAATAAGTTTAAAATAGTAGTTTGTGTTCTTTTTTTATTCCAAATTGCATTTGGCCAATCTACTGTTGAGAAGGTTTATACTGGAAAAGTAATAGTAAGCAATCAGTTTACAGCAGGTGTAACCATTACCAATAAAAAAACAGGTCTGCAAGTAAATACCAACCAAGATGGCTTTTTTTCCATAGTAGTTCATGTCAAAGATACTCTTGTTTTTGAAGCCGTTCATTTGCAAAAGAAACAAATAATAATTTTAGATGCTGATTTAGAAAAAGAAGATGCTGTAATAGAGATGCAACTTAAGAACACGGTGTTGAAAGAAGTTGTTGTTAATGGTAAAAAGATAGATGCCTACAGTTTAGGAATAGCGTCAAAAAACACTAAAAAGTTCACTCCTGCAGAACGAAAGTTACAAACAGCGGGAGATTGGAAACCTATCATGCTGTTGGGATTATTAGGTGGTTCAATGGAATTAGATCCCTTGATTAATAAAATAAACGGAAGAACCAAACGCTTAAAAAAATTGATCGTTCTTGAAAGAAAAGAGCTGAATATCAAATGGATTTCCGAGGAGTTTCAAGATGATTTTTTTACAAATCAATTAGGGATTAAACAGGAATATATCAGTGGGTTCAAGTATTATTTGGTTGAAAATGAAAACTTTACAAAAACACTACTCACTCGGGACAAAGATCAAATTATTTTTAGCATGATACCCTTGGCACAAGAATATAAAGATAAATTACAAGGCAACTGAAATAGCAATTTTGAAAAAACAATAATATGAAGCAGCTCTTACTTATTTTTATCCTTTTTGGAAACGTTTTATGGGCTCAAAATAAAGATAGAAAGCCATTGCATGCGCGATTGATCAATGATTTTACCCTAGTAGATAATGGGTATGTTTTTAATTTGAATGCCAAGACCAAAACGTTTATCAGCAAGCAGGGTTTCTTTGATATTTTGGCTCAAGCCAAAGATACGTTGCTCATTTCCAGTTTAAATTTTAAGTCGAGAAAAATCATTGTTTCTGAAAACGATTTTTTAAAGCCGCTCGCTTTATTTGATATGGAATCGCAGTTGACGGCCTTAAAAGAAGTTGTGGTCAAAGGAAAGTTAGACCCAAAGCCTTCTTTGCCTAACACCCAAAAAATAGTTGATATGAAATTCATAAGCGATGAAAAATCAGCTGTCAAGAATAGCGCCATGCCATCGGATAGATCCATTGAAAACGGATTAGATTTTGTACGCGTTTTTAAAATGCTAAAAAAAGCATTCACAAAGAAGAATTTAGATGAATTGAAAAGCAACAATACAGATCAATTTCCAGAAATGGTGTTGTCCCGAATTGATGGCTATTTTTTTTCGCATACATTAAAACTAGAACCTGATGAAGTCAACTTGTTTTTAGATTATTGTAAAAACGATGCTGCTTCAAGTAAGTATTTAGACCATACGGATACCTTTTTACTAATGGATTTTTTGGTTAACAAGAACAAAGAATTTAAAAGATTCACTACTTTTGAAAAATGAAAAAAATAATTACAAGAGTTCTTTTTGTAGTACTCATTCTCTCTATGTCATCTTTTGCGGCGCACAAATTTTATGTTGCCCTGTTTCAAGTAAATTATGTTTCTGAGAAAAAAATGATTCAAATCACTGCTCGTATTTTTGTAGACGACTTGAATAATGCCTTGGAAAAAAAGCATAATAGAAAAGTAAATATAGGTTCAGAAATGGAGACAGCTGACGATGTCCTGCTATTAAAAAAATATCTTAATGAGAAGTTTATTGTGAAAGTAGATGGACAAACCAAAGTTATAAATTTTGTTAGCAAAGAGATGGAAGGGGATGTGCTTATTTGTTATTTGAGTATCAAAGAAATCAAAAAAATGAAGGCACTAGATATATACAATGCAGTATTGACACAAAATAATGCTGAGCAACAAAATATTATGCATTTTAATGTTTTGGGGGTCAAAAACACACTTTTATTTACGACATCAACATCAAAAGGAGTGTTAAAATATTAATTAGTGCTTTTTTAAACAAAAAAAATATTATTTTCACCCATTGAAATAACCAGATTTCCAACTATGAAAAAATTATCCTTATTCTTGCTGCTTCCGGCAATGCTATTTGCTCAAGAGAAAACCGCACCTGTAACTCCTAAGCAAACAGGGAGATATGACAACAACAAATTTAGCCAGATGTATGATGTTTTGGCAACGCCAAACATGTTTCGTACTGCTTCTGGAGCTCCCGGACCTGCTTACTACCAGCAACAAGCCGATTATAAAATTAACATTGAATTAGACGATAAAAAATCACGATTGACAGGTTCAGAAACCGTGACTTATTCCAACAACTCACCAGATACGTTAGAGTATTTATGGGTTCAATTAGATCAAAATCAAGCTGCTAAAAACTCGCAGACACCATTGGCAGACAGCCAAAGAATGGAGCAAGTTTTTCCAGCAGGAAGTTTTGCAACTAAGTTTTTAAAAGAGCCAGCAGAACGCGGTTTTAATATTGAACAAGTTAAGGATGCTAAAGGAAATCCTTTATCCTACACGATAAATCAAACCATGATGCGTATTAACTTGGCATCACCATTAAAACCGGGAGAAAAATTTTCTTTTTCTATCAACTGGTGGTACAACATTAATAATTACAGACTAGAAGGCGGTCGTTCTGGATATGAATTGTTTGAAAAAGAAGGCAACAAACTATATGTAATTGCTCAGTTTTACCCAAGAATGGCGGTATACAATGATGTTGAAGGATGGCAAAACATGCAGTTTTGGGGCACAGGAGAGTTTACATTGCCGTTTGGTAATTTTGATGTAAATATCACAGTTCCTGCTGATCACGTGATGGAAGCAACAGGAGAGTTAACCAATAGAAGCGAAGTTTTTACTGCAGAGCAAGTGAAAAGATATGAACTAGCAACAAAATCATATGATAAGCCAGTGGTTATTGTAACGCAGGCAGAAGCTGAAGCGGCTGAAAAAGGTTTCTCAGATAAAAAGAAAACATGGAAATTCAGTGCTAAAAATGTTAGAGATTTTGGTATTGCAACTTCTAGAAAATTCATTTATGATGCCATGGCGGTGAAACTAAATGAGAAAACGGTAATGGCTGTTTCGGTTTACCCAAAAGAATCCAATCCATTGTGGGGAGAAACTTCAACTAGAACAGTAGCGCACACTTTAAAGAGCTATTCAGCACATACTTTTGATTATCCTTACCCGAAAGCAGTTTCGGTTTCAGCAGAAGATCAGGGGATGGAATACCCAATGATTTGCTGGAATTACGGGCGTCCTGATGAAAAAGGAGTTACTAGTGAGCGTACTAAAAACGGAATGATAGGTGTGGTAATTCATGAAGTAGGACACAACTTTTTCCCAATGATTGTAAACTCTGATGAGCGTCAATGGTCTTGGATGGATGAAGGATTGAATACTTTCATGCAATACATGGCTGAGCAAGAAATGAATGTTAATTTCCCTTCAAGCCGCGGACCAGCAAGTAAAATAGTTCCTTACATGAGTGGTGATCAAAAATTCTTAGAGCCAATCATGTCAAATTCTGAAACCATAGTGCAATTTGGAGCTAATGCCTATGGAAAACCTGCTACAGGATTAAACATTCTTAGAGAAACCATTATGGGTAGAGAATTGTTTGACCATGCGTTTAAGGTTTACGCTAACAGATGGAAATTCAAGCACCCAACTCCTGAGGACTTTTTTAGAACTATGGAAGATGCTTCGGCAGTTGATTTAGACTGGTTTTTCAGAGGATGGTTTTACTCCACTGATTTTGTAGACATTGGTGTAAAAGAGGTAAAACAATATTATGTATCTGAAACGGCAACAAAAGAGTTGAAAGATGCAGTAGTTCGTAGAGGGCGTTTTGGTCAAGAAAAAGGACCATTCGTATACTTAGTTCCTGCTACAAGTGAGGAGTTAAGCGCTAAAGATAAAAAAGCATTGGCTATTAACGAGGTAAGTTTATTATCTGAGTACGTAGAAAAAAACTTTACTGCTGAGGAAAAATCAACATTAAAAGCACCAAAATATTTTTACGAAGTAGAGTTTAATAAGCCAGGAGGAATGTTAATGCCAATCATTGTGGAGTTAACGTATGAGGATGACTCAAAAGAAACGTTTAAATACCCAGCTCAAATTTGGAGAAAAAACAATGACACTGCTAAGAAAGTATACGCAACAGATAAAGCGATCAAAAAAATTATTGTAGATCCAAAATTAGAAACGGCTGATATTGATGTAACTAATAATACTTGGCCAAAAGAAGAAGTGAAATCAAAATTTGATTAATTACTTTTAAAATAAAATACAATACCCCCAAAAGCAACTGCTCTTTGGGGGTATTTTTATGAAATAATTAAAAGTCAACCATTCAAAAAGTAATATCTTTGTAATCATAAAAAATATAAAATTATGTTTGGTATAGGAGGAGGCGAATTAATTTTTATCATGTTTATTGTACTTATGCTTTTTGGTTCAGATAAGATACCAGAAATTGCTAAAACCATGGGTAAAGCAATGGCGCAGCTAAAAAATGCTACAAATGATATAAAAAGTGAAATTCAAAAAGGAGCAGAAACAAATGGTTTTGATACCAAATCTATTTCTAGTTTGACAGGATCGATCAATAGCGAAATTAATAAAGCAAAAGAATCTATCTTGGGAGACATCTCTCCATTTGATTCTATTACATCAGGTGTAAAGGATGAAATTACAAAAGTAAAAGATAGTTTACTTGCCGAAACAAAACCTGTTGAAGAGGCAACTTCTTCACTTGAAGATGAAATTACAGGACCTATAAAACGACAAATGTAATGCTAGAAAAACTACGTGCACTTGATGTAGAACTTTTTATTTATCTCAATAGCCTTGGCAATGAAACCTTTGATGCAACTTGGTTATTTTTGACCAAACAAATCAACTGGCTTCCCTTTTTTTTATTGCTATTGTTTTTGGTTTACAAAAAAATAGGAAGCAAACAAACCTTGTATTTACTCCTATTTGTAGCGCTATTAATTACCTTTACAGATCAAATTACAAACGCTTTCAAAAATGGTTTTCAGCGTTTGCGCCCTTGTAACAATCCAGATATTAATACCTTTATCAGGGTGGTTCAATCCAGAAGTTCTTATAGCTTTTTTTCAGGACATGCCGCAAATTCTATGGCTGTTGCTAGCTTTTTATACTTTGTATTCAAAAGTAGAATCAAGTATCTTGGATTCTTGTTTCTTTGGCCTTTGGTTTTCGCGTACAGTAGGATTTATCTAGGCTTGCATTATCCATTAGACATACTCACGGGCTATTTCTTCGGCTTTGTTTTTGGGTATCTAATGCACCTTTTATACAAAAAAGCACAAAAGAAATATTTCCCTCAGGAGCTTTCATAACTCTTTTTATTTAGGAGCTATTTCCTGCTATCCGCTGTATTCCCGATCTAAAAAACTACGGCAAAAAGAGCCTTGTTTTTTAAGACCGGGAGATGCCGCTTCTATCAGGGCTAGGGCAGTTGTTTTCAGCAGAATTTTTAAACTAAAGAACTCTACTTACCGTTAATCCATCACGAATAGGCAGTAAAACGGTCTCTACTCTTGGATCCGTTGCTAATAAACGATTATATTCTAGTAATATTTTCGTACTCAAATCTTTAGGATTTAGTGGTTCCAAAACTTTCCCGCTCCATAAAACATTATCAGAGAGAATAATCCCTCCTTTATTCATTTTGGGTAAGATCAATTCAAAGTAGTTCAAGTAGTTTTCTTTATCTGCATCAATAAAAACCAAATCAAACTTTAAGTCAATCGTTGGGATAATGTCAACCGCTTCGCCGAGATGTTGAACAATTTGTTCTCCCCAAGGAGATTTGTCAAAATGCTTGCGTTGAAAATCAACTAATTCTTCTTTGATGTCAATCGTGTGCAATTGTCCGTTTTCTTGCATGCCTTCACACAAACACAACGCTGAATAACCAGTATAGGTTCCAATTTCCAGAATATTCAGAGGTCGAATCAATTTTGACAACATGCTCAAAACCCTGCCTTGAAAATGCCCGCTCAACATTCGCGGAAGCAAAATCTTTTGGTAGGTTTCTTTATTTAATGCTGCTAGTAAAGCAGGCTCTTTTTCAGAATGTTGCTCAATGTAATCTTCTAATTCTGGAGAAATGAAATGCATTATTTTAAATTTTTCACAAAATTACAAATAACCAAATTCACAAATAACGAAAACCTCAAAATACTTATTAACTTTGCAGCATGGAAATCGAAAAAAAAGATATAAGATCCCTTTCAAAAGAACAATTGCGTGATTTTTTTGTTGCCAATAATGACAAAGCCTTTAGAGGAAATCAGGTATATGAATGGTTGTGGAGCAAAGGAGCTCACAGTTTTGAGGACATGACCAATGTTTCGAAACAAACTAGGACTATGCTGGAAACGCATTTTGTAATCAATCACATCAAAGTAGATACCATGCAACGTAGTGAAGATGGAACCGTAAAAAATGCGGTTCGGTTACACGATGGTTTAGTAGTAGAGTCGGTTTTGATACCTACAAATACACGAACTACCGCTTGTGTTTCTAGTCAAGTTGGGTGTAGTTTGGATTGTAACTTTTGCGCTACAGCGCGATTAAAAAGAATGCGAAATCTAGAACCTGCTGAAATTTATGATCAGGTAATTGCTATTGATAAAGAAAGTCGCTTGTATTACAATCATCCGTTATCGAATATTGTTTTCATGGGAATGGGAGAGCCGTTGATGAATTACAACAATGTTTTGAAGGCTATTGAAATGATTACTTCCCAGGAAGGATTAGGGATGTCTCCAAAAAGAATTATGGTTTCCACTTCTGGAGTTCCTAAAATGATTAAAAAACTAGCCGATGACGATGTGAAATTCAAACTAGCCGTGTCATTACACTCGGCAATAGATGAAGTTCGCGCAAGAATTATGCCTTTTAGTGCTAATTTTCCTTTGGCTGAATTACGGGAATCATTAGAATATTGGTACCGAAAAACAAAATCAAAAATCTCCTATGAATATGTAGTTTGGAAAGGTATCAACGACAATAAAGAAGCGGTAGATGCATTAGTCAAATTTTGTAAATATGTTCCTTGTAAAGTGAATCTTATCGAGTACAACCCAATTGATGATGGGGAGTTTCAACAAGCATCTGAAGAATCTATAAATGCTTATATAAAAGCACTTGAAGCAACCGGAATTGTTGTAAAAGTGCGTAGAAGTAGAGGTAAAGACATTGATGCTGCTTGTGGACAATTGGCCAATAAAGAAGCATAAAAAAAGCTGTCCGAAAAAGTACTTTTGGACAGCTTTTTATTTGAAATATTATTTTTATTTTAGTACCGAAGGGATTTCTTTCGCAATAGGATGATTGGCTTCAAATGTATAACCCATAATCTTAGCTATAGTTTGTGCAAATTGATCTTGATACAATTGATTTTCCTCTTTTATTTCCCCTTTTGCTTCAATTTTTGGTCCCATAGCAGCAAACCAAATTTCTGAAGCGTCTTTTATTTGTGGTCCATGACTCGTCCATTCTGCTTTTGTGAGATCGCCTCTGCCATGATCTGTTGTAAATACTAAAGCCGTTTTGTCTTTGTATTGAGGATCGTTTTGTACAAAGTCCCAAATCTCTTTGATCCAAGCATCCACTTGATGTGCTGCATCTAAATAGGAACGATAAAATCCAGCATGAGCCCACTCATCCGTTTCGCCATAAGAGATGTATAATACTTTTGGTTTGTTTGTTTTCAATTCTTCAAGAGCGCCATAATGTGTAAATACATCCAGACATTCCTCCTCGTGAAAAGGTTTAAATGAATCTGCTAGCATAGCATTAATTAATTTTTGTCTCTCTGTTGGTGTTTTTCCTCCTACCTTATCAAAAGCAGATACCACTGGAAAACCTGCTCTTTTTTCATTTAGGATATTATCAAAAGCATCCCAAGCCCCAAAAGCAGCAACTTTGCCTTTTATTTTAGCTTGTTTGCTTAAGAATTCTAAAATAGTAATATTTGGATTTGCAGGATACTTATTTGAATTGATTAAAGTATCAGCGTAGCCTGTCATGATTTCGTTATAACCAGGATAACTAAACCAATAGGGATTGGCATTATTTACCTTGTTACCAAGGGTTCTGTTGCCATAAATCTGTCCTTTTTTAGCCAGAACAGACCACATAAAAGGCATTAATTTTTCTCTTCGCTCGTTTATATTTTCAGCCCAATATTTTTTATAAATATAAGTACTGTCGTTCTGATTGAATTTTTTGTCCTTAGCTAAAGCTTCGTCCATTCCCTTGAAAGCCTCTTGCCATCTAAATCCATCAGTGGTGATGATAATGATGTTCTCTGCTTTTTGGGCTTGGGAATTCACCGCAACAAGAAGGATCAGAATTAATAATATTTTTTTCATTTTCATTTTTTATTAAAAATTATCCCACCATACTTTCGCGTTAATATTGTCGCTTCCTCCTATTTTTTGTATCGCCTCGCTGTAATTTTCTTTGTTTACAGATTGCTCTAAACTTGGATATAAGATTCTTCTAGGTACTTTACCATTGTTTTTAGCTCCTGGACCTGCTTGAATAAAACTTGGTTTTCCAGTTCTTTTCCAGTCCAACCAAGATTCAATTCCTGTGTGGTATAAAGCTAGCCATTTTTGGGTATATAGCACTTCATTTGTAGCGTTATATGGTGCTGTAACTGTCAAGTAATTATTTGGCATCGTTACATTCCATTGCCCGAAAGAAGCTGTTACTGCGGTATCATAGTACATTTTGGCTGATCCAGTTGTAATAAGATTGCGTTGGCTCGCTTCAGCCAGCAAGAAGTTCAATTCACTATAGGTCATGAATAGAGAAGATATTTTTGTTTTCCCATAAAAATAATCTTCTGCTCTTCTAGAATATTTTGTTGGTTCCCCAATTTGATCTAGCGGTAATCCAGGTTTTAATCCTAAATGATTCGTTGTTCCTGCAATAGGATCAATCCATTCGTCTAGTCTAGGGTCATTATTTGCAATTAATGTATTCACTAAATTTGTGGAAGGAATCACAATATTGTAACCGTACAATCTGTTCACTCCATCACTCATAGGTGAAATATTAGGGTAGCTTCCTGAGTAAACATAATTTGCATTGTCAATATTCGATTGGAACAATGGATATAGTGCTGGTTTAGTAATAATCTCATTTAATTTAGCGCTAACATTGACCTTGTTGGAAATTCGCATCAAGAGACGAACATGTAGCGAGTTACAGAATTTTTTCCATTTTAACATGTCTCCACCATATAGTAAGTCTCCTTCTACTTTTGATTTAACATTTATCAAAGCGTTTGCATTGTCTAAATTTAAAAGCAGTTGTTTGTAGATAGCTTCTTGAGAATCATACTTAGGTTTTAATATTCCAGATTCTCCTTTTGAAGCTTCATAATAGGGAGCGTAACCATAAGTGTCTGTAATAAGACTCATCGTATATGTTTCAAGAACAAGACTAATGGCTTCGTAATTTTTGTCATTTAATGCAATGGCTTGTTTTTTAATGTCATAGATATCGTTAAGCCATTTGTACAATCCCCAAAAACGGTTGTCAGCTCCCCAATCATAAATATCTAGTTGGTTGTACTCATAGAAACCACCATATTGAGCTACGATGTCGCCAAAATCGTAGGAGTTTGTCACGTTACTATTGGCCAAGTTAAAAATAACGTTGGGAAGCATTTGCTTAGGTTGTGAAGCAGTGGGTTGATTTTTATTAGTGTTGATTTCTTCAAACCCATCGGTGCAAGAAATACTAAGAGTTAATAGTACTATAAAGGCTAAGATTTTTTTCATGATAATTTTTTTAGAATGAAGCATTTAATTTGATTCCATAATTTCTGGATGATGGGAGTTGCAATACTTCGAATCCAGGTAGTAATGTACCGCCACTTATTGCTTGAGTTTCTGGGTCAATGTTTGGAACTTTTGTCCAAAGGGCTAGATTGTTTCCAACTAATCCAATACTTAAGTTTTGCATTTTTACCGCTTTGGTCCATTTGTCAGATAGTTTGTAATTCAAACTTACCTCTCTCAGTTTTACATAAGAAGCGTCAAATGAATTAGCCTCAATATTATCTCTACGATAAGAATTGTAGTAATACCAGTTTTCTGCACTCACAGAAGTTGTGTTTGGTCTGTATGTTCCGTCTGTGTTTTGAACAACTCCGTTACCAATAATTCCTGTTTCTCTACCAGGTAATGAAACGGCAAGGATGCCACTTTCCATCCCAATTGAATTGGTCATTGAATATATTTTACCACCGTGGCGTACATCTAATAATGCATTAAGATTGAAGTTTTTATATTTAAGATTGGTGCTAAGGCCCAACATCCAATCTGGATTGTAGTTTCCTATTTTTTTGATTTTTGTATCTAAAATTGGAGAACCATTAGCATCGAATACAATTTGATTGTCAGGACTTCTTAAATAACCACGACCGTACATGTCTCCCATTCTCTCGCCAACACGTGCTTCAATTGTGCCACCATTTGGACCTTGAGCAATGATGTAATTGTTAATTCCTGGAGTCAATTCTTTTACAGTACCACGGTTCTGAGTAAAATTAGCGTTAAGTGACCATTCAAAATTTTCTGTTCGAACAGGCGTGATTCCTAATCCTATCTCGATTCCTTTGTTTTGTATTTTACCTGCATTGATTACATTCGAATTAAATCCAGAGGCTTGTGACACATCTAAACCTACGATTTGATTTTTAGAATCGGTGATGTAATAACTAGCATCTAGCGTAATTCTTTTTTTGAAAAACTGAGCTTCAACACCTACTTCATAGGATGTTGCAATTTCAGGCTTTAAATTACTATTTAAAATAGTGCTAGGATTAGTCAATGTACCCGCTAAAGTTCCATTGTTGTATGTTTTAACTAATTTGTAAGGATCAGTGTCGTTCCCTACAGAAGCTGCGTTGACTCTCAGTTTTAAGAAATCAATATTCTCATTCATTTCTAATAATGAAGTTGGAATAAAGCTTAATGAAGCAGAAGGATAGAAGTAAGAATTATTGTCTGCTGGAAGAGTAGAAGACCAATCATTTCTTGCTGTTAGATCTAAGTATAGATAATCTTTGTATCCAATATTTGCAAAACTATACATGCTGTTAATGCGTTTTTTGTAAATATCTCTTGATGAAATAGGCATAACATTAATGTTTTGCAAATTGTAAATTCCAGGAATACTGATTCCTTGTCCTTCAATTTTACTTTCAGATGTGTATTGGTTCATGCTGTTTGCTCCGTAGGATATTTTAACCGAAAAATCCCCAAAATTATGATCGTAACTTAGCAACATATCAGCATTGTATTCTGTAAAACCAATCGTTTGTTCGCGGTACATTCCAGAAACATATCTTGAAGATCCAATTGGTCGTCTTGACCATCTAAAATCATTAGAATTGTCCATTCCTATTCTAGCCATAAACGAAAAGTTTTCATCGATTTCATAAGTAGAAGAAATGTTACCAAAAAGACGCCCTTTTTTAAATGCATTAATATTTTCATACGCAATTTTAAATGGATTGTCTCCCCAACCAAACATGCTGTTTTGTCTCACATCTTTAACAATCCAGTAATCTTTAAGCCAATCTAAGTCTACATTGGTATGATTCCAAAGTAAATTGTACATAATTCCTTGACTTCCGTAACCGGTTACAGGAGTATTATCACTAGCACTTTTTGTGTAAGTAGCTACTGTGCTAATTTTCCATTTGTCTGAAATAGAGTAATTAAGGTTGAGATTTATGTTTTCTCTTTTTAAATTAGAATTAGGTACGATATCCTCGCTGGAAGTTTTTCCATAGCTTAGCCTGAAATTAGTTTTTTCATCTGATCCAGAAATCGATACTGAGTTTGAAATCGAGTTTCCTTTTCTAAAAAAGTCATTTAAGTTGTATCTGAATTCAAATGGTAAAACTTGTCCTAGTCCTATTGAATATCCTGGACTTCCATTCTGTAATAAAGATACTCCTGAGTCAAAACGTGGACCTAAGTTTGTATCTGCTCCAGGATCGTATACTTGTTTTGATCCCGCACCATAAACACCTTGAATTTCAGGTAAGCGCAATGCTTCGCTTGTCATGAAAGAAGAAGCGATTGAAACACCAAATCCTTTGCCTTTTTTGCCAGATTTAGTAGTAATAACAATAACACCATTTGCTGCTCTAGAGCCATAAAGTGCCGATGCGGCTGCACCTTTTAGTACGTTTACGCTTTCAATGTTTTCTTGATTAATTTCAGAAGCACCATTGCCATAATCAGTTGGTAGGTTAGTCTGAGTAGTGGGACCGCCTCCTATACCATATACATTATTATTGATTGGAATACCATCAACTATAAACAAAGGTCCGTTATTATTGATGTTCAAAGATTTGTCTCCACGGATAGTAATTCTTGAAGAACTTATGATTCCGTTTCCAGAGCCAGTAATTTGTACTCCTGATATTTTACCTGTTAAGTTAGATACAAAATTTGCCGAGTTTACTTTATTGATATCCTCTGATTTCAATTCTTGGGAAGCATATCCTAAAGCACGTTTATCTCTTTTAATTCCTAAAGCAGTTACAACAACTTCTCCAAGTGATATAGAATCTTCTTGCAATGTAACATTCATATTTTGTTGGTAGGTCACCACAACCTCTTTAGTAATAAAGCCCATGTAGCTAAAAACTAATGTCTTGCCTAGTTCGGTATTAATAGTGTAGTTTCCATTTTCATTTGCGGTGGCTGCAGTTTTAGTTCCTTTAACTAAAACAGTTGCCCCAGTAAGCGGGAATCCGGATGAATCGGTTACTTTTCCTGATATTGCATTAGTTTGTGCAGTAGTAATATGTGCGCAAAATAGAAGTAAAAGAAAGAGCAGATTTTTTCTTAAAATTTTCATTGGTGTGTTGTTTTATTTTGTTTTGCAAACTTAGAAGGGAGGGATCGTCAAGAGATTAAGGTAACTTTAACAAAAACCGTAATAGGATTAAGGATAGGTTAGCAATGTTAGGAGTACGTTTTTTTTAGAATTGGAATACTAAAATTAGTTTTTAGCGTATTTATATTTACTAAAAGACGTAACTTTGATTTCTTAATGAATGTCACCTCTCAAATAAAACAGCCCATCTTAAAAGAAATGGAACTTTTTGAAAAAAAGTTCTATGAATCTATGACTTCGCAAGTGGCTTTACTCAATAGAATTACCTATTATATAGTAAACCGAAAGGGGAAACAAATGCGTCCTATGTTTGTTTTTCTTACTGCAAAAATGGTTGCAAATGGCTTGGTAAATGAGCGCACTTATCGTGGTGCTTGTGTGATAGAGCTTATACATACTGCTACACTGGTTCACGATGATGTAGTGGATGATAGTAATCGCCGAAGAGGTTTTTTCTCTTTAAACGCATTATGGAAAAATAAAATTGCTGTTTTAGTAGGTGATTATTTGTTGTCAAAAGGCTTGTTGCTTTCTATTGATAACGGTGATTTTGATTTACTTAGAATCATTTCTGTCGCTGTACGCGAAATGAGCGAAGGGGAATTACTTCAAATTGAAAAAGCCCGTAGACTGGATATCACTGAAGATATTTATTACGAAATTATTCGAAAAAAGACAGCTACTCTTATAGCTGCTTGTTGTGCTCTTGGAGCAAAATCTGTTATTGAAGATGAGCTGCAAGTCGAGAAAATGCGAAAGTTTGGAGAACTTATAGGTATGGCTTTTCAAATCAAAGATGATTTATTTGATTACACTGATGAAGCCATTGGTAAACCAACCGGAATTGATATCAAAGAGCAAAAAATGACTTTGCCTCTTATCCATGTTTTAAATACTTGTACCCCAAAAGAGAAAAGTTGGCTTATCAATTCGATAAAAAATCACAACAAAGACAAAAAACGCGTTAAAGAGGTTATTGCATTTGTGAAAAACAACAATGGTTTGGTTTATGCTGAAGCAAAAATGGTTGCTTTTCAACATGAAGCACTTTTATTACTTCAAGATTTCCCTCAATCAGATTATAAAAGCGCCCTAATTTTAATGGTCAATTACGTTATTGAAAGAAAGAAATAATCTTTTTTAAAATATTTCATCTTCTAAACGCCTTATTTTACTAGTTTTTTTGATTTGCAAAGTTCAAAATCAAAAAAAAATCAGATGTCATGCAACCTTTTTATATCGAAAAGCGTCTATGTAAATAGAGATGAGGTTCAATATCAAGATTTAATTGCATCAGCACTAAAATGTATTGACATTGATATTGATTTTTGCCATTGAAATTATTTATGAAAGTAATCAACTTACATCACGAGGAAAAGGAATTAATCCGGTTGGCTGTCGATAATAATCGACAAGCGCAACAGCAAATTTATACCCAGTTTTCTCCAAAAATGCTAAGTGTTTGCCGTCAATACATAAAAGATATGCATCAGGCCGAAGACGTTATGATTACCGCTTTTATGAAGGTTTTTACCAATCTTAAAAATTACGAACACAAAGGAAGTTTTGAAGGCTGGATAAGGCGGATTATGGTCAATGAATGTATTTCTTTTATCAGAGTAAATAAAAAAATTAAATACATCGAAGATGATTTCGTAATCGGTCGCGATGAGGAAAGTTTTAATGCTATTGAAAGTCAATTATCAGTAGACGACATTCAATCCTTGATAGATAATTTACCAGATGGTTATAAAATGGTTTTCAATTTATTTGCGATAGAAGGATTTAAACACCATGAAATTGCAACCCTGTTGGGAATTAATGAAGGAACATCAAAGTCGCAATTATCTCATGCTAGAAAAATGCTGCAAGTACAAATTAGTACAATAAAAAATTATGAGTATGGAACCGAATAAATTTGAAATACAAATAAAAGAGCAGTTGAATGCTAGAGAAATCAAACCTTCGGCGATGGCTTGGGATAAACTCGACACAATGCTTTCTGAGACAGAAAAACAAAAAACTAAATTTCCATGGTTGTATGTGGCGGCAAGTTTTGTTGGTTTTCTACTTATTGGAACCCTATTTTTTGATCAAAAAGAAAGTGTGAATTTAAATCAAGACAATGGAGTTGTATTTCAAGATTCGAAAAAACAAGAAAATAACTTTACTACAGCCGATTCGTTACAAAATACAAATACACTGTCAAATGCTTTAAAACCTAACGTTCAAAAAGGCATTGTTACTCCTCAATACCAAGCTTCAACGCAGCAAAAATCATTGAAATTAGAAAAGAATGAACTGGCTGCAGTCCAAATTAAGAATTCTAAAAATGATAGTTTAACCATTTTAGTAGAAAATAATAATCTAAAAAAGGGTACTAAAAACAGGTATGTTTCAGCATCTGGATTGTTAGCAGAAGTGAGTAATACACAACTGGAGTCATCAACTAATTTGCAAGTCAATCCAAAACCGATAAAAAGCACCACGGTTAATCCTCAAAATTTATTGTCGGATGTAGAAACAGAGATGAATCAAACCTTTAGAGAGTCGGCCATAAGCAAGTTTAATAAAAATTACAACGCCATAAAAACAGTTTTGGCCAATAGAAATTACGAAAAAGAATAATCAATCATCAATCAAAAATCGAACATCATGCAAAAAATTATTTTAATCACAGTTATGGCAGTACTTGCTTTTTATAGTAGAGTAAATGCACAAGGAGTAGAAGCTAGTAAAAATAGTCGCGATTGGTTTTATCGAGGTTCAAAACCAAAAGATTATGAAATGGGTCCAATTGCAAATTCGTCGCAAAATAACAGTAGCGAATATCAAATTAAATCTTTAAAAAAGAATATCAATGGTTTTGGGACTATGATGAAAACGATAGAACCATCAATGTATCTTGGGAAAACAGTTAAAATGTCAGGATATATAAAATGTGATAATATTAAATCTTGGGCTGGTTTATGGATGCGTGTGGATTACTATGATGTGGCTGTTTTAGCGTTTGATAACATGCGAAGAAATCCCATAAAAGGCACAAAAGACTGGACAAAATATGAAATTGTGTTGCACGTACCAGCAGATGCAACTTCAATTTCTTACGGAGTTTTATTAGATGATACAGGTCAGGTGTGGTTTAAAGACATTGCATTGGAAATAGTTGATGATACTACACCTGAAACGGGACTAACTAAGGGAAGAGACCATCAATCAATTCCATTTGAGACCAGAGCTAAAGCTATTGGTAACGAAATTAAATCAATAACAAGTTCAGAAAAAAATGCGTTAAAAAAAGAGATTGAAAAAATTGATAAAGATCTCGATAATAAAGTAATTACGAAGGAACAAGCGGATGATTTAAAGTTAAAGAAAGCAGCCGTTCACGCCGCAAATATTGATTCTAAAGTTAGTGTTCAAGAAGAGAAACTCAACCAGTTGGTACAAGATAAAGTGGATGGAAAAGTGCAGGACGCTAAAGACACTAGAAGTGGTGGCAGAATGGTTATTTTTGGGACTAATTCTGAAGAGCTTGGACCAAATCAAACCGAATTTAATATTTCCTCTTTAAAAGTGTACAACGGACAATCTGATAAGGATGAACGCCAATCCAAAAGGACAACTTCACAATTTGTTTTTGCTGCAGGATTGAACAATGTTGTTACTGATGGCGAAGTTGAAAAATCAGATTTCAGGTATTTAGGATCTCATTTTTATGAAATTGGCGTTTCTTATAATTCTAGACTTTTAAACAATTCTAACCTATTGCATGCCAAGTACGGTTTATCAGTTATGTACAATAACCTTCGCCCTACAAACAACCGTAGTTTTGAGGTGAATGGCAATCAAACCAATTTGACAGTGAATCCTATTGAATTAAAAGATTCTAGATTTAGAAATGTGAGCTTGGTATTTCCGTTACATTTAGAATTTGATTTTAAAAAGCCAGAGGTTAAGAACGATAAGACCTATTTTAAATCTCATCAGAGTGTTAGAGTAGGACTAGGCGGGTACGCAGGAGTAAACGTGAAAACAAAACAAATTTTACAATATGAAAATTCAGATTTAAAATCAACCGAAAAAACAAAAGGAGATTTTAACACTAGTGATTTTGTCTATGGATTGAGCACTTATGTAGGATATAAAGCTACAAGTTTATACTTGAAATACGATTTAAACCCATTGTTTAAAGACAATGCTGTCAAGCAAAACAATGTTTCATTAGGTTTGCGTTTTGATTTTAATTAATTGCTGATGGCATTTTAGCAGCATAAAAAAGCACTTTGTAAAGAAGTGTTTTTTTGTTTTTTAGATTGTGAATTATCCAATTTGATTTGTGTAATTTTACATTTTCAATCCCTAAATATTTTATTAAACTTGATTTCAAAAGCTACAATTGATACTGTTTATGAAACTGCTCGTGTAGAGGAGGTTATTGGTGAATTTGTTCATTTAAAAAGAGCAGGAAGTAACTATAAGGGGTTAAGTCCTTTCTCTGAAGAGCGTTCACCATCATTTATGGTTTCTCCGGCCAAAGGAATCTGGAAGGATTTTAGTTCTGGAAAAGGTGGAAATGCTGTTGCTTTCTTGATGGAGCACTCTCATTTTACGTATCCAGAAGCCATTAGATACTTAGCCAAAAAGTATAATATTGAAATTGAAGAAACAGAGCAAACAGATCAAGAAAAAGCCCTCACAGATACTCGAGAAAGCATGTATTTGGTCTCGGAATTTGCCAAAACGTATTTCCACAATACACTTTTAAATTCCGAAGAGGGAAAAGCTATTGGATACTCTTACTTTAAGGAAAGAGGTTTTACAAATGAAACCATCAAAAAATTCAGCCTTGGATATTCACCTGAAAGTTGGGATGCGTTTACAAAAGAAGCTCTTGGTAAAGGGTATAAATTAGAATTTCTGGAAAGTACAGGACTTACAATTCCGAAAGAGGACAGACCTTTTGATCGCTTCAAGGGCCGTGTGATGTTTCCTATTGAAAGCATGTCTGGACGTGTTTTAGGTTTTGGAGGTCGTATCTTAACCAATGATAAAAAAGCAGCAAAATACCTAAACTCACCTGAAAGTGAAATTTACCACAAGAGTAAAGTGTTGTATGGTATTTATCAAGCCAAACAAGCTATAGCAAAATTAAACAATTGCTACCTTGTGGAAGGGTATACGGATGTGATACAATTCAATCAATCAGGTATTGAGAATGTGGTAGCTTCATCTGGAACTGCCTTGACGCCAGATCAAATTAGACTGATAAATAGATTGACAAAAAACATTACCGTTTTATTTGATGGTGATGCAGCAGGATTGCGCGCCTCTGTGCGAGGGATTGATTTGATACTTGAAGAAGGTATGAATGTCAAAGTATGTACTTTTCCCGATGGGGAAGATCCGGATAGTTTTGCAAAAAAAACGTCGTATGATGATTTAGTCTATTATCTTGAAAATAATTCTAAAGATTTCATCCAGTTCAAAGCATCGCTCTTAATGAATGAAGCCAAAAACGATCCAGTAAAAAAAGCCGACCTGATTCGGGATATGGTAGGGAGTATATCTAAAATTCCAGATCGAATTCAACGCGAAATTTACATTCAGGAATGTTCCCGAATTATGGATATTTCAGAGCAAGTATTACAAAGTACTCTGGCACAATTATCTCAAAAAGAAGTTGCCGAGGTTGGAAAAAAACAAAAACAAGAGCAACAAGCTTTTGAAATTGTTAAAAACGAAAATCCAATTGCTGCCGTTAAAGTTGATGTGTTAAATCGATTGGAACGTAAAATAATTGAAATTTTACTGTTGTATGGCAATCTAGAAGAAGAATTTGAAGATGTTTTTTTGCGTACAAATGCAGAAGGAGAAATTGAAACTGTTTCAGAAAAAAGAAATTATAAGGTTTACCAACGTATTTACCTCAGTTTGCAAGAGGATGAGGTGCAACTTGCTAATCCATTATTTAGAGCAATTTACAATGATCTTATAGCGTTTTATAATGAGAATGAATCCTTTAGTATGGAACAGTATTTAATGCGCTTGGATGTTGACTTTGCTCAAGAAGTAACAGATATTTTAATGGAAGATGAGCAACTCGTTCTTCATGATTGGGTAGGTCAAAATATTTTTCCAAAAACTAAAAATGAAACAATAGGTCAAGAGGTTTCAGAGACTATTTTAACGCTTCGTTGGTATCTTGTAGGAAGTATTATAGAAGAATTAAAAAGCTCTATATCATCTGAACCAAATTCAGATAATACAGAGCCTTTATCATTAGTTATGGATTATAATATTTTAATCCATTCTTTTTCAAAAAAATTAGGTCGTGTAATGTCAAGATATTACTAAACGATTTCTAATTTTTTTGCTTTGTCTACTAGATCAACCAGATTGGTTACATTTAGTTTAGTTAATAAACGTAACTTGTAAGTACTGATTGTTTTTTCATTCAGGTTTAAGATATCAGCAATTTCGTGATTCTTTTTCCCTCCACTCAAGTAGCGTAATACTTCAACTTCACGGTTAGAAAGTTTGCGATACAAACGCTCACTTTTAGTTTGTTTTGCAATCAAGGCTAAGTTTTTCTTCACGGTTTCATTCATGATGATCTTACCTTGTGATACTTTTACAATAGCAATTCCTAGTGTTTCTAACTTTTCGGATTTGTGCACAAAGCCAGATGCTCCGGCTTTAATGGCATTTGGTGCATAAATCTGTTCAGATAGACCACTGTATAAAATCACTTTTGTTTTTGGGAAATCTTTCAAGATTGTTTTGATCTCGAAGATACTTGAAAGTCCTTCCAGGTCCAAATCTAGTACTAATACATCAATGTCTTTGGTTTGAAGTATATCTCGTACCATCAAGAAATTGCCCACATTGGCTACAATGGAGATGTCAGCATTATCTTTAAAGTAAGATTTTACTCCAAAATGCACAACAGGATAATTATCGGCTATACATACTTTAATCATAATTTTAAATTTTTTTGAATTGTTTGTTATTGGAAATGTAAAATTAATAAATAAATTCTGTAATTAATTGTAAATCAACATAAAAATTTAATTTTTTATTAAATTTTTATTTCACAAACTGGAATAGGCTCCATTTTATGGCGGTTTGCAGTGTTTAAACGTTTGTAAATTTCGAATACATTTTTTTGTCGTCCTTCAAAATCAGATGCTTTTTTTCCAGATTCATTAGCTAACATTGCCCATTCTAATTCGTCATAACTAGCACCTAGTTGGTCTTCATCTGTTCTGTCATCGCCAAAAAGGCCATCTGTAGGGGATGCTTTTTGAATCGAAGTTGGAATTTTTAAATACTGCCCCAATTCGTACACTTCAGATTTCATTAAATCAGCAATTGGACTTAAGTCAACACCCCCATCGCCGTATTTTGTATAAAATCCTACACCAAAATCTTCAACTTTGTTTCCAGTTCCAGCAACTAGCAATCCATGTATGCCTGCAAGGTAATACAATGTAGTCATGCGTAAACGGGCACGCGTGTTTGCTAGTGAAAGGTTGAACTTTGTCTCATCAATGCTGTGAGGAACACTTTGTTTAAAAGTTTCAAATACAGCAGTCAAATCAGTTTGCACGCTTTGTACGTTTGAAAATCTAGATTTTAATTGCTCAATATGCTCTTGGGCTCTCTTAACATGGCTTTCGGCTTGATGAATAGGCATTTCTACGCACAAAACCTGTAAACCTGTTTGGGCACATAAGGTTGAGGTTACTGCAGAGTCTACACCACCCGAAATTCCTATGACAAAACCATTAACATTTGCATTTTCGGCATAGGCTTTTAACCAGTTTACAATATGCATATTCACTTTTTCGGCTTCAAAAATACTTTTTTTAGTCATAATAATTCACGTTTTAAAAAGGAGGGATGTATATTTGCAAAAGCAATTTGTAGTGCACTAATTCCCAAGTTTACATACACAAATTTAATTAATTTATATGAAAAAATACCTTTTAACTGCTGTCTTTTGTCTAGTTTTAATCTCCTGTGAGAAAAAATCAAAAATAGAGCAAGAAGTTACAGAGATTCCTGTGGATTTAAAGATTGAAAGATTTGATAAACTTTTTTTTGGAACCAAGCCAGAAAATTTGGACAAGGTTAAAAAACAGTATCCTTATTTTTTCCCAGCTGGCAATGATAATACCGTGTGGATAGAGAAAATGCAAAATCCTCTTTGGAGAGAACTTTACACAGAGGTTCAAAAAAAGTATGCCAACATAGAACCAGTAAAGAAAGAGTTAGATGATTTATTTAAGCAAATAAAATATCATTTTCCAAAAACAAGAACCCCAAAAGTGATCACTGTGATTTCTGAAATGGATTACAATACCAAAGCAATTTATGCAGACTCTTTGGTAATCATTTCTCTCGAATTGTACTTAGGAAAGGATCATAAATTTTATCAATTTCCCAATTACCTAAAACAAAATTTTGAAGAAAGACAAATTGCACCTGATGTAGTGTCAAGTTTTGCCATGCGTAAAATTCCTCCGGGAACTCAAAAAGAGTTGTTGTCTCAAATGGTTTATTGGGGTAAGCAGCTTTATTTGAAAGATGTATTGCTGCCAACTTACACTGATGCTGAGAAAATAGGATACACTCCTGAACAAATAAAATGGTGTGAAGAAAACGAAAGCTACATGTGGCGCTATTTTTTAGAGAAGGAAATGCTCTATAGTAGTGAGCAAAAATTAGCACTTAGGTTTATCAACCCAGCACCGTTCTCAAAATTTTATTTAGAAATTGATAACGATTCTCCTGGTCAAGTAGGGGTATGGGTAGGATGGCAAATTGTTAGAGCTTACATGGAAAACAGTGGCGCTTCACTAGAAGAATTGTTTAAAACAGACGCAAAAGAGATCTTTGTTAAATCAAAATACAAACCCAAAAAATAATGTCAAATACCAATACATCAGAAATAAAATTTTTAGTTGAACTAGATGAAAATCGCGTTCCAGAAAAACTAATGTGGACTGCCAAAGATGGTGGTGTAGAGCAACAAGAGGCTAAAGCTATAATGCTATCAATCTGGGATAGTAAAGCTAAAGAAAGTATGAGAATTGATTTGTGGACAAAGGACATGCCTGTAGATGAAATGAAAATTTTCTTCCATCAAACTTTAGTAGCCATGTCTGAGACGTTTCACAGAGCTACCAATGATGAAAAAATGTCGGCTACGATGAAAGATTTTTGTGATTATTTTGCAGAAAAACTGGACTTAACCAAAAAATAAAAAAAATAAGAGCTGTTCCTGCAGCTCTTATTTTTTTTGGATAGATTTCTTTTTAAGATCTTTCAATATCTTTTTTAGACTCCCTAATACTAATTTATTGGAGCTTTTATGAAAATTGATGTTATCAATTAGTTTGTTTGATTTTTTGGTTTCCCACATTGACTTCTGTTGAACTGCTCGATCCCTACCTATTACTTTTTGGGCATATATAATTTGATGTAAATTCAAATCGTATATTTCTAGAGTTACTTCAGCATTGTTTTCCTCTGTTGAGTGCTCATCGTCATATAAAGAGATTGTTCCTAGTTCATCCTTATTTTTTTTGGATGATACATTGATAAAGTAATCAAATCCGGTACCTGCTTGTAGTGATTTGATTTGTTCTTTGTTGGGGTTAAGGGGTATGTTTTCAGGAAGGAGCAAGCCCTTAGCATCAGTCCGAAAATGATAACGGTTACCTATATTTTCAGCAAAAAACGATGTTGCTTCCTCAGTGAGTTTTTCTCGGTTTTCTTTAGCGCTGTAGACCGTGTTTAAGAGCCATTTTCCTTGGGTAAAATCTACACCTGTTTTGTAATCATGATTTGTAAGTAGGTAGGTATTTGATTTACAGGAAGTCAGGGTAATTAAAAGGATTCCTACTTTAAAAAAGATGCTCCTACTGTTTGAATTCATTGAAAAATTAGTTCTAAAATTGACTGTTGTTTTTAAAAACTTCTTGATTTACTTCATCTATATAGGTCAATAACTCTTCCTTTCCAGTAGATTCTGTTGCTGATGTAACAAAATATTGAGGCATTTCTGCCCAGTTATTGGCAAACATTTTCTTTTTATAGGCAGCAATGTGGGAGTCAATTTTCACTTTACTAATCTTATCAGCTTTAGTGAAAATAATACAAAACGGAATTTCACTTTCGCCCATGTATGACATGAATTCAACATCTATCGTTTGTGCTTCATGCCTAATATCAATTAACACAAAAGCGCAAACAAGTTGTTCTCTTGTTTCAAAATAATCAGTAATGAATTCTTGAAATATAGACTTGGTTTTTTTTGATACTTTAGCATAACCATAGCCGGGTAAATCAACTAAGAACCAGTTGTTGTTAATCAAAAAATGATTTATTAATTGGGTTTTTCCTGGGCGTCCCGATGTTTTAGCTAATTTTTTGTGGTTGGTAATCATGTTAATCAAGGATGATTTTCCCACATTAGATCGGCCAATAAAAGCATACTCCGGTAAAAAGTCTTTGGGACATTTTGATACATCGGAGTTACTGATAACAAATTCGGCGGTATTAATTTTCATGTTCTAAAGGTGTAAAATGCAAACTTTACCTTAATGTATGGCAAGATGCGTATTGGTAAGCCATTCTTCTAGCAGGCGGTTGAATTCTTCTGGATGCTCCATCATTGCAGCATGACCGCATTTATCAATCCAGTACAAAGTAGAGTTTGGTAATAATTTATGAAATTCTTCGGCAACATCTGGAGGTGTTACTTTATCATTTTTTCCCCAAATAATACAAGTTTGTACATGCATTTTAGGTAAATCTTTGGCCATATTATGGCGTATAGCGCTTTTTGCAATCGTAAGCGTTTTTATTAATTTGATACGGTCGTTTACGGATTCGTATACTTCATCGATAAGTTCTTTTGTGGCAACTTTTGGATCATAGAATACGTCTTCGGCTTTCTTTTTTATATACTCGTAATCACCTCTTTTTGGGTAACTGTCACCCATGGCGCTTTCGTAAAGACCAGAACTACCTGTAATTACAAGTCCAGCTACTTTTTCAGGATACATTTTGGTGTGATACAATGCAATATGTCCTCCTAGGGAATTTCCAAGTAAAATAACACGCTCTAATCCTTTAAAGGTGATGAAATCTTTAACGTATTTTGCAAAACTTTTTACATTAGTCTTTAAAATGTTTTGTGTGTAAATGGGTAAGTCTGGAATGATAATTTTGTAACCCTTTGAAGAAAAGTGATCAGCAACAGCATCAAAATTACTAAGTCCGCCCATAAGTCCGTGTAAAATGACAATTGGAGTCCCTTCACCTGCTTCATAATAGCTGTATCTTCCCTCTTTTTTATAGTGTTTTTCCATTTTTTTTTAATCCCTATTTTCAATTTTGACAAATATAGGATTTAATAAATAAAAATGAATTTTTAAGACAATTTTTAATTGTAAAATTATCACTAGCGCGTCATAAACAATCCTTTTTATGTAGTAAAATACTAGTGTTTTTTTTACGTGAAAATATCTTTTTAATTGCCTGATATTTCCATATTTTGAACAATCCTGCTAGGGTTTTTATTCTTGAATAGTGAATTAACAAAAATGAGGCTAACCTGTTGACAGTATATAAATTAAGGATTTTGGCTAGAAAGTGGTTAAACTTATTAACAAAGTGGTAGTAAGTGGTAAATTGTGGTAGATTTTTTTATATTTTTGCTCTACATCATTTAATACTTTTTGTTTGGACACAATTGTAGGAACATATGAATGCAAAGTTGATGCAAAAGGCAGGATGCTACTACCAGCACCTCTTAAAAAGCAATTGGCTTCATCACTTCAAGACGGGTTTGTTTTGAAGCGTTCTGTGTTTCAGCCATGTCTGGAGTTGTATCCTATGCAAGAGTGGAATGTAATGATGGCAAAAATTAACAAGCTCAATCGCTTTGTGAAAAAGAATAATGATTTTATCCGAAGGTTTACAGCAGGAGTAAAAGTTGTAGAGATTGATGCGCTAGGTAGGTTACTGGCGCCAAAGGACTTAGCGGTTTTTGCTAGTATTACTAAAGATGTTGTTTTCTCGTCATCTATTAATATGGTAGAAATTTGGGATAAAGATTTGTATGAGAAATCAATAAGTGGAGATGATTTGGATTTTGCAGATTTAGCAGAAGAAGTAATGGGGAATTTAAATGACGACAACAATGGAATATCATAATCCTGTTTTGCTCCAGGAATCAGTAGATGGTTTAAATATTCATCCTGATGGAGTATATGTAGATGTAACTTTTGGAGGAGGAGGTCATTCAAAAGAAATTTTGAAACGGCTGGGGCCAAATGGGAAGTTGTTTGCCTTTGATCAAGATGAAGATGCATTAGCCAACGCATTAGTTGATGATAGATTTACCCTGATAAATGAAAACTTCCGTTTTATAAAACGGTTTTTGCGTTTTTATGGAGTAAAGAGTGTTGATGGTATCTTAGGTGATTTGGGTGTTTCTTCTCATCAGTTTGATGTTCCTGAAAGAGGTTTTTCAACTCGTTTTGATGCTGACTTAGATATGAGAATGAGCAAAAAAAATGAATTGAGTGCTTACAAGGTGGTAAACGAATATGATGAAGCAAATTTAAAAAGAGTTTTCTTGGATTATGGAGAGTTAAAAAACGCTCCTGTACTGGCAAGAACTATAGTGGAAGCCAGAACACAATATCCAATAAAAACTACTGATGAGTTAAAAGAGGTTTTGTCAAGGTATTTGCCAGAAAGAGTTAAGAATAAAATACTAGCTCAGATATATCAAGCTATAAGGATAGAGGTGAATCAAGAGATGGATGTTTTAAAGGAATTCTTAGAGCAATCTTTAGAGATCTTAAAACCAGAAGGGCGTTTGAGTGTTATTTCTTATCATTCACTTGAAGACCGATTGGTAAAAAGATTTGTAAAAAACGGAATGTTTGATGGAGAGCCAGAACGAGATTTTTTTGGAAATTTTTCGGTTCCATTTAAAACCATTGGAAAATTAATTGTTCCCAATGCTAACGAGATTAAAGAGAATAATAGAGCAAGAAGTGCCAAATTAAGAATTGCTGAAAAAAGATAAAAAATGAAAAACGGGGTTTACAGTTTATTGAAAGCAAAGTTTCTTGTAAACGATGATGCTGTAAAAAACTGGCGATTCATTGTTTTTGTAATTGTACTAGCTATTATTATGATTGCAAGTACACAAAGATTTGATCAAAAAGTTTTTGAAATAACAGCACTATCAAATCAGGTGAAAGAATTGCGATCAGAGTTTATTGATAGAAGATCAGAGTTAATGAAATTAAAATTGGAGTCCACTATATCTGATAAAATGTTGCAAAGACAAATTTATCCATCCACAGTGCCACCAGTAAAAATAAAAGTAGTCAAAGAAGAAGAAAAAAACTTTTTCAAAAAAATATGGGAGTAGACGATAAAAATATATCCTACAGAATTTATCTGGTTGCTGCATTCATCTTTGTGATTGCAGTGGCTATTACTATTAAATTAACCAATATTCAATGGGTTGAGGGAGATTATTATCGCAAATTAGCCAAAGAAAGAACGGTAAGGAACTTTGTAATACCAGCAAATAAAGGAAATATTTATTCGGCTGATGGCAGTCTATTGGCTACGTCAATTCCTAATTATGAAATACGTTTTGATGCCGTTGCACCCAAAACCGAAGTCTTTGAAAAGAATGTAAAATCGCTTTCAGACTCTTTAGCAACAGTCTTGGGTAAAACATCTAGCTATTTTGAAAATGAATTAAGAAAAGCACGTGCCAACAAGAATAGATATTATTTAATAGGTCGTAAACTAGGTTATACTTCTTATTTTAAAATTAAAGGTTTTCCATTATTTAATTTGGGAGCTTATAAAGGCGGGATTATTATAGAGCAAGAAACTGTTAGGGAGCATCCCATAGGTAAAATTGCCGAAAGAACAGTAGGGTACGAACGTACTCATAATGGTCAATCTGTTGATGGAAAAGGGATAGAATGGGCTTTTAGAAAATATTTGAATGGGAAAGACGGCAAGATTTTAAAACAAAAAATTGCTAAAGGACAGTGGAAACCAATTAGAGATGTTAATGAAGTTGATCCTCAAGACGGTTATGATGTGATCTCAACTATTGATGTTTATATTCAGGATATAGCACATCACGCTTTATTGAAACAACTGGAGTCTTATGAAGCAGATCATGGATCAGTAGTAGTTATGGAGACTAAAACGGGTCATATTAAAGCAATTTCTAATTTAGGAAGAGCCAATGACGGAACTTATTATGAAACTACAAATTACGCTGTAGCAGAGTCTCATGAGCCTGGTTCTACATATAAATTAGCAGGGTTAATGGCATTGTTAGATGATAAAAAAGTAGATACAAGTGCAATTTATGATAGTAAAAACGGGGTGATAACTTATTTTGGAAAAAAAGTAGAAGATTCTCATGAAGGTGGATACGGCAAAATTTCTCTGGCTAGAGGTTTTGAGGTTTCATCTAATACAATATTAGTTCAAGCGGTTTATAATGCATACAAAGAAAATCCGTCACAGTTTGTAAATCACCTTAATAATTATGGACTTAATAAAACATTAGGACTTTCAATAAAGGGGGAAGGAATTCCTTATGTGCCTCAACCTACAGATAGGAGTTGGTCTAAAATATCATTGCCTTGGATGGCTTTTGGATATGGAGTGCATATTACACCAATGCAAACATTAGCTTTTTATAATGCCGTTGCAAATGATGGGGAAATGGTAAAACCACAATTTGTATCTGAAATAAAAGAGTGGAATAGAACCATAAAAAAATACGAGAAAGAAGTTTTGAACCCTAAAATTTGTTCTAAGGAAACCATTGTTAAACTCAAAGCAGTCTTGGCTAATGTGGTGAAAAAAGGAACGGGATCTAAATTGTTTTCTAAAGATTTTTCAATGGCAGGAAAAACCGGTACGGCACAGGTAAACTATGGTAAAGCAGGAAGAACAGGAATGTATTACGCCTCCTCTTTTGTGGGCTATTTTCCAGCTGATAATCCTAAGTATTCTTGTATAGTGGTGGTGCATAAGCCCAATACTGCGCTTAATAATTATTACGGTGCTGATGTGGCTGGGCCAGTTTTTAAAAGAATTGCACAAAAAATATTTACCGATGCTCCTTCAACCAATACCATAAAAAATCTTGACAGGAAAATTGATAAGCAAGAACAAAGCTATGAGGCCTACTATTCAAAAGTTCAGAAAAAGCAGAAAGTAGTTCCTAATCTTAAAGGAATGTCAGGCATGGATGCTGTAGCGCTTCTTGGAAATTTAGGGATGAAAGTAAAAGTTGTAGGTGTAGGAAAAGTAAAAAAACAGTCGTTGCAAGCAGGTGAAAATGTAGTGAAAAATGCAACAATATTATTAGAGTTATCATGAAAGTACTAAAAGACATATTATACAAAGTAGCTATAGATTCGGTAACGGGTCTTACAGATATTCCTGTGAATAAAATAGAATTCGATTCTAGAAAGATTCTTGCAGGAGATGTGTTTGTTGCTATTTACGGTACAGTTTCAAACGGTCATGATTATATTGACAAAGTTATCCAACAGGGAGCCACTGCAATAGTTTGTCAAATATTGCCACTAGTACTTGCGCCAGGAGTAACGTTTATAAAGGTTCAAGATACAAATTCAGCATTGGCTTGCATGGCTGCAAATTTTTATGATTCGCCTTCGCAAAAAGTAAAATTAGTTGGTATTACAGGTACTAATGGTAAAACCACTATTGCCTCTTTATTATACCAATTGTTTAAAAATGCTGGGTATAAAGTAGGATTGCTTTCTACAGTAAAAATCATGGTGAATGAGAAAGAGTATAAAGCTACTCATACCACTCCAGATTCGTTAACAATAAACCACTACTTAAATGAAATGATAGAAAGTGGTGTTGAATATTGTTTTATGGAAGTGAGTTCGCATGGAATTCATCAAAAGAGAACAGAAGGATTGCATTTTACAGGTGGGGTTTTCACCAATTTGTCTCATGATCATTTAGATTATCACCCCACATTTGCTGAATACAGAGATGTTAAAAAAGCTTTTTTTGATAGTTTGCCAAAAACTGGTTTTGCCCTCACCAATGCTGACGATAAAAACGGATCTGTCATGTTACAAAATACCGTTGCTAATAAAAAAACGTACGCCTTAAAAACCTATGCCGATTATAAAGCACAAATTTTAGAAAATCAATTATCAGGATTGTTATTAAAAATAAACGGTCATGAAGTTTGGGTTAAATTGATTGGAGATTTCAATGCGTATAATTTGCTTGCAATTTACGGTACCGCTGTAGAATTAGGACTTGATAGTTTAGAAGTTCTTAGGTTGTTATCTAATTTAGAAAGTGTTTCAGGCAGGTTTCAATATATAGTATCGAATTCTAATGTGACTGCTATAGTAGATTATGCTCATACACCAGATGCTCTTGATAATGTTTTGAAAACAATAAACACCATTCGTACTCAAAACGAGCAGCTGATTACGGTTGTGGGTTGTGGGGGTGACAGGGATAAAGCAAAAAGACCAGTAATGGCTGATATTGCTGCAAGCTTAAGTGACAAAGCTATTTTCACTTCGGATAATCCAAGGAGTGAAGATCCATTAGAAATTATCTATGAAATGGAAAAGGGAGTAGCTCCACATCATTTTAAGAAAACAATTTCTATTACAGACAGAATGCAAGCAATTAAAACAGCGTGTCAGTTAGCACAGCCTAATGATATACTCTTGATTGCAGGTAAAGGTCATGAAACATACCAAGAAATTAATGGTGTTCGTCATGATTTTGACGATATGAAAATAGTAAAAGAACTATTAGAACAATTAGGAAAATAATTTCACATCGTTTAGTATTTAAAACGATCCATAAGAAAAAACAAAATAACAGTTAACCAGATAAACAAAGATATATGCTGTATTATTTATTTGAATATTTAGACAAAATGATGGATGTTCCTGGAACAGGAGTTTTTCAGTACATTACTTTTAGATCAGCATTAGCCTTAATGTTATCGCTATTATTGTCTACTATTTATGGTAAACGAATCATTCGCTTTTTACAAAAACAGCAAGTAGGAGAAACGGTTAGAGAGCTTGGTTTAGCGGGTCAAAATGAAAAAGCGGGTACCCCTACCATGGGTGGTTTGATTATCATATTTGCAACGCTTGTTCCGGTTTTACTTTTTGCAAAACTGCATAACATTTATATTGTATTGCTTATTGTTACCACGCTTTGGATGGGAACAATAGGGTTTATTGATGATTACATTAAGATTTTTAAAAAAGACAAGCAAGGTTTAAAAGGAATTTTTAAAGTAATAGGACAAGTAGGTTTAGGATTAATAGTAGGGACAGTTCTTTATTTTCATGCGGGTGTTACTGTACGTACAGATACGTCTACATCAGATATTTTTAGAGCACCTACTAGCACTGTTGTGTTGCCAGCACCTATTGAAGAGAAATCAACAGCAACTACAATTCCGTTTTTTAAAAATAATGAGTTTGATTACGCTGAAGTTTTAGCTTGGACAGGAGAAGGATATGAGAAATGGGCGTGGTTAATTTTTATCCCGGTGGTAATTTTTATTATCACAGCTGTTTCAAATGGTGCTAATTTAACAGATGGTATAGATGGTCTTGCTGCAGGAACATCGGCCATTTCAGTGCTCGCGTTGGGTATTTTTACATTTGTTTCGGGAAACATTATTTTTTCCAATTACTTGAATATTATGTACATCCCCAATTCGGGAGAAATGACGGTTTTTATAGCGGCATTTGTAGGGTCTTTAATTGGGTTTCTTTGGTATAACTCGTATCCAGCATCGGTATTTATGGGAGATACGGGAAGTTTGACTATTGGGGGTATTATTGCTGTACTAGCAATTGCAGTTCGTAAGGAAATGCTAATCCCATTGTTATGCGGAATTTTTCTGGTCGAAAATTTTTCGGTAGTACTTCAGGTGAGTTATTTTAAGTATACCAAGAAACGTTTTGGCGAAGGCCGAAGAATATTTTTGATGTCCCCATTACATCATCATTATCAAAAGAAGGGATATCATGAAAGTAAAATAGTTACCCGTTTTTGGATTGTAGCCATCATGTTAGCCATTCTGTCCATAGTTACATTAAAATTGAGATAGGTTCCAATTAAAAATGCAGAATTAAAAATTAAAATTCTCTAATGAAAGAAAATATTGTTCAACAAAAATCATTTCTTTTTGCAGTTAGGATAGTTAATTTATATAAGTACTTAACTACGATAAAAAAGGAGTTTGTGTTAAGTAAACAGATTTTGAGAAGTGGGACATCAATAGGAGCAAATATTGAGGAGTCTATAGGAGGGAGATCTGATAAAGAGTTTTTGTTTAAGTTAGAAATCGCTTATAAAGAAACTAGAGAGACGATATATTGGTTGAAATTATTAAAAGAAACAGATTACATCTCTCTTCATGAATTTGAAAGTATATGTTCTGAAGCAGAGGAAATTTGCAAAATAGTTGCAAAGATTATAATAACGTTGAAATCGAAAATATAGAAATAGTTAAATAATTAATTGTGTGTCATAAAATTGAAGTTATAGAGCTAATTCCGTGGAGTTGCTAACAAATTTTTAATTTTTAATTCTCAATTTTTAATTAAAATTACATGAGACTAGTTATTCTTGGTGGAGGAGAAAGCGGTATTGGAACTGCAATTTTAGGAAAAAAGAAAGGGTACGACGTTTTCGTATCTGACTTTGGTAAAATAAAAGGGAATTATAAAGAGGTTTTATCTCTCAATTCAATTCCGTGGGAAGAAGAAAAGCATACTGAGGATTTGATTTTGAATGCCGATGTGGTTATGAAAAGCCCTGGTATTCCTGATAAATCTCCTATTGTTAAAAAACTAGTAGAAAAAGGTGTTTCGGTAATGTCAGAGATTGAGTTTGCTGCTCCTTTTACAAATGCTACCATTATAGGAATTACGGGTAGTAATGGAAAGACAACTACAACCATGCTTACGTATCATTTGTTGAAATCAGCTGGAGTAAATGTAGGTTTAGGAGGAAATATAGGTAAAAGTTTTGCCTGGCAAGTAGCGGATAATAAGTTTGATTATTATGTGCTTGAATTGAGCAGCTTTCAACTAGACGGTGTGTTTAATTTCAAGCCACACATTGCAATAATTACGAATATTAGTCCAGATCATTTAGATCGATACGAATATAAATATGAAAATTATATCGATTCAAAGTTTAGAATAACAATGAATCAAACAGAGGGGGATTATCTAATTTATGACGCAGATGACGAAGCGATCAGTAATTGGTTAACAACTCATCAAACAAAAGCAAAATTAATTCCTTTTTCATTGACAAAAACATTCAACGAAGGAGCTTACATAATACAAAATAAAATGGAAATTAAAATTAACCGAGAGGATTTTTCAATGGATACAGAGCATATCGCCTTAGAGGGAAAACATAATATGAAAAACGCAATGGCAGCCACTTCAGTAGCAAAATTAATGCAAATTCGAAAAGCTACTATCCGTGAAAGTTTGTCAAATTTCCAAGGAGTTGAGCACCGTTTAGAAAAGGTTTTGAAGATTCAAAACATTCAATACATTAATGATTCTAAGGCTACAAATGTAAATGCTACTTTTTTTGCTTTAGATAGTATGAATGCACCCACAGTATGGATTGTTGGTGGTGTTGATAAAGGGAATGATTACAATGAATTAATGTCTTTAGTTCGAGAAAAAGTTAAGGCAATTGTGTGTCTTGGAGTTGATAATAAAAAAATTATAGACGCATTTGGTAATGTAGTAGACATGATGGTTGAGGTAACTTCTATGAGCGATGCTGTTCGAATGGCACAGCGCTTATCAGAGAAAGGAGATACTGTATTATTGTCTCCTGCTTGTGCTAGTTTTGATTTATTTGAAAGCTATGAGGATCGGGGTAAACAATTTAAACAAGCAGTTAAAAGTTTGTAAGCAAATAGTGTTTTAAAGTGGTAAAGGGCAGTTTATTCCTCTGCTATAAAAGGATTAGAATTGGTAACAAAGAATGAAAATGAAAAAACTAATAAGCAATTTAAAAGGGGATAAAGGGATTTGGTCATTTGTGGCCTTATTAGCCTTGTTGTCTTTTATGCCTGTTTTTAGTGCGAGTAGTAATTTGGCTTACATAGGAAAAGGAGATGGGAATACGCTAGGATATCTGGTAAAACACATTGTTCATATTGCAATAGGATTTACAATAATTTTTATGGTGCACAAAGTACCTTATCATTATTTCAAAGCTATTGCAAAGGGGTCCTTGTACTTTGTTTGGTTGCTTTTAGCGTTTACATTATTCAAAGGCACAGTAATTGCAGGTGCTAATGCTAGTAGATGGATTCAAATTCCTTTCATTGGTGTTACTTTTCAGCCCTCAACTCTTGCCTCCATGGTGTTGTTTATATTTGTAGCTCGTTTTTTATCAAAAAAAAGAACTGAGCTCTTAACATTTAAAGCCTCTGTGTGGGAGCTATGGTTGCCGGTTTTTATAACGTTAATATTTATTTTGCCTGCAAATTTCAGTACAACAGCCCTTATTTTTTCTATGGTGTTGATGCTAGTTTTTATAGGCAAATATCCATTGAAATACATGGGTATTGTTATTGGTTCTGGAGTTGTGATGTTAGCTTTTTTCATGATTATCGCAAAGACTTTTCCTGATGCATTTCCCAACCGTGTGGATACGTGGATTAGTAGAGTTGAAAATTTCACCAGTGATAAACCTGGAGAAGATGATTACCAAATAGAGAAAGCAAAAATTGCAATCGCATCAGGAAAGCTGTACGGTTTAGGGCCAGGTAAAAGTGTCCAAAAAAACTTTTTACCGCAATCTTCATCTGATTTTATATATGCAATTATTATTGAAGAATATGGTCTTGTGGGCGGAGTTGGAGTAATTGTCTTGTACTTGTTGTTGCTATTTCGTTTTGTTGTTGCTTCTCACAAAGCAAATACTCTTTTTGGGAAATTACTGGTCGTAGGTTTAGGTTTTCCAATGGTTTTTCAGGCCATGGTAAATATGGCAGTTGCTGTTGAACTATTGCCTGTTACAGGGCAAACGTTGCCGCTTATAAGTAGTGGAGGTAGCTCCATTTGGATGACATGTTTTGCATTAGGAATCATTATTAGCGTGACCAAAAAAGAAGAAGAAATAGCAGAAGAAAAAAAGGATGCTGCAAAAAGAGAAGAAGCGTTGCAAAAACTTATTGATAGAGAGCTTGATGAGGAGTACGAATTGGTGCAGGATTATTCGATAGAGGATAAAGCTACAAATCCTATGAAGGCAGTGTTTAATAAATAGGATTCGAAATTTTTTTAAAATGAAACAATATAAATTCATACTTAGCGGCGGAGGAACTGGCGGACATATTTATCCGGCCATTGCTATTGCTAATGAATTAAAATTGCGTTTTCCAGATGCTGAATTTTTATTTGTTGGAGCTCAGGACAAGATGGAAATGCAAAAAGTACCTCAAGCAGGTTATGTTATAAAAGGATTATGGATTTCAGGATTACAACGTAGATTAACTCTTGATAATATTTTGTTTCCTGTAAAAGTACTTTCTAGCCTGTGGCGCTCTAGATCAATTATAAAAGAGTTTAAGCCAGATGTTGTCATTGGTACTGGTGGATTTGCAAGTGGACCATTATTGCAAGCCGCAGGGATGAGTAGTATTCCTACCTTGATTCAAGAACAAAATTCCTTTCCAGGAATTACAAATAAATTATTGAGTAAAAAAGCTAGTAAAATTTGTGTTGCATACGAAAATCTGGAACGGTTTTTTCCACAAGACAAAATCATTCTAACAGGAAATCCGGTGCGTCAAGATCTTTTGGATATTGATTCAAAAAGAAGTGAAGCTTTGTCTTATTTTAATCTAGACGATAATAAAAAAACACTTCTCGTTTTAGGAGGGAGTTTAGGTTCAAGACGTATTAATCAGCTTATTGAAAATGAACTTGATTTTTTAATTGCCTCAGGAGTACAAGTTTTTTGGCAATGTGGTAATTTTTACATGGCAGAGTACAAACACTTTTCTGATAGAGAAAACGTTCAAGTAGTTTCGTTTATTGACAGGATGGATTTAATTTATGCTGCTGCTGATTTTGTGATTTCGCGTGCAGGTGCATCATCAGTATCTGAATTGTGCTTGGTAGCTAAACCCACAATTTTTATACCATCGCCAAATGTAGCCGAAGATCATCAAACCAAAAATGGTAAAGCAATTGTAGATAATGGTGGAGCTTTGCTCATTAAGGAAAGTGAGTTAGATACAAAGTTTGAGTCTGTTTTCAATAAACTTATTCATGATCATCAACTTCAAATAAATTTGAGTAATAACATGAAAAAATTGGCTAAACCTAATGCAACAAAAGACATTGTGGATGCCATTGTATCATTGTTAAAATAAAAGAGAGATAAAGTAGTTTAATACTATCAGAATACAACAAAAATGAATTTAAATAACATACATAACGTTTATTTTATAGGAATCGGAGGAATCGGGATGAGCAATCTTGCTCGTTATTTTAAAACATTAGGAAAGCAAGTTTCTGGATATGATAAAACCCCTTCAAGTCTTACAAGTGAATTAATAGCGTCTGGAATTTCAATTCATTTTGAAGATGATGTTCAATTGATTCCAAAAGATTTCTTGATAAGTAATACACTTGTAGTAGTAACTCCGGCTGTGCCAAAAACGCATTTAGAGTGGAATTTTTTCTTAGAAAAAGGATATGAAATAAAAAAGAGAGCAGAGGTTTTAGGTTTGATAACCGAAAATACGTTTTGTTTTGCAGTAGCAGGAACACATGGCAAGACAACGACATCTGGGATTTTAGGACATATTTTAAATGAAAGCGGTGCTGATGTGACAGCTTTCATAGGTGGAATTGTTGAGAATTACAATTCAAATTTAATAGGCAACGGTAAAACAATTACTGTAGTAGAAGCAGATGAATTTGATCGTTCTTTTTTACATTTGCACCCCAATATTGCTTGCATTACCTCTATGGATGCGGATCATCTAGATATTTATGGGACAAGTGCAGCAATTGAAGAGTCGTTTGTAGAGTTTGCCTCTAAAATAGAAGATAAGAGTAATCTTTTCATAACAAAGGATTTACCATTAAAGGGAATTACCTGCGCCGTAAATGAGGATGCTGTTTATAAAGCGTTTAACGTACGTGTAGGAAACGGAAGTTATGTTTTTGATGTTCAAACGCCATCTGGTGTGATGCAGGATTTGCACTTTGGACTTCCTGGAAAACATAATCTCATGAATGCTTTGATGGCAATTGCTATGGCAAATATTTATGGAACTCCTCAAGATGCTATTGCAAAAGCTATTGCATCATTCAAGGGTATAAAAAGAAGATTTTCATATCAAATAAAAACGGATCATAAAGTCTATATAGATGATTATGCTCACCATCCTACTGAGATTAATGCAGTGCATCAAGCAGTAAGAGAGTTGTATCCTAACCAAAAAGTGTTGGCAATTTTTCAGCCACACTTATTTAGTAGAACTCATGATTTTGGGGATGATTTTGCCAAAAGTTTATCGGCTTTTGATGAAATTTTGCTTTTGGATATTTATCCTGCAAGAGAATTGCCTATGCCAGGGATAACATCAGATTGGTTGTTGCAAAAAATGACTAATGAGCATAAAGAATTAGTTGAAAAGAAAGATTTAGTTCAAAAGATTGTAAGTAGTGATGCAGCAATTATTGTAACAATTGGTGCGGGAGATATAGGAGAATGGATTCCAACAATTAAAAAAGCATTAGATGAAACTCTTTAATTGGACAAATATAAGATTAGTACTCATGTTTGTACTGGTGATTTTTTTGTTTTCATTCACATCAAAACGAAATGAAAATAGAAAACTGAAGCAATCTACAGTAACATTTGTGGGAGTTAATTCGCCATTTGTTAAACAAGAAATAGTTAATAAATTGTTGATAGAAAATAGTGACAACGTAAGAAGTATTCAAAAAGTTGATTTAGATTTGAACAAACTGGAAACAACTATTGATTCACATGCTATGATAAAAAAATCAGAAGTATATGTGACCATTGATGGCGTGTTAAAAGCAGTGGTAGAACAAAAGACTCCAGTTGCTAGAGTGTTTGATAATAATAGTTCTTTTTACATTGACTATCAAGGATTTAGGATGCCTTTGTCAAATAACTTTACAGCTAGAGTTCCGCTTGTTTCAGGGGCGATAAATAAAAAAAATAGTGAAGAATTAATAAATTTATTTCGAGTTATTTACGATGATGAATTTTTGAAAAAGAACATCATTGGAATACAAATAATGCCAAACGGTAGCTTAATTATGCTCAATAGAAATTATGATTATCAAATAGATTTTGGTAGTCTAAATTTTGCTGTGTTAAAATTTAGGAATTATAAAGCTTTTTTTCAAAAGGCTGTTTTGGATGGTTCTTTGTATAAATATAAAAAAATTGACCTCCGATTTACGGATCAAGTAGTTTGCACTAAATAATTGATAATGGAAAAAGAGAAGATTGCAGTAGGACTAGATATTGGGACAACTAAGATAGTTGCCATGATAGGTAAAAAAAATGAGTATGGTAAACTGGAAATTTTAGGTTTAGGTAAATCTAAAAGTCTTGGTGTGGCTAGAGGTGTGGTTAATAATATTACACAAACCATACAATCTATCCAACAAGCAATTCAAGATGCCGAAAATAATTCAGGTTTTAAAATTAAAGATGTAGTAGTAGGTATTGCTGGTCAGCACATACGTAGTATTCAACATACAGATTATATAAGCAGGCATAATCCAGAAGAGGTAATAGGAGAGAGTGACATACAATTGCTCATAGATCAAGTGAATAAATTAGCCATGTTACCGGGTGAAGAAATTATCCATGTCTTGCCTCAAGAATTTAAAATTGATGGCCAATCAGAGATTAAAGAACCGATAGGAATGTATGGTGGAAGACTTGAAGCTAGCTTTCACGTGGTTGTAGGGCAAGCGGCATCTATAAGAAACGTTGGGCGTTGCATTCAAAGTTCGGGTATTGAGCTTTCTGGACTTACACTCGAGCCATTAGCGTCTGCTGATGCGGTTTTAAGTCAAGAAGAAAAAGAGGCTGGTGTTGCCTTAATTGATATAGGTGGAGGAACCACTGATTTAGCCATTTTTAAGGATGGAATTATTCGTCATACAGCTGTTATTCCTTTTGGGGGTAATGTCATTACAGATGATATTAAGGAAGGATGTTCTATTATTGAAAAGCAAGCTGAGCTTTTGAAAGTAAAGTTTGGATCTGCTTGGCCTGGAGAAAACCGTGACAATGAAATTGTTTCTATACCAGGATTAAGAGGAAGAGAGCCTAAAGAGATCTCGTTAAAAAATCTATCTAAAATTATAAACGCACGTGTAGTTGAAATAATTGAACAGGTTTTTACCGAAGTTAAAGCCTACGGTCATGAAGACCCTCGAAAGAAATTAATTGCTGGAATTGTTTTAACTGGTGGTGGGGCCCAGTTAAAACATATAAAACAATTAGTAGAATATATTACAGGAATGGATACCAGAATAGGATATCCAAATGAGCACCTAGCAGGGAATTCAGATGAGGAAATTTCAAGTCCTTTATATGCAACCGCTGTGGGACTAGTAATGAAAAGTATAGAAAATAAAACACATAGTGCAATACGATTGGATCTTGCTGCTCCAGTAAAAGAGCAGCCTGTTTATAGAGCGCCCGTGGCTACGGCGCAAATTTTTGTAAATGAAGTTCCTGAAATTGCAGTAGAAGAAGAATATAATATTAAAGAGAAGCAGGATTCTACCGCAACTAGAATTCAAAAAAACTTCTTTGATCGTTATGTGGATAGGATCAAAGAATTTCTTGATAATGCAGAATAAAACTCAAAAAAGAAGCTAAGAATTAATAACAATTTTCAAAAAACCCAAAATTATGCCAAGCAACACAGAATTTGGAAGTATTTCATTTGATTTACCTAAAAATCAATCAAATGTAATAAAAGTTATAGGGGTCGGTGGAGGCGGAAGTAACGCCATCAACCACATGTTTAAGCAAGGAATAAAAGGCGTGGATTTTATAGTGTGTAATACAGATTCTCAAGCTTTACACAGCAGTTCAGTGCCAAATAAAATACAATTAGGAGTTCATCTTACCGAAGGATTAGGTGCAGGAGCTAATCCAGATGTGGGTCAACAATCAGCTATAGAGAGTATTTCTGAGATCGAAAAGATGTTGGATCAAAATACCAAGATGGTTTTTATCACAGCTGGTATGGGTGGTGGAACAGGAACAGGTGCAGCGCCAGTAATTGCCCAATTAGCTAAGGAAAGAGATATTTTAACAGTAGGTATTGTTACGCTACCGTTTCTTTTTGAAGGGAAAGTGCGTCAAGAACAAGCTTTAATTGGAATAGAAAAATTACGTAAGCAAGTTGACTCCTTAATAGTTATTAACAATAACAAACTTAGAGAAGTTTATGGAAACCTTGGTTTTAAAGCAGGATTTTCAAAAGCGGATGAAGTCTTGGCAACTGCTTCACGTGGAATTGCCGAAGTAATTACGCATCACTATACTCAAAATATCGATTTAAGAGATGCTAAAACGGTTTTGTATAATAGTGGAACCGCAATTATGGGTTCATCTGTTTCATCAGGTGAAAACAGAGCTAAAGAAGCTATTATTGCTGCTCTAGATTCACCTTTACTAAATGATAACAAAATTAGTGGTGCCAAAAACGTATTGTTGCTTATCGTTTCTGGAACAAATGAAATTACTATTGATGAAATTGGAGAGATCAATGACCACATTCAAAACGAAGCGGGACATAATGCTAATATCATCATGGGTGTTGGTGAAGATGAGTCTCTTGGAGATGCTATCGCAGTAACTATTATTGCAACGGGTTTTGATATAGAACAGCAAAATGAGATTGTAAACACAGAACCAAAAAAAATAATTCATACTCTAGGCGATGAGCAAAAAAGTGTTTTCAATTTAATAAACAATTCTGTAACTGCATTTGACTTAAATATGGAAACTCCAAAAGCGTCTTCTGCCAATGATAGAATTGTATTTGATTTAATGGAGGATGAAGTAGTTGTCAAAACTCCAGTTGTGAGCACACCTACTATTAATAATGAGGACTTGGTTGAAATGTCTGACTTTATAAACAATTTAGATGTAACATTCGAGATAGTATCACCTATAACTGATATTGATTTTATAGTTTCATCACCAGCAGTAGAGCCACAATTGGTACAAGCAAAAACAACAGAAAAACAAGAGCAAGCATCATTTTCATTTGACTTACCTCTTTTTAAATCAGAAGTCTCAGAACAAAAATTAGATAATAACGTGATTTTTGAATTGACTAATGAGACAAAAGAAATTAAAGTGAATGAAGCAGTTCAATTTGTACCAGTAACAGAACTTTCAGATAATGGAATTATCAAATACTCACTGGAAGAGTATATGGATGAAGAGCCAGATTTTTTACCAAAAGCTGTAGTAAAAACCCCAGAAGTAATTACACCTGCAGAATTGAATATTACCTTGAAGCAAGTTAATACGTCAAATGCTGTGAATATAGATTTTGAAAGCATTGCTCCTACAGAAATGACTATTGAAGAGTCATTACGAATGAGAGCTGATGAGCGTAGAAAGAAATTAAAAGAGTTCAATTACAAGTTTCATAACAATGTTTCTAAAATTGATGAATATGAGAAAGAACCTGCATACAAAAGATTAGGAATTGACATTTCAAACAATCAAATGAATACAGTAAATTCTAGGATATCTGTTGGTACGGATAGCAACAATGATTTACAATTGCGTTCTAATAATTCGTATTTACACGATAACGTAGATTAAGGAAAAAATTAATTCAAGGGAACCCGAAAATTAATATGATTTTCGGGTTTCTTTTTTTACTACAATCCACCATATAGCAGTTGCTATTCCCGTTAAAATACTGTAATTTTGTTGGGCCTAAATCCAGCTGTTGTTGCAAGCTTTTTGTGCAAAACGCTTTTTTCTAAGGTCTTAAAAGAGCTTCTTTCAGTCGCTTTTTAAGCCCAAGAAAAAATTCCTTTTGCTCTAAAAAGGCTTTTCACGACCATCTGGGGCAATAAACAACAGTGCACCGTAATTGCTGTTTCATCATAATTGAAAAAACAAAGACATAAGATATGAGTTTATCAACATTAATCATGGACGAAATGAAAACCGCCATGAGAGCCAAAGATACCGTTGCGCTTGAAGCATTAAGAGCAATAAAATCAGAAATATTACTAGCACAAACGGCAACAGGATCTAAAGAAGAAATTTCAGAAGACGATGAAGTTAAGTTATTACAAAAACTTGTAAAAACACGTAAAGAAAGTGCCCGAATCTTCACAGAGCAAAACCGTTTAGATCTTGCTGAACCAGAATTAGCGCAAATAGCAGTTATTGAGAAATTTTTACCAGCTCAATTGAGTGAGTCAGAAGTAGAAACAGTGATTGCTGCAATTATTGCCGAAACCGGAGCAACAGGTATTGCGTCTATGGGTAAAGTTATGGGATTAGCAGCAGCAAAACTTGGTGGAACTGCTGAGGGTAAAACCATTTCTACAATAGTTAAAAAACTACTTACATAAAAAGCGATTGAACGACGCGTATTATTTCATTAATCGCTCAATTCCATATCGAAAATTGCTGCGTAGTTCAACTGGATACCTGCCTGCCGGCAGGGAATATTAGATTTTGACAATAAATGGAATATTTTGTGTATGTTTTAAAAAGTGAGATTGATGGAAGACTTTATAAAGGTCAGACCAATAACATAGATAAAAGAATAATAGAACATAATTCAGGTAAGACAAAATCTACCAAAGGTTTTAAACCATGGAAATTGGTTTATTTGGAAACTTTTAAAACAAGAGACGAAGCGGTTATTCGTGAAAAATTTTTTAAAACAGGAAGTGGAAGAGAATTTTTAAAAGAAAAAATAATAATATAATGGCTGTGTAGTTCAACTGGATAGAATATCAGATTTCGACTCTGAGGGTTGCAGGTTCGAACCCTGTCGCGGCCACTTTTTAACTTTTAAATGCCTCAAAAAATCACAAGTTATCTTGAGTTTTTTGAGGCATTTTTTTAATGAATTACTTTAATATGGTTGTCCAAGTAGTTTTAACAGTTTTCATTGGTCTTTTTTTTCTTTTATTTATACTGTTTAAAGTTATTGAACCATCTTATATGATGTTCTTTAATAAGCCATTGTTCGTACATTGGTATCCTTTCTCTAAACGGCTGAAGCCACATCAGCGAAAAATTTTATCAGACGATTTTCCTTATTACAGTATCTTGTCGGCTAAAAGAAAAGAGTATTTTGAACATAGAATTCTAATGTTCACGAAACAATATCAATTTATAGGTAAAGATATTGTAGTTACAGAGCAAATGCGATTGCTAATAGCAGCTACTTATGTTATGTTTACCTTTGGGATGCGTAATTATCTTGTTCCGTTGTTCAAGCGAATTGTAATTTATCCTACGGCATACTTCTCAACCGAAAATGAAGTTTTTCACAAAGGCGAGTTTAATCCCATGATGAAAGCAGTTGTTTTTTCTTGGGAGGATTTTATCTTAGGTCATTTAAGTTCAAATGATAATTTGAATCTAGGATTACATGAATTTACGCATGTACTGCATTTTCATTGTATGAAAAATAACGATCCCAGTTCTATTATCTTTTTTGATGCCTTTAATGAAGTAGTCAAGTATTTTTCTGATTCGGTTTTAAGCTCTTCATTAAGCGATACTCAGTATTTTAGACCGTATGCGTATGAAAATCAATTTGAATTCTTGGCAGTAGTTTTAGAAAATTTCTTTGAAACACCAGCTCAATTTAAAACCGTAAATCCAGATTTGTATGATCATGTTGTCACCATGATAAACTATAAAGAAAATCAATAAAAATGGCGCACTAGGCGCCATTTTGTATTAAAAAGTAGTAAGCTTTTTTAGATCTTGAATTGTTTGTACTGGGTCTGTTGCTTTAAAAACAAAACTTCCTGCAACAAGAACATTCGCTCCTGCTTCAACAAGTTGTTTTGCATTAGCACTAGTTACACCTCCATCAACTTCGATTAGGGTGTTGGCACCTTTTCTTGTAATTAAGGCTTTTAGTTTTTCAATTTTAGAATAGGTGTTTTCAATGAAAGATTGTCCGCCAAAACCAGGATTTACACTCATGATACAAACCAAATCAATGTCATTAATCACATCTTCTAACAAATCAATTGATGTATGCGGGTTAATGGCAACTCCCGCTTTCATTCCCTCTGCTTTTATGGCTTGTAGCGTTCTGTGCAAATGTGTGCAAGCTTCATAATGTACGCTAAGGATATTGGCTCCAAGTCCAGCAAATGTTTTGATGTAGCGATCTGGATCTACAATCATTAAATGGACATCAATAGTTTTTGTGGCGTGTTTAGCAATGGCTTCAAGTACTGGCATTCCGTATGAAATGTTAGGTACAAAAACGCCGTCCATGATGTCTATATGAAACCAATCGGCTTCACTGTTGTTAATCATTTCAATGTCGCGCTGTAGGTTTCCAAAGTCAGCTGCTAATACTGATGGAGCAATAAGTGTATTTTTCATTGTGTAGTTGTTTAATCTGAATTTGTTTCAGATTCTTAAGTTGTTGTTGGTGCAAAAATAGTTTTTTTAGACCAATTGCAGTAATTTTTCATTAAGAAGAAACAACGACTTTTAGTAAATAAGATTGCGTAAGGGATAGCAGCGGCATCCTCGTAGTGCAACGAAGAGATATAGCGAATAGCTCGACCCGAAGTTTTTACGGAGGGTTACGCAGTGGGAGTTATCAGTATTCAGTTATCAGTATTCAGTAAATAGTGATTTAAGATTTGTGGTTTTATTAAAAAAAAATAAAACCTCGGACACCCGATCCGCCGCGGCGGAGAACAGACTGAGGTTTTATTGAAAAAAATAAAACCTCGGTAATCAGCCGAGGTTTCAATCATCAATCAAAAAACGAACAGTTAATCAGACTGTTGTTTGCTTTAAAAAAGTTTCAAGTTTAAGGTTTCAAGATGTTTTGAGCAACCTGAAACTTTAAACTTGAAACAAATATAGTTATCCTAAATAGGTTTTTAAAATTTTACTTCTAGAAGTATGTTTTAATCTACGGATTGCTTTTTCCTTGATTTGACGTACACGCTCACGAGTTAGGTCGAAAGTTTCTCCAATCTCTTCTAAAGTCATTGGGTGTTGGTCTCCAAGACCAAAATACAAACGAACTACATCAGCCTCACGAGGTGTAAGAGTTTCAAGAGAACGCTCAATTTCGGTGCGTAATGACTCGTGAATTAACTCTCTATCTGGGTTTGGAGACTCTCCAGAACGCAATACATCGTACAGGTTAGAATCTTCACCTTCTACAAGTGGAGCATCCATGGATAAGTGACGACCAGAGTTTTTCATAGACTCTTTTACATCATTTACGGTCATGTCTAGTTCTTTTGCAATTTCCTCAGCAGATGGCGGACGCTCGTTAGATTGCTCTAATAACGCGTACATCTTGTTGATTTTGTTGATAGAACCAATTTTGTTTAATGGCAAACGTACAATACGAGACTGCTCAGCCAAAGCTTGCAAAATCGATTGACGAATCCACCATACAGCATATGAAATGAATTTAAAACCACGTGTTTCATCAAAACGTTGTGCTGCTTTTATAAGTCCAAGATTTCCTTCGTTAATTAAATCGGGAAGGGTTAAACCTTGGTTTTGATATTGTTTTGCCACCGATACTACGAAACGTAAGTTGGCTTTTGTTAATTTCTCTAAGGCGCGCTGGTCACCAGCTTTAATCTTTTGTGCTAACTCTACCTCTTCATCAGCCGTGATAAGATCAACTTTTCCAATTTCTTGTAAGTATTTGTCTAATGATGCAGTTTCACGATTCGTTACCTGCTTGGTAATTTTAAGTTGTCTCATGGTGTTGTCTCCTCAATTTTAAAGTGTACAAATTGTTATACGTAAGGAGTTGCAAAAAAGTTACATTTATTTTTAAATTTTATTTTAAAAAGATTTTTTTGGGCATTTTCGCTGCGACGAATCTTCCTATACGTTACAATCTTTTTATTCGCCGCGGCGCATAAAAGGATTTCCACTGCTATCCCTAATGCAAACGATGCTAGAATTGAATTCTATTTTATCAAACCTCTAGAACGCTTTCTAATGATTTTTTAAAATCATTTTCCACTCGATTATTATAAAATGGAACACCTGTTATTCTATATTTATCGGTATTAATTTTTATCGTTCTTTTTTCAACTTCTATTTCTTTAAGAAAATCTTCTTTCCATTTATCGTGAGAAATTAAATGTCCTCCTTTGGGTTCAATAAACACTTGAAAAGTCAATTCTTCTCCTTCTTTTTGCTTGCAAAATAAAAGAAAATCGGGTTCAAAAGCACGACCTAATTTATCAATGATTTTTATCTCTCTTTCATTTCTGATCAAAAAGATATTATCAAATTTTTTGTTTAAAGTTTCAAATCTCTTAGCAAACATTGTTACAAAATCTTTCTCTTCGCTTGTTCCATAATTCGCATTGTAAACATACCACGGTTCGTTGATTATTAGGCTTTCCTGCCCATTAGCTCTTTCGTCGTATTTGTTTATTCGTAAAGGTTTGTCTCTAAAAACTTCATGTACTTTTTTCTGAATATAATCTGAACCTTCATATTGAGTCAAATTTGCTTTTATTTCAATTTCAATGGCTGACAATAATCCTTGAATTCCTAGCAAATAGTCTTTATTTGAAATGTTTTCTAGTCGGTTTTTATTTCCGATAAAAGCGATTTCAAGATTGCCTAAATAGTCTTTGTTATTGATAAAAAAACTTGTTGACTCAATATTTGGAAAATATTTTGATAATTTATCGAAATGAAAAAATGGATTTTGTGCTAATGCAGTTCTGATAATATGTTGATTTTCTATTTCATTCAGCTTGACATCTTTTGCAATATTTTTATCGTCTAAAATTTCATAATCGTTAGAAAACATTCCTGACATTCTACCACTTCCAGAAGACAAAATGTATTCATAATTTTTTTTCACAACTCCCAAATCAGCAAATGATTTCACATTGGCGTAGCTCTTTTCTTTTCTCTTATTAAAAATGACCGTTCCTGTTTTGTAAAAATCAGTTGTTTTGAAAGCATCTTTCAATTCCAGGGATAATTGAATCATATCCTCTTCTTTCTCTGTGCTGCCAAAATGCTCTAATGCTTTTTTGAGTTCCGAAATATATTTGCTTTCGTCTTTTGTATGATAATATAATTCTTCCAAAACCTTAAAATCATTATCTATTTGATCATCATATTTCCTTCTGTATTTGTCTTGGTCGATATCTAAGGTAAATGGAAAATATCGTGCTCCTCTACCTATTAACTGGGCTTCGGCAACAGTCGTTTTTCCGAAAGTTTTATTGGATCCTCCCGAATTTTGTCCTTCATACAAACGCACAATGTCAAACAAATTCAAAACGTCCCAACCTTCATTTAATTTTTGAACAGCGAATATGGCTCGAATCGGATTATTGGCATCCTCAAGTGTATTCAATTTTATCTGATTGGCTTCGGCCTCTTTTTCATCATTAGCACTCAAACAATTTTCTGGACGAAAATTGGATTTTAGCCTTTTAGCCAATTCGTTTGAAGACAAATTAATTTTATCAAAAAAAGAAAAAGCTTTCTGAACAATCGCTACCGTTGAAGTTTCTCGAATCGCATCAATACTAACTCCATCTAAACTTTCAATCAATCGATGAAAATTTTGTTTGTTTTGTTCTGACTCTTTTATGGTTTGTTTTGCCTTAAAAAGAATTACAGGTTTTAAATTGATATTTTGTTTGGTTGCTAATTCCTGTCGGTATTGATTGAGAATAATGGCTTGAATGATGCGCTCTTTTTCATCATAATTAGATCGAATTAAATTAATTTCCTTTGAAAATTTATCCAATCGAAACTGTTTTAAATCATATTTAAAAAGCACTTTGTCTTCATATTTCTTGACTATATCTGATTTTTCATAATCTAAAGTAGCCGTGAATTCTAACAATATGTTATTCAAATCTGCCTGATGAATATCTTCGATTAATTTTTCCCAACTTTGAAACAATTGCGTTTGGCTTTGTGTATTGGCATTATAATGATGCGCTTCGTCTCCTAATAAAACTATTTTTCTATTTTTAAAATCCTCCAAACTCAAAGCGTTTTCTTTCTCGCTTTGCACCAAGTCCGAATGTAGTTTTTGAATCGAAGTAAAATGAATATTGATATTTCTATCATCGGCTTCATCAAAGTTTCTGACTTCTTTTATATATACTTTCTGTCCATTGACAACAATATCTTGATTGAATAAATATTTGCTAGCCGAAGCATTCAAAAAATTCTCTCTTGTTTTATCCAAAATGGTATTAGAATGCACAAAAAACAAAAAGTTACGATATCCTTTTTCATACAGATAAAGCATTAATCCAGCCATAATAAGTGTTTTACCACTTCCTGTCGCCATATTGTACATCAAGTGAAATGGTTTTCTGGGCTTACCTTCAAAATCTTCGTTATAAAAAAGTATAAAACGCTGAAAAGCTTCTTTTTGATACTCTCTTTCTCCATAACTGGGTTTAAGATTACCAGAAATATAATTAGGGATTTCAATTTTAGTAATAGCTCTTTTGCCAAACTCTTCTATTAATGTATCGTATAAATAAGCCATAAATGATTGTTGTTGTTTTGTTATTCCGACGAAGGAGGAATCTCATCACACTAATCAATCGGATGTGATTTCTCCTTTGTCGAAATATCAATATTGGGTTACTTTTTCAGTTGATAAAAATCTTTAGTTACCTTGAGTTCACTTTCTGTACACTCAAAATCTTTATCTTCTAAAGAAGAAAGATTAACATACAATTGATTTTTATCCAATAAAGAAATTAAGAGTGCTTGTTGTGCTGAGAACTCCAATTTTTTGAAGTCTTCTATGTGTTCTTCTTGTTTTTGAATAGCGATATTGTAATTCAAAAAAGATTTGTTTTTCATTTCCTCCCAAATCTCTAACAAAGTCTTGCTGTCTTTAGCTTCTACAATTTTATCTAAAAAAGTTTGATTGTATTTTTTGAGTTCTATATAAGTGAAAGAACCACCACCTTGCCAATTGACGGATTTTGAAATTCCAGTTGAGTCTCCAGAAATCACATTATTTAATCTTGTAAGAGACAAATCAATTTGATTTTGCATTTGCTCAATTCCGATGTATCGCCTATTCAATTTATGACAAACGGAAGCAGTAGTTCCACTTCCTAAATGATAATCTAAAACCAAATCATCTGTGTTTGTAAAAAGTTCAATTATGAATTTCAATAATTCTTCTGGCTTTTTACCATTTCTAAATTCCACCCCTCCTTGTTTAGAAACATTATTATATTCCTTTTCAAAATTATAGAAATTGGAATATTGTTTCTTTGTAATATTTGAACTCGTTGGCATTCCTTGAAAATAACCTCCATTTTTCTTTTTATCTGGTGCTGAATAGAAATACCTATAACTAACAGCATCATCTCCCATATCAGGAACTTTAAATAATGTTTCTGATGGATAGCCTTTTAAATGCTCTAGATGTTTAACAAAAAATCTACCACTACTATTTTTTTCTCTTATTGATCCCCTAATACTAATTTTTTTTAATCCATTTTCGTTCGCATTAATATTATTTACTTTGTATTGATTGGGATAATAAACTTCAACTAGTTTGTTATCACATTTAATTATTTCAGGAACAACATCGTCATTAATAATAACTTCTAAAGTATAATCATCAATAGTTTTTAGGACTTCTTGGAAAGGCATTTTACGCTGAATATCATTAGAATAGATAAGTAAATATTCAACTACATCATTATATTCTTTATCTCCTGTCAATGCTCTATCTGGATGTCTAACTTGAATATTAAAATCACATAAATGCTTTTCAAAAATATCATTCATTAATACTTTTAAATAGGCAAATTGATGAAAACTACATTGAACAAGAAAAATACCCGAAGAACTTAATAAAGACTTCGCAACTTCCAATCGATTCTTCATAAAAGTCAACCAAGTAGAATGATTAAAATTGTCATTATACCCAAAACTATCACTACCTGTATTATAGGGTGGGTCGATATAAATGAGCTTTACTTTTCCAGCAAACTCTTCTTTTAAAGAATGCAAAGCCAACAAGTTATTCCCTTTTATAATCAAATTATCGGTTATGGTACCTTGCTCATTTCTTGTAAATCCTTCAAAGATTCCCCCTTCGGGGGTTAGAGGGCTATACGTTTTGGCATTGGTAAAAACTTTTGGGTCTAACAATTGGTTGATTTCGTCTTGTGCCAAGATTTCATTAAAGAAAATTTCTTCTCGTTTGTCTTCTTCTCGACTTTGTCCTCCTTCGAGAATACAATCTTTATAAGGCCAGACTAAAGCTACTTCGTTTCGTTGGTTTAAGAATTTGCCGTCAATTGTTAATCCTATTTTGTTTTTATAAGCCGTAAAACTATCGTTCAGATAATTCTTTTGCTCCATAAATTCAATAAATAAGGCTTGATTAAAAACCATGATATCTTTAACAGGAATAAAAAAACGAGTTTTAATTTCTGGATTTTCCAGTAATAAGGAGATTAATTCTGTATCGCAATTTTGTGCTTTGCTAATGATGACCCACTTTTTCAAGTCACCGTCATCGGTTACAAAATTGGGTTCATTTTTTAAGAGGGATTCGACCGTTGCGTATAGTTTCATGTTTTTGTTGGAGTAACAAAAAAGAAGCGTAGGCTAATTGCAATACTCGTATCTGAGGTCCGACCAAGAACCCTACCTACAAAGTAAAGCAACGCCCACGCCTTTGGCATGAACGTTAACTTAAACTCTCCTGTAGGTATTTAAAATTTGGTCGATTTCAGATACAGGAATTTTCGCTAAACGCTAATTTTTATATGTTGTTATATATTATCTATTTATCTTTTCAATACTGATTTTAGTTATGTAACAAATATAGTTTTTTAAAAGTGTAATAAAAAGAATGCATTGTTAAAAACTAGGTTTATTTGTGTATAAGTTTGATTATTTATTATCAAAATAAAGTCCATCTTTGTGAGAAAAAACGATGGCAGGTATTGCGACAGATGTTGATAATCAGATTTTAAAACTTCAAGAAAGAGGAATGATTTTAGATTTAGAGCCTGAAAAAGTGAAAGAAATTTTGCTGGATATTGGTTATTATCGATTAGGATTTTATTGGCATCCTTTTGAAATAAATGCAAGCCATCAATTTCAAGAAGGTACTTTATTCTCTAATGCTGTTACTTTATATTACTTGGATGTCGATTTGAGAAATTTACTTTTGAAATACTTGAACAGAATAGAAATTAATTTTAGGACAAAATTAGTTTATTATGTTTCTAATAAATACAAATCTTCTCCAACTTGGTTTATCAATCCTAGAGTTATCAATCACAGTTATATCAAAACAATTGGAAAATATTACAATGATGATTTTAAAAGAACAAATAAAACTATAAAATTGCACCATTCAAATAATATAAATGATTTGTATGCACCTGCTTGGAAAACATTAGAGTTTTTTACATTTGGTGCAGTACTCAAAACTTTCAAATCATTACTTGATAATGAGTTAAAATTAAAAATTGCTAATCAATACGGTGTTTTGAATTTATCAAAATTTATAAATTTGTTTGATACCATTGTGTATGTGAGGAATACATGTGCGCACGGAGGTGTGTTATTTGATTTTATGACACCAAAAGGAATTGCGTTATTGCCAAGTATAAGTTTTAATGGTAATAATAGACATTCATTAGATTCCGCCATAAAAATAATTTCATTTGTTTTGAAATCAATTTCTAACGAGAGAAAAAATGATTTAGAAAATGATTTGAATGCTTTGTTTTTTAAGCATTCTGAAAACGAGGCAATCAAAGAGATTATCATTAATAAGGTAGGTTACCAATATTAATGATAATTATTGTAACAAAATAAAGTTTTATTTGTATCTTTGCACCCTATTAAGTGCCCTACTATTCATTTGCTTTAGTGCTGCACTATAAAAAAATAAGATAAACCCAGACTTGCTCTGGGTTTTTTATTTATAAATTCAATCCTAAAACAAAAATCCCGTTCGCATTGCGAACGGGATTTTCTATAAATAAACCTTTAGTAAACTAAGATCTGATTACTCTTTTTTCTCCTCGCGTGGAGGTCTAGCGATAAGTGCTTTACGAGATACTTTTTCTTTTCTAGTTTTTGGATCAAGTCCTAGGTATTTCACTTGAAACACATCGCCCATGTTTACAACATCAGTAACGTTTTCAGTTCTTTCCCAAGCTAGTTCAGATACGTGTAACAATACTTCATTTCCTGGAGCAGCTGTATATTCTACTACGGCACCAAAATCAAGCATTTTAATTACTTTCACTTCGTAAGCTTCACCCATTTGTGGTTTGAAGGTAATAGATTGAATTTTAGCCAATACTGCTTCAATTCCAGCAGGATCAGTACCTAAAATTTCAATTACACCTTGCTCGTCTACCTCGTTGATTACGATAGTTGTTCCAGTAGCTTTTTGTAATTCTTGAATCACTTTTCCACCAGGTCCAATCAATGCACCAATAAAGTTACCAGGAATAGTTCTGGTGATGATTTTTGGAGCGTATGGTTTCACATCTTCTTTTGGAGCAGCAAGAGTTTCAATTAATTTTCCAAGAATATGCAAACGACCGTCACGAGCTTGAGCTAATGCAGCTTCCATAATCTCGTATTTCAAACCATCAATCTTGATGTCCATTTGACAAGCGGTAATTCCTTCAGAAGTTCCAGTTACTTTAAAGTCCATGTCTCCTAAATGATCTTCATCACCAAGAATGTCAGACAATACAGCAAAACGTTCTCCGTCAGTAATCAATCCCATTGCAATTCCAGAAACTGGACGAATCATTTGGATACCAGCGTCCATTAATGATAATGTACCAGCACAAACGGTAGCCATAGAAGACGAACCATTCGATTCTAATACTTCAGAAACTACACGAATTGTATAAGGACAATCAGCAGGAATCATGTTTTTCAAGGCGCGTTGTGCCAAGTTTCCGTGACCAACTTCTCTTCTTGAAGTTCCTCTTAAAGGACGAGCTTCACCAGTTGAGAAAGGAGGGAAGTTGTAATGCAAGTAGAATTTTTCTTCACCTTGTTCAGATGGAGAGTCAATTTGGTTAGCTTCTCTAGAAGTTCCTAAAGTAGCTGTAGCCAAAGCTTGTGTTTCTCCACGTGTAAACAATGCAGATCCGTGTACTGATGGTAAATAATCTACCTCACACCAGATTGGTCTGATTTCAGTTGTTTTTCTTCCGTCAAGACGAGTTCCTAAATCTAGGGTTACGTTACGAACTGCTTCTTTATTGGTTTTGTAGAAATATTTGGAAACTAAATCTCCATTTTCAGCCAATTCTTCTTCAGTAAATAAAGCTTTTACTTCTTCTTTTACTTCTGCAAATGCAGCAGTACGTTCTTGTTTAGAAGAACCTTTGCTTGCAATAGCATATATTTTATCGTAAGACGCAGCTTTTACTTTAGCGTAAATAGCTTCATCAGATTTTTCAGTTTCGTAAGTGCGCACTTCTTTTTTTCCAAAAGCGGCAGCTAATCTTTCTTGTGCAGCAATTTGTACTTTGATGTGTTCATGAGCAAATTTAATTGCTTCTAGCATTTCTGCTTCTGAAATCTCTTTCATTTCACCTTCTACCATGGCGATAGAATCGGTTGAAGCTCCAATCATCATGTCAATGTCTGACAATGCTAATTGTGCGCGAGAAGGGTTGATAATGAATTTACCATCAATACGTCCAACTCTAGCCTCAGAAATTAAAGTTTCAAATGGAATATCAGACAATGCAAGTGCTGCCGAAGCTGCTAATCCTGCTAATGCATCTGGCATCACATCCTCGTCATGAGACATCAATTGAATCATAACTTGAACTTCAGCATGGTAATCATCTGGGAAAAGCGGACGTAAAACACGGTCTACCAATCTCATGGTTAATACTTCGTTGTCACTAGGGCGTGCTTCTCTTTTAAAGAAACCTCCAGGAAAACGACCTGCTGCGGCAAATTTTTCACGATAATCTACCGTTAATGGTAAAAAATCAATACCAGGACTTGCTTTTCTTGCGGAAACAACTGTACCTAAAATAACAGTTTTTCCAATTCTTACTACTACAGATCCATCAGCTTGTTTGGCTAAACGACCTGTCTCGATTGTGATGCTTCTGCCATCACCTAAATCGATACTTTCTACAAATAATTGTGGAATCATAAATTTAATTTTTTAGTTAAACATGGGTTCTAGTTGTGTTGTAGTTGTTGTTTTGCGTAGTTAATGCCTAAAACCCAATGAAAAACCAAACTTTTTTTAATGATCAATTCAAATGAATTGATTGTGTGATTTTGTCTTAGCTCTAATCCCTTTTGTGTCAGGACTTCTGAAGTGATTTAAGACAATAATATATAAAATAAAAAAAGAGGCACTTTCGCACCTCTTTTCTATTGATTATTTTCTGATATTCAATACTTTGATAATTTCACGGTATCTGTTGATTTCTTTCTTTTTCAAGTAATCTAACAACGATCTTCTTTTACCTACTAGTAATACTAATGAGCGCTCTGTGTTATAATCATGACGATTTTTTTTCAAGTGCTCCGTTAAGTGGCTAATTCTGAAAGTGAATAAAGCAATCTGCGCTTCAGCTTTTCCAGTATTCGTTTTTTCTCCGTGTTGTGCGAAGATTTCTTCTTTAATCTCTTTAGTTAAATACATTCCAATATTATTTAATGATTCTTATGTATGTCTGCCATCTATTGGTAGACGGGTGCAAAAGTAAAAAATATTTATCAATAAGGAAACAATAATCGGTATTTATTTTAATAAGGATTGAATCACATATTAGTTTGGTAGATGTAATTTTATTTTTATTGAATACTAATGGGAAGAGTATACGGTACTTTATATCCAATACCTCTGCTTTTAGCAGGTGTCCATTCCTTGTAAAGCTTGACTAATCGAATCGCCTCTTGATCCAATCCGTAACCTAATCCATTTATAACTTTTATTTCAGAAACGCTCCCATCGCCTTCTATATTAAAAGTTAATAGCAGTCGTCCAATAATATTTTTATTTCTCGCTTCATTAGATATTTTAAAATTATAACCAAAAAATTGATAAAAGTGTTTTATTCCCTTTTTGGGTCCTGGCATGCTTGATATCGCTGTATATTCGTATTTTATATTTTGAGAATCAGTACTGGTTCCTTTTATAAGTTTTCCTTTGTCATAAGTTTCTTGAAAAGTAAGATTAGATGATTTAATAGCGCCCTGCCAAATTCCGTGTTTTAAACCATTTTCTATTTTGCCGATTTCATAGAATTCATTATTTTTAGTTTCATATTCACCATTTCCGTCAATTATTTTTTGGTTACCATCGGAATCCCAAAATTGAATAATTTTGTAATTAGGATAATGATCGTTTTCATCTATGAAATTTTCAGTTTCTGATTTTACTTGTCCGTTTTGATACCAATTATATTGTTTGCCAATTTGTAAGCCGTTAACATAGTTCTCTAAAGATTTTTTTTTACCATTTTCATAATAATATACAAATTGCCCCTCTTTTATTAAACGGTCTTTGTATTTTGAGGTGCCATTCATTTGTAATTTCCCTGATTTGTAATAATCAGAGATACTGTAGTTGTCTTTGTCAGAATAATAATCCTTGATTATTCTAAAATATTTATGATTTGCTTCAGTAGTCTCATTCCAGGTTGAATCTAAAAACACTTTTCCGTCTTTAGATTTTTGTGAAAATGAACTGAAAGTTATTAAAAGTAGTACTACAATGAATAGATTTTTAGACATATAGGAGTTTAATAAAAGCTAATATAGTTATTTTAGTACAATTTAGCCACTTCTTGATTTACAAATTCCAAGAAACGTTCATCTTCTTCACTAAAAGGATCTATAACATGGCTATCAATATCAATTTGACCTATGTTTTGTCCGTTTACAAAAAGGGGTACAACAATTTCAGATTTTACGGTAAAACTACAAGCAATATAATTGTCTTGAGCGCTTACATCGGGTACTACAAAATTAGCATTTGACTCAGCCACTTGTCCGCAAATTCCTTTTCCGAAAGGGATTACAGTATGATCTGTTTCTGCGCCTACATAAGGGCCTAAATGTAAAGTTTTGGCTTCATGATTAGCAAAATAAAATCCAACCCAATTATAGTAGGAAATAGAGCTACTTAATAATTGGCAAATTTCTAATAATTTTTCGTCTCTTGTTTGTTCAGGACGTGCTATGATTTCGGTTACTTTTGGTTTTAAATCTTGAAATGTCATTTTTCTTAAATTTTAGTTAGTACAAAAGTATTTAAAGAGATTTCTTTATTTTACATAAATTTGTTAAAAATTTTATTTTGAAAAAATATTTAGAACGCTACAAACCCTTTTTACAATTCTTAGGTTTGTTTTTTATAAGTTATTTGATTTTTACATTGTGTTATCAATATTATCTTGGAACTTATGAAAATAATGAAGTTGATGGTTTTACTAGAGTTGTAAGTATAAATACGGCCCAAATACTTCAAGTATTCACTGAGGGATCTTATGTGATTAAAGATGTATCTCAAGATTATATCAAATTGATTTATTGTGGAAAATACGTAGCTAAAATTGTGGAGGGATGCAATGCTATGAGTGTCATTATTTTATTTGCCTCATTTATAATTGCTTTTTCAGGAAGATTCAAACCAACGATTTTATATATTGTCTTGGGTAGTTTGTTTATTTATGTACTCAATGTGATACGAATAGCATTGTTAAGTTCGTTGATTTTTCATTATCCTGAACAAGAACCTTTATTGCATGGGGTAATTTTTCCGCTTTATATTTATGGTGTTGTTTTTATTTTATGGATTTATTGGGTTCAAAAACATTCAAAGTATGCGTCAAAAAAAACAAAATAAAATATTTAGAATCTTAGCCATTGTAATATTGCTTTTTCTAATAATTCTAGTTAGAGCCTACGAAAATCAATTGTTTAATGATCCTTTGTTGGAGTTTTTTAAAAAAGATTTTTCTAGTTTGAGTCTACCCGATGTTTCAAATTATGCTTATTTTATAGTGTTGTTTTTTCGATATGCCATAAATACTGTGTTGTCATTAGGTATTATTTATTTTGTATTTAATGAAATTGAATTGGTAAAATTATCTTTGGTTTTGTATTTGTTGTTTTTTGCGGTTTTGATCATTGGTTTTTTTACTGTTGCCAACATTTCGTACGAGAATCAAAAATGGCATCTGTTTTACATTCGGAGATTTATCATACAACCGATTTTTTTATTGCTGTTTGTTGCTGGTTTTTACTATCAAAAGAGAAGGTGAGATTCTTTTTTTTATAATAATTTGATTTTTTGATATGATAAAATCACTAATTTTGCAAGGTGAAATTTAATAGACATATAAGTTTACTTCTTGCTTTTTTCGTATTGGTTTCCAATATTGGATTCGCATTTAATGTTCGTTATTGTGGTAATGATATTACTTCGGTTACTCTTAAGACACCTATTCAAGATAAAGAATTAGAGAAAGATTGTTGTGGTTTTGTTGAAAAAGAATCACATTGTTGCAAAGACAAAGAGGTTAAATTTGAAAAGAAAACAGATACTTTAATCCAAAAAACAGTCTCTTTCATTCGGATTTTATTTTGCAATCAAATGAATGGAATTCTTCCGTGTTTTCATTCGTTTCAAATTTTAAAAAAAACGCATTTACTTCGTATTACTGCGATGCAAATGCGCCTCCTTTTTTTAAATTATACCACCAATATATTTTCTACGCTTAGTTTTAATGTTTTTACAAAAGTTAAATCATATTTTTTGTGGTTTTGTATTTTTTAAAACATTAAAAATCAATAATGAAAAAACAAATTTCAATACTTTTATTGTTCTTATTTTCTGGGTATAATTCGTTTTCGCAAGATACTTTGCAGGAGATTAAAGTGCAGAATGAACGTAAAAGTTTAAAAAAATCATACAGCCTTACGGCAAATACTACAACAATGACAAGCAAAGAATTACTCAAAGCTGCTTGTTGTAATTTGGCAGAAAGTTTCGAAACAAATCCTTCAATTGATGTTAATTTTTCGGACGCATTAACGGGAACGAAGCAAATAAAAATGTTAGGATTAACAAGTCCTTATTTAATGATTACGGAGGAGAATATTCCTTCGGTTCGTGGGGCTTCTCAAGCCTATGGATTGTCATTTACGCCTGGAACTTGGGTAGAAAGCATTCAAATTACCAAAGGTGCCGGAAGTGTAGTCAATGGCTTCGAAAGTATTTCAGGACAAATTAATACCGAATTAATAAAGCCAATCAGTGATATTCCATTTTTTCTGAATTTCTATGGTTCCACAGATTCCCGATTTGAATTAAATACCCATTTCAACAAGAAAATTTCTGATAAATGGAGCAGTAGCTTGTTCGTTCATGGAAACACGAGGGTTTCAAAAAACGATATGAATGACGATGGTTTTCTGGACAATCCATTAGCAAAACAAATTAATGTTTTGAATCGCTGGCAATACACCGACGCTGCAAAAGGGTGGGTGAGTTTTATCAATTTCCGGTATATGAATGATCAAAAACAAACGGGAGAATTAAATTTTAATCCAGAGAGGGATAAGGGAACAACTAATTCTTGGGGTTCCGAAATTAATACAGAACGTTTTGATGTTTCCACTAAATTAGGATATGTTTTTCCGGAGATGCCCTACCAGAGTATAGGTTTTCAAAATGCTTTCAATAGCCATGATCAAAAGTCTTATTTTGGGTTAAACCAATATAATATTAAACAAAAAAGTTATTACTCGAATCTGATTTTTAATTCGATTATCAATAATACGAAACATGAATTCTCAACGGGTTTGAACTTCACGTATGATAAATACGGTGAGTTTGTCAATGTAAATGATTACAGCAGAATTGATAATTCGGCGGGTGTTTTTTTCGAATATACGTACGACAATACGAATAACTTTAGCGTAGTACTTGGAGGTAGAATAGACAATCACAATCGTTTGGGGACTTTTGCTACGCCAAGATTGCATGTGCGATACAATCCTTGGGAGAAAGGAGTTTTTCGATTTTCGGCAGGAAGAGGGAAACGAAGCGCTAATGTTTTTGCCGAAAATCAACAGCTTTTGGCAAGTTCAAGAACGTTTAGTTTTTTAGATACGAATGGAAAAATATATGTTTTGAATCCTGAAATTGCATGGAATTACGGAGTTAGTTTTATGCAGGGTTTTTTGCTTTTTGGTAAAAGTGCTGATGTTGGTTTTGATTTTTACAGAACCGATTTTCAAAATCAAGCTGTTGTTGATGTATTGCAAAGTCCGCAACAGGTTTTGTTTTATAACTTAATAGGGAATTCGTATGCGAATAGTTTGCAAGTAGAGTTTAATTATGAACTGAAAAAGCATTTTAATTTGAGAACAGCATACAAATTCTATGACATTCAAACAGATTATTTATCAGGAGCTTATCAAAGACCATTGCAGGCAAAACATCGTTTCTTTGGAAATTTAGGATATGAAACTCATGTTCTTGATAAGGGAAAACAATGGAAGTTTGATTATACTTTTAATTGGCTCGGGAAACAGCAATTGCCGACTAGTTCAACAAATCCAGAAGGTGACAGGCTACCTGAATTTTCGCCGTCATTTTCTGTGATGAATATTCAAGTGAGTAGAACTTTTTCTTCTACTTTTGAAATGTACGTTGGCGGAGAAAATATTGGAAATTACAAACAGGAAAATGTTATTTTGGGTAATGAAAACCCATTTGGACCTACTTTTGACGCATCAATAGTTTATGGTCCAGTTTTTGGACAAATGTATTATGTGGGTTTACGTTTTAAAATTAAATAATCTTAAAAAAATAAATGATGAAAAAAATAATAGTAGTATTGATACTGGTATTTACTGGATTTACAGTTCAAGCTCAGGAGATAAAAAATAAAAATGCTAAGGTTGAATTTCACGTAAGTGGGAATTGTGAAATGTGTAAAAAGAGAATCGAGAAAGCGGCTTTGAGTGTTTCAGGAGTGAAATCTGCCGATTGGCATATGGATTGCGGCACATTATACTTGATAGTGAACGAGCAGAAAACCGATCTTCTTACTATTCAAAAAGCGATTGCAAAAGTAGGTCATGATACAAATGAAGTCAAGGCGTTACAAGAAGATTATGAAAAGCTTCATACCTGTTGCCAATACGAACGAAAATAATTTTATAAAAAACCAAAGTGAAAGCTTTGGTTTTTTTAATGCCCAAATATATTGGGGAAAGAAATGAGGGTTGTTCACACTTAAAAAGGATGTTTTTAAGTGACTACAATCTCGAAATGCAAAACCAAAATTTCATTGCGGATAAAAGAAAGTAAATTTAGATAATTTAAATAGTTAATAAAACTTTAAAATAAGTCATTATATTGCTCCAGAAACTTATTATGCTTACTTTCACACACTATAAATTTAGGTTTAAAATATTTTTAGAATGAACGAATTTGATTGGAAAAATTTAATTGACCCGCTTTTTTATATCCATTTTGACATAAACGGAATCAAGTTGGGAATCTATATAGTTTTATTTATTGTTTTTGCCGAAACCGGTCTTTTTGCAGGTTTCTTTCTGCCAGGTGATAGTTTGTTGTTTTTGGCTGGGATCTACAGTCGAGAATTAATTGAAAATATATTCATAATTGACAATGATTTTTTGAATGTAGTTTTGTTATCTACATTGGTTGCGTTGTCAGGAATTTTAGGAAATGTGGTGGGATATTGGTTTGGTTCAAAAAGCGGCTATTATTTGTATAACAAAGAAGATAGCTTTTGGTTCAAACGCAAATACTTGGTTCAGTCTAAAGATTTTTTCGAAAAATATGGTGGCAAGGCAATTATTTTTGCTCGTTTTTTACCAATTTTCAGAACATTTGCGCCTATAGTGGCAGGAATCGTATCTATGGATAAGAACAAGTTTATGTTTTATAACATCGTAAGTTCTTTTATATGGTCATTCACTTTAATTTTCGCAGGACATTATTTGTATGGTTTTCTGTTAGAGAATTATCAAATCGATCTAAAAGAGCATATAGAGTTGATTGTATTAGCACTAGTTGGTATAACAGTTGTACCGGTTATTTATAAGTTTAGTAAAAAATCAAAGGTTCAAGAAGAGTAATTTAATTGGGACTTTAGCAACAATTGATTTAAATAAAAAAAGGATGTAGTGAACACTACATCCTTTTTTTATGTTCAAATTTTAGGAGTTTAAGAGTTTAATATTTTCAAGAAGAAATCTCTAGAATTTCCACAGATAAAAATTATCTGAAATTGTATGTTCTAATCTATGAGATACTATATTTTTCATTTCTCTTTGTATTAAAAAAAATCCGAAGCAATTTGCTTCGGATTTAGTTGTTTTTTAATGATAATTCTTAAACAAAGACTACATCATCCCTGGCATTCCACCGCCCATTGGCATACCACCGCCAGCGTTTTCTTCTTTAATGTCAATTAGAGCGCACTCTGTAGTTAAGATCATACCAGCTACTGAGGCCGCATTTTCTAAGGCTACACGAGTTACTTTTTTAGGATCAATAATTCCTGCAGCAAGCATATCTACATATTCGTCAGTTTTAGCATTATATCCAAAATCTCCTGAACCCTCAGCTACTTTCGCTACTACAACAGATCCTTCAAGACCAGCATTTTCTACAATAGTTCTCAACGGAGCTTCTACAGCACGGGATACAATTTGTATTCCTGTAGCTTCATCAGCATTGTCTGCAATAATGGTGCTTAGAACATTTTTAGCTCTTAATAATGCAACACCACCACCAGCAACAATACCTTCTTCTACTGCAGCACGAGTAGCGTGTAAAGCATCATCAACTCTGTCTTTCTTCTCTTTCATTTCTACTTCAGATGCAGCTCCTACGTAAAGGACAGCAACACCACCAGCTAATTTAGCCAAACGCTCTTGTAATTTTTCTTTATCGTAATCAGATGTTGTTGCTTCCATCTGACCTTTGATTTGATTTACACGGTTTTTAATCATGTCTGCATCACCAGCACCACTTACAATAGTTGTATTGTCTTTATCGATAGTTACTTTTTTTGAAGTACCTAACATTTCAATAGTAGTGTTTTCAAGAGTGTATCCTCTTTCTTCAGAAATTACTGTTCCACCAGTAAGAATAGCAATATCCTCTAGCATTGCTTTTCTTCTGTCACCAAAACCAGGTGCTTTTACAGCAGCGATTTTCAAGGCTCCACGTAATTTATTTACTACCAATGTAGATAATGCTTCTCCATCTACATCTTCAGCAATGATCAATAATGGCTTACCTGATTGAGCTACGGGCTCAAGAACTGGTAATAATTCTTTCAGTGAAGAAACTTTTTTGTCGTATAAAAGGATGTAAGGATTCTCTAATTCTACTTCCATTTTTTCAGAATTAGTTACAAAATAAGGAGAAAGGTATCCTCTGTCAAATTGCATTCCTTCTACTACATCAACATACGTATCAGTGCCTTTAGCTTCTTCAACCGTAATCACTCCTTCTTTTCCAACTTTTGCGAAAGCAGTAGCGATTAACTCACCAATTACTTCGTCATTGTTAGCAGAAATAGAAGCAATTTGTTTGATTTTCTCAGAATCACTTCCTACTACTTTTGCTTGCTGTGCTAAGTCGGCAACGATAGCTTCGACAGCTTTATCAATTCCTCTCTTTAAGTCCATTGGATTTGCTCCAGCAGCTACGTTTTTCAAGCCTTCTTTTACGATTGCTTGTGCCAAAACAGTTGCAGTTGTAGTTCCGTCTCCTGCTAAATCATTTGTTTTAGAGGCTACTTCTTTTACCATTTGAGCTCCCATGTTTTCTAATGGGTCTTTCAATTCAATTTCTTTGGCTACGGTAACACCATCTTTGGTTACGTTTGGACCTCCGAATGCTTTTCCAATGATTACATTACGTCCTTTTGGACCAAGGGTTACTTTTACAGCATTTGCTAATGCATCAACACCACGTTTTAATCCGTCACGTGCTTCTATATCAAATTTTATATCTTTTGCCATTTTTTCAAAAATTGTTAAATTGTTTTAAGTATTGAAAGTTTCAATTTTTTTATTCCCTTTATGGGATTCTCTAGTCTATACTATTGCTAGAATATCGTCTTCACGCATAATTAAGTAGTCAACACCTTCTAGTTTCAATTCTGTACCAGCATATTTGCCATAAAGTACGGTATCTCCAATTTTCACTGTCATCGTATGCTCTTTTGTTCCGTTTCCTACTGCAACAACGGTTCCCTTTTGAGGTTTTTCCTTTGCTGTATCAGGAATATAGATACCAGAAGCAGTTTTTGTTTCAGCAGCCATAGGTTCAATTAGAACTCTATCCGAAAGTGGTTTAATGTTTAAATTCATGGTCGTATGTTTTTATATAAAATTAAAAAGTTGTGATTAACGTTTTTCAGAAATTGTGCCATCTTGCTTGAACTGACATATTTTCCTAAAAAAAATGCCAGCTTTGACAGGCTGGCATTTTATATATATGTGATATTATTTATTTTGCTGGAGCTGGAGCTGCTGGAGCGTTTTGTACTGGTGCAGCAGGCGCAGTAGTACTTGTGTTTTCAATTATTTTAGAATCAGTATCACTTAGCGTTCCTGTAAAACTTAAACTTGAAAACAAAATCAATAATATAAGAACCGTTGCTAAAGTCCATGTACTTTTATCTAAAAAATCAGTTGTTTTTTGAACTCCACCTAGCATTTGAGAACCTCCAATGTTTGAAGATAATCCTCCACCTTTAGGGTTTTGAACCATTATGACTACGATTAATAAAAAACATACTATAGTTATTAAAACTAAAAAAATTGAAAATGTGCTCATTGTTTAATTATTATTATGTTGTAAAATCTTAATATCCGAAATGCGGTTCGCAAAGAAACTACTTTTTTCTGGATATTTCAAAATTAATATTTCATAAGCTTGAATTGCTTTTTGATATTTTTTTTGTTCTAAATATACTCGTGCGAGCGTTTCTGTCATTAATGATGAATTATCAGTAGTATTGATATCAATGGTAATGGGTATTGATACACCATGCTTTCCAGGTGTGATTTTGGGACTGGTCTCTATAAACTTGTCAATTAGTTCTAGTTTTTTTCTTTTTTCCTCATCCATTAAAGTTTCTGGTTCTGGTGCTGTTTCGTCACGTTTTATTGGCTCGGTACGAGATAATTGAAGCCATTCCTGAAACGAATGTTGTTCTTGTTTTGAAAAATCAAGTGGAGTTCCTATGGCTAGTTTTTCCTCTATTTGATGGGACCTTTCCTCGGGCGCTACAGTGCTAGATTTAGAAATTGAGGTTAAAATCGATTCTTCAAGAGTATTAATTTTTTGATCTAATTTTTTTTCAGGAACAATTGTTTCGCTGTCAATTACTTGAATTTCTAGCATTTCTTTAGCTTTCTTTTCATACAAACTAGTATGTATTGAAATAAAAGTATCGGATGTTATAAAGTCAAACAATATAGTTCGGTCTGTGGTATATGCTGCAGTTCGTTTTAAGGCATTGTTGTACTTGTAACTGTCTTGGTTGTAAAGCCCTTTAAGCTGTAACGCTCGTGCACTTTGAAAATACGGAAATTCATCTATTACCTTTTCTAAATCTTGTGTTTGTTGCACATGAATAGTATCCGGTTTATTTATGATGTGGATAAAGTCAGTTACATTCATTTTTTAATTGTTCAATGTTCGGTAATCTCTTTTTTGCTAAAGTTATTATTCAGTGCTCAAAATGGATTTATGAACTAATTTTTTAATAGATCCTAATTTACCATTTAGCTAATGACTCATTAAATATTTCTTGTGTAATTCTTTCAAAAATTTCTTTCAAGGCATTATTCAAAGTTGCTCCGGTAAGCTGTTGGTCTGCGGGATAATCAAAAAAGAAGGAGAATGGTTTTTCAAAATTATCTGTTTCTTTCTTCTTGTTTGTAAAACGCACATTAACTCTTACTGTTAATCGGTTTTGAGCAGCACGTTGATCAGCAGTTGCTGTCATTGGACTAATTCTATACTCTACAATTTCTCCTTCATAAGTCAAATCGGCACCATTTTTTACTAAGTTTAAATTAGTCTGATTTTGAATTAAATCCTGGAGTTCAAGTGTAAAAGTTCTGTCAATACCGGGTTCTATAAGTTCAGCATTATTTTGAAAAAAACCTACCTGAAACGTTTCGGCATCAATTTTACCGGTTCCCGTGAAGTTGTAAACAGAACATCCTTGTAACGAGGAAACGAGTAGTATGACAAATATAAATTTTAAGTATTTCATGTAAAAGAGTAATAGTTAATTTCTGTTTGTTTGACCTGTTAAGTCTAATAACATTAAATTATAAGTCAAATTGTTTGATTTTTCTATATAAAGTACGCTCCGATATTCCTAATTCATCGGCTGCTGCCTTGCGTTTTCCTTTGTTTTTTTCTAATGATTTTTTGATCATTTCTATTTCTTTCTGCTCTAGTCTCAAGGTTTCTTCTTCCTCGATTGTTTCGGCAAATAAATAGTTTTCTTCTGGTTCTTGGTACAAACTTTCGTTATTCAAAGTTGTAATTTGGTTGTTTCTAGGAGATTCTTCAAAGTCTATTTCATTATCATTTTCGTTTGATCCGTAAATCTTTTTGATCAAACTTTGATTCGTCTCTTGCACTTTCGAACTCCCATTCTGAATCAGTTCTAAAGTCAGTTTTTTCAAATCATTCAAATCACTTTTCATATCAAAAAGGACTTTGTATAAAATTTCTCTTTCCGTACTGAAATCGTTTTCACTTTTTTTATCCTTGATTACGGATGGTAAGTTGCTGCCTTGTTCTGGCAAGTAAGATTGCAATGTAGTAGCTGTAATATCTCTGCTTGTCTCTAAAACTGAAATTTGTTCAGCCACATTTCTTAACTGGCGAATGTTACCGCTCCAGCGAAATTTTTGCAACACTAGTACAGCACTTTCCTCTAATTTTAGTGGTGGCATTTTGTATTTGTGTGCAAAATCAGCGACAAACTTTCTGAATAATAAGTGAATGTCGTCTTTTCTATCTCTTAAAGGAGGCAAGGTGATATCAACGGTACTCAAACGATAGTATAAATCTTCTCTGAATTTTCCTTTTTCTATGGCATCAAATAAATTGACATTGGTTGCAGCCACAATTCGAACATCAGTTTTCTGAACCTGAGAGGAACCCACCTTAATAAACTCACCATTTTCTAGAACACGCAACAAACGTACTTGTGTGGTAAGGGGTAATTCGCCCACTTCATCAAGGAAAATGGTACCGCCATCAGCCACTTCAAAGTAGCCTTCTCTGGTACTTGTAGCACCCGTAAATGCTCCTTTTTCATGACCAAAAAGTTCACTATCTATAGTTCCCTCGGGAATTGCTCCACAGTTTACGGCAATGTATTTTCCGTGTTTTCTATGCGAAAGTGAGTGTATGATTCTAGGTATATTTTCTTTACCCACGCCGCTCTCTCCGGTTACCAACACAGTGATATCAGTAGGGGCAACTTGTATGGCTTTTTCTATGGCACGATTGAGTTTTGGGTCATTCCCAATAATCTCAAAGCGCTGTTTTATTGACTGAACTGATTCCATTTTATTTTTGTTTCAAGTTTTGTTAGTTTCAAGTTTCAGGTTTCACAATGAAACTTAAATCTTAACTTTTCAAACTTTTCTTAATTCATCTCACTCAAACCAACTGCTATTCCTTTTAACGTTCCAGAGGTGCAGCTTTCAATTTTTACATTAACAAAATCTCCAATGTTGTAATTCTCTTTTGGAAACGCTACCGTTATACTCTGCGAATTTCTTCCAGAGAATTCTTCTGTTGATTTTTTAGAAACTTTTTCGACTAAAACTTCTACAGTTTGACCTATGAATTCTTCACTACGGAACCAAGCGTGTTTCTGTTGTAAATCTACAATTTCTTGTAATCTACGGGCTTTAGTTTCATCGTTAACATCATCTTCCATTTTTCTTCCAGCCAATGTCCCTGGACGCTCCGAATACGAATACATATAACCAAAATTATACTTCACGTACTCCATTAAACTCATTGTGTCTTTATGATCCTCTTCAGTTTCTGTTGGAAATCCTGCAATCATGTCTTGCGAAATAGAGCAATTCGGAATTATAGTCCTAATTCTATCTATCAAATTCATGTATTCTTCACGAGTATGCAAACGGTTCATTTCTTTTAGAATTCTATTACTTCCAGACTGAACCGGTAAATGAATGTGCTTGCAAATATTAGGATGCTTAGCAATAACATGCAATACACTTTCATGCATGTCTTGTGGATTAGAAGTTGAAAATCGAATTCTCATTTTTGGGAAACCTACAGCAACCATCTCAAGCAATTGATCAAAATCAACAGCTGTAGCTTTTTGCATTTCGCTAGCATTTTCAAAATCTTTTTTCAGTCCACCACCGTACCACAGGTAGCTGTCTACATTTTGACCTAAAAGCGTAATTTCCTTAAAACCTTTGTCCCATAAATCTTGAACTTCTGCCATGATACTTTGGGGTTCACGACTGCGTTCACGTCCACGAGTGAAAGGAACCACACAAAAAGTACACATATTATCGCAACCACGAGTGATAGAAACCAAAGCCGTAATCCCGTTACTCATCAATCGAACTGGAGAAATATCGCCATAGGTCTCATCTTTTGATAAAATAACATTTATAGCATCTCTACCTTCCTCAACTTCTTGTAATAAATTGGGTAAATCTTTGTAAGCATCAGGACCTACAACAAGATCTACAATTTTTTCTTCCTCAAGAAATTGACTTTTCAAACGTTCTGCCATACAGCCCAAAACCCCAACTTTCATTTTAGGGTTAATACGTTTTACGGCATTGTATTTTTCTAAACGTTTTCTAATGGTTTGCTCTGCTTTATCGCGAATAGAACAGGTGTTTACTAGAACTAAGTCTGCCTCTTCGAGAACTTGTGTGGTATTATACCCATTTCCAGATAAAATGGAAGCTACAATTTCGCTATCCGAAAAATTCATCGCGCAGCCGTAGCTTTCTATAAAAAGTTTCTTTGTATTCTCAGGTTTATTTTCTAAAACAAGACTTTCGCCTTGTTTGCTTTCTTCAATAATCTTTTCCATGCTATTTTTTCAAAGCACAAAGATAAGCTAAAACAAATAAATATGACAACTTGTCAGATTAAGAATTAACAGTATTTTATGTTTGATTTTTTATAGCTATTCCAGTTTTTCAATTTATTCTTTTTCTTATCGGTTGCCAATAAATAGATCTTTCTCTGATGATTATTTTAAACGGGAAATACCACCTTTTTTGCTTACTTATTTAGTGTTTAATTTAAATTCGATTAACCTTAAATGCAATATATGTAGTATTCACTAAACATACCTAAAAGGGTTTATTGACTAAATGGAAGTCACTATTATTAAGGGTCAATTAATTCAAATGTTATTTCAAAAGCTTAATATTTAAAAAAAATAGATACTTTTGTCCCAGAAAAATAGACGAATGGCAAAGAATTTAGTTATAGTAGAGTCCCCAGCAAAGGCAAAAACAATCGAAAAATTCCTAGGTGCAGATTATCAAGTGGAGTCCAGTTACGGGCACATAGCTGATTTACCTTCAAAGGAAATAGGAGTAGATGTAGATCATAATTTTAAGCCTAAATATGAGGTTTCTGCAGATAAAAAAGCCTTGGTCACCAAGCTGAAAGGGTTAGCTAAGAAAGCCGATATGGTTTGGTTAGCAAGTGATGAGGATCGTGAGGGTGAAGCTATTTCTTGGCACCTTTCCGAAGAGCTTAATTTAGATAAAAACAAAACCAAAAGAATTGTTTTTCACGAAATTACAAAAACAGCTATTCTTAAAGCAATTGATAATCCTAGAGAGATTGACTACAATTTAGTTAATGCACAACAAGCGAGACGTGTTTTAGATCGTTTAGTTGGTTATGAATTATCTCCTGTATTGTGGAGAAAAATTAAGGGTGGTTTATCTGCGGGTCGTGTTCAGTCGGTATCTGTACGTTTAATTGTAGAACGCGAACGAGAAATTCAAAATTTCAAAGCCGTTGCAACCTACTCAGTTGTTGCCGAGTTTACAAACGAGTCTGGAAAAATATTCAAGGCTAAATTGCCTAAAAATTTTAATACAAAACAAGAAGCTCAAGATTTCTTAAACAAAAATATTGGTTCTACATATAAGGTTGCAGATTTAGAAACAAAACCTACCAAAAAATCTCCAACAGGTCCTTTTACTACTTCTACTTTACAACAAGAAGCTGCGCGTAAACTGTATTTACCGGTGGGTATAACCATGCAACTTGCACAGCGCCTATATGAAGCGGGATTGATTACCTACATGAGAACGGATAGTGTTAACCTGTCAAAAGATGCGATGGAAGCTGCTCAAGCCGAAATCATCAAATCTTATGGTAAAGAGTTTTCTAATCCAAGAACATTTGTTAATAAAAGTAAAGGAGCACAAGAGGCGCACGAGGCAATTCGTCCAACGGATATGTCTCGCCATACGGTAGACATTGACCGTGATCAAGCACGTTTGTATGATTTAATTTGGAAAAGAACATTGGCCTCGCAAATGAGTGACGCGCAATTGGAACGTACCAATGTGAAAATTGAAGCGAGCAATCACAATGAAATATTCACCGCATCTGGAGAGGTATTGCTTTTTGAAGGTTTCTTAAAAGTCTATCTGGAAGGTCATGATGATGATGAGGAAGAGCAGGAGGGAATATTGCCCGCAATGAAAGTGAACGAAAAATTACAAAACAATTATATCACAGCAACCGAGAGGTATTCTAGAGCTCCAGCTCGTTTTACGGAAGCTTCCTTGGTAAAAAAACTAGAAGAACTAGGAATAGGTCGTCCATCTACTTATGCACCTACAATTTCTACCATTATTAACAGGAATTACGTTGAAAAAGGAAATTTAGACGGTCAAGAGCGTAATTATACGCAGTTGATTTTGCAATCTGGTAAGGTAGATGAGAAAGCACTTAAAGAAAATACTGGATCAGATAAAGGGAAATTAGTACCTACTGATATCGGAACCATTGTAACGGACTTCCTTGTCAAGAATTTCGGAAATATTCTAGATTATAATTTTACGGCAAAAGTAGAGCAGGACTTTGATGAAATTGCCGAGGGAAATATTGTTTGGACCAAAATGATGCAGGAGTTTTACGATCAATTTCATCCAACGGTGAAAGATGTAGAAGCGAATGCTGAGCGTGAAAGTGGCGAAAGAATTCTAGGCACTGACCCTAAAACAGGAAAGCCAGTTTCGGTTCGTTTAGGGAAATTTGGACCGATGGCTCAAATAGGTGCTCCTGATGATGAAGATAAAAAGTTCGCCAGTTTGATGAACGATCAAAATATTGGTAACATTACCCTTGAAGAAACCTTGAATTTATTTTTGTTACCCAAAAATTTAGGAGAGTATAAAGGAGAAGAAGTTGAGGTGAGTAATGGTCGTTATGGTCCTTATATTCGTCATGGTGCAGCGTTTGTGTCTTTACCAAAAGGAGAGAATCCATTAGATGTTGATTATAAAAGAGCTCAAGAATTAATTGATGAAAAAGCCTTGGCAGATGCGCCTATAGCTGTTTATAAAGGTGAGGGAGTTCAAAAAGGTGTTGGTCGTTTTGGGGCTTTTATCAAGTGGAGTGGATTGTTTATCAATGTGAGCAAAAAATACAATTTTGATAATTTATCTCAATCAGATATTGAAGCCTTGATAGAAGATAAGCTTCAAAAAAATATTGATAAAGTATTACACAATTGGGAAGAGGAAGGAATTCTTGTAGAAAAAGCACGTTGGGGTCGATCTGTGATTACAAAAGGCAAAATTAAAATCGAGTTAAGTAAAGATGTTGATGCGTCAAAACTAACACTTGAAGAAGTTCAAGAAATGATTGCTAAAAAAACACCTGCTAAAAAAGTAGCAGTTAAAAAAGCACCTTCAACAAAGGCAACAACAAAGAAAGCCGCCGTTAAAAAACCGGCCGTTAAAAAGAAATAATTAATAATTTAATTTGTTCGCTACACAATTTTAAGTTAACAGTGTAGTGAAGATGAAAAAAGAATAAATGGAATTTGATTTTTTAAACCCCGTTGAGGATGAGGTTCTAGAATATTGTTTTGGATTGACTTCACAGCAACTTGGGAGTAAGGTTGTGATGCATACCCAAGATCAATTTCCAGATGTAAACAAAATCAAATTAGCAATCATAGGTGTTTTAGATAATAGAGGGCAATCTATTGAAACTAAAAATATAAGTTTAATTTCTTTAAGAAAAGAACTTTATAGCTTATTCCCTGGCAACTGGGAAACGTCAATTGCTGATTTAGGAAATATTCTAGCTGGAAATACAGTATCCGATACACATTTTGCTGTCAAAAAAATTGCATCAGAACTATTGAAATCAGGAGTTATTCCTATTATCTTGGGAGGTTCTCAAGATATAACCTACGGTCTGTATAGAGCTTATGACGTGTTGGAACAAATGGTTAATATAGTTTCCATTGATAGTAAGTTTGATTTTGGAAAAGATGAAGAAGAACTATCGTCTACATCGTATTTAACAAAAATTATTGTCGATGAGCCAAATAATTTATTTAATTTTAGTAATTTAGGCTATCAAACGTATTTTAACTCTCAGGAAGAAATTGATTTAATCGAAAAATTATTTTTTGATGCCTATCGTCTTGGTGAGGTTTCAAATAATATTTTGATCACAGAGCCTGTTTTTAGGGATGCTGATCTTGTAAGTATTGATTTAAATGCTGTTAAATCTTCGGATTCTGGGAATTTTATTTCGTTTCAGCCAAATGGTTTTAATGGTAAAGAAATATGTTCTTTGGCCCGCTATGCTGGCATTAGCGATAAGGTAAGTTCTTTTGGTGTTTTTAATTTTAATGGAACTCATCAAGAATCAATACTTGTTGCGCAAATAATTTGGTATTTTATTGAGGGAGTTCAATATAGATCAAATGAATATCCTTTTGGCAGTAAAGAGTCTTATTTAAAGTACATTGTGCCACTAGATGAAGAAGAATTGATTTTTTATAAAAGCGATAAAACAGAAAGATGGTGGATTGAAATACCATTTATTTCAAATGTTAATAATAAATTAAAAAGAAATACGTTATTACCATGTTCATACGATGAATACCTTCTTGCATGCAATAATGAATTGCCAGAAAGGTGGTGGAAAGCACAAAGAAAAAATCTTATTTAGAGATATTTAACATAGATATATGATTTTTTTATAAAAAGCGATTTGTTTAGTATAAAAAAATTGTTTTTGTTAAAAATAATAAATAGGTTTACACCCTCAAATTTAATGAATAGATAACCGAAATTATATGAATAAGTTCATAGCTTTTACGACGATTTTAACCCTATTGATTAGCTGTGCTAAATCAAGTGATAAAGGGGAATTAGTTGGTATTAATGGTGGAAAGTGGCACCCTGAGAAGCCATACGGAATGACTTTAGTCCCTGGAGGCTCATTTATTATGGGTAAATCTGATGCAGATTTAGCGAATGTTGAGGATGCTCCTACAAAAACAGTAACGGTGCGTTCATTTTATATGGACGAAACTGAAATTACAAATAGTGAATACCGTCAGTTTGTAGAATGGGTTAAAGATTCAACTATAAGAGTTAAATTAGCAATAATGGCTGATTTAAGTGGTCAACCTGCTACAACAGGATCTGGTAAAGGAAGTAAATCAGGAAGTATAGCTGATTATGCTTTTAGCGATTCAGATACTACTAAAATGACTGCATATGACAAATATATGTATGACAATTATTATAGTATTGGTACTGATGATGATCAATATGCTGGTAGAAAATTAAATAGAAAAGTAAAGCTTGCTAAAGGACCGAAAGAATATCCTGACGCAGCATATACTGAGGTAATGGATTCTATGTATCTTCCAAGTGAAGAATCATATAATGGTTTGAGAACAATTGACGTTAATAAATTAAAGTTTCGTTACTCTTGGATGGATATACAAGCAGCTGCAAAAGCTAAAGTAGGTCGTAGAAAAGATTTTATTAAAACAGAAGAGGTGAACGTATACCCTGATACTACTGTTTGGATTAAAGATTTCGCATACTCTTATAACGAGCCTATGCATAATGATTATTTTTGGCACAAAGCATATGGTGATTATCCAGTTGTAGGTGTAAAATGGACGCAAGCAAAAGCTTTTTGTGCTTGGAGAACATTAAATAAAAATAGTTACATAAAATCTAAAACTAAAGGTCAAGATTTAATTAATCAATTTAGATTGCCTACAGAAGCTGAGTGGGAATATTCCGCAAGAGGTGGTTTAGAATCAGCAACCTATCCATGGGGTGGTCCTTACACTAAAAATGATAGAGGTTGTTTTTTAGCTAATTTTAAACCTAATAGAGGGGATTATGCTGCTGATGAGTCTTTGTATACAGTTGAGGCTAAATCTTATGAGCCTAATGGTTATAATTTATACAATATGGCTGGAAATGTATCAGAGTGGACTGACTCTGCATATGATTCAAACGCTTATGAATACGTTTCTTCAATGAATCCTAATGTGTTAGATGCTTCTAACAAACGTAAAGTGTTGCGTGGCGGATCATGGAAAGATGTTGCTTACTTCTTACAAGTTAGTACAAGAGATTATGAATATGCTGATTCTGCAAGAAGTTATATTGGCTTCAGAACCGTGCAAGATTATATGGGACTTCAAACTACAGGTAACGGTAAAAAAAAGAAATAAATTAAACAAAAACCCAATCTATTAAAATTTAAAATTTATTATTATGGCATTATTAGGAAAAAAAGCAATGAATTTCGCTTACGGTATGGGGGCTGCAGTTGTAATCCTTGGAGCATTATTTAAAATTACTCACATTGAATTCGGTGTTATAACAGGGAATTTGATGCTTACTATCGGTCTTGTTGTTGAAGCTTTGATCTTTGCATTATCTGCTTTTGAGCCGGTCGATGATGAATTAGATTGGACCTTAGTATATCCTGAATTGGCTAACGGTCAAGCTAAAGCTGCCACTAAAAAAGCTGAACCTGTTGCTGATACTCAAGGATTATTATCTCAAAAGTTAGATGCAATGCTTAAGGATGCTAAAATTGATGGTGAATTGATGGCAAGTTTAGGTAGTAGTATAAAGAATTTTGAATCAGCTGCTAAAGGAATTGCTCCTACAGTAGATTCTATTGCTTCTACAAAAAAATACAGTGAAGAGTTAACTCTTGCAGCATCTCAAATGGAATCTTTAAACAGTTTATATAAGGTACAATTAGAAAGCGCTTCTAGAAATGCTCAAATAAATGATGAAGTAGCACAAAACAATATGAAGCTTAAAGAGCAAATGCAATCTTTGACTTCAAATTTATCTTCTTTGAATTCAGTTTATGGAGGAATGCTTTCTGCAATGAATAACAAAGGATAATTAGTTTCGAACTATTATTAATTTAAACTAATTATTAGAAAATATGGCAGGAGGAAAACTAACCCCTAGACAGAAGATGATAAACCTGATGTACCTGGTTTTCATCTCAATGTTAGCATTAAATATGTCCAAAGAAGTATTGTCTGCTTTTGGAATAATGAATGAAAAATTTGAAGGTTCTAATAGTGCTGCTGAGCAATCAAACGCACAAATGTTGATGAGCTTAGACGCTAAGGCTGCTGAGGCCGGTGGAGAATTTGCTGCTGCATCTGGAACTGCTCATAAAGTAGAAGCGATTACAAAGAAATTTTACGATTATATCGCTAATATAAAAACGGATGTTTTAAAAGGAACTGAAATTGATGCAGAAACTGGTAAATTACCTTATGAGTCTATGGACAAGGGTGATAATTTAGATCAATCTTGGTTTAGCCCTGCAGGTTATTCTGCAAAAGGGAATGAAGTTGTAAAAACAGTTGAACAATACAAAGCAGACATGAAAGCTGCATTAGGAAGTAACAAAAAACTTTCTTCTATTGTTTCAGAAGTTGAATCTAAATTCTCTTTGTTGCCTGTGAAAAATAAAGACGGAATTTCAATTCCTTATTTAGATTACAATTTTAAAGGTTTTCCTGCTGTTGCTTCATTGGCCAAATTATCTGCTTGGCAAAATGATGTTAAGAAAATGGAGACTGATGTTTATAATACGTTGTTAGGAAAAGCTGCTGTTGCTGCTGCATCTTATAGTAATTATCAAGCAATAGTTGTTTTAGATAAAAGCGCATATTTTCAAGGTGAGCAAGTTACTGGAAAAGTAGTTTTAGGACGTTATGATGAAAACACAAAACCAACTTCATTTTCAGGACCAGGTAAAATTGTTAATGGTCAAGCTGTAATTGCGATGACTGCTGGAAATGTGGGTGAGCAATCTATTAATGGACAGTTTACTTTCCTTGAGGATGGTAAAAACATTCCTTTGAAGTTCGCTGGTAAATATGTTGTAGTTCCTAGACCTAATTCGGCTACTATCTCTGCTGATAAAATGAATGTGGTTTATAGAGGTGTTCAAAACCCTATTACTATTTCATTTGCAGGTATTCCAGATAATCAGGTAAATGCATCAGCACCTGGATTGTCAAAAGTAGGTAACGGTAAATACGTGATGTCTCCTGGAGCTGGTAATGAAGTTATCATCAATGTTTCTGGTAAAATGGCGGATGGTAAAGTTGCATCTGATAAAAAAGTATTCAGAATAAAAGGAATTCCTGGACCAACGGGTACGATTAGAGGTGAAATGGGTGTTGTTAAAGGGCCTAAATCTAACTTAGAAGTATCTACAGTAGGTGCTAAACTTGTTGATTTTGATTTTGAAGTAGGTTTAAGTGTTATTGGTTTTAACCTTAAAGTTACTGGTCAGCCTACAGTGGTTGTTCAAGGTAATAAATTGAATGCTCAGTGTAAAGCTGTACTTTCTAAAGCAGGTAGAGGTGATCAAGTTACCATTTCTGAAATAAAAACAAAACTTGACGGTGCTGGTAGTTATTTATTACCGAGAACTGCTCCAGTTATTTTTGAAATACAATAATAAATTGGATTTTATAAATCCTTTTCAATATCAATAAGAATACCACTATGAATATCAAAAATTTATTTATCGCAATCGTCGCTTTATCGGGTTGTTTTGTGTCAAGTGCACAATCCAATTTATTGAATGCGAAAACTCCAGATCAAATTGGATTAAAAACAGCTGCGCAACTTGACTCGGATAATGATAAGCCACTTGCTTATGGTTATGTTCACGATAGAGACGTGTTGATGGGTAAAACAACGTGGGAAATTATAGATCTTAGTGAAAAAATTAATTTTTCTTTGTATTTCCCTATTGATACTGCTAACATAGGTAATGACAGAAGATCTTTGTATGATGTTTTGTCTAAGGCTATTAAAAGTGGAAAAATTACTGAAGTATATACAGATAGTTATTTTAATACTAAAAAATCGCTTCAGGATATTCAGGCATCTTTAACAAGAATTGATACAACGGATGCAGGTAGAGAGCAAATAAACTCAGGTAGCAAAGTTTCTGACGAGTATATCTTAAGACAAGATCTTGCTGCTCAAGATGTAACCCAATACAAAATAAAAGGATATTGGTATTTTGACAAACGTCAAAGTGAATTGAAGTATCGTTTGTTAGGTATTTGTCCTGTTACTCCTGATGTTTACACCATGAATAGTGACGAGAAAGATTACATAGAATTGTTTTGGATCTTTTTCCCAGCGGCTAGAGAGGTTTTACATGATGCTAAAGCTTTTAATGATAAAAACTCTGCATTGCCAATTTCATTTGATCAAATTTTAAACTCAAGACGTTTTAATGCCTTTATATATAAAGAAGAAAATGTATACGGAGACAGAAGAATTGATGAGTACATGAAAGACAATGCTCAAAATCAATTATTAGAATCTGAAAGAGTGAAAGATAAAATTCGAAACTTTGAATCAGATATGTGGAACTACTAGTATTTTTCAATAAACATAAAAAACTCTTACCTTTTGGTAAGAGTTTTTTGTTTGAAGCCCTTTTCTTTAAAATTTATTTTATTTAAATGTTAGATTATATTATAGTTGGTTCTGGTTTAGCTGGTTTGTCATTTGCTGAATATGCTTTACGCAATCAAAAATCTATTATGGTTTATGACAATAATTCTCAAAACTCATCTAAAATCGCAGGTGGTTTATATAATCCTGTTATTTTAAAGCGATTCAGTGAAGTTTGGAATGCGCAACAACAATTAGATGTGATGAATGAATTTTATACCATTTTAGAAAAAACACTCGAAAAACAATTTGATTTTAAAACTCCTATTTTAAGGAAGTTTTATTCCGTTGAAGAACAAAATAATTGGTTTTTAGCGGCAGATAAAAAAGGTTTAGAGCCTTTTCTTTCCACTAATTTGATATATAAAAATGTAAATGGAATAGATGCTCCTTTTGGCTATGGAGAAGTTTTACAAACGGGTTATGTTGACACTGCTTCTTTTTTAGAATCTTTCTGTACTTATTTAAAAAAACTAGACGTATTTATCCCAGAATGTTTTGATTACAATGAATTAATTCAAGATCAAGAGGGGGTTTCTTATAAAGGCTTGAAAGCAAGACATATTGTATTTGCGGAAGGTTTTGGGTTACATGCTAATCCTTATTTTAATTATTTACCTTTAGATGGAACTAAGGGTGAACTATTTATTATAAAAGCAAGTGATCTAGATCTAGACGTAATTATTAATACCAGTGTTTTTATTTTGCCTTTAGGAAATAATTTATTCAAAGTGGGAGCTACTTACAATTGGCGAGAGAAAGATGATTTTCCCACAGAAGATGGTAAAATAGAACTCATTGATCGGATTAAGGAGATATTATCTTGTGATTTTATTATAGAAGCGCATTTTGCAGGAGTTAGGCCTACGGTTAAGGATAGGAGACCACTTATAGGCACACATCCAGAATACAAGCGTTTTCATGTTTTAAATGGTCTTGGAACACGTGGAGTAATGTTGGGACCTGCTATGGCTCAAGAATTATATAACCATATTGAAAATCAAAAAATATTAGATCCCGTAATTGATATTAAGCGATATGAAGCTAAATACTATTCTTAATTCTTTTTTGTAGCTGCATTTGGATCATAAGAAATAAACATGTTGATGTATATATTTCTAGACCATCTAAGGACAAATGGAAAAGTCACAACGAGGGTAATTATAATAGCCGCGAAAGCTATTTTTAAATTCGTTTTAAAAAAAATAAAAGAGACGATAAATGCTGCTATTCCTAAAGCAACATTAAGCCCGTAACTAACATACATGGCTCCATAAAAAAAAGAAGGCTCTATTTGGTAACGCAATCCACAATGACTACAATTTTCTTTTATTTTTAGAATTTTTGTCAATTGAAATGGATTTTTTTCCAAATACATGCTCTCATTCTGGCATTTAGGACAAGTTCCTGTTAAAATACTATATAATTTGGATCCTTTTTTTAACATTTGCAAAAAATTAATTTTTTCTTTTTGAAAAGCAGTGTTTGTTGTTACAAATTTACACATTCATTAAGGAAATAAATCATAATACATGCTTAATATACACAATTTATCTGTTTCTTTTGGTGGTACTTATTTGTTTGAAGAAGTTACTTTTCGTCTTGGTGCTGGGGACAGAGTTGGCCTAGTTGGGAAAAATGGAGCGGGGAAGTCTACCATGCTTAAAATGTTGGCTAGAGATTTTGCACCTGATTCTGGTGTGATTTCACAAGAGAAAGATATTAGAATGGGTTTCTTACGTCAAGATATTGATTTTGAGCAAGGAAGGACAGTTCTTGAAGAAGCGTATGAAGCTTTTACTGAAATTAAAATTGTTGAAAAAAAGCTTGAAGAAATAAATCATCTACTTGTTACTAGGACAGATTACGAAAGTGACGCTTACAGCCAAATTATTGAAGATTTATCAGATTACACCCATCGATTTGAACTTTTAGGAGGATATAATTATGTGGGAGACACCGAAAAAATCTTGTTGGGATTAGGTTTTAAAAGAGAAGTTTTTGACAATCAAACTGAAACTTTTTCTGGAGGTTGGAGAATGCGAATTGAACTAGCCAAATTATTGCTTCAGGCGAATGATGTATTGTTACTCGATGAGCCAACGAATCACTTAGATATTGAGAGTATCATTTGGTTAGAAAGTTTTTTAAGAAATTATCCAGGTGTTGTTGTAATTGTTTCTCACGATAAAATGTTTCTTGATAACGTTACGAATAGAACTATTGAGATTTCTCTAGGGAAGGCTTATGATTTCAATAAACCGTATTCACAATATTTGGAACTTCGTCATGAAATTCGAGAAAAGCAATTGGCTACTCAAAAAAACCAGGCCAAGAAAATTGAAGAGACCGAAAAATTGATCGAAAAATTTCGTGCCAAAGCCTCTAAGGCATCGATGGCTCAGTCTTTAATAAAAAAATTAGATAAAGTTGAACGTATAGAGGTTGACGAAGATGATAATTCCGTAATGAATATTTCTTTTCCAGTTTCTAAAGAACCGGGCAGAGTTGTTATTGAGGCCGAAGATGTAACCAAAAGTTATGGTGACAATACTATTTTAAAAGACATTAGTTTATTAGTAGAACGTGGCAGCAAAATAGCTTTTGTAGGTCAAAATGGTCAAGGTAAATCTACATTCATTAAAGCAATCGTAAACGAGTTTGAGTATCAAGGGACTATTAAACTAGGACACAATGTGCAATTGGGTTATTTTGCTCAAAATCAGGCAGAATATCTTGATGGTGAGATTACATTGCTTCAAACTATGGAAGATGCCGCTGCAGATACTAACCGTATGAAGGTTAGGGATATGTTGGGTTCTTTTTTGTTTAGAGGAGACGATGTTGAGAAAAAAGTAAAAGTACTCTCAGGAGGTGAACGCAACCGTCTTGCGCTTTGTAAATTATTGTTACAGCCAATCAATGTGTTGTTGATGGATGAGCCTACGAATCACTTAGATATTAAGTCTAAAAATGTTTTAAAAGCAGCCTTACAAAAATTTGGAGGAACATTATTATTGGTATCTCACGATCGTGATTTTTTACAAGGAATGTCTAATATTGTGTATGAATTTAAAGATCAAAAAATTAAGGAGTATTTAGGGGATATCAATTATTTCTTGGAACAGCGCAATTTGGAAAATATGCGTGAGGTGGAGAAAAAAGATATTGAAAAGGCAACCTCACCAAAGGAAAGCAACAAAACCTCTTATGAAGATCAAAAAAAGGGGAAAGCACTTCAAAATAAATTGAGTAAAATAGAGAGTCAAATTAAGCAATTAGAACGCGACATTCAGCAGGACGATAAAATGCTTACTTCTAATTATGACAAACATATTGAAGATGCTAAGTTTTTTACGGCTTATAATAAAAAGAAATCAGATCTAGATCAATTATTATTAGACTGGGAAATAATTCAAGAAGAAATTGATAATTTATAATGTTACTTAGAGCTCCTTTTGGAGCTCTTTTTTCTAGTTGATAATACCAATTGATTTAGAATGAGAAATCGCCTCGCTACTTTCCTTAAAATAGCACACAGCAACGTTTAGTGTAGTTAGGTTTTTTAAAACTAAACTGACTTTTTCTTTTTTTGAACTGCCTGTTTGCCTGATGTAAACCGCTTTTACTGTTACTGGAAATATTTTACAAATAGATTCGTATAAATAGGGATCGTGCTGAGAGTCATCACCAAGCAGTACATATTCTAGATTCGGGTAAAATTCAAGAATGTGTTTAATTTTTTCGAATTTGTGATTGTGACCACCTCTGCCAGTCATAAAAAAATCAGTTAAACTACTTTTGATATCTTTTAATAGTAATACAGCTTTTGGGAGTTTGTGAATTGCCGTAAAATTGATAATAAAACGGTATAGATTCCATTCACTGCTGGAAACATAAAAAAAAGCATTGAATTCTGATTCGTTATTTCTTCCCGCAGTGCTCAACGCTTGGTAATGAGTAACTACATCATCGTAGATTTTACGTTTGTTAATATTTTTAAAAAGAAGGACATACAACTTCAATAAAGGATTGAAAGTATAGGAAACAAGAAAGGTATCATCAATATCTGATATGATTCCAAGATTTCCCTTGTGAGGCCTGATGTAGCTTTCTTTTTTTATGATGGTTTCTTTTTCATAAGTCATGCTTACTTCATAGTCAATCCATCCGTAATTGCTGTTGGGATCTAGTGGAATACAAAACTTAAAATAGCCATCATCAAGCGTTTTAGTGTGAATTTTAGAACCATTTAGTTCTAAGTAAACATCGGCATTGGCTTGTGTTTTCATCTGAAACATTTTGATTACCGATGTAGCATTTTTGAGGTTTTTCTTTTGAAAATTATACTCTTCTCTAGTTGTGGGTTTAAACACATGCCCCATGACAATTAGTTCTTGATCATTTGCATAACCACGGTATAATTTTAAAATAGGCTTCATAAATTTTGTATTTTTGAAAAAAGTTAAAGTAGAGGTTTTAATCGAAAAAAAGAAAAGAAATTTGAAAAAGAATATCTTATTTGTTGTAAATCCTATTTCTGGAGATATCGATAAATCAGCCTTAATAGAATCTGTATCCCAATTTGCCGCAAAAGAAAATTTGAATCTAATAGTTTATACTACTACTGGTGAAAACGATATTCAAAATATAAAAGACTTATATGCTACCAATAAGCCTGAACGCATAATCGTTGCAGGTGGTGATGGCACCATCAAAATGGTTGCTGAAGCCATGGAAAAAGAGGATGTGATATTAGGAATATTACCAGCAGGCTCTGCCAATGGTTTGGCTGTTGATCTCAATTTACCCACAACTGTAGAGGAGAATCTTTCAATTGCATTCTTGAATAATTACTTAGCTATTGATATGATTTCAATCAACGGAAAAAAAAGTATTCATTTAAGTGATATTGGTCTTAATGCAGCACTGGTAAAAAATTATGAAAGCAGTAACGTAAGAGGCATGTGGGGATATGCCTTGCAAACCGTGTCAACGTTAATGGATCTTGATGATCCTTTTATAGCCACTATTACGGGAGATTTTCCAACTATTGTGAGCGAAGCTAGAATGGTGGTTATAGCTAATTCTCAAAAATATGGTACCGGTGTTACTATAAATCCGCATGGAGTTATGGATGATGGAAAATTTGAATTAGTAGTGTTGAAAAATATGGATTTACTCTTGTTGGGTAAAATAATAACGGGAAATATGCCTCTTGATGATGACGATGTTGCTATTATATCAACAAATAAAGCTCAAATTTCACTTAATGTTCCAGCAGACTTTCAAATAGATGGTGAGTATTGTGGTAAAGAAACCAAATTAAATATTGAAATACTTAAAGGACAAATGAAAGTGGCTATTCCTTATACCGATCTCTCAATTATTTAAAAGGATTACGCTCTTGCCAAATGGTTTCGGGTTCTAAGTATCTGAATACTTTTGGTAATAAAAGATTAAATATAGAAGATTCATGGCGCATCAAACCAAATACTATCTCCGGTTTAGCACCTACTGAACTTTTTATTTCTAATGCTGTTCTGGCAAATACAATTGATTTAAATTTTTTATTTATAGAATAGGCTATCATATCATAAAGCATATTCAAGTAAAGCATTTTTTCTCGTTGAATGGTTTCATCATAACCTAAAAAATAGGTATCCATAATAGATCCATTTTTTATTAATGTGTTGAAACCAATGAGTTTTCCGTTCAAGAAATATCCATAAAAAAGAAATTTATCCTTAAACTGCTCTTTAAAAACACTAAAATGATTTTTGGGTAGAAAAAAAGTGTTAAAAGGCGCATTTTTAGCCACATAAAGATACAATTCGTAGATAGTGTCTTCAAGGACTATGATTTCCTCTAGAGGCAATTTTCTTTTTTCAATTCCACTTGCCCTTTTACGACCTCTTTTATATTGATCTCTGTATTTTTTCGATAATGAATTGATATAATCCACCTCATGATGCCAATTTTCATCAATTGTAAAAATCATATTGGGTTGAGTAGAAAACTTGAAATCTTTTCGAAAAGCGGGTACTTTAAACAGTTCAAATTCTTTCGAATTGTAATCCTTAAAAGATGTAATATGTATTTTTATACCTTGTTGGGAAAAAGTATTTTTTAATTTCTGGACAGCTATGTTAAGAGTATGTATTGCTTTTTCAGGGTTTGCATCTGCACTTAATGCAAATGAATTTTGACCAGTAAGCATATTGTTACCAATAATCAGTACATGCGAGGCTATTTTTTTAAAAACAAAATTCCGTATCCTATTCTTGATACTTTTATCACGTTCCCCAAAAGTATCAAGTGCATTTAAATCAATAAATTGAGAAATAGCAATCCCAATTAAGTCATCTTGGTTGAAGATACCAATATAGTTACACTTCATATTTGCTGGGCTAGAAGTCTCAAGCACTTGCAGGTATTTTTTAGATAAAAAAACAGTCGTATTAGCAAGGGTATCCCAATTTGCAGGTAAAGATGTGGTATTATCGAAAATTTTGAACGAATATGATGAATCCAAATTGAGTGTAAATATTTATACAAAATTAGTTATTTATTTTCAATGATTTACATTAAAGCATTGAAGTATTGTTCTAAAAATTGAACCACGTATATAGCTAAATTTATTACAGGAAACCAGAAGTTCATTTGAAAAGTTTAAAAAGGGATGCTTAAACAATATTTAACATTGTTACTCAGTGGTATAGAATTGTTGTACCTTTAGCTGTACACTTTTAGGGATTATAAATCAATAAAATATTTATGAAAACATATACTGAAACGACTATTCAAAATGAATTGGTTGCATTGCAAGATTGGAACTTTATAGAGAATGCATTAGAGAAAAAATATGTTTTTAAGAATTTTACTCAAGCAATGGGGTTTATCGTTCAAGTAGGTATTATTGCTACCTCTTTTGATCACCATCCTGATTGGTCAAATTCCTATAATAAAGTGCATCTTAAACTCAGTACACATGATGCTGGCGGAGTAACACTTAAAGACATCCAGCTTGCAACAGCTATAAATGCAATCCTGTAATTGATTTGCGAATAATGAATTTTCATTAGTTCAATATTTTATGTAGGCTGTTTTAAATTGTATTTCCCTAAATTAAATTACATAAATGTAAGATTTTGTCTTATTAAAAACTAAAAAACATGTAGTTCGTCGGATTTATTTGCTGAACAACTGTAAAGAAACTAATTTTATGTTAATATGTAACATAATAATCAGGGTATGAAAAAAGCTTTACTATTATTTTTGATTCTTTTGAGCAGCAATGTAATTATTGCAGCAATCTCTCCAAAGGAAAAAGAGGCTTTGATAAAATTGTACCATGTCACAGCTGGTCCACAATGGAAAGTGAAGTGGGATTTAAGTGCTTCAGAAACATCATGGTTTGGTGTTAAAATTGAGGATAATAAAGTTATTGCGTTAGATCTATCGGATAATAATTTAACAGGTAAGATTCCTAATGAAATTTCTAATTTAGTGAATTTGCAGGTTTTAAATTTACACAAAAATCAACTTTCAGGTAACATACCTCAATCTTTAGGAAAGTTAAAGTTATTAAGAATTTTGGACCTTTCGTTCAATCAATTGTTTGGTCCTATTCCTACTTCATTGTGTCAATTAGATAAATTGAGTTCTCTTGAATTGTATATGAATAATTTATCTGGAATTCTACCAAGTCAGTTGGGGTTGTTAACACAGTTAGAAAACTTGTCGCTTTTTAATAATGAAATCACAGGGGAGATTCCTAGCTCACTTTATGAACTTAAAGGTTTAAAAACATTAATGCTAAACAGTAATAAATTAGTGGGAGGCTTGAGTAAAGAGATTGAAAATATGATTTTTTTAGAAAACTTAAGTTTGTTTGATAACAATATGAATGGACAAGTTCCTATGGAATTGAAAAAATTAAATAGATTAAAGGAAATGAATTTATCTTATAATAAATTTAATGGATTTGTGTCCAAAGATTTAGCAGTATTAGATATTATGAACATGACTATGCTGAATGAAAAAGGTTTGGCTGTGGCTTTAAAGGTAGTTTCAGACAGAAATTCTGCAATAGTATCTGAAGATTAAAGTTTAGTAAATAAATAAGTTAGTTGGTTTTATATTTAATAAACGTAGTTGAATTAAACCTGTAAGCAATTACAGGTTTTTTTATGGAGTAGTTTTAAAATACGTGTCATCAGTTTCTATGCTTTTGTTATAATTTTAAATGGATTTTAGTGTGCATTTAGGTAACGATCTGATAAGGTATAACTTCTTTTGAGGCTATTGTATAAATATTTCGTGATTTAAAGAGTTTTTTCAAAGTAGTCTGAAACAAAAAAACACCAGCTTTTTCAACTGGTGTTTTCTTAATAGTCCTTATAGTATTATTCCCGAACCGTTTTATAAAAATTTAAAGATATTGAAACTGTCAAAACGATTAATTCAAAATTTTTGAATTTTCCAGCAATGCTAGGTTAATATCTTTACAATTCAGTCTGTAAAATCTTTTATAGAATTATTTGGTTTTAGAAAAAGAAATAACCTACAGATATTTGAAATACTTCGTTTCTATTTTTATTAGAAGAATTATCTAAATTATTAATGTTTGATAATCCAAAATTATATCTTGCTCCAAAATTAAGTCCGTTTTCTAGTTTGTAACCAATTCCTAAATTAGCAGCTAAGTCAACTTTCTTAAACGTATCTTTTACGTTTGTGCTTTCATTTTTGGCCGAAAGTAAATACCCAATTTGTGGTCCAGCTTCAAGACTCAACCCTTTTGTTACATAATATTTTGCCATTAACGGAACGTTTAAATAATTTAATCCAACAATGTTTCCGTCACTTCCTTTAAAGCTGTAACCTTGACCGGAAAGCATAAGTTCTGGTTGAAAAGAAAATTTTTTCGCAATTGGAATCTCAGTTACTAATCCGAAATTAAAGGCAGAAACAGGTTCAAGGCTACTGGTGTTATCACCAGTAATGTTACTAATGTTAATACCTAATTTTGCACCAAATTTAATTTTTTGCGCGTTTGCATTTGTAAATCCTAAAACTGTAAGAACAGCTAGTACTAAAATTTTTTTCATAAAAATTGTTTTTTAATTATTGAAGTGCAAAACTCACACAAGAAGAACTAGAAAAGGTGCCAAAAACTTCAAATTGTATAAATCGGTACTTATTTATTTGAATTCCGATACTCATTTGGGGTTTGACCAGTAGCTTTTTTAAAAGCTTTATAAAAAGTGGTTTTTGAAGTAAAACCAGACTCTAGTCCCATAGTCAATAGATTATAATTTTCATATTCAGAATTAGAGATCATTTCCTTCACAGCTTCAACCCGATATTGATTGATGTAATTGGCAAAGTTGTCTCCTGTTACCGTATTTACAATTTGTGAAACATATCCAGCACTTATGCCTAGTTTTTCAGCAATTTTTTCTCTGTTCAAGGTACAATCGGTATAAATATGATGTTCCTTACAAAGAAGATCAAGTTTTTGAAAATAAAGATTATCTACTGTGATCGATTCCCGATATTCTTCTGGGCTGTCATTTTCAATAATTTCCGAATTACTGTAGGAAATAGATAAATCGTTATTTAGAAAAGTATAGATAGCATCCTTGTTTTTTGCGAGTTTGTACTTGTAAATGCCTACATATGCTGTCCAATGAATAATGAAAGTTGCAGATAAAGCCACGATACTCATAGTAGAAGAAATATCATATTGAAGAAATATGCCGACTAACCAGGTAATAATCCAAGAGAATAACAAAGATGTAAAAAGGGTTAATAACGTAACTACCCATTTTTTTTCTTCTGAATCCTTTAAATGTCTTATCATAAAATAAGAGTAAATCAACAGAAAAGGGATGAATGTAAGGACTAAAAAAAGATGAAATAGACTCAGTATTTCAATGATAATAATTCCTGGCTCTGGAATAGTATAAATTCCTGCTACACGATCAAGATCGTTTGTAATGTTAAGTACAGCGGAAAATGCAAATGGAACAAAACATAAATATATTTTTTGTTTGCTTTTTACAGTATCATCAATCCGATTTACAATATATAGGAATAGGAATGCAGGCAATAGTAATGCCCACTCGACATTGTCAATAAAATGTAGAAAAGGATAGGGAGTATAAGCTTCTTCTAATTCAAAGACATAATTCAGTAAAAGAATAGAAAGTGTAAATAGCAAGTATGCCACATGTTTATTTGAATTACTATTAAATAAGGAAGACCTTAAAATAACTAATCCCAAGATGATTCCCTGAAAAATGGCGATATTTAAAAGTGTAGTATAAATCAATTTCTTATTATAAAAGTTATTTTTCTAATCTGTTTTGGGATACCATTGAAAGGAGTCGTTTTTTAAAACATAACTTATTTCATACGAATTCACGGAACGAATTTATAGCAATACAGTTAACTTTCTTATGGGATTATGAAATGATTAACTAAAAGGACAAGCTATCCTAAGGGTTTCATTGAATAGACAAAGGTCTCCTTTGTGCGCACAATCTAAATATTTTTGTCCTTTGAACGAGATAACAAAAAAAAGCTCCAGATTTCTCTGAAGCTTTTCTAGTAGTGGTAAACGGTAAAATAGATACCAATTATTTTTTCTCTTTACGAAATGTTTTTCAAGAAGTGTAAAAGTTTTATTTCCTTTTGGATGAATCGTATCATAAAAAATGCAAATAGAAATAAAAAAATATATCCGCTTAATAGAATGTAAAGATAAAAGCCTCTTGAGAAAATAGTTTTAAAAACTGGTAAAAGCAATGTAAACCCGGCAGTATACGTGAGGTAAATGATAGGAGTAAGGATGTAATGTATTTTTTTTCTCCAACTGTAAAACTGATGTGCTAGTTTACAGTATTCTATTAATGTGAGATCAGTATTTAAATCGGCTAGCTTTTTTACGCTGATCCATTCTAAAGCTACGCGGCTCACAAGCATTACAATCATAATGCACAAGCCGATACTAAACTGTATGTTTCTATAAGCACCAGCCCAAATATAATAGGAGATTAATATTATTGAGGTCAAGCTTAAAATTACTCTGGTCCAAAAATGATTACGTTTAATTTTTTTAGTATGTGACTCCGCTTTTTTTATAATTTCGGTAGCAGTTGGTTGTGATTCAGATGCTGTCTGCTGATCCCAGATATTTTGTAATTCTTCAAATGTTTTCATTTTGTACACATTGAGTTAAACTTTTTTTGATTCTATGAATTCTAACGCGAAGGGTTTCTTCGGTTATCCCGATTACTTCTGATATTTCCTGATATTCTAAACCGTCTAAAGTCATCAGGATGATCATCTTGTTCGTTTCTTCCAATTTTTGTATGCATTGATACATTTGTCTAAGCTGCTCATCTTTTTCGCTCGAATAGGATTCTGCAACAACCTGAGGAAGAATATCGGTCCTGATTTCTTTCTTTGTAGATGATTTTCTTAAATAGAGAAGACAGGTGTTTACTGCAATTCTGTAAATCCAAGTGCTGATACTGGATTCATTTCTAAAAGTGTCTAATTTCTCCCAGACTTTGATGAAGATTTCCTGAGTTGCATCAGAGGCCAATGCGGTATCGCCACAAAAATATCCTTTACACAATCGAAATGCTTTATTGTAATACTTGTAATAGATCTCGTCGAATAGTTCTTTTTTAGCCACTTTATTTTAATTCAAGTTTTACTTTATCCATAAACCAATCTGGTTGATCGTACATAACAAAATGAGCGGAGTTTGCTGCATACTCAATTTTAACAGAAGGCAGGTTCTCATACTGTGCTTTATAGGTTTTTTGTACTGTGGTAAGATCTGGATTTGAAGCAACTAAAATTACAACAGGAATTTTAATTTTAGAAATTTCTTTTCGCAGGTCTAAATTTAGCATGTCGATATAACCGTGAACGTAAGTTTTTCGATCCACAAGACGCATCCATTCATTGATAGTTTTTTGTTTTTCTTTGTTCATGCACATAAAAGAAGTTGACTGCGAATTCATCCCGTAAAACGCTTTTTGGTCCATGTTGAGCATCATTTTACTTTGCGGATTGTCATACGGTATAATTTCTCCCTTGTAGTTAGGAATCATCAAAGCGGCAGTTGCAGGCAAAGCATCAACGATAATTAATTTTTTGAACAAATTAGTTTCCTGAGAGGCTAACCACAAGCTTAAAGTTCCTCCTAAACTATGACCAACTAATGTAGCATTCTTTATTTTTTTTGTTTTTACATAAGAAATGACCTGATCTTTGATGGTAGCCAACCAAGGACCTTCAATTGGAGGGACATTCCCAAATCCCGCAAAAGTAAAAATATGACATTCGTTAGTTTTAGAAAGTTCGGCCACTGTTTCATTCCAAACTTCACCGGTGCAGCCAAAACCAGGAAAAAACATTACAGGAGCTCCTTTTCCTTTTACCTCTACTTTGAAGGCGGTTTGAGCAAAAACAGATTTTGAGATCAAAAGGAATAATGCAATAATTAAAATAGATTTCGTTTTCATAAGATATATTTTTTTAAAGTTTACCTTTTGATACAGTACTAGATTAATTGTTACCTCAAAAAAGCATTTTTTTTTTTAATTTTTTTTCGAGAATCAAATTTTGGATTTAAAGTCAAGTGAATTAGAGTTGTTGTAGGTTTTTAAAAAGCAAAAACACCAGCTTTTTCAAATGGTGATTTCTTAATAATTACAACTCTCTCAGAAAAGTGTCTAAACAAAAGCTGTGCGAATGTCTCCGCCTTCGAATCCGTAATCAGCATCAAGCTTTATTAAATCTAAGATAGCCTCGCTAGGGCGGAAACCAAGCCTACAGTACGTCTTTAATATAAGATAAATTACTTTCTATTTTTTAGATGTTTTTTACTTGAAATACAACAAAGACTACAAATAAAACAATCATAACGTTTTAATTTATTTTCTTTTCCTGTAGATTTGCTTTGTGGGCACGGATTGCAAATCCGTGCTATCGCTCCTAAAAATATTTTACATATCCGAGAGATCGGGTTTGCAAATTCGCGATATCGTATAGTAGAGACTAAATTACATATCAGAGCGATCGGGGTTAAATGTTTCAAGAAGTGGTGGTTTTTAATTTGGAGGTAATGGAAAAAAGAAAGGTTTTTAGATTTATAGTTGTTCTTATTGTGTTTTTAATGGCTATTATTTGTACAGTCAAATCTACTTATTTGCAGAGAGAGGCTGAAAAGGATATTGAATTAAATACATTAGAAACCGTAGGGAAAATTTATAAATTTACTTGGAATAAAAGTTTTAAGTATTACTATTTTTCGTACCATCACAATGGCGTAGAATTTAAAAATTATGAGGATATCAGTTATGCTGAAGGTGAACAATGTGTAAATAGATATTATAAAGTTATTTTATCAAATAAAAATCCTGAAAATTCAAAAATTTTGATTGATGAGGAGATTATAGATATCGCTAAAATCAAAAATGCAGGATTTAAATAATAAAACCCGATAGCGCGGATTTGCAATCCGTGCTCACAAAGTTCATCAACAATCTAAAATAAGTCCAACATTACAACATCTAAATCATTGTCTAACCCCCGCTCTCCGAAGAATATGGATCAAGTCTGAAAGTTGTGGGGAAATATTAAAAACCGGTTATTTGTATTTTAAAAAATACAGAAATGCAGGATTCTTTTAAAGAACTTATCAAGTTGTTGTTACCAGAGATTATTGTGGATTATTTTGAGTTAACTTCTTATGAAAAAGACCAAGAAATACTTCATCTATACTTAAAAGAAATCAATTCTATTCCTAAAGAATATCGGGAGAGTAAATTAAGCTCAAAAGGTTTTTTTGACCAGATAACAGTTCAAGACTTTCCCATTCGAGGTCATCAAGTTTATCTGCATATCACACGCCGAAGATGGCTCAACGAAGATACTGGACAAGTAGTTTTTAGAGATTGGAATT
>NZ_VLKO01000001.1 GCF_007830355.1 Flavobacterium tiangeerense | reverse complement strand
TAGTAGCGGGAACAGGACTCGAACCTGTGACCTTCGGGTTATGAGCCCGACGAGCTGCCTACTGCTCTATCCCGCGTTGTTTCGGGTGCAAAGATACAATCAATTTCTGCATTTTACAACATAAATTTAAAAAAATGTTTTATTTCGTCTATTCACTTGATATGACTACCTTTGTGGCATAAATTTTAGTAGAAATGTCACATAAAGCAGGTTTTGTAAACATCATCGGGAATCCAAATGTTGGTAAATCAACATTAATGAATGCCTTTGTTGGAGAGCGATTATCAATTATTACTTCAAAAGCACAAACAACTCGTCATAGAATTCTAGGTATTGTAAACGGTGAGGATTTTCAAATGATCTTATCGGATACGCCAGGAATCATTAAGCCTGCCTATGAAATGCAGGAATCGATGATGAACTTCGTGAAATCGGCTTTTGAAGATGCTGATGTGTTAATTTACATGGTCGAAATAGGGGAGCAGGAACTTAAGGACGAAGCGTTTTTTAATAAAATCATCCACTCGAAAATTCCAGTTTTGCTATTGCTTAACAAAATTGACAATTCGAACCAAGAACAATTAGAGCAACAAGTGGCTTTTTGGACAGAGAAAGTGCCAAATGCTGAAATATATCCAATATCAGCGTTGCAAAATTTTAATGTTCCTGAAGTTTTTCAAAGAATCATTACACTTTTGCCAGAGTCGCCAGCGTATTACCCAAAAGATCAACTGACGGATAAGCCGGAGCGTTTTTTTGTAAATGAAACCATTCGTGAAAAAATCTTGCTGAATTACAGCAAAGAGATTCCGTACGCAGTTGAAATTGTTACCGAAGAATTTTTTGAAGACGACAATATCATTCGCATTCGTTCTTTGATTATGGTGGAACGCGAAACTCAAAAAGGAATTGTGATTGGTCACAAAGGTGCTGCCTTAAAAAAGGTAGGAACTGAGGCGCGTGAAGATTTAGAGAAATTCTTTGGAAAACAAATTCACATTGAGCTTTACGTAAAAGTGAACAAAAACTGGAGAAGCAACGCGAATATGTTAAAACGTTTTGGATATAATCAGTAGTGAGAAGTGAAGTGACTGGTTTTTTTAGTTTTCATTCAATTACAAGAGTTGTGCGTCATATTTTAAAAATCAGAAATGAACAAAAAAATAAAATTGATTTATTTAATACTCATATTGACACTAAACTTTTCTTGTGTTGAAAAGAAATCAACAGAAAAAGAAACTAACAAACCTGAATTGGTAGTAACTCCAAAAACCGATACCTTAAAATTTACTTCTGCAATACGTGCTATCTTCCAGGATAGTAAAGGTAATTATTGGTTTGGAAGTCATAATGAAGGCGTAAGTTTTTATAATGGAAAATCATTTGAATACTTTACAACTAATGAAGGTTTATCCGACAATCAAATCCGTTCAATCCAAGAAGACGACAATGGTAAAATTTGGTTTGGAACTGCTAATGGAATAAGTGTATATGACAAAGGAAAGTTTGCTAATTATCCTCCTAAAAATAACAACCCAATATTAGATTGGAATGAAACCAATGGCGATTTATGGTTTTATTCGTGGGAAGAAGACGGAATAAATCGTTTTGATGGGATAAATATGAACTATTTGATTTTCCCCAAACCCAAAAATCCTGATAAATCTTATGGTGTAACGGGTATCTCAAAAGATAAAAGTGGTAAAGTTTGGATTGCAACTTATGCAGCACTATTCAGCTATGATGGTAAAAGGGTAAATATATTTGATACTGAAAAATTAAACCTAAAAGATAATGAGCTTTTGCATATAAGAAGTGTATTAGCAGATTCAAAAGGACGAATTTGGATAGAAAATAATGGAATTGGCGTTTTGTTAATGGAAGGTAATTCAATAATTAATTTTTCTGAAAAGAATAATTTAATTCACCCAACAAGCACTAGAAGAGGAGATAAATCAAAACCAGGAACACTTGAACACGCTTTTGCTATTGAAGAAGATTCAGAAGGCAATATCTGGTTTGGAGATGTATATAATGGAGCTTGGAAATATGACGGTAAAACTTTGACAAATTATTCTGTTAGTGACAAACCATCTAAACCAATGATTTGGACTATTTATAAAGACAATAAAAACAATTTGCTTTTTGGGATGGCTGACGGAAATATATTTAAGTTTAACGGAAAGGCTTTTGAAAAGCGATTTTAAGAAATACGAACGCACAACATCAGTTATATAAAATGCCGGGTTTAGTCCTACATTGAACATTCGGTTTTCGAATTAGCATTAGTTCAAATTTGAAAGTAAGTGCTTCTAAATCCCTAACTTACTAAAGCAGCAAAACATTAAAATCAGTACTAGAGTTACTCTCTTGTATTGATTTTTTTTTTAGCCCAGAGCGAAAAGGAAACCCCGCAGCGAAAAAAGGATGGTGTTGCTGCTCGTGTAGAGCGACCAAAGGAAGCTCCTGCACGGGCTTTGCAACAGCTCCTTGAGGCGCGAGGAGTTGTATTGTAGCGCTGGAAAAGCTTCTGAAGATTTTAAAAGCAATAAATATATTTTGATAAATGATGTATTTTTATTGTTTTTCAATAAATATTAATATATTTGTTTTTTAATTTTAAATACTTTGTATCATGTCTAGAAAAACCAATTTTGTTTTTAAAGTACTGCAAGTGGTATCTTGGATTATTTTTGTGGGTCTTTGCATCCAGGCGGGTGGCTTTATTTTTAATACTGTTTTTACGTTACTGCTCAATCCAGCTGGGGCAAGTAAGTTTTGGACAGAAGTTGATTTGGCAGCTTTGTATCATTTCAACCAGTCGCATTATGTGACTTTGACTGTTTTAATGTGTATTGTTACGGTGTTAAAAGCGGTATTGTTTTACAATATTGTACTTGTTTTTCATAGTAAAAAAATTGATTTGGCACAGCCTTTTAATGATTCTCTGAAAAAATTTATCGATTTGGTGGCTACGATTTCTTTTGGAATTGGGCTATTTTCCTTGTGGGGAGCAGGCTTTACCAAGAATTTGATTGAAGACGGACTACAAATGCCTAACATTGCCGATTTAAGTTTTGGAGGTGGCGATGTGTGGTGGTTTATGAGTGTAATTTTATTGGTAATTGGGCAAATTATAAAAAAGGGAATCGAAATGCAGCAAGAAAACGAACTAACCATTTAAGTTATGGCAATAATTGTAAACCTAGATGTGATGATGGCCAAGCGCAAGATGTCATTGAACGAGCTTTCGGAGAAGGTAGATTTAACCTTGTCTAATTTATCCATATTAAAAACAGGAAAGGCTAAGGCGGTTCGTTTTAGTACTTTGGAGGCTATTTGTAAAGCCTTAGATTGCCAGCCAGGCGATATTTTAGAATATTCGAAGAACGAATAAATACAAAGGGTAGTGGTGCCGTTGTGAGTTTTGTTTTGAAGATGAGGTGGTTAGGTTCTGCTAATGTGGCTAATATTCGAAAAAAATTGATAATCACGCTTTTAAACACTACCTTTGCCACCCGAAACGGAAAAATAAGGTTTCGGAAAAACGAATTTTCAAATTATATTATGAATAACATTGTTGCGATAGTAGGAAGACCTAATGTAGGGAAATCGACCCTTTTTAATAGGCTGATACAAAGAAGAGAAGCTATTGTAGATTCAGTATCTGGGGTGACCCGCGATAGAAACTATGGTAAAAGCGAGTGGAACGGAAAAGAATTTTCTGTAATTGATACCGGAGGATACATAAAAGGTTCTGATGACGTGTTTGAGGGCGAGATCCGCAAGCAAGTAGAACTGGCTATTGATGAGGCCGATGTCATCATTTTTGTGGTTGATGTAGAGGAAGGCATTACGCCTATGGATGATGTTGTGGCGCGCTTGTTGCGTAAAGTGACTAAGCCAGTTTTGTTAGCGGTAAACAAGGTAGACAACGCCATGCGTGAGAAAGATGCCTTGGAGTTTTACAACTTAGGTTTAGGTGAATACTACACGTTTGCCAGTATATCAGGTAGTGGAACAGGAGATTTACTAGATGCATTAATTGATGCTTTTCCGGTAAAACCAGAACCTGTTCAGGAGGAAGTGGTATTGCCACGTTTTGCAGTAGTTGGGCGACCAAATGCTGGTAAATCAAGTTTTATCAATGCCTTGATTGGTAAAGAACGTTTTATGGTTACGGACATTGCGGGTACTACGCGTGATGCTATTGATACGAAGTTTGACCGTTTTGGGTTTGAATTTAACTTGGTGGATACGGCGGGAATTCGTCGTAAGGCTAAGGTTAAGGAAGATTTAGAATTTTACTCGGTAATGCGTTCTGTACGTGCTATTGAACATGCTGATATTTGTATCCTTGTTATTGATGCGACACGTGGATTTGAAGGACAAGACCAAAGTATTTTTTGGTTGGCCGAAAAAAACCGCAAAGGTGTTGTAATCTTAGTAAACAAATGGGATTTGGTTGAAAAAGATACCATGTCAACCCGCGATTACGAAGAGAAAATCAAGAAAGAATTAATGCCGTTTACGGATGTGCCAATTCTTTTTGTTTCGGCTTTGACCAAGCAGCGTTTGCTAAAAGCGTTAGAAGCTACGGTAAAAGTGTACGAAAACAGACAGCAGCGTATTGCGACTTCTAAATTTAACGAATTCATGCTTAAGGTAATTGAGGCTTATCCGCCACCAGCTACCAAAGGGAAATATGTAAAAATTAAATATTGCATGCAGTTGCCTACACAAACACCTCAGTTTGTATTTTTTGCCAACATGCCACAATATGTTAAGGAACCGTACAAACGTTACCTTGAAAATAAAATTAGAGAAAATTGGGATTTTTCAGGAGTGCCAATCGATATTTATATTAGAGAGAAATAAAACTAAAAAACCACTTTGTAACGAAGTGGTTTTTTTTATGTGTTATTTTTTAAAATAAATATTTACCTACGAAATTATTATATTTGGAAAAAAATTAAAACATGAGAAATTTATTAATTTGGTTTTGCTTATTCTTTAGTTCGTTCATTTTTGGTCAAAATAAGAACTTTACAGTTGAAGACAAGCTTATATTTTGGAAACTTGTTTATGAAGATTCATCAAGTATATCTAATTTAAAGTCTAATCCTCGACTAGAGTTTGTTACAGATTCAACTGGAAGAATTAAAAAAACTAATTTCGAAGATAAAAAACTTGATCAGTTAACTGCAGAGTTTAAGATCGAAACAAAAAAAGGAAAATACCGTGTTTCTGTTTTTAATATAAAATTCTTTGTACAGCCAGCTGGAATATATGGTGGAGGACTTTTAATGCAAACAATTTCGGAATTTACAATTGAGAGGGCTTTGATTAAAAAGGATGGTCAAATTAGAGAATCGTCATCAAAAAATAATTTGACCGAAAGATTGAACCCTCATTTATTAGAATTGTTTACGATTAAGAAAGTATCCAAATCAGACTGGTAAAATTAAGAGTGAATTATAACTGAATTAATATCCCTTAATTTGAAGCTGATATTTTTATGAGAATTATAAAATGGCTATTTGGTAATAAGAATGTGGACGCAGAACAAATTGAAAGTCAAGAAAATAATTTTGAGATTGTAAAGCACGAAATTGAACCTGAAGCAATATGTCCTTATTGTAAAACAGTATTAAAGAAATTCCCAGTTAGAAAGACAACATGTTTTAATTGCGGAAAGAGTATTTATATTTTGAAATTCAATAATTATACAGAAAAAAAACTTGTAACAGAAGAGGAAAAAAATAGTTATGAATTTGAACAAAAAAGAATTTCATTTAGAGATAGGTGGTTAAGCGAATTAAAGATATATGGAGTAAAAGAAGATACATTTTACACCAGAAAAAAAGAATTATTCTTAAAATCAGGTATTGAAAATAATGACAATGATGTTATTTGGTCATTATTTAATGATTTGTTAATTAAGAACTCAAATGATTATCATGCACAATCAAATTTATATCTCTCTATGGCTATCTACTTATTCCAAGAGGGAAAGCCCTTTGATTATTTGTTAAGAGAAAAATGTAAGGCTGACCTAAAAAGATTGTATTTTGAAAGTTTAGAATCTAGATTTGTTTCTGTTGTTCAAATTATAGCTTCTTCAGATGGTCATTCACCTGCTTGTGGAAAATGTCAAAAGTTAGACGGAGTACAATTGACTTTTGAAGATGCATTAATAAAAATGCCTATTCCATTGAAAGATTGTGAAATTACAAATGGTTTTCACAGATGTTTTTATCATCCAAAAAACCTAAGAGATGAAAATGGTAGGTTAATGTTAAAATAAAATACGAACGATAGCGGAACGCCTTTTTTTTATTTTAATATCACTAAAAATGGGTATTGTAGCTACGTTCTTGAAAAGCGTATCTTTGTAATATATAAAAAACTAACAGAATGAAAAACACGTTAATATTTATCTTCATTTTATTTTGCTCAACAATAAATGCACAAATAAGTTCTTATAACAAGGGATTAAAAAGTACTACTTTCATTTTCAACAATTGGTTTTTAAATAAGGGTGTAGAAACATTTGCAACGAAACCAACACCAGTTGGTTATAAACAAAGTTATGACGAATTAAAAAACGTACTTGCACATTTTGATTTAGATATTATGGAAGCAGAAGTTGATAAATCACTAATTGATAAGAATATCGATGGATTGAGAGATTTTCACAATTTAAGTATTTCTTTATTTCTTGAAAATTCTGTAATCACAATGGCATGGAGAACCAATGATAATTTTCAAATTTTTTGGGGATGTACAAATGAGATGAATATAATTTTGATCAATAAATTAAAATGATTCCACAATTAAAATAAACCAATTAAAACCGTTCAAAAGTGAGCGGTTTTTTTATTTCAAAAATGAGCATAAAAAAACGGGAGTTGTTCACGCTCCTGTTTAACGTTGTTAAATAAGTTAAAACATTGTAAAAATGAAATATCTGTAAATATCTGTGCCTTATTTGTACTTTTATATTTTAAGTAATTGACTTTTAGTATTAAATATTTATATTAGAGAGAAATAAGAATAGAAAACCACTTTGTAAAGAAGTGGTTTTTTTATTGTTTGTTGTAATAGCCCAAGGATACTTCTTTAGGCTATTTTTTTTGCTTTTTAAACCAGATAACAGATTTATTTGTTGTTTGTAGGTTTTTTATTTTTTACTATAATTATTGTAGTTATATTCGTAGAAACAAGAGCTAGTGTAATGACGTGAAGCTATCTATATTAGGATAGATTGGAGTTTTTTAAAGTGCATAAAAAAGAGTTGTGGGTCATGTTATTAAGTCGTAACTAAAAGCAAAAAATTGAGTAAACAAATTATAGAAATAGAATCTTTTAACCCATATGAATCTCGATTTCCAAATAGAAAATTGGTAACTCGGGAAACTTTAATACTTATGAAGTATTTAAGAGAAGAAGGTTACGAAGTTAAAGTATTACCAGATAATGACCAACCGATTGAAATACTTTACAAAAAAGGACTTGCTGATTTTTTTGCTGATCCAGTATTTATCGCTCTTATTGGAATTCCAATTGGTATAATAACAACTATTGTTTCAAATAAAATTCAGAAGTTGATTGATAGCGGTAACAAAAAAGAAAAAATAAATCAAGATCATCTGATAATTCAAATTGACAACTCTACACATAACTATTTAGGTGAGAAATTTTTAAATGAAAAGAAGCATAAAATCAAAAAAAAATGTAAAGAGCTAAAAGATGGTTTTGCAAAGTGTTTTGAAATCATCTCACCAAAGTCTGAATTTCCTACACCAATATTTTTAGAACATAAACCGCAGATTATTGGCTGGTGTTCTCTTTATGCAGATGATAAGGGATTAAAAGCTAAGGGAATTATAACAGACAAAATAATTAAAAAAAGAATTAAGCAAAAAAGACTTAACGGAATGAGCGTTACTGGAATTGCAAAAATAACAGAATGTTCTATTTGTAAAAAAAGCTATGTCGAATGCAATCATGTTGCAGGAAATGATTATGGCGATAAAAGTTGTTATAATACAATAATAGAAACAGATTATGTTGAAACAAGCATTGTAAAAGAACCTATCAATTCTCAATGTTTAGTTAGTATGAAATAATAACGAACGCATAACACTTACTATAATAGATATTGGGCAATTGGTTTAATTTGAATACGATTTTTCACTCACGAGATTAGTCATTAATTGAAAGATTACGTATTTTTAAAGCCAAGTCTCTTGGAACGAGAGAATGTTGGTGGAAATCCTATTGAAAACCGCACAGGAAAATAACTTACTTTAATTCCAAATCAATGAAATATGTTTATCAATTATTCTTAGCTTTTAATTCGACTTGGTTAATTGTTGTAGTATATTTAATAAAAGAAAAGTACATATTAAATATTATAGATAATTATTCAATTTACTATTCTTGGGTAATTTTTATTTTATTTCCAATTATTTTAACATCTCTCAGTTTTAAAATAGCATTAAAACTTCCTAAAGACCAATTAATAAATACAGCTATTAATGAAATTGAATTAGCAAACAATAATTTTCTGCCAACCTATTTAGGCTATTTTTTTGTTTCATTAGGGATAAGCGATATACCAACGTTGGTAGTTGTATTTATTATGATTTATATATTTACTTATTTATCTCAAACACTTTATTTTAATCCAATTTTTCTAATTTTTGGATATCATTTCTATTTTATTAAAACCAATAAAAGCATAAAAATTTTCCTAATTACCAAGAAGCAATTAAAAACTCCTGGCGAAATAGGATTTCAAAATTTAAGAAGAATAAACAATTACACATTTATAGATTTATAACTAACAAATTATGACAAATTATATTTTTGGAAAAGTAAAAAGAAAGCAAAAGTTTTTTAGAATCATTGAAACTGAAGAAGATGTATATGATACAGCAAATTTAGTGTTAAATGGGATAAATTATAATCCTGCAACATTAATTGATGATGAGGAAATCTATCAAATTACAAGTTTCTCTGACACTGAATATTGTTTGGACTTTTTAAAAGAAGAATTAAATACTGTTGATTTTGACCAAATCACAAAAGCAGATTTAAAAAAATTATCTTTTATATGCACAATTCAAGATAATTTGTATTTTTTTCAAATTATAAATTCTAGTTTTTTTATAAGCAAAAAATGGTTTTCTATTGACGAACTTACTTTAGAAACAGAAAAACCAATAGTTACAATAAATCCTTTTGCTGATGCAATTTATAATAAAGTTAATGACACTCTTTACTTTAAGAAATTAACAGCGGCTCAAAAAATATTTAAAGGAATGGACCAACTTTATAAAGAAGCGACTGAAGCTGAAACTCAAACATTTCTTGAATCAGAATTTTTAGATGTATCAGCTGTTTATAGTGTAAATTCAGTAACAATTCCTAATAGAAAACGGATCGCACTTGTAAATGAGACATTAAATAATTTATCAGATAATGAAAAATTTGCAATATATGATTACACAAATGAATATGGACAAGTAACTTATGAAAATGGAAAATTCAAAATTGAAAATGATGATGATTTAAAATTTGTTTTGTGGGGAATTGAACAACGATTTTACACAACACATATTGGCGGCGAAAAAAGAGTAGCAAATTCAATTATTAATATTTAGCAATAAAGGAATCCGCTAATGGCGGTTTCATAAAATGGCGAAATCTGAGGTAAACTCACGTTTAGCTTTAGCAAGAAACTTTGCAGTAACAGAAAATACTCGGTTAGAAAGTTCGGAACCTCTCAAAACCTTAATCCCGCAGCAATCCGGGATTTTTTTTTAGGATTTATTTTTCCAATTCAAACGATGAAAAATACTCAATCGAATAATATCACGATCAAAAAAATCGACGCCGCTAGGTCGCCTTTGATAACTGTTGAGGTAGCCTAACTCATACGAAAAATGGTTGCTGGCTTGAAAGTGTATCGCTGCGTAAATTCTGTTTTGGTCAAAGGTGTTTTTACGGGTTGATTTTCCAGCATTGAACATGATTTCATCAGAGAGAATGGCTTTTACAGCTTGGTTTTCTTTTTTCCAAAACGTATAATCTCCTTGCAAGCGGTATCTAAAACGCCATGAAAAAGTACTTCCTGGCAGTAATCCCGCGGCATTAGCATTGTGAATAAAACGTTCTTCCACTTGAAAACGCTGATTGAGTATTATTTTTTTGCCGCTGATTCTCCAAGTCAAGTCTTGTTGCCCGCGGTATTCAGGAATTCTAAAGTCGGGATTGATTTCAGGTATTTGTGTAGTAACCGAAAAATGAGCCAAGCCAGCACCTGTTTCTAGCTGGCTGTTTATTTTGTAACGTCCTTGTACGCGCAACACATAAACGTTTTGCTGAATGGGTTTTGTGAAAACTCTATTGTCAATTTCAGAATGTAAAGACCATTTTTCACTCAACAGCAATTGATTGTAGTAGCGCGTCCAAACAATACTTTGGTGGTCAACTTTTTTTACGGTTTGTGCTTGCAACCCCAAACAGAGTAGTGCACAAAAGAAAAGGAATTTTTGAGTCATTAGTTTTAAAATGCTTGCAAATGTACACAAAGTCAGCCATTTTAAAGTAGTTACATATTTGTTGATTCAATTTATTACCCATAAAAAAAAAGCACCGCTAACTTATAGGATAGCGGTGCTGTGTTATAAAAGACTGAAGTTGTTGTTTACAACGAATACTTCAAGGTAATTCCGTAGGTTCTTTGGTCGCCTAAAACGCCAGCATAATGTCCAGAATTTCCGCCAGCTGGTAATAATTGCTCAAAGTAATCTTTGTTCAAGAGGTTTCGACCCCAAAAGTTTACAGATAATCCTTCGGTTGCTCTAAATCCAAAACGACCGTTAAAGATAGCATATCCTTGAACTATCAAGTATTTTGAAGCTGACGGACTAGATGAAAATTCAGAACGCGCATACGAGTCAATTGCCACAAAGAATTTACCTAGGTTGCTAAAAAACTTAGCTGATTTGGTATATTCTCCGCCCAAACTTCCGGCCCATTTTGAAACTCCTGGCAACGTACTTCCAGACACATCTTTGAAAGATATAGGAGCTCCTGTTTCTTCAAGAGGTAGTGGAGCATTGGTGAATTTAATATATTTTCCATCCGTATAACTCAACGCACCGTTGAAGGCAAAATGTTCATTGATTACAAAACTAGCATCAACTTCAGCACCTCGTACACGTACTTTGTCTGCATTGGCTAGGTAACCACGATTTACTCCTAATTCAGCTGCTTGTACATTGGTTTGGAAATCTTTGATATCCGTATTGTACAAAGTCAGGTTTAAAATAGCTCTTTTGAATGGAGAGGTTTTTATTCCAATTTCATAATGATTTACGTCTTCAGGTCTAATAACAGCAAGATCAGCTAATGTTTGTCCTGCAGCAGGAGTAGGCAAACCAGCTACGTTTACACCCACTGGTTTGTAACTTTTAGCATAAGTAGCGTAGCCATTAATTTTATCAGTCGCTTTGTAATTCACTGTAATATTTCCTGAAAAGTCAAACTTATCTTTGTTAGCAGAGAAGGTTTGGTTAGTGTACACCGCTCTTTTTATTGCCAATAATTGTGGGTCGTTGGTTTGTAAACCACCATATGTTTGACGGTCGTAATTTGATTCTTTTTTGTCGTAATTGTATCGTAATCCCGGTAGAATGTGCAATCTATCGGTAACTTGCCAATCTAATTGACCAAATAAAGCAGCACTCACAGCATGAATATCAGCAATGGTGCGTATTCCGTAGCCTTCAAGCAAACCTGGTTCAGCCCATCTAGCAAGCGGTACAGGAGTTGAAACCCCGTTATTGTTGTAGTTTACTGGCGATTGAGAAAAACGCCATTGTGCATTCCCAGATTCTTCTGTTCCTCTAATCTTAACCGTTTGATCGATAAAAAAGGCACCAATTACTCCGCTTAACTTAGAAGATACTTGTCCTGCATAGCGAATTTCTTGTGTCAACTGCGTATGTCTGGCTGGATTTTGTGATTTAGCCAAAACTTGAAGTCCTGTAAAATCTCTATCGTTTGAAGGATCCCAGTTCCAAAAACACCATGCTGTAGTTGAGGTTAAAGTTCCTTTACCTATTTTAGTATCTACGTTAAGCGATGCTCCACCTAAATCTTGTCCAGAGCGCCATGGTGTATCGTGGTCAATTTTACGGTCAAAAGCATTTCTGCTTGGGAGTTGGTAATTCAAATCGGCAATGATGGCATCAAATTGGCGGTAAGCAGCCCTTTGCGTTGGCGCTACACCAGCAATCACTTGCGCGTATCCATCAGGACGTTGTGTGGTGATATCAGCTGCGAATAAAATGTTCGTGTTTTCAGTCGCATTGTACAATAATTGGCCTCTAATTCCTTGATTGTTTAAGGTATTTGTGGCTCTTCCAGTCACTACATTATCAATTAATCCGTCTCTTTGTGTTCCCGAAAATGAGATTCTACCAGCCAGTTTTTTACTTAACGCACCAGTTATTGATGTTTTAGCTTGAAGGAAACCGTAATTTCCGTAGCTTACTTCAAAATCAGCACCAGATGTAAAGCTTGGTTTTCTGGTGGTAATGTTAAAAGCACCTGAGGTGGTGTTTTTGCCAAAAAGCGATCCTTGCGGTCCACGCAATACTTCGATGCGGTCAATATCTACAAAGTCTAAAGTAGTGGCTGCTGGACGCGAATAATACACACCATCAACATAAAAACCAACACCAGGATCAATCCCGTCATTAGTAAGTCCGTATGGTGAACCAAGTCCTCTAATGTTGATACCCGTATTTCTAGGATTGGAGGAGTACAATTGTACCGAAGGAATCAATTCTTTCACACGATTTACGTTGAAAGCACCTGCTTGTTCGGCTTGTTTTCCGGTTACTACAGATACAGCAATTGGGATATCTTGTGCTTTTTCTATTCTTCTGCGAGAGGTAACAACCACTTCAGAGAGTACTTTTTCTTCTCCGTATGAAATGATAATCTCCAGCGGTTTTATGTTGGTAGGCAATTCGGTAATTTTAATTTCTTTGGTATTATAGCCGGCATATTGTACAATCAGCGTGAAGGGAAGTGACTTTGCTTCAATACTGAAAGTTCCATCAGCTAGCGTTGTAGTAGTGTTTGTAGTGCCTTTTAAAACGATATTGACTCCTGCAATTGGGGCATCTTGTTCGTCTTTTACTTTTCCTTCAAGAAGTACTTGAGCAAAAGAAGTGGAGAAAACTAGAAAAAATAATAAAGTTGTGCTTAATTTTAGATAAATATTTTTCATTTATATTATGTATATGTAATTAGTAGAGTTTTAAAATAATTTTTTTTATTTCTAGCACATACACATCATACAAAGGGTTGATTTGTGGTTTAATTTTTTGAAAACTTCTAGGGATTTTTGTACTTGCATCTTTTTCATCTTGCTTTAAATAGAGTTACTATTAATATTTCGGTGCAAATATATATAAATTCTATAAAAATAGTAGAGTTTAAAATAAAATTTTATTTTTTGACTAATGAGGCTATGGTAATACCTTGCATGGCCTTTAAGGTCTCATCTCGAATAATCATTAAACCATGGCGCAGGCTGCATTCAGACTCTGTTTTACAATCAGAACAAGGTTCATAGAAATTTAAAGAAGCGCAAGGTAATAATGCAATAGCTCCGTCAAACAAGCGGTGTATTTCAGCTAGCGTGATGTCATTTCCTGATTTTAAAAGATAATAACCTCCAAATTTCCCTTGCTTGCTACCTACAAAATGACCCCGTTTTAGATCCAATAAAATCTGTTCCAAAAACTTTTTTGGAATAGAAGCTGCCTCAGCAATTTCAATTGTTTTAGAAATATGGTTTGCGTCCTGCTCGGCTAGATAGAGCAGTGCTTTAAGGGCATATTTGGTTTTTTGTGAAAGCATTTGGTATTCGTATTAAGCTTTTTTTACTGTTTAAAAACGAGGTTAAAGATACTTGTTTTTTTAAACGAATCAACTTGAACGATGAAGTTTTCAGACCTTCAGGATTGTTATCATTAATAAGATTGCTTACCGTTAAATTAAAAAAGGATAAAGAAGCCTGTAGCAGCTTTATCCTTTTTTGAGTTAAGGGTATTTTACAAATTTATTTGCAGCTGCTTTTCAATTTAATAGCGTAATTTGGATTTAACGGTTCGTTTGTTTGTGCTAGTCGTTGTGAACCTACATTTGCCGGACAGGCAATGTCATTAGTCGCATCATAAACGATTCGTTTTCCAGTGGCTAATAGTGTTTTTGGAACATAAATTTGCACTTTGGTTATAGCGTAACCAGACGGGTAATACCGAATGTAGTATCCATCAGGATGTAAAGTCCAAATCCCACTTGGAATATCTGTGCGTACAGGTGCCATACCCGCAATAATGGCATATTTTTCCATTTCGGCATAGGTGTAATTTCCATTAGCAACCATTTGTCGAATGTTATTTTCGGCTTCAAAAACATTTTGAACCGCTTCAGGAAGTTTTGATTTTGCTTGATTCATAAGGCTAGCAGGCAATACACCTAGCATTCCACCTTCAAGGTGTGTTAATTCAGCTGTACTCAAAAGAGCGATAGCTGTTAATTTTAGTTGTCCACTGAAATCGGCAAAACGGGATTTAGCAATTATAGCCCATAATAATTCTTGTATGTTCTGCTGCTTTATTTCAGGATGTTTTTCGGCATTTTTTAAAATTGTAGTTACAATTTCTTGCTTAGGTCCTAGAGTGGGTGCGTACATGTACCCATCGCCTTGAGATGGGGCGAAGGTACCTGCTTTTAAACAATAACTTTTGGCACTCATTTCATAAAAGCCATCGCACAATACAAAACCGCCTTCAGCAGCTTTTGGTAATAAATATAAAGGCTGTACATTTTTGACCACCAGTAAATCAGGTAATTTTGATCCTGTTTGATCTACATCTTCAAATGAGGTTGTAATAGATTCTGGTTTTTTTAGTACTTGATCAAGTCCCATTTTTTTGGCTCCTAATGCAGCGCCTGCTTGTAATACTTTTTCTTTCCAACCGTTAAATTGGGAGTAACCTTGAAATCCAATGCACAACATTAGGATTACAATACCATGCGATAATTTTAATTTTTTCATTATTTAAAATTTAGTTTTTTATTCAAAGATAAAATTATTACTACTAAATAAATTAAAAAGAGATTTAATTTTTCTATAAAGGTGCTGCCTTTTAAACAGTAATAAACTATCGTAAAGTGCTGTTTAGAAACAAAAAAAGCTGCAGTTGCAGCTTTTAATTAATATATGTGTTTTACCAGTCGCCTCCAGATCCTCCTCCAGAAAATCCTCCTCCGCCAAATCCACCACCGAATCCTCCTCCGCCAAATCCTCCTCCAGAAGAACCACCACCAAAACCTCCACCTCCGCCACCACGGCCAAGACTGCTAAGTATGATGACATCCATAAGGCTAGGGCCAAAGCCACCGCCGCGATTTCCAGAGTTGCCACCACCGCCTTTATTTCGGGAAGCTAGTAAGATGATAACTACTATAATCACAATAATGGGAACAATGGGGAATTTTTTTTCTTTTGATTTCTCTACGCGTTTCCCTTTGTATTTCCCCTTAAAAACATCAAAAAGTGCATCAGTTCCTTTATCAAGTCCATTGTAATAACTTCCGGCTTTAAATTCGGGAATGATGATGTTTCGAGTTATTTCACCGCCAATTCCAGCTGTCAATCGATCTTCAAGACCGTATCCTGCTGAAATCCATATTTTTCGTTCCGCTTTAGCTAATAAAATAAGAACACCATTATCATTTTGTGCAGTACCACCAATTCCCCAAGTTTGCCCCCATTTAGGAGTTAGAATCCCTATGTCTTCGCCCTTAAGGCTTTCAATGGTAATCACCACAATTTGAGTAGTGGTAGAGTCCGCATATTTGACTAATTTTTCCTCAAGCTGCGCTTTTTCGCTTTCGCTTAAAACCTTAGCATAATCATATACTGAAGTTTGAAAAGTTGGTTTTTCAGGAATTGCAAATTGGGCAAAGCTTATTTGTGCGAAAAATAAAGTGACAAATAGTTTTAGATACAACAAGGCATTCTTTTTTTGTACTACCATTATCCTCTAGATATTTCGTTTGATAATTCATTTGTATCACCTTCTTGCCAAGGAAAATAGTGTTGCAATTGTTGCCCAGCACTTGTAATGCCATCAATAAGTCCTTGTTTAAAATTACCTTGTTTGAAGTGCGCTACCATTACATCACGAGTACTGTCCCAAAAATCACTTTTTACAGCATCATTGATTCCTTTATCACCGCAAATGACAAAATTTCGATCTTCAACCGCTAAATAGATTAAAACACCATTTTGGAGTTCAGTTGCATCCATTTTAAGTTCGTTAAAAACTTCCATAGCACGATCAAAATGATCCATAGTGGTGGTTTTTTCGATGTGAACTCTAATCTCGCCCGAAGTGTTTTTCTCAGCATTACAAATAGCTGTTACAATTTCTTGTTCCTCTTCTTTGGTTAAAAAATCTTCTACTTTTGACATCGGAAATAGTTTTGAGTGAAAATAACGATTTTCAATCCCACTAGTTTGCTAGTAGTAATCAAAAATCGTTATTCAAAATAAAAAATAAGGTTTAGAATTTTACTTCAACAGGTTTTTCAGCACCTTCAACAGCAGTAAAATAGGTTTTCTCTTTAAAACCAAAAAGACCTGCAAAAAGACTGTTTGGGAATGTTTTGATATGAGAGTTGTAAGGTTTAACAGCTTCATTGAAACGTGTTCTTGCCGTTAAAATTTGATTTTCAGTACTTGCTAACTCATCTTGTAATTTCAAGAAGTTTTGATTAGCTTTCAATTCAGGATACGCTTCAACAGATACCAATAATCTTGATAAAGAGCTGCTTACTCCGCTTTGCGCTTTGTTAAATTCAGCTAATTGCTCAGGTGTAATATTGGCTGGGTCAATTTTTACTGAAGTTGCTTTAGAGCGCGCTTCAATTACAGCCGTCAATGTGCTTTTTTCAAAATCAGCGGCTCCTTTTACAGTGTTTACTAAGTTGCCTATAAGGTCATTTCTTCTTTGATAAGCAGTTTGTACATCACCCCAAGACTGTTCTACATCTTGATTTAAAGTTACGGCAGTGTTGTTGATTCCTTTAACCCAGCTGTACATTACAAAAATTACAACTGCTACTATAATCCAAGGCAAAAATCTTCTCATGTTTGTTTAATTTAGTGTTTAAAATTTAGTTATTTAGTTTTTCTCACACGGGTGAGGTTTGTTTTAAAGTTCGTTTTTTATGTTGGTTAATTGCGTTCGTATTGATTCTAGCTTTCTAATAATTTCAAATTTATCCAAAGTTTTCTTTTGGCCTTCTTTCAAATGAGTCTTAGCACCTTCTAGTGTAAATCCTCTTTCTTTGACAAGGTGATAAATCAATTGCAAATTAGTGATATCCTCAGGCGTAAACATTCGATTACCCTTTGCATTTTTCTTTGGTTTCAAAATATCAAACTCACTATCCCAAAACCGAATGAGTGATGCATTTACATCAAAAGCTTTGGCTACTTCGCCTATGCTATAGTATCGTTTGTCTTTTGAAAGTTCAATGTGCATTTTTATCTATTTTCTAATTTTTGTAATTCTAATTTTTGTTGTCCAATGAAATTTCATTTTTCACATCTCACATTCCACTATCTTAATCCAGCGACTGATTTTCTTGATTCGCTAATTGTGAAATAGCTACATATTCAACCGCCGATATGTTTCCGTAATAAAAATTAAGTGGGTTCACTACCTTTTTATCTTTCAATACCTCATAATGTAAGTGCGGAGCTTCTGATCGGCCAGTACTTCCTACGTAACCTATAATGTCGCCTCTTTTTACACGCTGTCCTGCTCTTGTATTGTACTTGCTCAAGTGTGCATACAAAGTTTCATATCCAAATCCGTGCCGAATTACAATATGATTTCCGTAGCCTGATGCCGTGTTGTCCGCTTTTGCCACAACACCATCACCAGTAGCATAAATAGGTGTTCCACTTTTAGCTGTAAAATCCATGCCTTCATGCATTTTACGCGCTTTCGTAAAAGGATCTGTTCGGTATCCAAAACCAGATGCCATGTGTTTTAGGTTCTCATTTCGTACCGGTTGAATGGCAGGAATAGCTGACAAAAATTCACTTTTAGCTGCTGCTAATTTTAAAATTTCGTCTAGTGACTTTGATTGAATGGCTAATTGTTTACTCATAACATCAATCCTTTTAGTGGTATTGATGACTAATTGTGAATTATTATAACCTTCCAGCAATTCATATCTATTTTTACCCTGAAAACCAGCTTTCCTAATAGAGTCTGGGATTGCAGTTTTGTTAAAATACACCCTATAAACATTGTTGTCACGTTCTTCTATTGCGTCAAGCGCACCGTTCACCTGATCCATTTTTTTATTGAGAATGGCATAATTCAATTTTAAATTTTCAATCTCTCGGGCTTGCAAGCGGTCTTTTGGTGTTTCAAAAAAAGGCGTGTTCAATAAAACGATGAAACTCAAAAAACCAAACAACGCGGCAGCTAGTATAAATAGAATAACAACACCAAATTTTCTCCTTTTTTGTGTTTTTATTTTCCTGTAGGCTAGATTTTCAGAATCGTAATAATATTTTACTTTCGACATATTTTAAAATACCCTATTTTTGCACACTATAATGGGTTAGACGAACAAATTTAAGAAATGTTTCATTTGTTACCATCTTTTTTTAGAATAAATAAATTAGGTGCCTGTTCCAGCTATTCGTTGCAAGTTTACCTTTTTGCCCTCTTTTTTTCTTTGGATCCAGCAGGAGCTTCCTACGGTCGCTCTGCCAGTTCCAGAAAAAATAGTTGGCAAAAATGCAAAGCTTTCCACTACTATCTGGGGCAAAAAAGAGTGAAAGATTATTAAGATTGAAAAATTCAATTCGTAGCAATCTTTAAATTATTTAAATCAAATCAATGACATCACAAGACGTACGCAAGCAATTTTTAGAATTTTTCGCCTCAAATGGGCATTTAATTGTTCCATCAGCACCTATTGTCCTGAAGGATGATCCCACCTTGATGTTTAATAATTCTGGAATGGCTCAGTTCAAAGAGTTCTTTTTAGGAAACGGAACTCCAAAAAATAATCGAATAGCCGATACTCAAAAATGCTTGCGCGTATCAGGAAAACACAATGATCTCGAGGACGTAGGTTTTGATACGTACCACCACACCATGTTTGAAATGCTTGGAAACTGGTCTTTTGGTGATTATTTCAAAAAAGAAGCCATCAATTGGGCTTGGCAACTTTTGACCGAAGTGTACAAAATCCCAAAAGAAAACTTATACGTTTCTGTTTTTGAAGGCAGTAAAGAAGATAATGTTCCTTTTGATCAAGAAGCGTGGGATATCTGGAAAACGTTAATTGATGAAGACCGAATCATCCTTGGAAACAAGAAAGACAACTTCTGGGAAATGGGAGATCAAGGACCTTGTGGCCCATGCTCTGAAATACACGTTGATTTGCGTACTGATGCTGAAAAGGCTTTGGTTTCAGGAAAAAGTCTCGTAAACAATGACCACCCACAAGTAGTTGAAATCTGGAATAATGTATTCATGGAGTTCAACCGTAAAGCCGATGGATCTCTTGAAAAACTTCCAGCACAGCACGTAGATACCGGAATGGGATTTGAGCGTTTGTGTATGGCTTTGCAAGGCAAAACATCTAATTATGACACGGATGTTTTTACACCACTTATCGAGAAAGTAGAACAAATTACAGGTTTTAAATACACATCTGATGAAGTGAAAAACATTTCAGAGGAACAGAATAAAACTAATATTGCCATTCGTGTCATTGTAGATCACGTGCGTGCCGTAGCGTTTGCAATTGCTGACGGACAATTGCCATCAAACACAGGTGCTGGTTATGTAATTCGTAGAATTTTGCGTCGTGCTATTCGTTACGGATTTACATTTTTGGATACCAAAGAACCTTTTATCAATAAACTGGTAGCGGTTTTGGCAAATCAAATGGGAGAATTTTTCCCAGAGATTAAAGCCCAACAACAATTGGTTACCAATGTAATTAGAGAGGAAGAAGCTTCGTTCTTACGAACCTTAGAACAAGGATTGCAATTGTTAGACAAAGTGGTTGCTGAAACATCAGGAAATGAAGTTTTAGGAGCAAAAGTTTTTGAATTGTACGATACCTTCGGTTTTCCAAAAGATTTAACCGCTTTAATTTTAAAAGAAAAAGGATACACCTACAACGAAACAGATTTTGAAGTTGAACTGCAAAAACAAAAAGCGCGTTCGCGTGCTGCTTCTGAAGTTTCAACCGAAGATTGGTCGGTTTTAATTCCTGGAAATGTAGAAACTTTTGTGGGTTACGATCAAACAGAAAACGAAGTAAAAATTACTCGTATTCGTAAAGTAGATTCTAAAAAAGACGGAATTTTATATCAAATCGTTTTAGACAATACACCTTTTTATCCAGAAGGTGGAGGACAAGTAGGTGATAAAGGAACACTAGTTTCTGCTAATGAAACGATTGACATCATTGATACAAAAAAAGAAAATAACTTAATATTACATTTTGCAAAACAGCTTCCAGAAAATATAGAAGCAGGTTTTACGGCAAAAGTAAATACGGATTTAAGAACATCAACTTCTAAGAATCACTCGGCTACGCACTTGATGCATTTGGCTTTGAGAAGTATTTTAGGAACGCACGCAGAGCAAAAAGGATCCTTAGTAAATCCAAACTATTTGCGTTTTGACTTTTCGCATTTTTCTAAAGTTTCAGATGAGGAATTACGTCAAGTAGAGGCAAGTGTGAATGCACAAATTGAAGCGCAGTTGCAATTGGTAGAACACCGTAATATCCCAATAAAAGAAGCATTAGAAAAAGGTGCAATGGCCTTGTTTGGAGAAAAATACGGGGATTCAGTTCGAATGATAGAATTTGGCGAAAGCAAAGAACTTTGTGGTGGAATTCACGTAAAAAACACAGCTGAAATCTGGCATTTCAAAATCATTTCTGAAGGTGCAGTAGCAGCAGGAATTCGTAGAGTTGAAGCCATTACGGGTGATGCAGTGAAGAATTTCTATCAAAATCAAGAAAATACTTTGGCGGAAATCAAAGAAACGTTGAAAAACCCACAAGATGTTTTAAAATCAGTAACTTCATTGCAAGACGATAATACGAAGTTAAAAAAACAAATTGAGCAATTATTAAAAGAGAAAATCGACGGATTAAAGGATGTTTTAGTTGCTGATTTTCAAGAGGTAAACGGTATTAACTTTTTGGCAAAGCAAGTAGATTTATCAATGAGCTCTACTAAAGATTTGGCGCAAGCCATAGGGACTGCTAAACCAAATTCATTTGTATTTTTAGCTTCAATTGAAGATAACACACCAAATATTCATTGCTATATTTCTAAAGAATTGGTTGCAGAAAAAGCGTTAAATGCAGGAACTGTAATTAGAGAATTAGGGAAATTAATCGATGGAAATGGTGGTGGACAGCCGTTTTTCGCTTCTGGAAAAGGAAAGAATGTAAACGGGATTGCTGAGACTTTGGCTAAGGCAGTTGAGTTTCTGAAGTAGTAATTACTTTAATCTCGCAGGACGCAGAACTGCAAAGTTTTTATAAAATCAAACCCGACAAGTTTTAAAGCTGTCGGGTTTTTGTTTGTCGTATTTATGCTTCTTTCTTATTTTATTTCATTTATCCTCCCTCGAAAAGACAAATAGTACCTTTAATTTATTTAGTTAACGACTTAAATTTTTTGAACCTTAAAATTTACTTTCTCTCACCAATCTGCTGACGCCACATGGCATAATACAACCCTTTTTCTTCTAATAATGCTTCGTGTTGGCCTTGTTCAATAATTTGTCCCTGTTCCAAAACAAAGATTTTATCAGCATGCATAACGGTTGACAATCGGTGTGCAATTAAAACAGTAATTCGGTTTTGGTCGGATATATTTCTAATTGTAGTATTAATTTCTTCCTCGGTAATAGAATCAAGAGCAGAAGTTGCCTCATCAAAAATCAATAAATTCGGATTTCTCAAAATGGCTCTAGCAATAGATAAACGTTGTTTTTCGCCACCAGAAACTTTAATACCGCCTTCACCGATAGTAGAATTTAAACCGTCTTCGGCACGCGCCAATAATGTATGACAACTTGCTTTGTGTAGCACTTCAAGTAGTTCTTCATCAGTTGCGGATGGTTTTACAAACAATAAATTTTCTCGAATTGTACCACTAAATAATTGTGCATCTTGTGTTACAAATCCGAGTTGTTTTCTCAAATCTAACAAATCAATTTCTTTAGAATCCATGTCGTTGTAACGCACATTTCCTTTTTCGGGAGGGTACAATCCAACAAGAAGTTTAACCAAAGTTGTTTTTCCTGCACCTGACGGGCCAACAAAGGCAATTGTTTCTCCTTGTTTAATCTCAAAATTTATGTTTTCAACAGCATTGTGTTTTGCTGATTTGTGCTTGAAACTCACATTAGAAAAGGCTAAAGATTGTATTGCACCAACATTTCTAGCATTTTTTGGACGAAATTCTGTGGGTGCATTTAATAATTCTTTGAAGTTTTCCATTGAAACTTTGGTTTCATTCAGCGCGATTATGAATGTTCCTAACTCTTGTAACGGTCCAAAAATAAAGAACGTAAAAAAGACCATTGTCAATAAATCACCAACAATAATTTTGCCTCCAAACAAGAAATAGTACAAGGTAAAAACAACACATGTTCTAAGAAAATGAACCGTTGTTCCTTGAATAAAACTTAAACTTCTAATAAAACGAATTTTTTGTAATTCGAGGTGTAAAATTTTAAGGGTGTTTAAATTCAGACGTTTTTCTTCTTGATACGTTAATCCCAAGCTTTTCACAAGTTCAATATTGCGTAAACTTTCTGTAGTTGATCCTGCTAAGGTGTTTGTTTGGGTTACAATTTTTCTTGAAACTACCTTTATTTTTTTGCCTAAATAAGAACTTACCAATGCAATAATTGGGGCTGTAATTAAGAAAATGAGTGAAATTCGGTAATCAATTTGCGAAACATACACCACTACAAAAACAAACCCAATAACGGTCTGGAATATTAACGAAATAGAGAGTGTAATTAATTTTTCGGAATCCTGACGAACCTTAGTTAATTTACTTAAAGTTTCACCACTTCGCTGGTCTTCAAATTGTTCATATGGCAAATCGAGCGATTTTTTGATGCCCTCTGTGTACATAGCTGCACCAGTGCGCTGAATGACAATATTGGTAAAATAGTCTTGAAAGTTTTTCGTAATTCTGGAAATCATTGCTGCTCCAAGGGATAATCCTAGCCAAAATGAAACCGATTTTAAAAAACCTATTTCGTTCCCTTTGTATTTTGAAATTCCAACACCGCAATCCTGCATTAATTTTCCAGTAATAATCGAGTCAGATAAGCTAAAGCAAATGTTTATTGCGGCCATAAGTAAGGCAATAAATAGTAAGGCTTTATGTTTTTTAAGATAAGAATATAATAGTTTCATAGTAATTCAAGAGTAGTTGCGTGGGTTTTTGCCCATGCAAAAATATCAAATAAATGTGCACTTTTGGATTCTTAAATTAGGAATGATTGTTAAATACAAATTTTAATCATTTTTAAAACCATATTCAAATAGTTGTTGGAATTAGGACTCTATTTTTACTACTAAAAATGCGGCTAACATCCTAAAATGTAATAGCCGCATTTTCTATTATGAAAGATATTTTATTTGCTCATGGCATATTTGTTTCCTTCGGTAGGTAAACATTTTTGGAATCCATATTCGTAATCTGGAGCAATTAGTTGCCAAAATACGGTTTGGTTTGGCTTCAGTATGTGCGTTGCAAAAGATGTTCCAATTTTGCCAGAATTATAAGGATTTGCTTTACCATTGATGGAATAAAACCAAAATACATAATCTGCATTTGGATTGGTTAAATCATAACAACTGCTGCTAAGATCTGCTGTGATTTCATAAGTTGAAAAAGGTATTAATGATTTAACATACAACTGTCCGCCGATGGTTACTGTTGTGTAGGGCATGTAGCCAAAATAGCGTTGGTTTACTGCATCCATAACATCTTTGATACTCGGATTAGGATTGCTTAGTTGAACAGTGTACGCTGGAGTCGAAATGGCGTAAGGTCCTCCATACTGCGGCTGTTCGACAAATCCATTTGTTTTGCAAGTAAAATCTACCGGACCATTTGTTACCTTAGGTAAATTGTAAACAATAGAAAAAGTATACAAAGCAGCACTGTTAGCGTCTTCGTTTACTGGTATTGCATCTTGTACCATTTTCGAACCTACGTTATGAAGTACGTTCTGTAAAAGTCTTAAAGAACGTCTGTAAGATTGAAGGTGTCTCGCTACCGTGTAACCATTAGCTGATTTATTGCTTAAATGAGCAATTGTTCTTCGTAGTACTGCGCGTTCTGCTTTCGTTATTCCATGAACATTTTCTGCTTCCGTTATCGGGTCAACCAAGAAGGTGTTCAATGCGTCATCGTTTGATAAAAGTAAGTTTACATAATTAAGTAAACTAGAATTTGATTGTTTCATAGTATTGATTTAGGGTTAAGTTTAGTTGTTAAATTCCATTTATGGCTGAGTTTAAGTCAGCTTTTGGTTTTTATTGTTTCATTGGGGCTACTTCAAAAACAATGTTTCGAATTCGGTTTAATTTAAATTTTGAAAAGAATAAATTTTATTCTTTTCAAAACTAATACAATTGAGAAAACTCAAAGCAAGTATAAATACCTGATTTTAAATAAGATGATTTTTTTTAACGAAAATAAAATAAATATTGAAAAACCCGGAAAAAGTGATAAATGCAGAAATTGTTATTATAGAATTGGGAATGTTAATTAAGGAAATTGATTGTGGATACTTTTTTTTCGAATCTGGAAAATGAAAAAAATGTATACGTAATTAAATAAACATTGTAGAAAGAAATAATGGATTTATGGTAGTGAAAAACTTAAATTTTCTCATGAGTCCTAATAGGAATACATTCTGTTTTTTATGAACACCTTAGTTGTTGAATCTTTAAAATAAAATGGAAATTCTTTTCAATAGCGCAGTTCAACCGAAAGATTAGGATTATGACGATGAATTTTTTATAAAAAAAAATTTGTCTAAATTTGTAAACTTTTATGCCAAAAATTAATGGGAGAAGTGATTGATTTATTATGAAAAATAAAATAGTTATAAATTTCTTTTTGTCTTTTATTATTTTAACATTTGTTTCATGTGCAAATGATACTGACGATAGTTTTAAATTGCTTCAAAAAGTAATTGAAACTACTGCAAGAGGAAATACGCAAACGTATGTATATGTTTATAATGGGAGCCAGATAGTTAGTATTGATGGCACTCAGGAACGCACAGACTTTACATACACCGATGGTTTGATTTCTAAAATGGTTAAACTTAATAAAACAAACCAACTTCTTGAAACTATTGAATACAGCTATTTTAAAGGGAAATTAGTGAGCGTTTCTTCTGTAGGAAAATATAAAATAAAGTACACCCATAATGCTGATAAAACAGTTTCTTTTGAAAAACTTATGCTACTTTCAGGAAATGTTGAGGTTAAAGAGTATCACGGAACCATACTGCTTTCTAATGGTAATTTAATCAAAGAAGAGCGTATTTATGATAATTCTCCAGCGGGAGAGGAATCTAAGTATAGCATTAGTTTTGATTATGATTCAAAGAAAAATCCGTTATTTAATATTGCAGGGTTCAAAGAATTATTAAATCAAAATGATAAAATTTCTATCAATAATAATGTTATCAGTACAGTAATTACGAGTACTTCAATAAACGGTCAAATTACATCATCTGCTACAACATATAAAAACGCATTTACCTATGATTTAGAAAATTATCCTAAAGAACGAGTTTCTGAATCTACGCCTTTATCTAGTGGATTCGTGGGGTATTTGAAAGTGGAATATTTTTATTAAGATAAAATTACTCAAAAAAAACCCTTTCAAAGTTTAAATTTTGAAAGGGTTTTTTTATTATCATGAATCAGGAATAAAGAACAAAATCTCATTTAATTCGCTAAAATTGTTGAAATTTGTTCCAAATACAATTCCATGCAATTCAGAACCGAAATCCCCATTCCTACCAGTAAATATCCTATTGATTATAATTCTAAAATCATGTCAATAGGTTCTTGTTTTGCGGTGAACATGGCCGAAAAACTGGATCTTTTTAAATTTCAAAACAGCTGTAATCCTTTTGGGATTTTGTTTCATCCTTTGGCAATTGAAAAACTCATATATTTTGCTGTTTCCGAAAAGAAATTTACAGAAGAAGATGTATTTTTTTATAACGAACGTTGGCATTGTTTTGATGTACATTCAGATTGGAGTCATGCTAATAAAGACGATTTACTCCATAACTTGAATGAGATTGTTACAGTAACAAAGCGACAAATAATCGAATCAACGCATATCATAATCACCTACGGAACCTCATGGGTGTATCGCAATATAGAAAGCCAAGCCATCGTGGCAAATTGTCATAAGGTACCGCAAAAACAGTTTCACAAAGAATTACTTTCTGTTGCAGCAATACAAGAAAGTATAACGAGGACAGTGGATTCAATTCGTACTCTAAACCTTGATTGCAAGCTTATTTTTACAGTATCACCAGTAAGACACATCAAAGACGGTTTTGTTGAAAACCAAAAGAGCAAAGCTAATATAATTTCTGCTTTGCACACTGTTTTGCAAGTTCCCCCTTCGGGGGCGGAGGGGGCTTACTTTCCTTCGTATGAGATCATGATGGACGAACTGCGAGATTATCGGTTTTATGCAGACGATATGTTGCACCCTAATACTCTAGCTGTCGATTATATTTGGCAACGCTTTAAAGAAACTACCATTTCTGAAACGGCTCACACTCTGATGGATGAGGTAGAAGCGATCCAAAAAAGCCTAGCTCACAAGCCATTCAACCCCAAATCTGAAAGTCATATTAAATTTAAGACAAGACTTAAGGAAAAAATAACTATCTTAGAAAATCAATATTCATTCATGAAATTTTAATTATGCTCAAAAGAATACTTATCGGAATCGGAATTATTATTGGTGTCTTTTTATTATTTAAATATTGCGATTTTAAGAAAAATGAGGATCAAGATATTACCTATAATACCAATCTCATTCAGCAGCAAATTCTTAACGTGGGCAAGTTGGTTGTTACTGAAGGGCATTTCTCTGAAGTGATAACATATAAAAATCAACAGAAATATTTGATGGACATGCTTTCTTTTGAGAAAAAAGCCTTAGTTGTTGTTAATGCGGATGTTACTGTGGCCTATGATTTACATCTTATGAAGTACGACATCGACTCTATCAACAAAACAATTACAATTGTGAGTATTCCCAAAGAAGAAATCAAAATCAGTCCGGATATTCAGTTTTATGATGTAGAACAAAGTAAGTTGAATCCGTTTACAGGCGATGATTACAATAAAATAAACAAATCTGTTAAAGCAAATCTGGCTAAGAAAGTTGAAAAATCAAGTTTAAAAACAAATGCTCAAAACCGATTGATCAGCGAGTTGTCTAAACTATTAATCACAACAAGTCAATTGGGTTGGACTTTAAAATACGAGGGACAGGTTATCACAACCGAAAAAGAATTTGGACAAAAAATAAAATTGTAACACAAAAAAATAACCGCAGATTCACAGATTTTTAGAAGTATTTAAAATCTGCGAATCTGCGGTTTATTGCTTTTAAGCTTTCGCTTTATCAAAAATCAAGTCCAAACCTCCTATAACTAAATGAGATACTTCAGGTCTTTTCAGTTTCATTTGATCTAAAAACACCAAAACTTCTTGCAGTAATTGAGGTTCGCTTCTGTCTTTAAGTAGTTCTGTAAGTTCTACCGCAAGCAACCAATCGTTAGGATGATTGCTCTGTATTTTTTCGAAAATGGGTCTCAAAGACGTTTCTTTATCTTTTGTTTCTCTGATATTTCGAACTGTTTGATATAAAATTTCTAAATCATCACGCTCAGCGCTATGTTTTGCTTTTATGGTAGTACTCGATGGCAAATGCGAAATCAAATCAAAACTATTTACATCAGCAGGCCCAGAAAACGCAGAAGTTACTTTCTTGCCCACCGCCATATCATAAACGCCCCATTCTGGCTGGAATAAAACCGTTTCACCATGTGTGACCGTGCAATTTTTAAAACGAATCAAAGTAATTTCACCTTGTAAATTTCTGGAGCCTGTAATAATTTCACCTTTAACCGTAATGCCGCCCTCAAACTCTAATGTCACCGTTTTTGATTCGAGTATGTCATAAGCGTTTAAGTCTTTTGGACTCATATCCTCAATAGCTAGATTGATGCCTTGAAGTTTACCTATTGGGCTACCAAAACCTTCAGCATGTGTCAATGTTCCATGACCTACTAATTCTTTTTCTCTGTATGCGAGCGCCGTTTTTCCGGTAGTTTGAATGTAAATGGGTTTGCCTTCATGCTCAATAACTGAGCTGAAAACTCCTGAAATTTGCAATCCAGTACTCAATTCGATCGTTCCTAAAGCATTCGAATCAATCAATTTGTTAATACCGGATAATCCACCAGTACGCAACGCCATTTTATTGGCAAACTCCTCTAAAACTAAATTTAAATAGGCAAATGTAGGTGTAACATACAGTTGCGGTTGTAATTTTGTAATGTCAAAACTTTGATTGGCTGCTGAGATATCGTAAGGTATTTTCTTTACTTCCTGAGTCATACAATGCGCACTCTCGCCTATAGAGGAAAGCAAACCAGCACCATATATTTTAGGATTTTCAACCGTCCCAATTAATCCGTACTCAACCGTCCACCAGTGTAAGTTGCGTATTTGCGCCATTTCTGAGAGTTCGCCCATGTTATTTTGCAAATCTTCAACTGCTTTTTCGGCAGCATCAATCGTAGCTTGTGGCGTACCTTCGGCTTCTTTTACGATTGAAAGCAGTCGGATAGCTTCGTACATTTCGTAATCTTTGTGCGAAGAAATTGCTTTGCAGCCTATTTCTCCAAAACGACGAAGGTATTCCGCATATTCTGGATTGGCAATAATAGGTGCGTGACCAGCACCTTCGTGAATAATATCTGGTGCAGGAGTGTATTCAATATGCTCTAGTTGGCGAATGTCCGATGCAATTACAAGTACATTATAAGCTTGAAATTCCATGAAAGCATTGGGCGGAATAAAACCATCAACTGCAACTGCAGCCCAGCCTATTTCGGTCAAAATGCGGTTCATGCCATACATACTCGGGATATTGTCTATCTCAATTCCCGTTTTTTTTAACCCTTCTAGGTACGAATTATGCGCCACTTTAGATAAATAATCCACGTTTTTGCGCATCACATAACGCCAAACCGCTTGATTTATGGGCGTATAATCGCTATAATCCTGAGGTTTAATAAATTGTTGTAAGTGTTTTGGTAATCGGTCTAATAACGGATTGCTTTCTATAGTTGTGTTCATGTCGAAAACGGTGTAGTTTTTATGCAAAAATACGAAATTCAGGAGCTAATTCCCGCTTTTCATTGCAAGTTTTTGCAAACCCGTTTGTTTTTCTAAAGTTTATAAAAGAGCTTCCTGCGGTCGCTTTTTATAAACAGGAAAAATCAAAACGGCTTTTTCAAAAAGCTTTCCATTGCAATCGGGGCTAGGGGAGTTGCGAATGATAAGATATTTTCGGATTTCCTACTCCATCACTTCAAACAAAAAGAACTGTGTTTTCTGTTTTTCCGCAAAATTATTGTCAGAAACCAAGATTAAAGATCGATTGCCATTAGCCAACTTGGGACCAAACGTAATTCCTTCGATATTATCAATAAAAATTCCCAAATCATCCATGTTTAGAACCAGTTTTTTAGATCCCAATTGTATGTTTTGATTCAGTAAGGAGGAGTTATTTTTAACATTAGTTGCTTTTTTTAGATCACACAAAAAAACTTTTACGGTGCATTCTTGTGTTCCCGTAGAGTAGGAGCGTTCCACAACAAGAAGTTTGTTTTTACTGTAATACTGAATTGCCGAAATTCCATTGACAGCAAAAGCACCACTCGGATTGGGTTCGCGGGCAATAGGTTCTAAAAGATAGCCGTATTGAGCTGTATTTCTTCCAGTTTTGGCATTAAACTGGTACAACCTTATTAAACCTCCTTTGCTAGTTATGGCTTGGTTACCATCCTCAAATAGCGGTTCCTCAATATTGGTGTAAATGTTTTTATAGTTTTTATCAAAAGTAAGACCTTCCAAAGTGCCATTGTTTCTTGGACCTTTTTCTATTTTTTGCATTTTTAGATTTTCTGGTAGTGTTACATTTCCTATAAAATCACCTTTTGTAGTCATGAAGTTCAAGGCAGGGTTTTGCAAAATTTCCTTATCTGCGGTCACTACTCGAGCTCCTTCGCTGCTCCATACTAAAGTGTTTGTTTTTGGATTAAATCGGATGTCTTCTGGATCTGTTGATGTGTTTCGTGTAGTGTTCCAGTTGCCATATACTTTTCCGGTTTCGTTTTTTAAAGTACTTACACTTTGAAACATGACATTTTTTAGAAGGTCATTTTCCAAAGCAATGGTGGCAGTGTAATAACGAGCCTCATTAAAAATCGATCGATCATCGGAAATGATGTAATACAACTCTTTTTTTGGATCATAATCAATACCAGATAAGCCACCAATTTTGGTGTTTTGAATTTGGGTATCAAACGGAATTTCAATAGTGTTTAATAGTTTTAATTTCGGGATGTGAATGTGTTCAGCGATTTGTTTTACATTGGCACAAGAGAAAAGAAATACAGGAAGAACAACTAAAAAAAGTAATTTGCGCATAGAATTGATTGTGTACTAGATAAAAATAAGATAGCTGCAGCTAATAACGTTACGATGGATTAATCTGATTTTTTTCAACGTTAGGAAATAGTCAATCTTGTAATGAAACATATCAGCCATGGCTTTTGCTCTATATTTGGCTTCATCTGCCAGTGGCCCTTGGAATAATTGATTGGTAGTTTGTGTAAATAGTTCCATCCAACGGTTAAAGTGATCTTTGCCAATAGGGAGCTGTTTGTGAGGTGGAAAGGGACTTCCAGAATAAGAGTGAACTTCTAGCAAAATAGTTTCCCAAAATCCATACATTTTTTCTAAATGTTCCGGCCAACGGTTGCCTATTTTTTCGTTGAAAATAGGGCCAATTATTTCATCTTTTTGCACTTGAGCGTAAAAAGTATTGACTAAGAGTTTAATGTCCTCTAAGGAAGCAATATCGGTTTGTGGTATCATAATTTCTATAAAAAAAGCCTACGCAAAGGTAGGCTTTATGTTTGATTGTAGTAATATCTATTCTTCTTTTGGAGGAAATTGTTCTAAAATTTTAGCAACAAATTCGTTGATTCGCTCTTCTTTGTCTCTTCGGTTTTGAGTTAAATTCCCAACACCTTCACCTTGCCAAATGAGTTCTTTCTTTTTAGCATCAATTAAGTCGATAAAAAGGGTGCCCTCAGTTGAAGTGCTAGCAATTGTATTTTGTCCGCCCCACATAAAAGGACTCCAACCCCAACCCCAGCCATAACCCCATCCAGAGTTGAATTGGTTGACATCAACTCGTTCTCTTTCTTTGGTGAAAATGTTGACTAATAGATCTGGATTTTCGCTTTTGGTCATGCCTTTTGCACTCAATTCACGATCTATAGCGTTTAGAATTCTTTTCTTGTCTAATTGTGAAATTTCAACTTTGTCGATTCCGTTTTTATGAAACGCATACGTTTTGTAAGGAGTGAAATCTACTTTTTTATCAAAATCAGAGTACACTCTAACCGAACTGCATGAGGCAAATACAAAGAGTAATAGTACGGGAATAAATTTTATTGTTTTCATAATGTTTTATTTTATTGTTTCAAGTTTGAGGTTTCAGGTTTGAAAAGTTTGACTTGAAACCTGAAATTATAATAAATCTTCGTCTACAACATTAGGGATGGTAACTTTCAATAAAGGTTGCGTTTCCATGGCTCTTTTTATTGCAAAAATTGCTCCTTCGTTTCTTGCCCAACTTCTTCTTGAAATTCCGTTGTTTACATCCCAGAAAAGCATTGATTCTAAACGTTTTGAGGCTTCTTTTGTACCATCAAGAACCATACCAAAACCACCGTTAATTACCTCGCCCCAGCCAACACCGCCACCATTGTGAATGGAAACCCATGTAGCACCGCGAAAGCTATCGCCAATTACGTTTTGGATTGCCATATCAGCAGTGAATCTTGAGCCGTCGTAAATATTGGATGTTTCTCTGTAGGGTGAATCGGTTCCAGAAACATCGTGATGATCGCGTCCTAAAATGATATATCCAATTTCTCCTCGAGCAATAGCTTGATTGAAGGCTTCGGCTATTTTAATTCGTCCTTCGGCATCCGCATATAGAATTCTGGCTTGTGAGCCAACAACCAATTGATTTTCTTGTGCGCCTTTAATCCATTGAATATTATCCGCCATTTGTTGCTGGATTTCTTCAGGAGAATTTTTCATCATTTCTTCCAGAACACCACAAGCAATTTTATCAGTTTTGGCTAGATCCTCTGGATTTCCTGAGGCACAAACCCATCGGAATGGTCCAAACCCGTAGTCGAAACACATTGGTCCCATAATATCTTGTACGTAACTGTTGTATTTAAAATCGATGTGATTTTCTGCAAAAACATCGGCTCCAGCACGAGAGGCTTCCAGTAAAAACGCATTTCCATAATCAAAGAAATAGGTGCCTTTAGCAGTATGTTTGTTGATTGCATCAGCATGACGACGTAGTGTTTTTTGAACTTCTTGTTTGAATGTTTCAGGATTGTTTGCCATTAAATCATTGGATTCTTCGAAAGTAAATCCAATTGGATAATAACCTCCAGCCCAAGGATTGTGTAATGAAGTTTGATCAGAACCTAAATCAATATGCAGGTTTTCTTGGTCAAAACGTTCCCAAACATCGACTACATTTCCGAGATAAGCAATGGAAACTACTTCTTGTTTTTCTAAAGCTTTTTTAACTCTTGGAACTAATTCTTCGATATTTTCAATCACTTCATTAATCCAACCTTGAGAATGACGAATGTGTGTAATTTTTGGATTTACTTCGGCACAAACGGTTACGCAACCAGCAATATTTCCTGCTTTTGGTTGTGCGCCAGACATTCCGCCAAGTCCAGAAGTAACGAATAATCCACCTTTTGGCGATTTCTTAATTTTTCTAAAACCATTTAAAACTGTGATGGTAGTTCCGTGGACAATTCCTTGTGGACCGATGTACATGTAACTTCCGGCAGTCATTTGTCCGTATTGAGAAACGCCCAAAGCATTCATTTTTTCCCAATCATCCGGTTTGGAATAATTTGGAATAACCATTCCGTTAGTAACAACTACTCTCGGCGCTTCTTTATGAGAAGGGAATAATCCCATGGGATGACCAGAATACATGGCTAACGTTTGCTCTTCGGTCATTTCTGCCAAATATTTCATGGTCAATAAATATTGAGCCCAGTTTGAAAATACTGCTCCATTTCCGCCATACGTAATTAATTCATGCGGATGCTGCGCTACGGCATAGTCCAAATTATTTTGAATCATCAACATAATGGCTTTTGCTTGCTCGCATTTTCCTGGATATTCATGAATTGGTCGCGCATAGATTTTATAATCAGGACGTAGGCGATACATATAAATTCTTCCGTATGTTTCTAATTCGGCTTTGAATTCAGGAAGTAATTCTGCATGATGTTTCGGCTCAAAATAGCGCAAAGCATTTTTTAGTGCTAATTTTTTTTCATCATCCGAAAGGATTTCTTTTCGCTTTGGCGCATGATTAATTTCGGTTTGTGTCGTTAGGTCAGCTAATCGCTTTATATCATAAGGTTTTGGATTTGGTAAAACCGAAGGAATTCCTTGTACTATTTGTTCTTGAAAAGTCATTTTTAATGTTGTTTCGTTATTTTTTATACACTAATTCGTTAAAGAAGCACTTACTTCTTGTGAAAAATGAAACAACTAAGGATAACGAATATCCGACCTATGGTAGGATTTGTGAATTTTGATTCTATATTTCTGTGAACAAATATCCATTTTATGTATGTGTTTTTTTAAACCAGCACTCTAATATTGTTTGTTATTTAGATTCTAAAATGTGATTATTTTTTATTGGTTCCTGTTTTTTTATCAAAGCCGTAAGGACAATGTCGGCAGTTATTTTTACAACAATAACCTCGTTTAAGGTGGTGTTTCTCGGTAAAACATTTATATCCTTCCGGTGTGTAATAGAAATCTTCCCCTTCTATCAATTTATTTTCATTACTTTGGCTCATTATTTTTTGATACTACTTTGGAGAATATAATTTTACAATTCCGCAAAATATTAGTTTTTTAAGGTTTTGTATGATTACAAATTTATAAATTTTAGTGCTAATGTTTTTGATTGTGTCCAAATATTTAATTCCAAAAGGATATCGTGGATTAACGATTTTTCCTTTTGTAATAGTAAAATTCAAGAAAGATAAAGAAAATCCAATTTTACTAAATCATGAACGCATACATATCAGGCAACAAATCGAGTTGCTAATTCTCCCTTTTTTTATTTGGTACCTTTTAGAGTATTGCATACGATTGTTACATTATAAAAATAGTTATCTCGCTTACAAAAACATTTCCTTTGAGCGGGAATGTTATACGCATGAACAAGATTTAAACTTCTTAAAAAAACGTACTTTCTTTAATTTTTTAAAATTTATTTTTAAATAGTATACGTTTTTATACCTCCTTCATTTCGTTATTGTTTTAAGATGAGAACTAAAATGGTAGTACTTTTAGTATTTATGTCTATTTGTTTTTTGAAAGAAAAAACATATTTTAAAACTAAAAAAGTGTATTTCATCGATTATTTATACTTTTTATCGGCTTTTTTGTCTGTTTGTATTTTATTTTTTTTGTAAATTTAGGTAATGAAAAACAGTTTTATGCTTTTGTTTTTGAATTTTTAGAACCTACATTTTAAAACTATTTAGCAAAGCTGCTTTTATATAAAAAATTAATACTTTCTAATTTAAAAGCTTATGAACACATCAATACTTCAAAAAGGAGCTTTCTTTTTTCTATTCATTTTTTTTCAAAATGAAAGTAAGGCACAAATGTATGTGAGTCCAAATAGTTATGTATTTGCTACAAATGAGTTGGTTTTTATAAAAGAGCAATTAGAACTCAAAGCTGCTACAAGTAATTTTTATTTGAGAGATAGTGCGCAACTTTTACAAGGCACTACAACCAACACAGGCAACAGTGGTTTAGGTAGTTTATCTGTATATCAAGAAGGTTCCACAAATAATTTTCAGTATAATTATTGGTGTTCGCCGGTAGGTGGGGCTGCTGCTACTACAGGAAATTCCCCTTTTGGTATAAGTCAATTGAAGGACGTAACTAGTATTATTGGGTTTAACGAGCCTAATATATTAGCCTCAAATAGCTATAATGGAACTGCAAGTCCGCTTGGAATTGCCCCTTTTTGGATTAATAAATTAATAGGCTCATCTAGTTATGCGAGTTGGTTGGCAGTAGGTTCTGCAGCAACTATAAATGCGGGTGAAGGATTTACAATGAAAGGCACTTCGGGGACAAATGCGATAACTGTAAATGGAGTTCAAAACAACCCTGGAAGTAAGCAACGTTATGATTTTAGAGGAAAACCTAATGATGGTACAATACAAATATCCGTTGGCTTGTCGCAGTTCACTCTCACAGGTAATCCATATCCATCTGCGATTGATCTTTCTGCATTCTTGCTTGAACAAACAAACTGTTCAGGTATTGCTTATTTTTGGGAACAAGACAAAACCGTAAATTCCCATTATATTACGGATTATAAGGGAGGTTATGGTACTTTTTCCCCAGGAACATTAGGTAGCAGCGGCGTTTATGTGCCAGCTACTTTTTATTCTTATGATGGATCAGGAAATAGCGGTGGTATAGCTGGTTTGGGGAGTATTTTTCAAAGGCGTTTTTCACCTATTGGACAAGGTTTTATGATTAATGGAAGAGTAAATGGAACTGTTGAAATGAAAAACAGTTATAGAGTTTTTGTAAAAGAAGGGGTAGCAAACAATTCTCAATTTGAAAAAACTTCTGGTAATAAAAAGACGAATCCAGATTTTGAGTTTTTGTCTAAAATTCAATCTGTTTCTGGATTTGATTATAAAACGGTAAGTACGGAGCTTACACCACAAATAAGATTAAATACCTTAATGAATAACCAAGGGGTTCGACAGTTAGCACTTGCATTTATTCCTCAAGCAACAGATGGAGTAGATCGCGCCATGGATGCTATGTCATCAAGCGATAGTTCTCCTGCTGATGTTTATTTTGTTTTGCAAGATTCTGAATATGTAATTAATGCAGTAAACTTTGATCTAGATAAAAAAATCACAATTGGATTCAAAAACACTAAACAGGCTAATTTTAAAATAACAGTTTCAGAGATTGTAAATGTTCCTACTGTTAATGCTGTTTATTTACATGACAAAATCAAAGATACCTATCATGATATCAAAAATAGTTTTCATGAAATGGTGTTGCCGGCTGGTAAAAATAATACACAATTTGAGATTACTTTTAAAGACAACAAAACATTAGGAGTAGATTCTAACGCAAAAGAGGACTTTATGGTCTACCAAAACAATCCTTCAAAAAGCTTAACAATAAGCAATCCAAACTCAATAGAATTAGCATCTTGCGGAATCTATGATGTGGCAGGAAAATTGATTTTTGTCCAAGATGATTTGGGTGATCAAGCAACTTTAACTTTTTCAACAGCCAGTTATGGAGATGGTATTTATATTGTGAAGTTGACTACAAAAGACAATAAAAATTTCGGCAAAAAAATAATTATCAAAAATTAATTTCAATAGCATACAAAATCTAAATGCAATCTGAGAAGGTTGCATTTTTTATACATTTTAGTTTTACCTTTGTATTAAAATCAAATATTTTGAATCAAAAAGTAGCGAAACTGTTCTCCAACTCCATTGAATTATACATCAAAAGAGAGGATTTGTTACATCCATTTGTTTCAGGGAATAAATTCAGAAAGCTTAAATATAATATTCTTGAAGCTAACAAATTGCAAGAAAAGCAGTTGCTCACTTTTGGCGGTGCATTTTCAAATCATATTGCCGCAGTAGCATATGCAGGTTATGAAAATGGTTTTAAAACTATTGGTATTATTCGAGGGGATGAATTAAAGAACCAAACGGTTTTAAATCTCACATTAACGTTTGCAAAGCAATGCGGAATGGAGTTTGAATTTGTTTCACGATCAGATTATCAGCGTAAGAATGAACCAGAAAATCTAGCGAAATGGACCGAAAAATGGGGTGCTTTTTATTTGATTCCAGAGGGCGGAACAAATTCATTAGCCATACAAGGGTGTGAGGAAATACTAAATGAGGAGGATAGTTATTTTGATTATATCTGTTGCTCCGTTGGAACAGGGGGGACAATTTCAGGTATTATAAACAGTATTTTGCCTCATCAAAAAGTTTTAGGCTTTCCTGCTTTAAAAGGTGATTTTTTGAAAGAGGAAATTCGTAATTTTGTAAATAATAATGATTGGGAATTAAATACGGAGTATCATTTTGGGGGGTATGGTAAGGTAAATGATACTTTAGTTCAATTTATAAATCAATTTAATGTTGATTTTCAAATCCCACTAGATCCCATTTACACCGGTAAAATGGTTTATGGTGTTCTTGATTTGATGGAGAAAAATTATTTTCCCGAAAATTCGAAAATTTTAATGATCCATACAGGAGGTTTACAAGGTATTCAAGGCATGAATATCAAGTTAAAAAACAAACAATTACCAACTATTGATATACATGTTTAAAAAATATATAGTCTTGCTTGTAGTGCTAGTATTAGCAAGTTGTAATACGACTAAACCCGTTATTGTAACTAAAAAAAACACGCCAAGAGCAAGTGTTCCAACTGTTGTAAAGGGAAAACCCGAAACCTATAAACCAGCTAAAAAGACTGTTGCCAAAGTGCCAACAAAACCAAGCGTTGCGGTATCTCAAAAATCAAAAGCAACAGTACATAATGTACCAAAAGAAGTCATAGTTTCTACCTCTAAAACGGTTGTGACCAGTGATGTCATTGTGTTATACGTTTCAAAATTCAAGGATATTGCTATGGGAAACATGAGAAACTATGGCATTCCGGCGAGTATTATCCTTGCTCAGGGTATTCTTGAATCTGGGGCAGGAAACGGTGATTTGGCCTTGAGTGCTAACAATCACTTCGGGATAAAATGCCATATTGGTTGGACTGGAGAATCAGTCAATCACGATGATGATGCTTCTCAGGAATGTTTTAGAAAATATGAAAATCCATCAGAGTCTTTTAAAGATCATGCGTTGTTTTTAACTAGTAGAAACAGGTATGCTAAATTATTCGAAAATCAAAAAGGCGATTACAAGGCTTGGGCCAAAGGCTTACGGGCTGCAGGTTACGCCACTGATCCTAAATATCCTGATAAATTAATTTCATATATAGAAAGATATAATTTGCATCAATATGATGATTTGGTTTTAGGGATCAATTCAAATATTAAAATTAAGGAAATCACCGATGAATTAAATATTTCTAATAAAAATTCAGTAGCTTGGAATTCTGATAGTTATGAAGTTCAAAAAGGAGACACTTTATATTCTATTGCAAAGAAATTTGCCTTACAAGTAGAAGATTTAAAACAAAAAAATAATCTCACTGATAACGCGCTCGCTATTGGTCAGCGGTTAATTGTAAAATAAGTATAAACACATAATTAGTATTCATTAGATGTTATATAAAAGAAGTAGTCAGCTTTTTGCTGAAGCAGAAAAAGTAATTCCTGGAGGTGTCAATTCTCCTGTTCGTGCCTTTAAAGCAGTAGGTGGTACACCTATTTTTGTAAAAAGTGCCAAAGGCGCATACCTGTATGATGAAGATGGAAATAAACTAATAGATTACATCAATTCATGGGGACCAATGGTTTTAGGCCATGCGTATGAGCCAGTCGTTGAAGCTGTAATTGAAAGAGCAAAATTAGGAACCTCTTTTGGGATGCCAACTGAGCTTGAAACCCAAATAGCTGCTTTGGCCATAAAAATGGTGCCTAATATTGACAAAATTCGTTTTGTAAATTCAGGAACAGAAGCTTGTATGAGTGCTATCAGACTAGCGCGAGGTTATACTAAAAGAGATAAAATCATCAAATTTGCGGGTTGTTACCACGGACATTCGGATTCTTTTTTGATCCAAGCAGGAAGTGGCGCTATTACATTTGGTTCTCCTAATAGCCCTGGTGTTACCGCTGGAACGGCTAAGGATACCTTGCTTGCGCGATACAATGATTTAGATAATGTTGTGGAATTAATTACAGCAAATCCTAATGAAATTGCAGCCATAATTGTTGAACCTGTGGCGGGGAATATGGGTTGTATTCCACCTAAAGAAGGTTTTTTAGAGGGCTTACGCCAATTGTGTACAGATAATGGAATCCTACTTATTTTTGATGAGGTTATGACCGGTTTTAGACTTGCAGCAGGCGGAGTTCAAGACCTTGTTGGAGTTACTTCAGATATTGTTTGTTTTGGAAAAGTTATTGGCGGAGGTTTACCGGTAGGAGCATTTGCAGCACGTGCAGAAATTATGAATTATCTTGCGCCATTAGGTCCTGTTTACCAAGCCGGAACTTTGTCTGGAAATCCATTGGCTATGGCTGCAGGATTAGCTATGTTAAAAGCCTTAGATGCAGATAGAGACGTGTTTATTCGATTAAAAGATAAAACAGCTTATTTAGCGGCAGGAATCAACAAAGTGTTAACTAATAATAATGTTTCCTTTACCATCAATACCATTGGATCTATGATATCGGTGCATTTTGATGAAAACGCAGTTGTAGATTTTCAAACAGCTGCAAAAGGAGACAATGAAACCTTTAAGAAATTCTTTCATGGCTTACTCCAAGAAGGAATTTACATAGCGCCTTCTGCTTATGAAACTTGGTTTATCACTGATGCGCTTACGTATGAAGATCTAGATTTCACCATTCAGGCTATTGATAAAGTGTCTAAAACTTTTTAAATTAAAATATTATAAAAAGCCCCCAAATCACTATAGATTTGGGGGTTTTTTTATTTTTCTCTGAAATTATTTTTTATTGGTTTCCATTCGATTTGCTTTTTTAGCTTGATGATAGGCTAACCTCTTGTTTGCTCTCTGGTGTCTCTCCGTTCTAGAAGCGTCCCATTTTTTAAATTGATCATTCGAAAGAATTTTTTTCATACGTTCTTTCATTGCAATTTGATTGTCCAGCATTTGGTTTTTAAGCTCAAAACGCTCATTAGATGTCAGTTGTTTTTTTTCTGCTGTTTTGTTTGCTTTTCTATCAGCAAGCATCGCTTCACGTTTAGTGCTCTGTTCTGCAAGAAGTGAACTAATTTCTTTTTGTTGCGATGCATTGAGATCTAGTTCAAGAGTCATTTTCTTGACCTGTAAGGCTCTCTTTTGTTCGGCACTCATGCGTTCCATTTTAGCGCTTTCAGTTTTTGTTTTTCTTTCTTGTGCTTGACTTGTTATTCCAAAAGCCAAAACCAATACAATCAATAATTTTTTCATTTTTTTAGTTTTAAGATGTATTGTTATAAGACAAATGCAAAACAAAAAAGTTTAGTCCTTAACATAAATTTAGCTGTAAATGAATTGATTAAAGGAATTTTTTTCTTTCAATTTTATTTTTTTTATGATTTAACTTGTTGTTTGAAAGTTATTTTTTAGAATAATTACAGAGTCATTCAATTTATTTTGCATAAAATACACAAACAAAAAACGATTAATGTTAATTAAACATTTCTCTATTAATTATAAAGCGTTTCTGCAGGTTTTATTCTACTATAACTCTTAAATATTATTGTAATGATTGTTATGTTTTACTCCAAGGAAAAAATCAAGTTGGTGTTCATTTACAGTAATTTATAATAATTTTTAGATCAAGAAAACCAAATTATACTTCTTGTCGTACATAAAGACATAACTAAATAACTAAATAACTAAATATATAAAACGATGAAAAAGAAACAACTTAATTTAGGTTTTGCTTCCTTACTAGGAGTAGCATTTTTGTCCCTTACAGCAATTTCATGTAATGACGATGATTCAAATGATATGATGGTAGCAGCAGTTGCTCCTGATGTTAATTTTACAGCTTTAACGAGTAATAACACCATTCTTACGTATAACGCGCGCAATCTATCTACTTCGACTTCTAGTGTGGCAATTGTTGGATTACCCACCTCAGAAAATATTGTGAGTATTGATTATAGACCAGCAACGGGACAATTGTACGGATTGGGTTCGTCAAGTCGGTTGTATTTTATCAATGAAAAAAGTGGGGTAGCAACTGCAATTGGCGCTACTTCTTTTGCGCCTGTAATTGCATCAGCTAATGCATCAATTGATTTTAATCCAACTGTAGATAGGATTAGATTGGTTACAGATTCTGGTCAAAATTTAAGATTGCACCCTGAGTTAGGAACAGTAGTTACTACCGATGGCGTTATAAATGGCGGTACAAATGCAAAAATTGGTGCCGTAGCATATACTAATAGTTTTGCTGGAGCTACAACAACCATGTTGTATGACATTGATTTTGAGCAGGATAAATTGTATTTGCAAAATCCTCCTAATGATGGGACACTGCAAGTTGTGGGGGATCTAGGCGTTAACTTTCAGGGGGTAGGAGATATGGACATTTTACCTGATAACTCTACCGCATTAGCGGTTACCAACAATGCTAATCTATCTACATTATTCACTATTGATTTAGCTACAGGTAAAGCAGTTGATGTTGGTAAATTTGCAAATTCGGTGATTAGTATTGCTTTTAAAACAAATCCTATTGCTTATGCTACTACAAGTACTAATATGTTGTTTCGTTTTAACCCAACAACTGGTACTAATAATTCAGTTGCTCTAACTGGTTTAGCAACAAATGAATCTATCGTAGGACTTGATTTTAGACCTGCAAATGGTGGATTGTATGCTGTTTCAAATCAAAGTAGACTTTTTACAGTGAATACAGCAAACGGTGCCTTAACTGTTGTAGGTTCTACATTTGGAACTGCGTTAGTAGGGACTGCGTTTGGTTTTGATTTTAATCCTACTGTTGATAGAATACGTTTAGTGAGTAATACAGGTCAAAATTTACGTTTACACCCAGATTTAGGAACGGTTGCAGCAGTTGACGGAAATTTAAATCCTGGAACTCCAGCTGTTACTGCGGGTGCTTACACAAATAATATAGCGGGTGCAACAACAACGGTTTTATTTGTAATAGACTCACAGACAGATACTCTTTTCAGTCAAGATCCACCTAATAACGGAACTCTTGTATCCATAGGAAGTTTAGGGATTAATGTAGATGCTGATAGTGGATTTGATATTGGAGGAAATAGTGCAACAGCATTTGCATTGCTTAAAGTTAATAACGTTACCTCTGTATACAGCATCAATCTTACTACAGGAGCTGCCACAAAAATCACAGATGTAAATGTTCAAGCTACTGCAATGGCTGTAGGTTTAGGTTTTTAATATTTAGTTAGTTTTGTTTTGAATTAGTAAGCCGACTCCTTGCAGGGAGTCGGCTTGTTTTTTTGATTACTTTTTATTTTAAAAATGCAATGCAAAACCAATGTTTAACTGGAACGTATTGTCATAAAACTGCTTGTGTGTTGCAAAATTATATCGTACTCCAGGTTCAATACTCACATTTTTTCCTAAAAATACAGCATAACCAATTTGAGTTCCTAAATAAGTAGGATTTAAATCAGCTTGACCAAAACCGATGCCATTATACGAAAGTTCAACAGGAATCATGCCTTTGATATAATATTTAGCACCAACTTTGTAGGCAATTGGTTCACCTACACCATCTATTTCTCCATAACCCAATCCTAACTTTAAAGCTAGGTTGTCTTTTATAAAATAGCCACCTTCAGCGCCAATGTTAAATGCGTTTACACCATTAGTGTTGCTAAAATATAAAGCTGTAGAACCTACATTGTTACCAAAACCAGTATTGGCTTCAATAAGCCACTTTCCTTTTAAGAGCTGACCGTCTTTTGCTTGTCCATTTGCAAATGCAAATGCGCATAATGCAAATAATGTTGTTGTAATTTTTTTCATATCTATTTTTTCCAGTAAAAGTAGAAATTAAACTTATTTACGTATGATTTTTAAGACAGATTTAACTTTCTTGTCTGCTTCGAAAAATGCGTCAGCTAACTGCAAGTGTTTTTAATGCATCTGCTACACTTTTTACTTGAACTAACAAAATGTATAGTTGATGTTGTTTTTCTAAAAAGCACAAAATAAATGCTGTTTATAGCATTGAAAGCATGATATTTATCAGTTTTTAAACGGTTTTCTTTCGCGATTTTTGTGGTTTATATATAAACTCATTTTAGCATGACTACACGTAAACCACTCCACACCTTTCATATCCCAGTTATGGGACTTGCTTATACGATTGATAGCCCAATACGAGTGGCGAAGTATGGAATTTCTTCCGTGATTTCAATTATGGATGATGAACTTATCGAAAAAATGAATGCTTTTTACAGTAAGAAATTCGATTTTCCGTATCAGGGAATAACCCAAAAAATACATGACTATCGGGCAGAACGTATTTCTTCTTATCTGAATTTGGTAGACAAAATCGTGAAGCAAAAATTCGAAAATTTCAAAACGGAATTATCCGAAAGTAAATCAGCTTTGGAAAATTATATCGCCATGCTTCCTAACAAATCAACGATTAAAGCGGGTCTACAAAACTTGATGCAGGACGGTTTTGCTTTTAAAGAAAATATCAAAAATTATCTGGAGAAAAATCTTTTCCCAGGTGATATTGATGTTAATATTATGACCAAATTAGATAAGGACAATTTTATCAAAGACGAACAATTGCCAATTGCTTTTAATGATGCACATGCTGCACTTCGCGGGTTTGCGAACAGTACGTTAGAATCTTCGGTTGTTTTATCGGCTGGTATGAATCCAAGATTATACAGCTACTTCGAAAGTTTTTCAGCTTTCTTTCCAGATGCGAATAATACACTGAAAAAGAAAATTACACTAAAAGTGAGTGACTTTCGTTCGGCTATGATTCAAGGGAATTTTTTGGCTAAAAAAGGACTTTGGGTTTCTGAATATCGAATCGAATCAGGACTGAATTGTGGCGGACATGCTTTTGCTACCGAAGGTTATTTGTTGGGACCCATTCTGGAAGAATTCAAACAGAAAAAAGAGGAATTGATTCAATCTTCGCATGAGTTGTTGGTGAAAGCGTTGGGGCAAAAAGAAATGGATGTTCCGGAACAACCTTTGGATTTAAAAATCACGGTTCAAGGTGGCGTAGGGACTGCTGAAGAACATGATTTCCTGTTGGAACATTATGAAATTGATTCTGTGGGTTGGGGTTCCCCGTTTTTATTGGTTCCTGAAGCCACTTCGGTTGATACACACACCAGAGCGCTATTGGCTAGAGCCAAGGAAGATGATTTATATTTAAGTCATATTTCGCCGTTGGGAATTCCTTTCAATACGTTGCGAGGAACGACGAATGAAAAATTAAAATTGAAACGAATTCAGGAAAGCAAAGCAGGAAGTTCGTGTCCAAAACGATTTTTGGCGTTAAGCAAAGAATACGATGCGAAAGGAATTTGTACATCTTCTAAGAAATACCAAGATTTAAAACTAGAAGAATTGCTACTCGAAAAAGATATTTTGACTGCGGAAGTTTTCGAAAAAAAGAAAAATAGTATCACGGAGAAAGCCTGTCTTTGCGTGGGTTTAGCAAATGCTTCGTATCTTGAAAATGAAATCAAGATAAAAGGACAGGCGCAAGGTGTAATCATTTGCCCAGGACCAAATATGGCGTATTTTGATAAAGAAGTATCGCTGTCTAAAATGGTACAGCATATTTATGGAAACGCTTCTGTATTGACGGTTACTGATCGACCAAATCTATTTGTGAAAGAGTTAAAAATGTATTTGGATTACCTGAAAAACGAAATCACCGCGGTTACTGAAGAAATAACTTTGGGACAAATTAAAAAATGGAATTCGTTTAAAAATAATTTGCTGGAAGGGATTGAATATTATGAAGATTTATTTTCAAAAACTCCATTTTTTGAAAGCATTAAAAATAAGATGCAGAGTCAACTTAATATTTGTAAAGGTGCACTGATTGCTATCGAGATTCCAAAATTAGTGACAGCTTAATAAAAACAGACTTGAAATTTTCAAGTTTATTTTAAAAACAAAAAAAAGAGCTTCAATTGAAGCTCTTTTTTATAAATATAGTTTTAGAACAGACTTATTCTTTTAATCTACAAGATTTTACATCACCATCAACTACAACTTCGGTCATCCCTAATGAAGAAAGGTTTTTCATGGCTTTATCCCATTTTTTACCACTCAATTGAGATTGGATTTTCAACAAACCAAATTCCATTTGATTGTTATTTACTTGTAAAAGTGTTACAATTAATTTTTCATCTTCTTCAAGCTCAATTTTAACTTGTTTTTTCTCAGGACGCATTTGTGGAAACAACAGTACTTCTTGAATAGAAGAATTATTAGTCAAAAACATCATCAAACGATCCATTCCAATTCCTAATCCAGACGTAGGAGGCATACCATATTCCAGTGCTCTCAAGAAATCTTCATCAATAGTACCGTTCGCTTCGTCATCACCTTTTTCTGCTAAGCGCATTTGATCTTCAAAACGCTCTCTTTGATCAATAGGATCGTTTAATTCAGAATAGGCATTGGCAACTTCTTTACCACAAACCATTAATTCAAAACGTTCTGTAAGTTCTGGATTATCACGGTGTTGTTTACAAAGCGGAGACATTTCTTTAGGATAATCGGTAATAAAAGTAGGTTGAATGTAGTTTCCTTCGCATTTAGCGCCAAAAATTTCATCAATAAGTTTCCCTTTCCCCATGGTTTTGTCAACGTCAATTCCCATACCTCTAGCTGCTGCAAACAATTCGGCTTCATTTTTACCAGAAATATCAAAACCGGTAAAATGCTTGATAGAATCCGTCATAGTAACACGCGCATAAGGTGCTTTAAAATTTACCGTATGTTCGCCAAAAATAGCTTCGCTAGTTCCGTTAACCGATATTGCGCAATGTTCTAGCAGGTTTTCGGTAAATTTCATCATCCAGTTGTAGTCTTTGTAGGCTACATAAATTTCCATAGCGGTAAATTCTGGATTATGCGTTCTATCCATTCCTTCATTACGAAAGTTTTTAGAGAATTCATAAACCCCATCAAATCCACCAACAATCAATCTTTTTAAATACAATTCATTTGCAATACGCATGTAAAGCGGAATGTCAAGTGAGTTGTGGTGTGTAATAAACGGTCTAGCCGCAGCACCACCTGGAATAGGTTGTAAAACAGGTGTTTCAACCTCAAGATATCCTTTATCATTAAAAAAAGAACGCATGGCGTTAAACAATTTAGTTCTTTTGATAAAAGTAGCTTTTACATGATCATTAACAGTCAAATCAACATAACGACGGCGGTATCTTTGTTCAGGATCTGCAAAGGCATCGTAAGTTTTTCCGTCAGCATCTGTTTTTACAACTGGTAATGGTTTTAGAGCTTTAGATAGAACAGTAAGTTCATGCACATGCACCGATATTTCACCTACTTGTGTCTTAAAAACCGTACCGCGCACACCAATAAAATCTCCAATATCCAATAATTTTTTGAAAACAACATTGTACATAGTTTTCTCCTCATCATTTGAAATATCATCACGAGATACATAAACTTGTATACGTCCTTCGGCATCTTTCAATTCAGCAAATGAAGCTTTCCCCATAATGCGTTTCCCCATCAATCTACCTGCTAAAACAACCTCTTTACCTTCGTACTTTTCAAAGTCAGCAAGGATTTCGCTAGAGTAAACTGTTGTAACAAATTCTGCTGCTGGGTAAGGCTCAATGCCTAGGTTTCGCAATTCTGTGAGTGCCTCTCTACGTAATATTTCTTGTTCAGATAATGCCATTATATGCTGTTTTTAAGTCTGCAAAGATACTATTTAAGTTTTAAAAATTAAAGTTTATCAAGGCCCCTTTTTTTTCTTTTTTGATGCACACAATTACCTTTCAGTTGGTGTCCATTCCTGCTATTCGCTCTATCTTATTTTCTTGTAAAAACAAGAAAAAAAGGATGCCGCTACTATCAGGGCAATACTAGAAAATTTATTTTTTCAGGAGTCTAAAAGTAGTATAATTCATGTATATTTGTTTTCAATTTATATCACCGTAGCTCTTATGAAAAAATACTTAGGCTTAATAGGCTTCATTTTATTGACAAGTTGTCAAATTACCGAAACACTTACTATAAATAGCGACGGATCGGGTAAAATAACACAAGAAGTTGTAAGAGATGAGCAAAGCTACCAATTGTTAATGGGGGAAGACTATTCTAAAGAAGAAGAATACCAAGATACTACCTATGTTTTTAAGGATGTCATCGCGAAAAATCAAGAAACTTTTTCGAGACTAACAAAATTTGAAAAAGAGGTTTTCGGAAAATTCAATCCAGTAACGGTTCATATAAAAAAGAGTTCAATCGAAAAACATTTCAAAACTACTTTTACGCAAGAATTTAAGGTAGTTGAAGAAGTAGCCGACCTTTTAAAAACCGAAAATTATGTAAGCGATATTATTCATAATTATGCATTGGCTGCTGAGGAACATTATTTTAGTGTACAATATAGCTATGAAGGTAAAGTTTTCAAACGGATTGTTAAAATCACAGATCCAGAAAGACTTAAAACGGAGCAAGCAAGAGTAGAGGCTAACAAAAAATATTACGCTTCATTAAAACTTGTAGAAAATTTTGTGCTCAAATACCAGTTTCCATTAAAAATAAAATCAGTTTCAAACCCAAATGCTAAAATTAGTTCTGATCAAAAATCATTGCAATTAGATTTTAAAATCACAGATTGTCTATACAATCCAGACAGTACTAATCTGGAGGTGGTTTTGGAGTAATAATGAGTTCGGATTCTTTTGTAAAGAGTTTGTATATTTGAACAAAAAAAAATATGAAAAGAATAGTAGTATTTCTTTTGATTCTCATTTCAATAGTGAGTTGTACCATAAAAGAGAAAATGGTAATAAATGAAAACGGTTCAGGAACATTTTCGTATGGTTTTGATATGGCTGCTTTATTAAAAATGGGAGGACCAAAAAGTGACTCTGCAAAAGTTTCTAAAAATGTAGATACCGTTTTTACATTCAAGGAAATGTTTGCAAAAATGAGTGACAGCATTGGTAAACTCTCTTTGGTAGAAAAAGAGCAGTTAAAATTGCTTGAGGATTTTAAAATCAATTTAAAAGTCAATGAAGAAAAACAGCTGTTTGAGTACAATATGGCATTTGATTTTGCGTCTTTAGATAGCTTGAAAAATATGGTGTCTCCTCTAAAAAGTGCTGAGGTATTATCATTATCAGATAAAAGGTTAGGAGGTAAGGTTTCTAAAAAATCAGAGGACGAGAATGATTTTAGAACTTCGTTTGCTTATGATGGTGCTAGTTTTGAAAAGAAAGTATTAGATAAAAATAATAAAGAAATAAAAAATTCAACTTCTGTTGCTAAGAATAAAAAAAAGAGTGCTAAAAAAGAAGCTGATGATGAATTCTCAAAAAAAATGCAGGATATGTTTAAGGAATGTAAATATTCTATAGAATATCATTTCCCCAAAAAAATAAAAAGTATCTCATTAAAGGACGCTAAGATTTCAGAGGATAAAAAAAGCTTTGTGGTTGAGATTCCTATAGAAAACTTAAAAGCGAATAGTGATCAACTAGGATTTAAAGTGCTGTTTGAAAATTAAATAAAATGAATAAAAAAATCCAACTTCAAGATCTAGGAAATAAAGATTACAAAGCAACTTGGGAATACCAGGAAGAATTGTTCAAGGGTATTGTAGATTTAAAAATTCAGAATCGTCGAGAGGAACTTGAATTGGCTACGCCTAATTATTTTCTTTTTGTAGAGCATCCGCATGTATATACTCTTGGTAAAAGCGGTGACTTGACTAACTTGCTTTTATCTGAAAAGCAACTGGAAGCCAAAGGCGCTACTTTTTATAAAATTAATAGAGGTGGTGACATTACATATCATGGTCCAGGACAAATAGTAGGCTACCCAATTATCGATTTAGAAAATTTTTTCACAGACATTCATAAGTACCTTCGTTTATTAGAAGAATCAATTATTCTTACACTACAAGAATATGGTCTTGCCTGTGGCCGTAGCGAAGGAGAGACTGGTGTTTGGCTTGGAGTAGGAACACCATTTGCTAGAAAAATATGTGCCATGGGAGTTCGAGCATCGCGTTGGGTTACCATGCATGGGTTTGCATTGAATGTAAATGTAGACTTAGGATACTTTGACAATATTATTCCGTGTGGTATAAAAGGAAAAGCGGTGACCTCCTTAAACGTAGAGCTAGGAGTAGATCGGGTAAATGAAAAAGAAGTAAAAGAAAAAATCCTGCATCATTTTAAAAATCTTTTTGAATGTACTTTGGTTAAAGAATAAACTTTAATAAGTTTATAGACTTATTTCTAATTTATAAAAAGGTATAGATGAACTCAAGTCTATTTTTCAATTGTCAACTTTTTTGTCTTAAATGAAACTTTTTTTTTGATTATATATATAGGTAGAATTTTTCATGAAATATATAACTTCATATAGGCTTCATTGAAAGTTTTAAAAAAGTATAATTATAGTAATTTGATTGGCCATTTTATAAATTAAGCTTTAATTGTTCAGGTAGAAGTTTAAAACTCAAACGATGGTATTTTGTGATACCATATTTTTTTATCGCCTCTCTATGGTCTTTAGTGGGGTATCCTTTATTTTTATTCCAGTTATACATAGGGAATTCTTCATGAATACGGTTCATGTATTCATCCCGATACGTTTTGGCTAGTATTGAAGCTGCAGCTATGCTTTGGTACTTTGCATCACCTTTTATTATACATGCACTTGGCGTGTTAGTTAAGAAGTCTATTTCATCTGCAGTAAAAAGTAAACCGCCGCGATTTTTAATTCCAGTTTTAGGTAAAAAAGGAGAGTTACCATCTATAATTATGGATAAAGGCTTTGGATTTAATTTTAATACGCATTCCTGCATGGCTTTTATTGATGCATTCAAAATATTGATTTCATCAATAATTAAAGGTTCAAGATGCGTAACAGCATAGGACAGCGCTTTTTCTTGAATAATAGGTCTTAATTCATTTCTGTTTTTTGCGGATAATTTTTTGCTATCGTTTAACATTGGGATTTCACAGTTAACTGGAAGTATGACAGCTGCCGCGGTTACAGGTCCAGCAAGACAGCCTCTACCGGCTTCGTCGGCTCCTGCTTCTAGGGATGTACTCAAATGGTGAGATAGCAACATATATTTTTTTTGTAAAATTAGGATTAAAATTGAAAGAGTATGAATCTTTCGGGTAAGATGTGTGAGTAATCTGCAGGATTTTTAATTTAATAATAACATGATTTGTGTTAAATTCTCTAAAAATTTGTTTTTTTAAGAATTTATTATGATTTTTGTTACATAACTAAATCAAAACATATTTAATATGAGATCAAAATTTAAATGGATTTTTACGCTTTTACTAGCGTTCTCTATGCAGTTTTCTTTTGCACAAGAAAGAACTATCTCAGGTGTAGTATCAGATGCTACTGGACCGATACCTGGAGCGAATGTTCTTGTTAGAGGAACAAAGGTTGGTGTTCAAACTGACTTGTCAGGTAAATACACTATTAAGGTATCAATAGGACAGACATTGGTTTTTTCATTCATAGGTATGAAAGAATCTGTTGTAGAAGTTACAGGGACATCAACAGTTAATGTAAAATTGCAAGATGCAAATAATACATTAGAGGAAGTTGTTGTTGTAGGTTACGGTACACAAAAGAAAAAAGACGTAACAGGCGCTATTACATCAATTAAGGGTAGTGCTATAGCGAATTTAGCTACGCCTAGTTTTGAATCGCAACTTGCTGGTCGAGCTGCCGGAGTACAAGTCACAACTAACTCTGGAGTATTAGGTCAAGCACCTGTAATTCGTATCCGTGGAGTTGGATCTATTTCATCTGGTACTTTTCCATTAGTAGTGGTAGATGGTGTGCCAATTTTTACTGGCGATGTAGGTGGATACGCTAACACAAACGCCTTAGGAGATATCAACCCAGCAGATATCGAATCAACTGAAGTTCTTAAAGACGGATCAGCGACTGCTATCTATGGATCTAGAGCTGCAAACGGGGTAATTTTAATTACAACGAAAAAAGGTAAAGGTGGTAGATTTACAGCAAACTACAATACTTACATTGGTGTTTTACAACCAGTAAAGTTCCTAGATTTATTAAAAACTCCTGATTTCATAACGATTTCGAACGAGAAAAGAAGCAACAGAGGAGTTTCAGCATGGGCTAACGGAACTGCTTTCAACACTGATTGGCAAAAAGCTGTTCTTAGATCAAATGCTTTACAAGTAGATCACAATTTATCCCTATCTGGTTCAACAGATAAAACAAGTTATTACTTCTCGATGGGGTACAACAATCAAGAGGGTGTGGCGCTATCTAATGAGCAAACAAGATACAATCTTAGAGGAAATGTTGATCAAAAGATTAGACCTTGGTTAACAATAGGAACAAATATTGCTGTTTCTAGAACTACAAACACAGGATTAAATGTTGGTACGAACAGTTTATCTGGATTAATGTTTAATGCAGCGAGACAATTGCCAAATACGCCAGTATTTGATGTAACAAATCCAACTGGCTATAACATAAGCGGTCCGTCTGTAGGGCAAGGAGAAAATTTATCAATTATTGCAAATAACATACCAAACATAAGATATGTTTTAGATAATAATGTTTTAAGATCTAAAATAGATAGAACTTTGGCAAGCTTGTACGCAAATATTAAATTTTCTAACAGCTTAAACTTTAAAACTCAAGCAAGTGTTGATGCAATTGGAACTGAAGGGTTTACTTATTTAAATCCTATTAATGGAGATGGAGTTGGTGTAGCTGGATTGATCAGAAATGACTTTTCTAACTTAACGCGTTGGAATGTTCAAAACGTTTTATCTTATAATAAAACATTTGGAGAATCACACAATGTATCAGCGACGGGTATATATGAGGCGCAACAACAAAGAGTAAGTAACTTCTTTGCTGGTGGTAATGGTTTATCATCAACTTTCTTCAATCAAAATGTAATTTCTGGATCATACACGACACCAATTTCGGGAGGATCACTTTCAGAAAATGGAATTATATCTTATGCGGCTAGATTAAACTACAATTACAAAGAGAAATATTTTGTACAAGGTTCTATCCGTACAGATGGAATTTCTTCATTACCGACAGCAAATAAATGGGGAACTTTCCCTGGGGTATCTGCCGGTTGGACAGTAAGTAAAGAAAACTTCATGGCTGGTCTAGAAAATATCGTTTCTGACTTTAAATTAAGAGCATCTTATGCTGAAGTTGGGAATGTGAACATAGGGAACTACCCTTATCTAGGATTATATAATAATGCAAAATATGCAGATTATAACGGTATTGCTTATTCACAAGCAGGAAACGATCAATTAAGATGGGAAACATCTCTAAAAACAGACTACGGAGTTGATTTAAGTTTATTTAGTAATCGCTTAAGATTAACTTATGACTACTTCATTAATAATCAGAATGGTTTAATTTTAGCAGTGCCACAACCAATTTCTTTAGGTGTACCAGGAAACTCAATATCTCAAAATATTGGAGCTTTAAAAAATACTGGACATGAATTTTCTTTGGATTTTGACGCTTTTAGAGGTGGAAAATTTAATTGGAACATCAACGCTAACGTATCATTTGTTAAAAGTGAAGTCGTAACATTGGTTAATGGGCAAGACATATTAACTGGTGACAACTTACTTAGAGAGGGCGAATCACCAAACGCTATTTTTGGATTTAAATATTTCGGAGTGAATCCTGCAAACGGAAATCCAGTATACTACAAAAACGATGGATCATTAGTTCAAGGAAATATTGACACTCAAGCGTACAGGGTTTTTAACCCAGCCAATCCAGCTGATATCTCTGTCGCATCATCTTTGACAGCAGCAGACAAAAGCATTATAGGTAATGTACTTCCTACTTACTTTGGGTCTATTATAAACACAATGAAGTATAAAAATTTAGATTTTACTTTCATGTTTCGTTTTAGTGGAGGAAATAAAATTTTCAATGCAACAAGAAGAGAAGGTTTAGGACAAAACTTTAACAATAACAGTACTGAAATTCTTGGTAGATGGCAAAGTGCTGCAAATCCTGGAGATGGATGGACACCTAGACTTAGAGATGACAGAGAAACCTTTATTAACATCAATCAAGCATCAACTAGATTCATAGAAAATGGTGACTTTGTAAAGCTTGATAATATAACACTTGGTTATAGTTTTGGTAGAAAATTTACAGAAAAATTAAATATTGATAAATTTAGATTTTATGTACAAGGACAAAATCTACTTGTAATTACAAAGTATAAAGGTTTAGATCCAGAAATGGAAATTGGAGGTGTAGATTTAAATGGAACACCAAGAACGACAATATTTACAATGGGGCTAAATGTTAGTTTCTAATTCAAAAAATAAATAAGATGAAAAATAAAAATAAATTCTTAAATAGTTGGGGTTCAAAATTTTTAGCTTCAGTATTTTTGACAACTACGTTATTCACGTCATGTAGTGAGGAAAAAACCATCGAACTAGAACCGTTTAACAGTATCTCTGAAAATGCTGCATTTACTACACCTGCACTTATAGAACTATCTGTAACGGGAATGTACAACGCTGCTGCGCTAGGAGACTTTAATGGTGGAAATCCCAGAGGTTATATCTTTGGTGCTGCATTTGTGCAACAAGGAGATAATAGAGGTGAAGACGCTGTAAACTTAGCTACGTTTTATCAATTAACCTATACAGGAACCTACGACACGACAACTGCTAATAATACCTATTATTGGGCTGATGGATATCGTTTAATCAACAGAGCTAACATAATAATTGAAGGAGTAACTAATGCATTAAAAGCTGGTACTATTACTCAAGCAGTTGCTGATGATTACATTGGACAAGCAAAGTTTTTTAGAGCTATTGCACACAATGAAATTTTAATACATCATGCGAGACCATTCCAAGATAATCCAAGTACTAATCTTGGGATTCCCTACAGAGAAATTCCAAATAATACTGCTACAAATATTGAGGCAAGTCTTTTACAAGGTAGAAATACCGTTGCTGAATGCTATACTAAAATTTTAAAAGACCTTGATGATGCGGAAACATTAACTGCCTCAAAAAGCGTTAGAGCGGGTACAGCTAAAATTGAGAGAATAACTAAAGAAGCAGCAATCGCTTACAAAACTAGAGTATATTTGCACATGCGCAGATGGGATAAGGTAATTTCAGAAGGAATTAAACTAAATGGATCGTATACAATGACGGCTAACCCTGATACTCCTTTCTCGAATAACTTAAGCAATACAGAGTCAATTTTCTCTCTTGCTCAAAGTGCAGTTAATAATCCTGGTGCAAACGGTGCATTAGCAAATATGTATCATCCTCCTGTTCCTGCTGCCTCAAATGGTAGAGGTCTAGTAGCGATCAGTCCAATAATTTGGAGAAATTCAAGTTGGTTATCTGATGATAAACGTAGAGCAGAAGGAACTATGGTTTTAACTGGAATAACTGGGTATTATCCAGGAACTAAATTTACTAAAAAGTATAAAGATGGTGTAAATAAGACAGATGCTGCGCCGATTATCAGATATGCAGAAGTTGCTTTAAATATGGCTGAAGCTTATGCTAGACAAAATGATGTGGTTAATGGATTAGCACGTTTGAACTCGGTTAGAGATCGTTCGTTAGCAACGCCAGCAACTCAATCTTATACTGCTACTTCATTTGCTAACAATGTAGAATTATTGAGAGCCATTTTAGTAGAAAGAAGAATAGAATTTGTAATGGAAGGGCGTAGATGGGCAGATATTAGCAGGTTGCAAAATGATGACTTAGCTCCAATTGTAGGTATACCTGCAAAAGTTGCAAATGGTGGATTTTCAAGTTTAGCACTTGCAGCGCCTGCATATGCATTAGGAACGCCTTATACTGGAGCGTTAACTGTGAATGCCATTCCTTACTCAGACTTTAAATTTATATGGCCAATACCAATATTAGAAACTAATTCAAACCCAACTTTGAAAGGACAACAAAATCCGGGTTGGTAGTTTGGTTTATTGATTTTTTTTATAAAAGCTGCAAGTTTACTTGTAGCTTTTATTATTTTACAATCACTTTTAAATCAAATCGCAATAGAAAGATGTATTTAACTTTTACGAGAAAGCTTTAGCTGACCTGACATCATGAGACTTGGTAAAAATTTTGATACAAAAGATTCTACTCATGCTGCGTTATCAACAGATAGGTAGTATTTATAGCTAATTCCTTTAAATGAATTGCTTTACAATAATCTTTGTGTTTAAAATCCAGTACATTAATAATAGAAAACCTTCTCGATTTTGAGAAGGTTTTTTTTGTAAACTTTGTCTTGTCCTGAAATAGTGATACACAAAAAGTACCGTTATGGAAAATCATCAAGTAAGTCGCTATGTAAAGCGTACTCAAAAAGATTACTCGATGTCTTTTAAATTACAAATTGTTCAAGAAATAGAGCATGGTCAACTCTCTACTACAGAAGCTACAAATAATATAGTATTCAATGTAGAAAGATTGTTGTAGAGTGGCTTAAAAAATTAGATGTCAATAATCCTTCCAATGGTGTTATTACTTTACAGTTATTCTTTAAAGATATTTGGAGGTAGATAGGATCGACTTTTTATTGATTTTATCAGGTGTTGATCAAAACATATTAAATAGAGTAAAATCTATTTTTTTATAAATAAAGATTAGGCCTAATTCAATAAACGATATCTTCAATGAAGTTTTTGCGTATTAATCAAATGAGGATATAGCTTTTTAAATTTTTAAAAAATTAGAAAAACTTCGCTCCGTTAAGAAAATAGATGGTGAAAATGTATTAAATACTGCTTCTGTTTACGTTTAAGTACGATAATAAAAAATTTATTTTCTTGTAGTTAAACAAGTTTAAAAGTAATCGATATAGGAAATTGATAAAAACCAATATTTTAATAAATATAATAGCACAAAATTCAGATTCTGTTTTTTTTTAACAATCTATTACCGACTTGTGACTATATTTAGGGAATTATTAATATTAACTATTAAAAGTTTGTTAATTAATAATTAATTAATAGTTTTGTGTTTTAACAAACTCAAAAAAAAATAAATTTATGAGATCAAAATTCAAATGGATTTTTTCGTTGCTATTGGCACTGTCAATGCAATTTGCTTTTGCACAGGAGAGAACTATTACGGGGACTGTAACAGATGCGTCAGGTCCGATTCCAGGAGTGAACGTTTTAATTAAGGGTTCTAAGTCTGGTGTGCAAACCACATTAGATGGTTCGTATTCGATTAAAGCAAAAATTGGAGATGTTTTGGTTTTTTCATTTGTAGGGATGAATGATAAACTTCTAACTGTTGGAGCTTCAACTACTTTAAATGCAAGGTTGGACACCGGAGTGAGTCTAGAGGAGGTTGTTGTTGTGGGTTATAGAACAGTATCAACTCGATCTTTTACTGGTTCTGCCAAACAAATCAAAGCCGAAAATATCGAAAAAAAGAGCGTATCAAATATTTCACAAGCTTTAGCTGGTGAGGTAGCCGGTGTTAGAGTAATTAACACCTCTGGACAGCCTGGTGCTTCGGCTACTATTCGTGTTCGTGGTATTGGTTCTGTTAACGGTAATAGAGCTCCACTTTATGTGGTAGACGGTATACCATACAGCGGTACTTTAAACTCAATTAACCCAACTGATATAGCTTCGACGACTGTATTGAAAGATGCAGAGGCTACTGCTATTTACGGTTCGCGAGGAGCTAATGGTGTTATTCTTATTTCTACTAAAGCAGGTAAGACTAATTCAAGCTACATTGAAGTAGATACTAAAATTGGGGTTAATTTTTCTTTACTACCTAGGTACAATACAGTTCGATCTCCTGAAACATATATTCAATATGCTTGGGAGTCTTTAAAGAATCAAGGAACTTACGTAAATAATTTGTCAGCAGCAAATTCTATTACTTATGCCAATCAAAGTTTATTTAATCCTACTAATGGAGGTATTAACCCTACTTACAATATGTGGAATGTAACGGATGGTGCTGGTTTGATTGATCCTACTACTGGCCTTGTAAAAGCAGGTGTGACTCGCCGTTATAATCCAGAAAACTGGGCAGATTTTGGGTTCCAGAATTCTATTCGTCAAGAGGCTAATTTAACAATGGCTGGAGGTCAAGGAAACACAAAATATTATAGCTCTATCGGTTATTTGAATGACCAGGGATATATTGCTAATTCAAGTTTTGACCGTATTACGACACGTTTAAATGTTACACATCAGGTGAAACCATGGTTGTCTGGAAATGTGAATTTTGGTTACACCAATTCTACAACAAACAATAATGGTCAATCTTCTGATTCGGGAAGCGTTTTCTGGTTCGTAGATAACCTTCCTGCAATTTATCCATTATTCAAGCGTGATGCTTCAGGTGCTATCATACAAGATCCTATCTATGGCGGTGGAATTTATGATTATGGAGAAACAAGAGGTTTTGGTGGTTTGACAAATGCAATCTCAGATGCAATTCGTAGCACTAACGAAACAAAACGCAACGAGCTTAATTTTAATACTTCATTGGATTTTAAAATTACAAATTTCCTGAAATTTGAAACTAAATTTGGAGCGCAATACTACAATAACGCTTATACAAATCAAGAAAATCCATTTTATGGCCCTTCTGCTTCGCAAAATGGTTCAGTATACAAGCAAAATACGGAATTGTTGAATTACAACTTTCAAAAGTTATTGCGATTTAACAAGGTTTTTGGAAATCATAAAATTGATGCGCTCTTAGCTCATGAAAATACGAATTATGAAAACAAAGTTTTGACGGCATCTAAATATAATTTATTAGATCCTGATGGAACTGAGTTAGGAAATGCTGTGGTTAGTAATCCTTCGGACTCTTTTACAGATAGATTCACTTTAGAGAGCTTTTTTGGACAATTGTCATATAGTTTAAAAGACACTTATTACCTTTCAGGAACTGTTAGGAGAGATGGGTCATCAAGATTTCTTAACGAAAAATGGGGAACTTTTGGAGCTGTTGGAGCTGGATGGGTAGTTTCTAATGAAGCATTCTTACAAGACTCAAGTTGGATGAAATACTTGAAGTTAAAAGCAAGTTATGGTGTAATAGGTGATCAAGGGGGTGCCTCTTTATATTCTGGATATGATTCTTATTCAATTAATAACTTAAACGATCAAATCTCGATAGGATTTAATTCTAAAGGTAATCCTGATTTAACATGGGAAACCTCTAACATGTTTCAAACTGGTGTTGAATTTAGATTGGGTAAGTTTTTAGACGTGAATGTTGAATACTACAACAAAGTGACAGACAACTTATTCTTTAACAGACGTGTTGGTCCTTCAGTAGGATATGCTTCAATTTTTGTGAACGATGGTGCTTTAGTAAATAATGGTTTAGAATTTGATGTAACAGGACACGTACTGAAAGGGAATGATTACTTCCTGGATGTAACTGTGAATGGAGAGATCATTGAAAATAAATTAACACGTATGCCTATTGATCCGGCGACTAATCAACAAAAAATTATTGATATTGATGGTATTTATGGTAGAGCAGTAGGGCATTCTATATTTGATTTTTATCTGAGAGAATGGGCTGGAGTAGATCCTACTGATGGTCGTGCTCAATGGAATGCGTATTATTTCGATGCCAATGCAAATGGTGCTCGTGACGCAGCAACAGAGCCTTTTATAACATCTATGGAAGAATATGTTAAGACTAATCCAAACAATGTAAGCGGTATAGCTCAAACGGTAACTAAGACTTATGCCCAAGCTGCTGTAAAGTATGTAGGTAAAACGGCTGTGCCTAAGGTTAGAGGTGCTTTAAATCTTAGCTCAGGTTTTAAAAGTTTTGATTTATCTGTTCAGTTATTGTATAGTTTCGGTGGCTATTCATATGATGGTGCATACGCTGGTTTAATGAGTACTGGTCAAGCGGGTTCAAATAACTGGCACGAGGACATACAAGCTCGTTGGCAAAAACCAGGGGATATCACTAATGTTCCAAGATTGTCAAATGGTAACGATGCGAATGCAAATTCAGCTTCTACTCGTTTCCTTACAAAAGCAGACTATATTTCTTTAAATAACGTGAAGTTAGGTTATACTCTTCCAAAAGAGATTGTTTCTAGAATAGGTTTAGCCAATTTAAATTTCTGGGTTTCTGGAGATAATTTATGGTTGAAGTCAGAGAGAAATGGTTTTAATCCATCTACAAGTGAGGCAGGTTCTTCGGATACTTACCGTTATTCACCCCTTTCTACAGTTTCATTTGGAGCACGTGTAAAATTTTAAAAAATTTAAATTATGAAAAAAATATTAATATTTAGTTTAGTGGTCTCCACACTTTTTATCTCTTGTGATTCAGAGTATTTAGATACACTACCTGATGGTGCCACTACTACTGATGCACAGTTGGCAGATATTGCAGAAATCAACCCTAAAGTCTTAAACGCATTACTTTCGGGTGTTTACTCTTCCATGTACACCACTGGAAGTGGAGGTACCGGCGATCATAGTGATTTTGGTCAAAAAGGTGTTGACATTACCTTAGATTTATTAACCTCTGATATGGCCTATACGGCAAATAATTATGGGTGGTATCAAGGTATAACGCAATTGACTGCCACTCCAAACTTTGCTAATAATGAAAATTATAAGCCTTGGAGATATTATTACAGAATTATTTTTGGTGCTAACCAAGTTATAGACGCTTTAGGAGGCACTAATGCTGTTCCTGTAGATCAAGAGGCAAAATTTATTATGGGTCAAGCCAAAGCTCTTCGTGCATACGGATATTTTTATCTGTCTCAATTATATGCAATTAAGTACGATGCTAGCGCTTTGATATTGCCTATATACACTGATGCAAAATCAGCAAATCAACCAAAGAGTAGCACAGCAGATGTTTATGCTTTGATGGTTAAAGATTTGACAGAGTCTATTTCTTATTTAGATGGCTATTCTCGTAGTGCAAAATTTAATATTGATAAAAATGTTGCTAAAGGATTGTTAGCATATGTATATAGTTCACGTGCAACTCCTGATGATTTAGGGAAAGTAGTTTCGTTAACTAATGATATTTTAGCTGCCTACCCATTGACTACTAAAAGTCAAGCTGCTGCAGTTCTTTCAGGAACTGGTGCTTTAACTAATCCTGATTCTGGTTTTAATAATGTTAATACTCCTAGTTGGATGTGGGGTGTTGATTTAACTAACGCAATCAATCTTGATTTAATTTCTTGGTGGGGACAAATGGATTTCTTTACCTATAGTTATGCATGGGCTGGAGATCCTAAAAATATCGATAGAGATTTGTTTCTTTCCATCCCTACGACCGATATTAGAAGAACACAGTTTTCTGCATCTGGTAGACCTTCAAGTAAATTTTTTGATCCTAAACGTGTAGTTGGTGGACAAAGAGTAATCGAAACTGACTATATCTACATGAGATCAGATGAGTTCTTATTAATGAACGCTGAGGCAAATGCTAAGTTAGGCTTTGATGGTCCAGCGATTACAAGTTTAAAAAAATTGTTGAGTATCCGTTTCAATGCGCCAGCTGATTATGCATACGTTGATGCTTTAACTGGTACTGCGTTGCAAAACGAAATTTATACACAAACTCGTAGAGAGTTGTGGGGTGAAGGTAAAGTGTATTTAGCGATGAAGCGTAATAAAAAAGGAAGTGTAAGAGCAACCAATCACCTTTATTTAAAAGGACAAAGTTTTGCTTTTGATGATCCACGTTTATCTTTTTTAATTCCTCAACAAGAAACATTGAATAATCCTTTTATTGATTAATCAAAATATAATTTTGTAAAACCCGCTTTATAGCGGGTTTTTTTATTTTAAATAGTATTTTCATTTACCTTTGTTGGAATAAAATATATTTACAATCTACTAATTAGATTTCTTTCAAATGAGAATATTATTATTGTTTTGTTTTTTATCACTGCCAGCTTTGTTTTACTCGCAAGGGCGTAAGCTTGGAAAAATGGGTAATGTTGATGCATATAAAAGTACGGAACCTATCAAATCGAAAAAAGAAAAAATAGCATCAATTGATCTTTATAAAGTAATCACGATTGATAACGACACTACTTATATAGACACTTCTTTGACCATTCAAAAAGAATATAGTCATAACTATCTTCGAAAAGATATTTTTGGTTTACTTCCTTTTGCAAATGATGGGCAAACATATAATACCTTACAGTATAGCCTAAGAGAGTACAACCCATTACCTGAGTTTGGCTTTAAAGCCAAGCATTTTAATTTTTTAGAAGCACAGGATTTACGGTATTATTCGGTTGCTACGCCTGTTACCGAGTTGTATTTTAAAACTACCATAAATAGAGGTCAATCTGTAGACGCTTTTATTACTCTGAATACGTCAGAAAATCTTAATTTTTCTATTGCATATAAGGGACTTCGGTCTGAGGGGGAATATCTGAACCAATTATCTAGTACGGGTAATTTTAGGTTTACTACTAGCTATAATACAAAGAACAAGCGTTATTTTGCAAAGGCGCATTACACTTTTCAAGACATTTTAAATGAAGAGAATGGTGGCATTACTACTATTGAAGATTTTGAAAGTGAAAACACAAGCTTTAATAATAGACAGCGGTTTGAAGTGTATTTTACAGATGCAAAGTCTTTCCTAAAAGGGAAAAGAGTTTTTCTGGATCATAATTTTAGAATAAATCCGGAAAAAGGGAATACAAATTTGTATGTTTCGCATCAAGTTAATTATGAGAATAGATTTTTCGAATACAATCAGCGTACAGTTCCCTCAACGGTAGGTTCTTCAGCTGTTGAACGTTTTGGTGATTCGTTTATTAATTCCAATATAAACGACCAAACCCGCTATAATAAATTGTACAATAAAGTAGGGGTGACGTTAGAAAACAGTTTATTGGGTAAGTTTTATTTTTTTATTGATGATTTTAGATCAAATTCGTATTACAATAGGATTTTAATTTTTAACAATCAAACTAATATTCCTAATTCCTTAAGTCAAGATATTAATACCATATCAGGTAAATACGCTTTTTATCAAAAAAAAATCTCTGGTGATTTCTCGTATCAACGATCCATAACACCGCAATCTTTATCAAATCTAGATGCAAATTTTATATTTAATTTTAATGAAGATTTTCAACTGTCTTTACAATATCAAAATTTGAATAAGTTGCCAAATAATAATTATAACTTATACCAAAGTAGTTATATACAGTACAACTGGTCTAATGATTTTAAAAATGAAAAAATCAATAGAATAAATGCTAATGTAGTTTCTCCTTGGGTTGAAATTGATTTTCAATATACCATACTTAATGATTATTTATACTTTGCTAACATTGCAAACAACCAGCAAAAAAGTGTTCGGACTCAAATTGTGACACCTGCTCAGTATAATGGAACTATAAATTATGCTTCTTTAAAGTTAAGTAAAGAAATTAGTTTTGGTAATTTTGCTCTTGACAATACTGTTTTATTTCAAAAAACAACACAAGATGAACTTGTTTTAAACGTGCCGGAAGTGGTAACAAGAAATACGATTTATTATTCTAATTATTTCTTCAAAAATGCATTGTTTTTACAAACGGGAGTTTCGTTAAATTATTTTTCAAATTACTTTGCGAATGAATACAACCCGTTAATTGGCGAGTTTTTTGTTCAAAACGAGAAACAAATTGGGAATCACCCAAATTTAGATTTTTTTATAAATGCCAAAATTCAAAGGACTAGAATTTACTTAAAAGCAGAACATTTTAATTCAAGCCTTACGGGTAATAATTTTTATGCTTCACCTAATAATCCATCTCGTGATTTCACAATTCGTTTTGGTTTAATCTGGAACTTTTTCAATTAATTTCAATTTTCTTTAGGGCGTTTTTCCGTGCTATGCGCTATATCTTTTCTTGCTTAAAGAAAGCAAGAAAAGGATGCCGCTTCTATCACGAACGCAATCTGTCTTATACAAGAATATTACTTGCAAAAATGTTATCTTTGCACCATTATAGACTACAATATATCATTTAAAATTTATAACCAAATGCGCTACGCCGAAAATATATTAGGAACAATAGGCAACACACCTTTAGTAAAACTAAATAGAGTAACCGCCGAAGTGGATGCTCTTGTACTTGCAAAAGTAGAAACTTTTAATCCAGGAAATTCTGTAAAAGATAGAATGGCAGTTAAAATGGTTGAAGATGCCGAGGCTGATGGTAGATTACAACCCGGAGGAACCATAATTGAAGGTACTTCAGGGAATACAGGAATGGGACTTGCACTAGTTGCTATCATTAAAGGATACAAATTAATCTGTGTTATTTCTGATAAACAATCTAAAGAAAAAATGGATATTCTACGTGCCGTAGGAGCAAAAGTTGTTGTTTGTCCTACTGATGTAGAGCCTACTGATCCAAGATCATATTACTCAGTTTCAAAACGGCTAGCTGAGGAAACACCTAATTCATGGTATGTCAATCAATACGATAATCCATCTAATGCAATTGCGCATTATGAGCAAACGGGTCCAGAAATTTGGGAACAAACTAACGGTAAAATTACCCATTTCGTGGTAGGTGTTGGTACGGGTGGAACGATATCAGGTACTGCTAAATATTTAAAAGAACAAAATCCAAACATCAAAATTTGGGGAATTGATACTTACGGATCTGTATTTAAAAAATATCATGAAACCGGAATTTTTGATGAAAACGAAATTTATTCCTATATCACCGAGGGTATAGGGGAAGATATTCTTCCTAAAAATGTTGATTTTTCCCTTATTGATGGGTTTACAAAAGTTACAGATAAAGATGCGGCAGTTTACACTCGGAAAATTGCACTTGAAGAAGGAATTTTTGTAGGGAACTCGGCAGGTGCTGCCATTAAAGGTTTGCTTCAATTAAAAGAACATTTTAAGCCAGAAGACGTAGTTGTTGTGCTTTTTCATGATTCAGGAAGCCGTTACGTAGGGAAAATGTATAATGATGAATGGATGCGTGAACGTGGATTTTTAGAAGAAGAAGTAACTAAGGCAGAAGATGTTATAAAAGATCATATTGATAAGCCACTTATTGTTGTTCGCACCGAAGAGTTGGTTTCACATGCTATTGAGCGCATGCGTAAATACAAGATTTCTCAAATTCCGGTAATTGACATTACTGGTTTTGTAGGCTCTGTTGACGAAAGTGATTTGTTTCAAAGTTATGTTGCTGATAAAAATGTAGCTGATAAACCGATAAAAGAGGTTATGGGTAAACCTTTTCCAATAGTGAAGCAGGGAACACCTATTGAAGAGGTTTCTAAATTATTCACAAAAGAAAACGAAGCTGTTTTAGTTGAATTAGCAAATGGGAATCACCATATTATTACTAAATATGATATTATTGGTTCTATTAAATAAATAGTTATAAATAGTATTAGAGGCCTACATTGTTTTTACTTTGTAGGCTTTTTTTATTTTATTGAAATTATTTCACGAATAGGTTAAAAGTTATTTGGAGTATGAGGAACTTATTTTTGATGTATATTTGTAAATATTACCTTAATATAGAAATAAAGTGACTTTTACTGCAATAGATTTTGAAACAGCAATTGGTTATCACCCTTGCTCTGTAGGTATTGTAACCGTTGAAAACGGTATCATTGTTGATGAATTTGTTACCTTGATACAACCACCTAATAATTACTATTCCCCATACACAATTCAAGTGCATGGTATTCATCCATACGATACAGAGTACGCAAAGACTTTTGCTGAAATATATCCTGAAATCCACAAAAGGCTTTATAATCGTGTAATTGTTGCTCATAATGAGAGTTTTGATAGGAATGTTTTGGCTAAGTCCATGGCGAATAACTATTTAGATTATTCGGATCTAAATATCGCTGATCGATGGGAATGTACGGTCAAAATATACCGAGGAAAAGGATTTAAGCCTACAAAACTGAGTGATTGTTGTCGAGAAATGAACATAGAACTTAACCACCATGAAGCGCTGTCTGATGCGCGAGCTTGTGCACAATTGTACTTATTGAAATAGATAGTACTTAGCTTGTTTACCTTAAATTCGAATTATGTTTTGCTCAGAATAGATTATTTCACTAATTTAGTAAGTAGTGAAATATAAACAATATGAAAGAAGATTTTCTTCATTACATCTGGAGATTTAAAAAATTCAATATTCTAGATTTGAAAACACATCAAGGTGAATCCTTGACTATCATAAATGTTGGGCAGTATTTAGAACTTTCGGGCCCTGATTTTTTTAATGCTCAAATCCTTATTGAGGGTCAAAAATGGGCTGGAAATGTTGAAATACATATAAAATCTTCTGATTGGTATGTACATCATCACGAAAAAGACGATGCCTACGATAGTGTTATTTTGCATGTAGTTTGGGAACATGACACCGAAATTCACCGAAAAAACAATACCGAAATACCAGTTTTAGAGCTTAAAAATTATGTTGATCCCTCAATTCTTAGCAACTATCAATCTCTTGTAGCTCCTAAATCTTGGATTTTCTGCGAGAAACAAATTAATCAAGTTGATGAGTTTGTATTGAAAAATTGGCAAGAACGATTGTTTTTTGAACGTTTAGAACGTAAATCAAAACCTATTTTCGATTTATTAAATCAAACTAATCAAGATTGGGAAGCGGTTTTATTTTGTCTTTTGGCCAAAAATTTTGGCTTAAACACCAACGGAGACACTTTTTTAAAAATTGCACAATCTATTCCATTTGCTACCATTAGAAAAGAAAGTTTTGAAGTTGAAAATTTAGAAGCTTTAATTTTTGGTACCGCAGGTTTATTAGATGCTGATAAAGAGGATAACTATTTTAAGGATTTGAAATTCAGGTATTTTTATTTACTTCATAAATACCAGCTTGATAAAGAAATTATAGAGCCTGTTCAGTTTTTTAAACATCGCCCAGATAATTTTCCCACAATTAGACTTTCTCAATTGTCAAATTTGTACCATTTACATCAAAATTTATTTTCAAAAATTAGTGCTTTAAAGTCTTTACAAAGTTGTTATAATTTGTTTCAAATTCCTTCATCGTTGTATTGGAATACACATTATCAGTTTGATAAAGTAAGTCCTAAAAAGAATAAAAGGCTCTCTAAATCATTCGTTGATTTGATTGTAATCAATACCATAATTCCGATACAATTTGCCTATCTAAAGAGTCAGGGTAAAGAAATAGCAGAGGATTTTATCAATTTGCTTATGGAAATTGCACCAGAGAAAAATTCGATTGTGGATAAGTTTACCTCTTTCGGAATAGTTTCAAAAAATGCTTTTTATTCACAATCACTTTTGCAATTGAAAAATGAGTATTGCAACCAAAGTTTGTGTTTACAATGTAGTATCGGTATGGATTTGCTCAAAAACAAATAGACAAGAATAAGAAGATGTGATTATAGAGTTGTATTTTTGTATTTATTAAATTCATTCCTAGATGTCAGCAATTTTAAAAATAAAATTTTTTTTCGAAAAACACGGATTTCATGTTTCTTCCAGATTAGCAGATACTCTTGGAATGCGGGCAAGTAGTGTGCGTCTTTTTTTTATATACCTTTCCTTTGTCACTGCTGGATTATGGTTTGCAGTGTATCTTACGCTCGCATTTTGGATGAAGTTAAAAGATCTCATAAGGGCAAAACGAACTTCAGTATTTGATTTGTAAAATAAATAAAAAAAGGCTCCTAATTATTAGGAGCCTTTTTAATTTTAGTTTTGTGGGTTGTTCAATTTAGAATTTCTTTTTCCGTAAAGGAAGTAAATTAAGAGACCTATTCCTAACCAGCCCATCGAGAATTTTTGAGCATCTAAACTTAGTTGAGTCATTAAATAAATGTTAATTGCTATACCACAAACAGCAATTACTGGTAAAGCAGGTACTTTAAAAGTTCGTTCTAAACCAGGTTGTTTAATTCTCAGAATCCACACAGCGACACATACCATTGTAAAGGCGAATAAAGTTCCAAAACTACACATTTCTGCTAATTTACTAATCGGTGTAAAGGCAGCAACAGTAGCAATAAATCCACCTAAGATCATCAAGTTTGTTTTTGGCGTACCAGATAAAGGATTAACCTTTGAGAAAACAGGAGGAATCAAACCATCTTTTGACATTCCTAAGAATATACGTGACTGTCCCATGATCATTACCATTAATACTGATATCAAACCTACAGTAGCAGCTATTGTAATAATATAACCAGCCCATGCTTGTCCAGCAATATCAAATGCATAAGCTACGGGAGCTTTAATAGCTTCAGGATATTTTCCTAGTGGGTTAAAGTCTTGGTAGCTAATCATACCTGTTAAAACTAATGATACTAATATGTAAAGAATTGTACATACTAATAATGATACAATAATAGCAAATGGAACGTCCTTTTTAGGATTGATTGCTTCACCAGCTTGAGTAGAAACAGCATCAAAACCTACATATGCAAAGAAAATGGCCGCAGCTCCGGATATAATACCTTTGAGTCCGTAAGCTTGATGCGGTTTTTCATCAACTATAATAGTTTGTACATCAGGTATAAATGGAGACCAGTTGTCTACATTTATGAAGAATGCACCAGCAATAATTACAAAAATTACAGCAGATACTTTTAAGATTACAATAAAGTTGTTAGCGCTAGCTGCCTTTTCAGTACCTTTTATTAATAAAGATATGACCAAAATTACAATTAAAAAAGCGGGTAAGTTCATTGAAAATCCTTCGCCAGTATAACTCGCTGGGTCAGTGGTAAGCCACTCAGGGAGTTTTATACCAAACATTTTCAGCATTTTATTGAAATAGCCTGACCACGAAACGGCGACAGTCATAGATCCCATAGCATATTCAAGTATTAATCCCCAGCCAATTATCCAAGCAAATATTTCTCCAATAGTTCCATAAGCATAGGCATAAGCAGATCCTTCTACAGGTAAAATAGAAGCAAATTCAGAATAGCACAACGCTGCAAATACACAGGCAATACCCGCAATAACAAATGAAAGTGCTAGTGCTGGTCCAGCATGATTATAGGCTCCTGTACCTGTAAGAACGAATATTCCTCCTCCGATAATAGCTCCAATACCAATTGCAGTAAGGCTCCACTTTCCTAAAACTCTTTTTAATTGACTTTTTTTCATATCAGCTTCAAAAGCTGATACTGGTTTAACTCTCCAAATTGACATGGTTGTTTAATGTTTTAAGTTATTAAGCTCCAAATGTATTGTTTTTTATAAAAAATAAAAACAATAATTGATTTTTAACTCATAAAAAATGTTTTAAAATCCTTTTTCATGTCTTTTTTGTCAATTTATTATAATTACTCTTATATTTTTGGTTTAAATACTCATATTTTTTAAGGATTGATTCTATATTTTTTTTATTTTTATATTCATTTAACTTTTAATGATTTCAATCAAATTATGAACTTCAAAGCTTTTGAATCCTTTTTAAAGTTCAATAAAGAACAACGTTTTGGAATTATAGCATTATTTACCATCATTATTTTTTTACAAATATGCTATTATTGTTATGATTTTAGTACTACTATTAAACAGTCACCGCAGGAGTTACAGTGGATTGCGTTGCAGTCAACTTTAGATTATGAGAAGAATGTTACTGAAAATTTACCAAAACAACAGTATGCATTCAATCCCAATTTTATTTCAGATTACATAGGCTATAAATTAGGAATGTCTACACAAGAAATAGACAGGTTACTTGCTTTTAGAAAGCAGAATAAATTTGTGAACTCCCCAGAAGAATTTCAGCGGGTAACACAAATTTCAGATTCATTACTTGAAACCATGTCTCCCTTGTTTAAGTTCCCTAATTGGGTTGAGTATAAAAAAGGCACGTCTCCTTATAAAGAATATAAAAATCAGGAGTATCAGGCTTTCGCCAAAAAAGAAAAGGTATCAGTATTAGATATCAATCAAGCCGATAAAGAAGGTTTGATGAAGGTCTACGGAATAGGAGATGCTATTTCTACCCGAATTTTAAAACAAAAAGAAACTCTTGGAGGGTTTGTCTCAATGGAGCAAATGGATGAAATATGGGGACTGTCACCAGAAGTTTTAGAAAAACTGAACATTCATTTTAAAGTTGGAACACTTCCTAATATCAAGAAAGTTGACATCAATAATGCGTCTTTAAAAGAACTTAGCACGTTTCATTACTTTAGATATGCACTTGCTAAAGAAATTGTAACATATAGAAGTATGAATGGAAACATAAAAAATATTGAGGATTTAACAAAAATTAAGGGATTTCCTGTTGATAAAGCAAAAATAATTGCCTTATATTTGGACTTTAAATAGAACTATCAAAAAACTAGAATAAAAAGTACGTTTTTTTATCATAATTTGTAAAATGTTATTTTATTGTTCTTTCCAATTTTGATTTTTTGGCACTTATCAAGAAACTGACTTTGTATCTAGTTTCTATCAATTTAAAATTTGTTAAAAAGAAAAAAAAACATATGAATTCAATTTACTTCACAGAGGAGCATCAAGCATTTAGAGAAAGTTTAAAAGGTTTTTTACAAAAAGAAGTAGTTCCGCACATTGAGAAATGGGAAAAAACAGGAACAATAGAGCGCTTTATTTGGGAGAAATTCGGGGAAATGGGTTATTTTGGTATAGCTTACCCAGAGGCATACGGCGGTCTTGGTTTAGACTTATTTTACACGGTTATTTTCCTTGAGGAATTACAAAAAATAAAATCATCAGGTTTTGCTGCAGCCATGTGGGCTAATGCTTATTTGGCTATGACACACTTAAATGCCGAAGGTGATGAAAGGATAAAACAAGATTACTTGGTCCCGAGTATCGCTGGAAAGAAAATAGGTGCTTTATGTATCTCGGAACCTTTTGGAGGTAGCGATGTTGCGGGAATGCGCACTAACGCCGTTAAAAAAGGGGACAATTATGTAATTAATGGATCAAAAACATTTATTACTAATGGTATATATGCTGATTATTACATTGTGGCTGCCAAAACAAATCCAGAACTTGGTAACAAGGGAATTAGTATTTTTTTGATGGATACGGGTTTGAAAGGAATATCAGCTTCAAAACTTGATAAACTAGGTTGGAGAGCATCTGATACAGCTGAAATTGCTTTTGATAATGTAGAAATCCCTGCTGAAAATTTAATGGGTGAAGAGGGTAAAGGATTTCCTTATATCATGCAGCATTTTGCTTTAGAGCGTTTGATTATGGCAATTAATGCACACGCTAGAGGTGAATATGCTATTGATTATACTATTGAATATATGTCACAACGTGAGGCTTTTGGTAAAAAAATCAGTAAGTTCCAAGCATTAAGACATACGCTTGTAGAACATGCAACGGACGTAGAGCATTGTAAAATTTTCAATTATGCTGCAGTAGCCCGTCTTGATAAGGGGGAATATGTAGTTAAAGAAGCAACAATGGCAAAATTAAAATCTACAAAAGTAGCCGATGAGACCATTTACAGTTGTTTACAAATGTTAGGAGGCTACGGTTACATGGAAGAGTATCCATTGGCACGCTTGTTTAGAGATAGTCGTCTAGGGCCTATTGGTGGAGGAACATCAGAAATCTTAAAAGAAATTTTAGGAAAAATGATTATTGATAATCAAAATTATGAGCCGGCTGTGAAATAATAGCTGGTCTGAAATTATTTCAAACAAAGGATATTGAGTTTAAAAAATTTCTATTTTTCTAATTTTTGGAGATAAAAAAATAGTTAAATTAAAGAAATAGCGATTTACAAAAAGTTGTATAATGCGTCAGTATTTTTTAAAACTATAAAGAAAGCGACAATCAGTTACGATTGTCGCTTTTTTCGTTTATGCCTTCTTCGATTATTTCTTGAACAATCTCATGCTCTCCTTCTTCTAAGTTTTCTGTTAAGTGTTGTTGTACGGATGTTTTCTTGTTGATGAAAAACTTTGCATATATTGGAAAATGATCAGATCCAAAATGTTCTAAACTTTTTAATTTATCAATAAATACATCTGGTGTGTGAAACATTAGATCAATAGGGAATCTTAAAAACCAATATTTGGTATGAAAACTTGAAATGAATCCGCGACCAATTCTTCCGTCAATTGTCTCGCTGGTTTTTCTAAAAAGGATTGAGGATTTTGCCCAAGCTACATTATTGAAATCCCCAACTACAACACAGGTATCGGCGTTTTGTTTTATTTTTTTTGCAATACTCAAAAGTTCTCCATCACGCTCTTTAGAATTTTCTTCTTCAGTAGGACTTGGCGGTGGAGGATGAACGGCAAAGAAAGTGAATTCAAAATTGTCAGCAGTTCTTATTTTAGCCTCAATACTGGGCAGATCATCCGCCACAAAATAATGAACATTGTGATTTGTTATTTTTAATTTAGAATATAAATGCATTCCATAGGTGTTGTCCAAGGCTACTTTGACATTGTATTTGTATTTGTGATCCAAAACTAATAGTGCCTTTTCCCAATTTTCATCAGATTCCATGGTTAAAATAATATCAGGATTGTATTTGTGAACTAAAGCTATAAATTTCTCATGTTCTTTATTTTCTTGAAATACGTTTGCCGAAAGGACAGTAATTAATTCTGAAGAAATATCACAAGCTTCTCTTTGTACTGACTTGTGAAAAGAGGTATACTTATAAAGGGCTGCAAGATGGATTATAATGCTTATTAAAGTCAATAACTGAAGAATCTGTATAGTTCGTCGATTAAGATAAAACTACAGACTAAAGCCGTAATCTGTAAAATAAGTATCTGAATTTTGCCAAACTCAAAAAATCTATAGAACCAATGTGTGAGTGGCATATAGGGTAAAATACTTGCGAAAAGCAATAGGGTAGAAATTACGATAAACCACATAAACTTTATTTTATGGGTAAAATTAAATAAAATTATCCAAACACTTGTTAGTTCACTTTATTATCCTACTTTTGCAGCCTAAAGAAAGGGGGTGTCTATATTATGTTAATTATACCAATTAAAGACGGAGAAAATATCGATAGAGCGTTAAAACGTTACAAAAGAAAATTTGATAAAACAGGAACTGTTCGTCAATTAAGAGCACGTACTGCTTTTATTAAGCCTTCAGTAACGAATAGAATCAAAATTCAAAAAGCGGCTTATATCCAAAATATGAGAGATAACTTAGAGAGTTAATCTATTTTACAGAAAAATAAAACCGTTAGTGATCAAAATTTAATAACTTTGATGCTAACGGTTTTTTTATGGCTACTAATAAAGATGCATTTCGAGATTATCTCACTTTTGAGAAAAAATATTCAGCACACACCATTATGGCTTACTGTGTGGATGTAGATACATTTTCGGATTACATTAAAAAAGAATTTGACCAAGAAACTATAGATCATGTTCATTATGCTCAAATAAGAAACTGGATAGTCTCACTAGTGGATAAGTCGGTTTCGAATAGTTCTGTCAATCGTAAAGTAGCTTCCCTTAAAGCCTACTTTAAATTTTTAATGAAAATAAAGCAAATTGAGACAAGTCCTTTACTAAAACATAAAGCTCTCAAAACAGCTAAAAAAGTACAAATACCTTTTTCGGAAAATGAAATGCAAAATCTTTTGTTTGAAACCCAGCATGCTGAAGGTTTTGAGCAAATAAGAAATGCTCTAGTTGTAGAGTTGTTTTATGCTACCGGTATTCGCCGGACCGAGTTGATACATTTAAAAAATTCAGATGTAAATTTGTTAAACAACACTATAAAAGTATTAGGAAAGCGAAATAAAGAGCGAATAGTTCCGTTGTTGCCTATACTTAAAGATCAAATATCTCGTTATCAAGAAGAAAGAAGAACATTGGATGTAATTAATGATGGAGAGTGTTTTTTTCTAACTAAAAAAGGAGATAAATTAAGTGATTCTTTTGTGTATCGATTAATAAATTCGTACTTTAGTAATATATCTGAAAAGTTAAAAAAAAGTCCTCACATTTTAAGGCATACGTTTGCTACTCATTTGTTAAATAATGGGGCTGATTTAAACTCCGTTAAAGAGTTGCTTGGACATTCAAGTTTAGCTTCTACTCAGGTTTATACCCATAACAGTTTAGCTGAGCTTAAAAATGTATATGCAAAAGCGCACCCGCGAGAAAAGAATAATACAATTTGAACCATTAAAAAAAAAGAAGATTATGAAGGTAAGTGTACACGCAGTTAACTTTACAGTTGACAAGAAGCTAGTTGATTTTGTTCAAGAGCGATTGGATAAATTAGAAAAGTACTATGACAAGGTTGTATCGTCGGATGTTTTTTTGAAAGTTGAGAAAACTAGTGAAAAAGAAAATAAAATTGCCGAAGTAAAAATAATTGTTCCAGGTGATGAATTTCTGGTAAAAAAGCAGTGTAAAACCTTTGAAGAAGCGATAGAGTTGTCTTCAGAATCTCTAGAGCGAATGTTGCTCAAGAGAAAAGAAAAGATTAGTTCTCATATTTAATATAAATTTTTTTCAAAAAATGTTTTGATTGAGAGATAAAATCTATACATTTGCAGTCCGTTAGAAATAGCGGACTTTTTTTATTGATTTGCCAGTGTAGCTCAGTTGGCTAGAGCAGCTGATTTGTAATCAGCAGGTCGTGGGTTCGAGTCCCTCCGCCGGCTCAAATTATTGAGGTATAAAATAAAAAAAGTTGGGGAGATACTCAAGCGGCCAACGAGGGCAGACTGTAAATCTGCTGTGTGAACTTCGCAGGTTCGAATCCTGCTCTCCCCACAAGAAAAACTTGAATTGTGGTTGGTGGATTGAAAAATTCCCAAATTGTAATTCGAGCTCTTTGATAAGAGGTTCTGCCGACTTAGCTCAGAGGTAGAGTGCTTCCTTGGTAAGGAAGAGGTCACGGGTTCAATTCCCGTAGTTGGCTCAAGTAAGTAGGAAATAAAAATTAATATATAACAAGATTAAAATTAAGTAAAATGGCAAAAGAAACCTTTAACCGTTCGAAACCACACTTAAATATTGGTACGATCGGACACGTAGATCACGGTAAAACTACTTTAACAGCAGCAATCACAAAAGTATTATCTGATGCTGGTTACTGTCAAGCAAAATCATTTGATCAAATTGATAATGCTCCTGAAGAAAAAGAAAGAGGTATTACAATTAATACATCTCACGTTGAGTATGAAACTGCTAATCGTCACTATGCACACGTTGACTGTCCAGGTCACGCGGATTACGTGAAGAACATGGTTACAGGAGCTGCTCAAATGGATGGAGCTATTCTTGTTGTAGCTGCAACTGATGGACCAATGCCACAAACACGTGAGCACATCCTTTTAGGTCGCCAAGTAGGTATCCCTAGAATGGTAGTTTTCATGAACAAAGTGGATATGGTTGATGATGCTGAGTTATTAGAGCTTGTTGAAATGGAAATTAGAGACTTGTTGTCTTTCTACGAATATGATGGTGACAACTGTCCAGTTATTCAAGGTTCTGCTTTAGGTGGATTGAATAATGATGCTGCTTGGGTTCCTAAAATTCTTGAATTGATGGAAGCTGTAGATTCTTGGATCGAAGAGCCAATCAGAGATACAGAAAAACCTTTCTTGATGCCAGTTGAGGATGTATTTACAATTACTGGACGTGGAACTGTTGCTACAGGTCGTATCGAAACAGGTATTGCTAATACAGGAGATCCAGTTGAAATCATTGGTATGGGAGCTGAAAAATTGACTTCTACTATCACTGGAGTTGAGATGTTCCGTAAAATCCTTGATAGAGGTGAAGCTGGAGATAACGTAGGTTTATTATTAAGAGGTGTTGATAAAGAATCTATCAAAAGAGGAATGGTTATCATTAAGCCAGGATCTGTTAAGCCACACGCAACTTTCAAAGCTGAGGTTTATATCTTGAAAAAAGAAGAAGGTGGACGTCACACTCCATTCCATAACAACTACCGTCCACAGTTCTACGTACGTACAACTGACGTAACAGGAGTTATTACTTTACCAGAAGGTGTAGAGATGGTAATGCCAGGAGATAACTTAACTATCAATGTATCTTTGTTAAGCCCAATCGCAATGAGCGTTGGTTTACGTTTCGCTATCCGTGAAGGTGGTAGAACAGTAGGAGCTGGACAAGTTACTGAGATTGTAGGTTAATCTACAAAAAAATAAATTCAAAAACAGTGTCGTTTAACGACGACATTGTTTTTTATTCTACGGGCGTAGTTCAAGGGTAGAATAGCGGTCTCCAAAACCGTTGATGGGGGTTCGAATCCCTCCGCCCGTGCAAAAAAATATATCACAATGACAAAAGTTGTAAATTACATATCAGAAGCATTTGAAGAGTTGAAATCAAATGTAACTTGGCCAGAATGGTCTGAGGTACAGCGTCTCACGATTGTTGTGGCTGTATTTTCTGTATTGTTTGCCTTGGGAACATGGGGAGTTGATGAAATTTTCGCAAAAGCTTTAGCTGGATTTTTTAACTGGATAAAAGCTTAATTTATTTGTTATGGCAGATGTGAATGTAAAAAAATGGTATGTCGTTAGAGCGGTAAGTGGCCAAGAGAATAAAGTTAAAGCTTATATTGAGACTGAAATTGCAAGATTAGAAATGACTGATTATGTTTCTCAAGTTCTAGTTCCTACTGAAAAAGTAGTAACTGTTAAAGAGGGAAAAAAATTAGTTAAAGATAAAGTTTACTTTCCTGGCTATGTCATGATAGAAGCGAATCTTGTTGGAGAAATACCTCATATTATAAAATCAATTACTAGCGTTATTGGTTTTTTAGGTGAGATTAAAGGTGGAGAGCCTGTTCCTTTAAGAATGTCTGAGGTTAACAGAATGTTAGGTAAGGTTGATGAACTTGCTGTAAATACTGATACTAGATCTATTCCTTTTAATGTTGGAGAGACAATTAAAGTAATTGATGGTCCATTTAATGGATTTAATGGTTCAGTTGAAAAAATAAATGAAGAAAAGCGTAAACTAGAAGTAATGGTTAAAATTTTCGGTAGAAAAACACCATTAGAACTTAGTTTTATGCAAGTTGAAAAAGTATAATTTTTGTTACATCTATAATATCCACTGTAATCGCTTCCAATGATTATGGTGTTAAATTTTTTAAAAAATGGCTAAAGAAATTAGTAAGGTAGTTAAACTACAAGTTAAGGGAGGTGCTGCGAATCCGTCGCCACCGGTTGGACCTGCTTTAGGAGCTGCTGGGGTTAATATCATGGAGTTCTGTAAGCAATTTAATGCTAGAACACAAGATAAACCTGGCAAAATATGCCCAGTACAAATTACTGTGTATAAAGACAAATCATTTGATTTTGTTGTAAAAACTCCTCCAGCTGCCGTTCAATTATTGGAGGCTGCAAAGCTAAAGTCTGGATCAGGTGAACCAAATCGTAAAAAAGTAGCTAGTGTTACTTGGGATGTTATCAAAGCGATAGCTGAAGATAAAATGGTAGATCTAAATGCATTCACAATCGAATCTGCAATGAGCATGATCGCTGGAACTGCTAGATCTATGGGTATAACTGTATCAGGAGATGCTCCTTTTTAATTAAGAGAAAGAAATGGCAAAATTAACAAAAAAGCAAAAAGAGGCTGCTTCTAAAATTGAGAAGAATAAACTATACTCTTTGAAAGATGCTGCTGCATTAATCAAAGTTATAGCTTCTGCAAAATTTGATGAGTCTGTTGATATCGCAGTTCGTTTGGGTGTAGATCCAAGAAAAGCGAATCAAATGGTAAGAGGTGTTGTTACATTACCTCACGGTACTGGTAAAGATGTAAAAGTATTAGCATTAGTTACTCCAGATAAAGAAGCTGAGGCTTTGGCAGCTGGTGCTGATTATGTAGGTCTTGATGACTATTTACAAAAAATCAAAGATGGTTGGACAGATGTTGATGTAATTATCACGATGCCAGCTGTTATGGGTAAATTAGGTCCTTTAGGTCGTATATTAGGACCAAGAGGTTTAATGCCAAACCCTAAAACAGGTACAGTAACTATGGATGTTGCTAAAGCTGTTCAAGAGGTTAAAGCTGGTAAAATTGACTTTAAAGTTGATAAAACTGGAATTGTTCATGCTGGAATTGGTAAAGTTTCTTTTGGAGCTGAGCAAATCTATGACAATGCACACGAAATTATTCAAACATTAATTAAACTTAAGCCAACTGCTGCTAAAGGTACATACATTAAAGGTATACACCTTACAAGCACAATGAGTCCTGCTATTGCATTGGATCCTAAAGCAGTATAATTGGTAGTTAATAACTTTTAGTATGACTAGAGAAGAAAAATCAATCGCGATTGAAAATTTAACTGCACAGTTAGCTGGTACAAATATTATATATGTATCTGATATTTCAGGACTTAATGCAGAAACTACTTCAAGTTTAAGAAGAGCTTGTTTTAAAGCAGGTATAAAATTAGAGGTTGTAAAAAACACGTTGCTTGCAAAAGCAATGGAAGCTTCTGATAATGATTATGGTGATTTACCTTCAGTATTGAGTGGTAATAGCGCTATCTTTATTTCAGATGTGGCTAATGCTCCTGGAAAAATCATTAAAGATTTTAGAAAAAAATCAGCTAAGCCTATTTTAAAAGGTGCTTACATTAACTCTGAAATTTATTTAGGTGATGACCAATTAGATGCATTAGCAACTATCAAATCTAAAGAAGAGCTTATTGGTGAAATCATTGGATTATTACAATCACCTGCACAGAGAGTTATTTCTGCTTTACAAAACCAATTCGCTGGTAGCGAAGAGGTTTCTGAGGAAGTTGAAGCTTAATAATTTTAGATTTTATCTAATATTATTCGAATTACGCGCACAATAAATAAATTATATTTTACAAATCATTTTAAAACGATAAAAAAATGGCAGATTTGAAACAATTCGCAGAACAATTAGTTAACCTTACAGTTAAAGAAGTTAACGAATTAGCAACAATATTAAAAGATGAGTACGGAATCGAACCAGCTGCTGCAGCTGTAGTAGTTTCAGGTGGTGGTGAAGCTGCTGCTGAAGAAGTTCAAACTGAATTTACAGTTGTATTGAAAGAGGCTGGTGCTTCTAAATTAGCAGTTGTAAAATTAGTTAAAGAACTTACAGGTTTAGGTTTGAAAGAAGCTAAAGATGTAGTTGATAGCGCTCCAAGTAACGTTAAAGAAGGTGTAACTAAAGAAGAGGCTGAAGGTCTTAAAAAATCTTTAGAAGAAGCTGGAGCTGTTGTTGAGCTTAAATAATTAAACTCCGTTTAATGAATACGGTTTAGGTCATGGGTTTAATCACCTTTTGACCTAAACCATTTTTTCGTATAATTAAAATCTAGTGTTTTTTAGATACTTATTTTATTTATCGAAATATATTTTACCCATTACGATGAAAAAAAATTAATAGATAATAAGAAAGTAGTTATCCTTAATTAGTTTTTAAAGATGTAATGACTGTAAAATAAGCATACAAATAGCTTGTTATTTGTATAATAAAATTACTTTTTAATCAAAATTTTGTTCATTGATGCTAACAAATCAGACTGAAAGATTGAATTTTGCCTCAACTAAAAACATTCCTGACTATCCAGATTTTCTAGATGTTCAGGTTAAATCGTTTAAAGATTTTTTTCAATTAGAAACTAAATCAGACGAAAGAGGTGACGAAGGGCTTTACAATACCTTCATGGAGAATTTTCCAATTACTGATACGAGAAATAATTTCGTATTAGAATTCCTTGATTACTTTGTAGACCCACCACGTTATACAATTCAAGAATGTATAGAAAGAGGGCTTACTTATAGTGTACCTTTAAAAGCAAGGTTAAAACTATATTGTACTGACCCAGAACACGAAGATTTTGAAACGATTGTTCAAGATGTTTATCTAGGAACAATTCCTTACATGACACCAAGTGGTACTTTTGTGATCAATGGTGCTGAGCGTGTAGTTGTATCTCAATTACATCGTTCGCCTGGAGTTTTCTTTGGTCAATCATTCCATGCAAATGGTACAAAATTGTATTCTGCGAGAGTAATTCCGTTTAAAGGTTCTTGGATTGAATTTTCTACAGATATCAATAGTGTAATGTATGCGTATATTGATAGAAAGAAAAAACTTCCTGTAACAACTTTATTCAGAGCTATTGGTTTTGAAAGAGATAAGGATATTCTTGAAATTTTTGATCTTGCTGAAGAAATTAAGGTTTCGAAAACAGGTCTTAAAAAATATATCGGTAGAAAATTAGCGGCGCGTGTATTGAATACATGGCATGAGGATTTTGTTGATGAAGATACTGGTGAGGTAGTTTCTATCGAACGTAACGAAATAATCCTTGATAGAGATACAATTATCGATAAAGATAATGTAGAGGAAATCATAGATTCTAACGTTAAATCTATTTTGTTGCACAAAGAAGATGCAAATCAAGGTGATTATGCTATCATTCATAATACGTTACAAAAAGATCCAACAAACTCTGAAAAAGAGGCTGTTGAACATATCTATAGACAATTACGTAACGCTGAACCGCCTGATGAGGAAACTGCTCGTGGTATCATTGATAAATTATTTTTCTCTGATCAACGTTATAACTTAGGTGAAGTAGGTCGTTATAGAATTAATAAAAAATTAGGTTTAGATACCCCAATGGAAAAGCAAGTCTTGACCAAAGAGGATATCATCACTATTGTTAAATATTTGATTGAATTAATCAACTCAAAAGCTGAGATTGATGATATTGATCACTTATCTAATCGTCGTGTAAGAACAGTTGGTGAGCAATTGTCTCAACAATTTGGTGTTGGTTTGGCTCGTATGGCTAGAACCATTCGTGAGAGAATGAACGTTAGAGATAACGAGGTGTTTACACCAATAGATTTGATTAATGCTAAAACATTATCATCTGTGATCAACTCTTTCTTTGGAACAAACCAGTTGTCTCAGTTTATGGATCAAACAAATCCACTTGCCGAGATTACGCACAAGAGAAGATTATCTGCACTAGGACCAGGTGGACTTTCTAGAGAGAGAGCTGGTTTTGAGGTACGTGACGTTCACTATACGCATTACGGACGTTTATGTCCAATTGAAACTCCAGAGGGACCAAACATTGGTTTGATTTCATCTCTTGGTGTTTATGCTAAAGTAAACGGAATGGGTTTCATTGAAACACCTTACCGTAAAGTAACTAACGGAGTTGTAGATTTAGAGTCTACTCCAGTTTACTTAAGTGCTGAAGAAGAAGAAGGTATGTTGATTGCACAAGCTAACATTCAAATGGATGCTGCTGGTAAAATTACTGCTGAGGATGTTATTGCTCGTCAAGAAGGTGATTTCCCAGTAATTGAGCCTTCAAAAGTTGATTATACTGACGTTGCGCCGAACCAGATTGCATCTATTTCTGCATCTTTGATTCCTTTCTTGGAACATGATGATGCGAACAGAGCCTTGATGGGATCTAACATGATGCGTCAGGCGGTTCCTTTGATTCGTCCTGAAGCTCCAATTGTAGGTACAGGTTTAGAGCGTCAAGTTGCTTCTGATTCTAGAGTATTGATAAATGCTGAAGGTGATGGAGTTATTGAGTACGTTGATGCTAATATAATCACTATCAAATACGATCGTTCTGAGGAAGAAAGAATGGTTAGTTTTGAACCAGATGAAAAAACATATAATCTAATTAAATTTAGAAAAACCAACCAAGGTACAAGTATCAACCTTAAACCTATCGTAAGAAAAGGGGATAGAGTTGTTGCTGGTCAAGTACTATCGGAAGGTTACGCAACTCAAAATGGAGAGTTAGCTCTTGGACGTAACTTGAAAGTGGCGTTTATGCCTTGGAAAGGGTACAACTTTGAGGATGCGATTGTAATTTCTGAAAAAGTAGTTCGTGACGATATTTTTACTTCTATCCACGTTGATGATTATTCATTAGAGGTTAGAGATACTAAATTAGGTAATGAAGAGTTAACGAATGATATACCAAACGTTTCTGAAGAAGCTACAAAAGACTTGGATGAAAACGGTATGATTAGAATTGGAGCCGAGGTGAAGCCTGGTGACATTCTTATTGGAAAAATTACTCCAAAAGGAGAATCAGATCCTACGCCGGAAGAGAAATTGCTTCGTGCAATCTTCGGGGACAAAGCAGGTGATGTAAAAGATGCTTCTTTAAAAGCGTCTCCTTCTTTACATGGTGTTGTTTTAGACAAGAAATTGTTCGCAAGAGCAGTGAAAGATAAACGTAAACGTACACAAGACAAGGATGCTTTAGGAGCACTTGAAATGGAGTTTGAAGTGAAATTTGTTGAATTAAAAGACAAATTAGTTGAAAAACTTTTCTTGATAGTTAACGGGAAAACATCTCAAGGTGTAATGAATGATTTGGGTGAGGAAGTTTTACCAAAAGGTAAAAAATATACTCAAAAAATGCTTTATGCTGTTGAAGATTTTGCCCACTTAAGTAAAGGTCAATGGGTAGCTGATGATGCTACTAATACTATGGTTAATGATTTAATTCATAACTATAAAATTAAATTGAACGATTTACAAGGTGCATTACGTAGAGAGAAATTCACGATTACTGTTGGAGATGAATTGCCAGCAGGAATTTTGAAATTAGCTAAAGTCTACATCGCTAAAAAACGTAAGTTAAAAGTGGGTGATAAAATGGCAGGACGTCACGGTAACAAAGGTATCGTTGCACGTATCGTTCGTCATGAAGATATGCCTTTCCTTGAAGATGGAACACCAGTAGATATTGTATTGAATCCACTTGGGGTACCTTCTCGTATGAACATTGGTCAAATTTATGAAACTGTTCTTGGTTGGGCTGGAATGAACTTGGGTAGAAAATTTGCTACTCCAATTTTTGACGGTGCTTCACTTGATCAAATAAATGCTTTGACTGATGAGGCAGGTGTACCACGTTTTGGACATACTCATTTATATGATGGAGGAACTGGAGAGCGTTTCCACCAAGCAGCAACTGTTGGAGTAATCTATATGTTGAAATTGGGTCACATGGTTGATGACAAGATGCACGCACGTTCTATCGGACCGTACTCTTTAATCACTCAACAACCACTTGGAGGTAAAGCACAATTTGGAGGTCAGCGTTTTGGAGAGATGGAGGTTTGGGCACTTGAGGCATATGGAGCTTCTAGCACACTACGTGAAATCTTGACTGTTAAATCTGATGATGTTATTGGTAGAGCTAAAACTTACGAAGCAATCGTTAAGGGTGAGTCTATGCCAGAACCAGGATTACCAGAATCATTCAATGTATTAATGCATGAATTGAAAGGTCTTGGACTTGATATTCGTTTAGAGGAATAAATAAATTTTGTCAACTGTAGAGATGCGATTAATCGCATCTCTACTTTGGCATTTATATAAGTTTTTAGGATTTAGACCCGTAACCCGTTCCGATTTTTTATGAAATTTCAAATAATTTTATAACTAGCACTTCAAAATAAAAAGGTTTGAAGTTTAGAGAAGTAACCCGAGGTAGTGTTTAAGTCAAAAGTTTGAAAGTCAAAAGTAAAAAGTCAGTCGTGACTTTAAAACTTTATGACATTTGACTTTAGACTAAAATCAAATCAATTTTTTAATTGCAAATAAATCAATAGTAAAAACTATGATGAATAATAGAAATAATAACAATAAAGATAAAAACCCTGTAAAAAGGTTTAATAAAATCTCAATCGGTCTTGCATCTCCTGAATCTATCTTAAAAGAATCAAGAGGGGAAGTTTTAAAACCGGAAACAATTAACTACAGAACGCACAAACCAGAGCGTGACGGATTATTTTGCGAAAGAATTTTCGGTCCTGTTAAGGATTTTGAATGTGCTTGTGGTAAATATAAAAGAATACGTTACAAAGGGATTATCTGTGACCGTTGTGGTGTTGAAGTAACTGAGAAAAAAGTACGTAGAGATAGAGTAGGTCACATCAATCTTGTGGTGCCAATTGCTCACATCTGGTATTTCCGTTCTTTACCAAACAAAATCGGTTATATCCTTGGTCTTCCATCTAAGAAATTAGACATGATTATTTACTACGAAAGATACGTAGTAATCCAAGCGGGTATTGCTAAAAATCCTGATGGTGAATCATTGCAAAGATTAGATTTCTTGACAGAAGAAGAGTATTTGAATATTTTAGATACACTTCCTGCTGACAATCAATATTTAGATGATTTTGATCCAAATAAATTTGTTGCCAAAATGGGAGCAGAGTGTATTATGGATTTGTTAGCAAGAATTGATCTTGATGCATTGTCTTTCCAATTAAGACACAGCGCTAACAATGAAACATCTAAACAACGTAAAACAGAAGCTTTAAAAAGATTACAAGTTGTGGAGTCTTTCCGTGAGTCTAACTTAAACCGCGAAAATCGTCCTGAGTGGATGATTATGAAAGTGGTACCAGTTATCCCACCAGAATTACGTCCGCTTGTGCCACTTGATGGAGGTCGTTTTGCAACTTCAGATTTAAATGATTTATACCGTCGTGTAATTATACGTAACAACCGTTTGAAAAGATTAATGGAGATTAAAGCTCCAGAAGTTATCTTGAGAAACGAAAAACGTATGTTACAAGAATCTGTAGATTCATTATTTGACAACACGCGTAAAGCATCTGCTGTTAAAACAGAATCAAACAGACCTTTAAAATCACTTTCTGACTCGTTAAAAGGTAAGCAAGGTCGTTTCCGTCAAAACTTACTTGGAAAACGTGTGGATTATTCTGCTCGTTCGGTAATTGTTGTTGGACCTGAATTAAAACTATCTGAGTGTGGTATCCCAAAAGATATGGCAGCTGAATTGTACAAGCCTTTTGTGATTCGTAAATTAATCGAAAGAGGAATTGTTAAAACAGTTAAATCTGCTAAGAAAATAATAGATAAGAAAGAGCCTGTAGTTTGGGATATCCTTGAAAATGTAATCAAAGGTCACCCAATCTTACTAAACCGTGCTCCTACTTTGCACAGACTAGGTATTCAAGCATTCCAACCAAAATTAATTGAAGGAAAAGCAATCCAATTGCACCCTTTAGTTTGTACGGCATTTAATGCGGATTTTGATGGGGATCAAATGGCGGTACACTTACCATTAGGACCAGAAGCTATATTAGAGGCTCAGTTATTAATGTTAGGTTCGCACAATATCTTGAACCCTGCAAATGGTGCTCCAATTACGGTACCATCTCAGGATATGGTCTTGGGTCTTTATTATATGACCAAAGAACGTTTGTCAACTCCTGAAATGAAAATTTTAGGTGAAGGAATTACTTTCTATTCTGCAGAAGAGGTGAACATCGCTTTGAATGAAGGAAGAGTAGAGTTGAATGCTCGTGTTAAAATTAGAGCAAAAGATTTTAACGAAGCAGGTGAATTAGTATACAAAGTGATTCAAACTACTGCTGGACGTGTATTGTTTAACGAAGTTGTTCCTGAAGCCGCTGGTTATATCAATGACGTATTGACTAAGAAAAACTTAAGAGACATTATTGGTCACGTACTTAGCTGTACAGATGTTCCAACAACTGCTGCTTTCTTGGATAACATGAAAGATATGGGGTATAAATTCGCCTTCAAAGGTGGTTTATCATTCTCATTAGGAGATATTAGAATTCCAGATCAAAAGCCTCAGTTAATTGCTGATGCAAGAGAACAAGTTCAAGGTATTTCTGCAAATTATAACATGGGTCTTATTACCAATAACGAACGTTACAACCAAGTTATTGATGTATGGACATCAGCAAATGCTCAATTAACAGAGCTAGCAATGAAAAACATTAGAGAAGATCAACAAGGATTCAACTCGGTGTACATGATGCTTGACTCTGGAGCAAGGGGATCTAAAGAACAAATTCGTCAGTTAACTGGTATGCGTGGTTTGATGGCTAAGCCTAAAAAATCTACTGCTGGTGGTGGTGAAATTATTGAAAACCCGATTCTTTCGAACTTTAAAGAAGGTCTTTCTATCCTTGAGTACTTTATCTCTACTCACGGTGCTCGTAAAGGTCTTGCGGATACGGCTTTGAAAACTGCCGATGCTGGATACTTGACTCGTAGATTACATGATGTTTCTCAAGACGTTATTGTTAACATCGAAGATTGTGGTACTTTGAGAGGTGTTGAAGTTTCAGCATTGAAAAAGAACGAAGAAATTGTAGAATCATTAGGAGAAAGAATCTTAGGACGTGTAGTTTTACAAGATTTGATTAATCCATTGACTAACGAAGTATTGGTTCATTCTGGTGAGCAAATTACCGAAGCTATTATGAAAGCTATTGATGCTTCTCCTATTGAGAAAGTTGAAGTGCGTTCTCCACTAACTTGTGAAGCTTTAAAAGGTATTTGTGCTAAGTGTTACGGTCGTAACCTTGCAACTGGAAAAATGACACAAAGAGGTGAGGCAGTTGGTGTAATTGCAGCACAATCTATTGGGGAACCAGGAACACAGTTAACATTACGTACTTTCCACGTTGGAGGGGTTGCGGGTGGTATATCTGAAGAATCAAGCATTATTACTAAATTTGCTGGTAAGCTTGAAATTGAAGATTTAAAAACTGTTAAAGGTGAGGATAGCGAAGGAAACTCAGTTGATATCGTTGTTTCTCGTTCTACAGAGTTAAAATTAATTGACGAAACAACTGGTATTTTATTAAGTACTAATAATATTCCTTACGGTTCTAGTATTTTTGTTGCAGATGGTCAATCTGTTGCTAAAGGAGATGTGATTTGTAAATGGGATCCATATAACGGAGTTATTGTTTCTGAGTTTACTGGTAAAATTGCTTACGAAGATTTAGAGCAAGGACAATCGTTCATGGTTGAAATCGATGAGCAAACTGGTTTCCAAGAAAAAGTAATTTCTGAATCTAGAGCTAAAAAATTAATCCCAACTTTATTAGTTTACGGTAAAGATGGAGAATTGATTCGTTCTTACAACTTACCAGTTGGTGCCCACTTGATGGTTGAAAACGGTGAGAAAATTAAAGCAGGTAAAGTATTGGTGAAAATCCCACGTCGTTCTTCTAAATCAGGAGATATTACAGGAGGTTTACCAAGAATTACAGAGCTTTTAGAAGCTCGTAATCCATCTAATCCAGCTGTAGTTTCTGAAATTGATGGTGTTGTTTCTTTTGGAAAAATCAAAAGAGGTAACCGTGAGATTGTTATCGAATCTAAATTTGGTGATGTTCGTAAATACTTAGTTAAATTATCAAGCCAAATTTTGGTTCAAGAAAATGACTTCGTAAGAGCAGGTGTGCCATTGTCTGACGGAGCAATTACTCCAGATGATATTTTAAGAATACAAGGTCCAGCTGCTGTTCAACAGTATTTGGTTAATGAAATTCAAGAAGTATACCGTTTACAAGGGGTAAAAATCAACGACAAGCACTTTGAAGTAGTAATACGTCAAATGATGCGTAAAGTAAGAGTACAAGATCCAGGTGATACTTTATTCTTAGAAGATCAATTGATTCACACTAAAGATTTTATTGTTCAAAATGATAAGCTTTACGGAATGAAGGTTGTTGAGGATGCTGGTGATTCAAGCGTTTTAAAAGAAGGTCAGATCATTACTCCTCGTGAGTTGCGTGACGAAAACTCTTTATTGAAACGTACGGATAAAAATCTTGTTGTTGCCCGTGATGTTGTAACTGCTACAGCAACTCCAGTATTACAAGGTATTACCAGAGCTTCGCTTCAAACGAAATCATTTATCTCTGCTGCATCGTTCCAAGAAACTACTAAAGTATTAAATGAAGCTGCTGTTGCAGGTAAAATTGATTACTTAGAAGGATTGAAAGAAAATGTAATCGTAGGACACAGAATTCCTGCAGGAACAGGTATGAGAGAATATGATGCTACAATTGTAGGGTCAAAAGATGATTACAATGATATGATGGCTAACAAAGAGGAGTACATTTATTAATACAAGGATATGAGCAATTCAAACCAACAACAAGATCAAATTAATATAGAATTAGATGAAGTAACTGCAGAAGGAATTTATTCTAACTTAGCAATTATCAATCACTCTTCTTCAGAATTTGTTTTAGATTTTGTTAGTATAATGCCTGGAATTCCTAAGGCTAAAGTGAAATCAAGAATTGTCTTGACACCACAGCATGCTAAACGATTATTAAAGGCTATTGGAGAAAATATCCATAGATTTGAAATTGCCCATGGCGAAATTAAAGACACGGAACAGTTGCCCATACCGCTCAACTTTGGCCCAGCCGGTCAAGCATAAATTTCAAAAGCTCCAGTATATTTACTGGAGCTTTTTTTTTAGGTTATAACTGGGTAAATTGTTTTGGATTTTAATTTGTTAAATCGATATTACTAAACAGAAATCTATGTGTTTAAATCGTTATTATTACATGCTTTAATATTAAATTTTGTGCTTTAATCGACTATTATGGTGCTTTGTCGAAAATTTTTTTTACGACTAAACAAATGGTATACTTTTGTTTCGGATTTGGATGTCAACTCCCCGAAAAAAAATATTATTATTTATGAAATATTTCTCGTCTTTAGTTTGCAATGAATTAACACTTAAAGGTTGCCTTTTTTTCTTTTTTATATTGTGTTCTAATGTAACTTTTTCGCAATCTTCACAAACCATTGTAGAAAATAATCCTATTGAAATAGTATCAGTTAAAAATGAAAATATAACTAAAACGAGTACAACAAATAATGTGAATTTTGTGCTTTGGTTTATGGGTTCTAAACAAGATACTAAATCAAATACTTCTATCGAAGAAACAAATACAAAAAAACAAGTTATTACATCAGGTACTGCTCCTAATAGAATTTTAATTAAAACTTTCTTGAAAAAAGCAATTAACTCAGAAGTTATGGTTGCTTAAAAATATAAAAAACAAAAAAAACGCTAATTGAAAGATTAGCGTTTTTTTTTGGTATTTATTTAGATCGGAACTATTCAAATTCAGAAGTAAAAAATAATTTCACATTAGGATATTTGTTTTGTGTCATCTGTATAGTAAAATCGGAGTCTGCAAGAAATACTAATTGACCGTATTTATCATGAGCTAGAAATTTTTGTTTAATTCTTCTGAACTCTTTAAATTCTTCACTTTTTGGGTCATTTGGTTTTACCCAACAAGCTTTATGAACAGGGAAATTTTCATACGTACATTTTGCTCCATATTCATGCTCCAAACGGTATTGAATTACCTCATATTGTAATGCACCCACTGTTCCAATGATTTTTCGGTTGTTCATTTCTAGGGTAAACAATTGCGCTACTCCTTCATCCATTAACTGATCAATTCCTTTGTCTAGCTGTTTTGCTTTCATAGGATCAGCGTTATTGATGTATCTAAAATGTTCTGGTGAAAAACTTGGGATTCCTTTAAAACTCATTAATTCCCCTTCGGTAAGTGTATCACCAATTTTAAAATTTCCTGTATCATGAAGGCCTACAATATCTCCAGGGTAAGATATATCTACAATTTCTTTTTTTTCAGCAAAAAAGGCGTTAGGACTAGAGAATTTTAAATTTTTCTTTTGGCGAACGTGATAATACGGTTTGTTTCTTTCAAAAGTACCCGACACGATTTTAATAAACGCTAGACGGTCTCGATGTTTTGGATCCATATTGGCATGGATTTTAAATACAAAACCAGACATTTTTTGTTCTTCTGGATCCACTAGCCTTGTTTCGGAGTCTTTAGGTCTTGGCGAAGGTGCAATTTCTACAAAGCAATCTAGTAGTTCTCTAACACCAAAATTATTCAAGGCTGAACCAAAGAAAACGGGTTGTAGTTTTCCGTCTAAATAATCTTGTCTGTCAAATTTTGGATACACTTCGTCAATTAACTCTAATTCTTCTCTAAGTTTATCGGCTGGTTTTTGACCAATTATTTTTTCAAGCTCTGGACTTTGTACATCTGAGAAAGCAATTGTTTCTTCGATGTTTTTACGACTATCACCACTGAATAAATTGATATTTTGTTCCCAAAGATTATAAATTCCTTGAAAGTCATATCCCATCCCGATAGGGAAACTCAATGGTGTTACGGTAAGTCCAAGTTTTTGTTCAACTTCATCCATTAAGTCGAATGCATCTTTTCCTTCTCTATCTAATTTATTGATAAATACAATAATTGGAATTTTACGCATTCTACAAACTGCTACTAATTTTTCAGTTTGTTCTTCTACACCTTTAGCCACGTCAATTACCACAATTACACTATCAACTGCTGTTAAAGTTCTAAAAGTGTCTTCGGCAAAATCCTTGTGTCCAGGTGTATCAAGTATGTTTATTTTCTTGTCTTGGTAATTAAATGCAAGTACAGAGGTAGATACAGAAATTCCTCTTTGGCGTTCAATTTCCATAAAGTCACTCGTAGCACCTTTCTTTATTTTATTATTTTTTACGGCACCTGCTTCTTGAATTGCTCCTCCAAAAAGAAGTAATTTCTCAGTCAATGTCGTTTTTCCAGCATCAGGATGTGAGATAATCCCGAAAGTTCTTCTGCGTTGTATTTCTTCTAAAAAGCCCATATGTATATCAATAGTTTGCAAAAGTACTATTTATATACGCTATTTGAAAATTTGATCTGTTTAAAAGGTATATTCGTATTGTGTAAACGATTCCAAATAAAAGAGGCTGCCTAAAAAAGGCAGCCTCAAAGAAAAACTATTACATATTGATGGACCAAACAGAATATCCATTAGGAGGACATTGTATTTTTACCCATTTGTCAGCTTGTGTTATCGGGTACCAGCCAGAGTTGCCGGTGAAATCTTTTATTTGTGCATTAGACCAGTTGGTTTGTATCCAACGCTCTTGCCAGGTTGAAGAGTTGTTGATGTAAACTACTAATCCTGGATTGCCATTGTAGCCGTTTCTTCTTGCTACGTATTCATCGTTATCTGTGTATAAAATAGAAGTGTTACCGGTTGCTTTGTTGTTGTGAATCCAAATTAGATTATTCAATTTGGTTTTATTTAGCCACTCTTCATAATCACGGTAAAAAATTGTTGGATATCCTTCATGTGTTAATATGTACGCGTATGCTAATTCTTTTTTCCAAATTTCATCAGTGTCATGATTCGCAACAAATGTAACCGCTTTGTATGGATTTCTTTTCCACATCATATCATCATTCAAAACGTTTAGATTATTGCCATCAAAAGCATCATTCATTTTATAATAGCAAGCAAAGTCAAACACAGAGCTATTTGCGTTATTTGCCCAGTCATTGAGTATATTTACATTAGAATCCCATAGTTCACCTACAGAAAATCCGCCAACATTAGCATTCCAATCTTTAACTACCCAAGCACCAAAACCTTTTACGTAATCAAATCTCCAGCCGTCAAATTTCATGGTGTTTTTATAAAATTTACCCACGCCATCTGTTCTTTTCCAGAGCCAGTCTTGAACATTTGGAGTAACGTGAGCTAGGTCAGGAAATCCTCCAAAAAAACCTTCATCATTATTTCCGTAGGCATTTTTATAAAAATCAGCACTAGTTCGTTTAAACTTACCAGAGGCAACACCTGTAAAATTAGTATATGTTTGTGTTCCTGTAAATGGATTGCTCTCTAGTTGCCCGCCACTATTGTGATTTAGAACCATATCTGCATACACTTGCATGTTTTCGGCATGAACCTTTGTTATTAAACTTTCTAGTTCGGTTTTAGAACCAAAACGCGTTTCAACAGTTCCGTTTTGATTAAAATTACCAAAATCAAAATAATCAGTTGGATCATATCCCATAGAAAACGCTCCGTTTTGAGCTTTTGATACAGGTGGCAACCAAATTGAACCAATACCTACATTTGACCAAGCTGTTATTTTTGAATTGACTACATCCCACCACGTTCCACCTGCGGGGACATCCCAGTAGAAGGCTTGCATCATGACACCTCCACCAGGATTTGCAACATATCTTCCGGTAGAAATATTTGTCTGTTTTCCTGTGCTAAACGGACGTCCATCATGTTTAGTGACTTGAATAATTTTAAACTGAGATACTTCTTCTATGGCATCTTTTTGCAGTTCGTCTGATGTAGAACAAGCATTTAAACTTAATAAAAGTGACGCGATGGCACAGGTTTTTAATACATTTTTTTTCATAATCATTTAGGTTAATTGGTTATTGTTGATGTTAGATTTTGGGATGAATTCATATTGTTAGCATTAATTCTGAAGATTAAAATATATTTTAATAATTGTATTTTTATTATGTATTTCTAGAATATAAAGCCAATAAATAATGGTATTTTTATTTTATTATGTTTTTATCTTTTAAATTGATAACGGAAGCTAATTTAATTATTAAAAGATTTGAAGGTGATTTGCTTATTTTTATTTTGTAACGAAAACGATGTAGTGTTTACAACTTTGTATTTTAGACTTAAAAAAATGAGAATTTTAAGATTTAATTCGGAGTTTAATTTTAAATAGAATTAATCCAGTTTTATAATTTTATGAGTTGATATTCAAAACAAAATATTTGAAATTGAATTTTTGTTTTTGAAATAGAATTAAGATGTACTTATTGTATGTTAGTGATAACTCATGAAATGAGCTCTAATTTCACTATTCAATTGCGCTATAATTTTTTGTTAATAGTAGCAGGTATACTTGTATAATGTAATTGAATTGTTATTTTTGTTCGTTTTTAAAATTTTAAGATAACAACTTTTGATTTGATGTAGTAAATATTTCAATTTTAGAATGTTATAATTAGAATTGGGACACCTGAAAAGGTTTCATTTTGAAAATCTTAATTTTAAAGACAATATCATTAAAAGTAAATTAAAATAATGCCAATAAATTCAATACCAATGAAGTCCAATAATAATAGAATTACACTTACTGTTTTGTTCTTAATGTTTATGAGTGTAGTTGTAAATGCACAAGAAATTATTAAGGATTCTGTAATAGCTCCCGTAAAAAAAGCAAAGTCAACTGGCAAACAAAAAGTTGACGGTGTTGTTGCTACTGTTGGGGATTATATTATTTTAGACTCAGATATAGATAAAACGTATTTAGAGATACAAGCTGGAGGTGGTAATACTTCAGAGTACGATCGTTGTCAAATGCTTGGAAAGCTTCTAGAAGACAAGTTGTATGCTCATCAAGCTGTTCAAGATAGTATTATAGTTACAGATACAGAAGTGAAGGGAATGATGGAAGAACGATTGAATTACATGATAGACAAAATTGGGTCTATGGAAAAAGTGGTTCAATATTATAAAAAGGATTCTGAGGAAGAATTTAGAACTTATTTTGCTGATATCTTAAAGGAAGGAAAGCTAACATCAGAAATGCAAAAAAAGATTATTGATGCTGTAGAAATTACTCCGGAAGAGGTGCGAAATTATTTTAAACAAATACCAGCGGCTGATTTGCCTTTTTTTGGTGTAGAACTTGAAGTAGCACAAATTGTGGTTATGCCAAAAGTTTCTGCAGAAGACAAACAAAAAGTCATTGACAAACTCAATGGGTTTAAAAAAGAAGTAGAGGAAGGTGCTAGTTTTTCAACAAAAGCAGTTTTGTATACGCAAGATCCAGGGTCTAGATCAAGTGGTGGTTACTATAAGATGAATCGAAAAACTCCATTTGTAAAAGAGTTTAAAGAAGTCGCTTTTAGTTTAGCTGAGGGAGAAATTTCGGCTCCTTTTGAAACTGAATTCGGATATCACATTATTCTAGTAGAAAAAATTAAAGGCCAGGAAGTAGAATTGCGTCACATTTTATTATCGCCTACTGTTACCGAGGCTTCCTTAACTGAAGCTAAAGAGAAAATTAAGCTAATTAAAAAAAGAATTGAGGATAAGGACATTACTTTTGCTGAAGCTGCAAGAACTTTATCTGATGAAAAAGAAACTCGAGCAAATGGCGGTGCTTTAATCAATCCTCAAACACAAGATACTCGTTTTGAGTTGACAAAAATGGATCCTTCTTTTTACAGCCAAGTTTCAAATTTAAAAGAAAATGAAGTTTCTGCACCTATTTTAGATCAAAGTGAAGAAGGTAAAAAAAGTTATAAAATTATTACGGTTACCAATAGAATTGATGAACACACAGCAGATTACGCTAAGGATTATATCAAAATTAAAGATTTAGCGTTAAAACAAAAACGAATTACTGAAATAGGAAAATGGTTTGACGAAAAAATCAAAGAGACCTACATCAAGATTCAGGGAGAATATAGAGATTGTAAATTCACAAACAATTGGTTAAAAAAATAGACTTATTTTTAGTCTTTAAAACTTAAAAAATTTCTGTAAATAAATAAAAAGAGTTAGTTTTATGCTTGCATAAACTAGCTCTTTTTTAATTTAAAAATATATACATGTCAGATGTTGCAGCAATACATAATTTAGTTCAAAAACGAAATGAACTAAAAAAAGAAATCGCAAAAATTATTGTAGGACAAGATGCTGTTGTCGATCAAATATTACTTTGTATTTTTTCAGGTGGACATGCTTTATTAGTGGGCGTTCCTGGATTAGCAAAAACGCTTATGGTGAATACATTGGCGCAGGCCTTAGGTCTAGAGTTTAAAAGAATTCAGTTTACTCCAGATTTAATGCCATCAGATATTTTAGGAAGTGAAATTTTAGATGAAAGCAGACAATTCAAATTCATAAAAGGACCTATTTTTTCGAATATAGTTTTGGCTGATGAGATCAATAGAACGCCTCCCAAAACGCAAGCAGCTTTGCTTGAGGCTATGCAAGAAAGATCTGTTACTATTGCCGGAAACAATTATAAATTGAATTTGCCCTATTTTGTTTTGGCAACTCAAAACCCAATTGAGCAAGAAGGAACCTATCCTTTACCCGAAGCGCAACTGGATCGTTTTATGTTTGCTATAAAACTTGAATATCCAAGTTTTGAGGAGGAAGTACAAGTGGTAAAGCAAACTACTTCAAATGAGAAAGTAGTTGTAAATTCGTTATTTACAGCACAAGAGATCATTGATTTTCAAGAATTGATTCGCAGAATTCCTGTTGCGGATAATGTTATAGAATACGCGGTGCGCTTGGTGAGTAAAACGCGTCCAGATAATTCTTTGTCAAATGAATTTGTGAAAAATTATTTAGATTGGGGAGCAGGACCTAGAGCCTCTCAAAATTTAATTTTGGCTGCCAAAGCCAATGCGGCTTTTAATGGAAAATTTTCTCCAGACATAGAAGATGTTCAAGCCGTGGCAACCGGAATTTTGAGACACCGAATCATTAAAAATTACAAAGCAGATGCCGAGGGAATAACTGAAGAAATGATTATCGAAAAGCTATTATAACGTTGTAGTTAGCTTATTTAGAAAGGTTCTTTGTTGTAAAAGCAGCAAAGAACCTTTTTTTATTTTGGTCTAAATTCACGGATTGCTAAAAATGGCTTTTTTAAATACCAAATAAATAAAATTTTATTAAAATTTTGAATTATCTGCACTGGATGTGGTTTTTTATATGGTTTTAGCAATAATAATTTTTAAAAACGGGACTTCTATTAAATTTTTTTAAATCTCAGCTTTAATTCTTAAATTTGCTAAACTAAATAACATTTAATTCTTATGTCTCTATTTGCAATAAATTTTTAGCATTATAGAACAGTAATATATCACACTTATGAGTACTTATAACGATTACATTAATGAGATTGAAGAGCGTAAAGTTCAAGGTCTTCACCCAAAACCAATCGATTCAGCAGAATTGCTAATCGAAATCGTAGCACAAATTAAAGATACAAATAACCCAAATAGAGAAGATTCTCTTAAGTTTTTTATCTACAATACCTTACCAGGAACTACAAGTGCTGCTACTGAAAAAGCAAAATTTTTAAAGGAAATTATTCTTGGAGAAGAAGTGGTAAATGAAATTACTCCTGCTTTTGCTTTTGAATTATTATCGCACATGAAAGGTGGTCCTTCAATTGAAGTGTTACTAGATTTAGCTTTGGGAAATGATGTAGCAATTGCCAAAGAAGCTGCTAAAGTTCTTAAAACTCAAGTATATCTTTACGATGCTGATATGGATCGTTTGAAAGCTGCATTTGAAAGTAATAATGAAGTAGCTAGAGAAATTTTAGAAAGCTATGCTCAAGCAGAATTTTTCACAAAACTTCCTGAAGTAGCAGAAGAAATTAAAGTAGTAACTTTTATAGCAGGTGAAGGAGATATTTCTACAGATTTATTGTCACCAGGTAACCAAGCTCACTCACGTTCCGATCGTGAATTGCACGGTAAATGTATGATTACGCCTCAAGCTCAAGACGAAATAAAAGCATTGCAAGCACAACATCCAGATAAATCTGTAATGTTAATTGCAGAAAGAGGAACGATGGGAGTTGGTTCATCTCGTATGTCAGGTGTAAATAATGTAGCACTTTGGACAGGTAAACAAGCAAGTCCTTACGTGCCATTTGTAAACTTTATGCCAATTGTTGCAGGTACAAACGGAATTTCTCCTATTTTCCTTACTACAGTTGATGTAACGGGTGGTATCGGTTTAGACTTGAAAAACTGGGTAAAAAAGACAGACGCTAACGGAGAGGTAGTTCGTAATGAAAGTGGTGATCCAGTTTTAGAAGAAACGTATTCTGTAGCAACAGGAACGGTTCTTACCATTAATACAAAATCAAAAAAGTTATATAACGGAGACCAAGAATTAATTGACATTTCTAAAGCTTTCACGCCTCAGAAAATGGAATTCATCAAAGCTGGTGGTTCTTATGCGATTGTTTTCGGTAAAAAAATTCAAACTTTTGCGGCTAAGACTTTAGGAATTGAAGCACCTCTAGTTTATGCGCCTTCAAAAGAGGTTTCAATTGAAGGACAAGGTCTCACTGCTGTTGAAAAAATCTTCAATAGAAATGCTGTAGGAACTATTTCTAAAAAAGCGTTACACGCGGGTTCTGATGTTCGTGTTGAAGTAAATATCGTTGGTTCTCAAGATACAACGGGATTAATGACGGCTCAAGAATTAGAGTCTATGGCAGCAACAGTGATTTCACCAATAGTTGACGGTGCTTACCAATCAGGTTGTCATACTGCATCAGTTTGGGATAAAAAAGCGCAAGCCAACATTCCAAAATTGATGAAATTCATGAACGATTTTGGTTTGATTACCGCTCGTGATCCTAAAGGTCAGTACCATGCAATGACAGACGTAATTCATAAGGTTCTTAACGATATTGTAATTGACGATTGGGCTATCATTATTGGTGGTGATTCACATACTCGTATGTCAAAAGGAGTAGCGTTCGGTGCCGATTCTGGAACAGTTGCTTTAGCTCTTGCAACAGGAGAAGCTTCTATGCCTATACCTGAATCTGTAAAAGTAACTTTCAAAGGTCAAATGGCTAGTTATATGGATTTCCGTGATGTAGTTCACGCTACTCAAGCGCAAATGTTACAAAAATTTGGAGGAGAAAATGTTTTCCAAGGAAGAATTATTGAAGTGCATTTAGGAACGCTTACAGCCGATCAAGCCTTTACATTTACAGATTGGACTGCTGAAATGAAAGCCAAAGCTTCGATTTGTATTTCAGAAGATGATACTTTAGTGGAATCTTTGGAAATTGCAAAAGGAAGAATCCAGATCATGATTGATAAAGGAATGGATAACAAAACGCAGGTTCTTCAAGGATTAATCAACAAAGCAAATAAGAGAATTGCTGAGATTAAATCAGGTGATAAACCAGCTTTAACTCCAGATGCCAATGCTAAATATTATGCAGAAGTGGAGGTAGATTTGGATGTGATTAACGAACCAATGATTGCTGATCCAGATGTAAACAACAAAGACGTTTCTAAAAGATATACTCACGATACCATTCGTCCACTTTCATTTTACGGAGGGGATAAAAAAGTAGATTTAGGGTTCATCGGTTCTTGTATGGTGCATAAAGGGGATATGAAAATATTAGCTCAAATGCTTAAAAACGTGGAAGCACAAAATGGTAAAGTAGAATTTAAAGCACCATTAGTAGTAGCGCCACCAACCTATAACATCGTAGATGAGTTAAAAGAAGAAGGTGATTGGGAAGTTTTACAAAAATATTCTGGTTTCGAGTTTGATGATAACGCTCCAAAAGGTGCTGCACGTACTGAATACGAAAACATGTTGTATTTAGAGCGCCCAGGGTGTAATCTATGTATGGGTAACCAAGAAAAAGCTTCAAAAGGAGATACGGTTATGGCAACATCTACTCGTTTGTTCCAAGGTAGAGTTGTAGAAGATACAGCTGAGAAAAAAGGAGAGTCACTACTTTCTTCTACACCAGTAGTTGTATTGTCAACAATATTAGGAAGAACTCCAACTATTGAAGAGTATAAAATTGCAGTTCAAGGGATTAATTTAACCAAATTTGCACCTTCAAATAACCAATCTGTATTTTAAAGCCATACGTTAAAATTTTTATAAAAAGCTCGGGTTTAGGTACTCGAGCTATTTTTTGTGTAATAGCTGTCTTAATTTTTTGTAAATTGTAATATTGTTCAACAATACTTAAATAGAAATTATGGCCTTTGATATAGAAATGATAAAAAGAGTGTACAGCAACATGGCAGATCGTGTTGATGCAGCGCGAAAAGTTGTAGGTAGACCGCTTACATTAAGCGAGAAAATATTGTACAATCACCTTTGGGAAGGTAATCCTAGGCAAGCTTTTACTCGTGGGGTTGATTATGTAGATTTTGCACCAGATAGAGTTGCTTGTCAGGATGCTACAGCGCAAATGGCCTTGTTGCAATTTATGCATGCTGGTAAAAAAACGGTAGCCGTACCCACTACAGTTCATTGTGATCACTTGATTTTGGCAAAAAACGGAGCCCAATCCGATTTGGCTGTAGCCAATACACAGTCCAAAGAAGTTTTTGATTTCCTTTCTTCGGTTTCTGATAAATATGGTATCGGGTTCTGGAAACCAGGTTCAGGAATTATTCATCAAATTGTTTTAGAAAATTATGCTTTCCCTGGAGGTTTGATGATTGGTACTGATTCACATACCGTTAATGCGGGTGGTTTGGGAATGCTTGCTATTGGTGTAGGTGGAGCTGATGCTGTTGATGTGATGTCTGGAATGTCTTGGGAATTAAAATTTCCTAAATTGATTGGAGTTAAATTAACAGGTAAATTATCTGGATGGACTGCTCCAAAAGACGTTATTTTAAAAGTAGCTGATATCCTAACTGTAAAAGGAGGAACAGGAGCGATTGTTGAGTATTTTGGAGAAGGAGCAACTTCAATGTCATGTACTGGTAAAGGGACTATTTGTAACATGGGTGCAGAGATAGGAGCAACCACGTCTACATTTGGTTATGATGAATCCATGCGTAGGTATTTAGCAGCAACAGGCAGACAAGATGTGGTAGATGCAGCAGACCATGTAGCAGCATATTTAACCGCAGATCCTGAGGTTTATGCAGATCCTGAAACGTATTTCGACCAAGTAATTGAAATCAATCTTTCTGAATTAGAGCCACATATTAATGGACCTTTTACGCCAGATAGAGGAACACCAGTTTCTCAAATGAAAGCGGAAGCGGCTGCAAATGGGTGGCCTATCAAAGTAGAATGGGGTTTGATAGGGTCTTGTACCAACTCCTCTTATGAAGATATGGCACGAGCTGCATCAATTGTAAACCAAGCGGTAGCACATGGGATTACTCCAAAAGCTGAATTCGGAATCAATCCAGGATCGGAACAAATTAGATATACCATTGAAAGAGATGGAATTATTGCCACTTTTGAAAAAATGGGAACCAAAGTATTTACCAATGCCTGCGGACCATGCATTGGGCAATGGGATAGAGCAGGAGCAGATAAAGAAGAAAAAAATACCATTGTGCATTCGTTCAATCGAAACTTTTCGAAAAGAGCCGATGGAAATCCTAACACCCATGCTTTTGTAACTTCCCCAGAAATGGTTGCGGCTCTGGCTATTTCGGGACGTTTGGATTTTAATCCGATTACAGATACCTTGATTAATGATAAAGGTGAAGAGGTGAAATTAACGGCTCCTTATGGTGATGAATTGCCTCAAAAAGGTTTTGCAGTAGAAGATAATGGATTTCAAGTACCAGCTGAAGATGGTTCTGGAGTTCAAATCTTGGTCAGTAAAACGTCTGATAGGCTGCAACTTTTAGCTCCATTTGAAGCCTGGAATCGAAAAAATATTACAGGAGCAAAGTTATTGATAAAAGCATTTGGAAAATGTACTACAGATCACATATCTATGGCTGGTCCTTGGTTGCGTTTTAGAGGCCATTTAGATAACATTTCTAATAATATGTTGATTGGTGCCGTTAATGCGTTTAATCAAAAAACGAACGCTGTAAAAAATCAATTAACAGAAGAATATGATGCTGTTCCTGCGGTGGCAAGGGCTTACAAAGCTGCTGGAATCCCATCAATTGTTGTAGGAGATCACAATTATGGCGAAGGATCTTCACGTGAACATGCCGCTATGGAACCTCGATTTCTAGGAGTTAAGGCAGTTTTAGTAAAATCATTTGCACGCATACATGAAACGAATTTAAAAAAACAAGGTATGCTTGCTTTGACTTTTGCTAATGAAAATGATTATGATAGAATTCAAGAAGACGATACCATTAATTTTCTGGACTTAATATCATTTGCACCTGCAAAACCACTCACACTAGAGTTTGTTCACTCAGATGGTAGCACTGATCGAATTCTTGCAAATCATACTTATAATGAAAGTCAAATAGGTTGGTTTGAGGCAGGATCAGCTTTAAATTTAATTGCTGCAGCAAGTAATTTATAAACAGATTTTACATCTTTTAAAACTCTCAAAGCTATTTTGAGAGTTTTTTTTGTGATATACATTACTTGAGTTGACTTCTAAAGTAAGAATAGTAATGAATATCAGGTAGGCTAGTTGGTTTAATTTTTCTAAAGAATTCGTTAAAATGGATTTTTTCAACGTTAAAGTTCTAAAAAAGGGTGTGTTTTTTGATTAAATCAATTAAATTAGCTTTTTTGAAATAATTAAATAAAAATTTAATTCATTTTAAGAAATTTTTGAATTTAATGCAATCCTAATCCCAATCGCTAATATTTAGATTGGAAAAACTCTTTCAGACAAAGAGATTAGGGTAATTGCATTTTTATATTGTTTAGAAATGAAAAGTTTTTTTACATCATTTTTTTAAGCAATTAGCTAAGAACCAAATCACGCTCTGTATGTTTTTTAAAGAGCAGCAAACAAATAAATATGAATTTACGATTACTAACAGCTTTATTTTTTCTAAATAGTATTGCTATTTTCTCGCAAGAGCGAGTCATAAAACATACTATCGTAAAAGGAGAAACCGTATCCAGTATTGCTGATAAATATGAAGTGAAGCAAAGTGAAATTATAAAGTTAAATCCAAGTGCAAAAAAATTATTAAAACTGAATTCAGTTTTAGTAATACCGCAAGAATCTAAGAATAAAAGTGCATCCAAAAGTAATTCGATCTTAAGTCAAAAAACAAAAGATCATGAAGTACAAGCCAAAGAAACTTTGTATGGTATTGCAAAACAATACGGAATTGCATTTAAAGTACTTAAGGAATTGAATCCCACTCTCGGAGAATCTGAATTAAGAATAGGTCAAAAAATTAATATTCCTGAAAATGCATTTTTATCTAGTAAAATAGAATCGGATGTTCTAAATCACACCGAAAAGGGTAATAACGAAGATCAAAATGAAGTTAAAAGCACTTTTACAAGAGCAGTTTTACCAAAAGAGACAAAGTATTCTATCACACGAAAATACGGAATTACAATCAAAGAATTTGACAAAGCAAATCCTGAAATAGGCGTAAAAGCATTGCGAGCGGGTCAAATGATAACAATCCCTGGCACAGAGGTTGTGTTACAAAGTCAAACTACTTCTCTTGAAGAAACTAGTAGTACAATTGCTGCAGCAAGTCCCAAAAATGAAAATCTGGAAACAATACCAGTTACAAGTAGCGTAATAGAGAAAGCAACAGATAATTCAGCTAGTCTTATTCAGCCTAATACTGCTATAGGAACATTAAATTCTAGTTCCCAATCTATAATAAGAGAGGTTTTACCTAAGGAAACTAAGTATGCTATAGCCAAACAATATGGTATTACTGTTCAAGAATTAGAGAAACAAAATCCTACAATAAAAAACGGACTTCTTGTAGGGGATAAACTTTCTATTCTTTCACCAATAACTTCAAATGCTGTACTTGAAACAGCTGGAGATATAAAAATTACTGATGCAGCTATTGAAAGTAAAAAAATTGACTTTAATACCTCCGTTAAACCATCATTTAATCACGATTTTTTAGACCAGTTGATTTCTAGAGCCTCAGAAAATATAGGAACTCGATACCGAAGCGGAGGCACCAGCAAAGAGGGCTTTGATTGTTCTGGATTGATGTGTTCCACTTTTGGTTCTTTTGACATAAAACTACCCCGAACTTCTAGAGAACAATCTGCGGTGGGCACTAAGATTAGTACAGATGAAGCTCAAAAAGGAGACTTAATTTTTTTCAAAACTAATGGTAGAGGCCAGATTAATCACGTAGGAATGGTTGTTGAGGTTTGTGAGGGAGAAATAAAATTTATCCATTCATCAACAAGTAACGGAGTAATCATATCTTCAACTAAGGAAAAGTATTATGAAAAAAACTTTTCCCAAATCAATAGAGTGCTACAATAATTCACTTTAAAAATTAAAAATATTTATATTTAAAACGTTCCCAAATTGGGGCGTTTTTTTTTGTTTTAAAGTTTAATTTCTCCTTCATTACCACTTACATAATTAGTTCCTGTTACAACAGATGCCGCCATTTTTAGAAAATTAATCATTTTATTTCCTTCAGTGTCCCAGAAATATGCACTGCTTGGTTTTACTTTGATAAGCGAAACATTTGGGTCGTTTTTACCTTCTTTAAACCAAATATTCACAACAGGAGACCAAAGTTCTTCGATTTTTTCTTGATTGGTAACTATTGATGCTTCACCATTTACAACCATGTAACTTCCTTTTCCGGGATGTGCAAAAAATAATTGAACACTAGAATCTTGCTCAATTTCTTTGTTTTTATCACTATTTTTTTCGCTGAAGAACCAAATATTTCCTTGCTCACATACGTGTACCGCTCCCATTGGTCTTGTGGTTGCTCCATCATTCGTTTTGAGATTGGTGCAAAAAAGACAGGTGTTAATTTCTGTAACTAGGCTTTTAAGTTTATCTATTCCTTCTATTGTATGTTCATTTGCTTGATCACTCATAATCCTAAGTTTTATTTAGACTGTTAGACTCTGTAAATTCTTTTACAAAGTTGGGATATAAAACAGTAAAAAGGATTATACAATTCAGAGTAAAAGTTTCATTTTTCACGTATCCTAAATGTGGAATTGTTTGATTCCATCTGCGGGAACCGTACTCTTTTTAAGTACTTTTGGGCGGCTTTAGGAGATGCTGTTTAGTAAACTGATCATAAGTGATTAAAGCTGCAGAATTATGGGTTTAAACACCAAGTAAACTTCCTTAATACGTTTGGTCAGGATTGTGATTTCTGATAGCTTCAATACATTTTGTAAACATCAAATAATCGATCCAGATCTTTAACTGAAACTGTCATATAATCTAACATCAGAGTTAAAGTTTCTGGATTTTACGACGAAATTGCTCCCGTACAAAGCAATGCAAATAGGAGCGGAAGCAGAAATTTTGTTCTTAAGTCGGTACAACAAGGCTTAGTATTTTAATCGATGTACGGTTTCAATATTTCTACCTCTAATGATATTTTTATAAATAGGATGTGATTAATTATTGTTTAAGCAATACGTTATTTATTGTTTCAATCCAGTCTTTTGTGGTACCTATGTTTGTGTTGATTCCTATGCTGTTGTTGTGATAAGGCTTGTAAATATCAATGTTTGGCCTTGAAAATAACCCAACAGTAGGAGTTAAGCCAGAACTTGCTAAATGCATAATTCCACTATCAGCTCCTATAAAAAGTTTTGTATTTGCAACTACAGCAGCTATTTCTCTCACATCTTTGCTGTAAAATGAAGTTGCCTTAAAATTGATTTGTGAAACATTTTCAACAGGTAAAATTTCTAAGATATTGTAATCAGAAAATTCTACTTTTAGACCCGTATAAAATTCCTCCCACCACGTTGTAGAGTAGCATTTGTCAGCCGTAGCATAGGTGAAAATACAAATGGTTTCTTTGTCATTTGGGACTAAAGCATCAACAGCGCTCTTACCTTGTAGTAATTCCGCTGCAGTCAGTTTGATGTCTAGTGGAGGCAAAGCTGCATGATTCTCGGGGAAACCTAATTTAGTTAGAAAACTTCGGAATTCATAGATAGGAAACTTTGCAATATGATCGTAGTCAGGGTATTTCGTTCGGAGTATTTCATCTTCTTCTCCAAAAAATTTATATTTCGCATTTGCAAATTGTGCTGATAACCTGCCAGAAGAGGAGTTTTTATCCACATTTATTACAATATCATATTTTTCACTTTTGATTTTCACCCATACTTTAAAATAAGCAACAAGATCTTTAAAAGGTTTTTTGGGTAATTCTATAATGTTATTAATGTTGTCATAGTTTTGAAAAACAATTGGTGCCAAGCCACCCTTTACAAACAAATCTATTTTACAAGCTGGAAAAGTGTTGGTCACATCCTGAACAAGCGGAGTAATAAGGAGTAAGTTCCCAAGCCTGTGATTGGGTCTAGAAATTAAAACTTTTTTAATTGTTATTTTTTGAGAAGGATCTATTGCGAAGTTGCTAGCTGAGTTGCCAATATTTTTTGTAAGTCCACGAGTTATAGCTCGGCGCAGCACATTGATTTTTGTTAGAAGGCTCATGTTATATATGAAATGTTATACTGTTCTATTTTGGACAAATGTACAATTTACTTGTTTACATTGTTTTTTTGAGTAAAAAAAGTATTATTTGGAATTGGTTCAAAACTTTAAAATGCTTAATAGACTGTGAGTTTTTTGTTGTTTTTCTCTGATTGAAATTGATTGTTCTTGCTGAATAAAAACACTTTTCAGGAAGTACAACAAAATAGAATTAATGTAAATAACCCTATTCAATAATAAAATACTACTCTATCTTGAACAGGTTCTAAAATATTTTGCAATCTTTGATTTCTAAAAAAAAATACAGCAATATGAGCAAGACTAAATTAACAATCAATAAGAATGGTTCTATAAAAATAGAAGGTGATTTTGAAATTACAGACTGTGAAGGAAAAACATACGGATTAGAAGGAAGAACCGCATTAGGGCTTTGCCGTTGTGGTTTATCTGCCAACAAACCTTTTTGTGATGGTGCACACCGCAATAGTTTTGAGCATGAGCCTGCTGCGTTTGACTTGCCACCGATGAAAACAAAGTAATATCGTTTTCTGATTCGAGTAAACAAGAAAAGCTACATCTTACTGGGTGTAGCTTTTCTTGTTTTTGTGGGTATTTAATAGAATTATAAAACCCTATTTACTTTTCAAACTACTAATAATCGCCATTACATCTTGATCGCCCAATCCTTCTTTTTCAGCTGCAGCGTAACTGTCATACAAAGGATGAATGAGTGGCGAATCTAATCCCGCTGCTTTGGCCAAGCCTAAATCTTTAACCAAGTGTTTCAACGCAAATGCTGCTGGATAGGAATCGCTTAAAATAGCAGGTGTTTTAATGTTAGTGATGCCGTTGCCACAAGCGCCTTGATTGATGATGTTGAGCATGTCTTCTTTACTTACGCCATTTTTCTCGGCAAATAATACGGTCTCTGCAATACCTTGTAAGTTGAGGCCAAGTAAATAATTAATGGCTAATTTTGCTGAACTTGCCACGCCGGGTTCGCCTACATGAATGGCAATTTTACCCAAAACATCAAATATCGGTTTTGCAACTTTAAAATTTTCTGTAGTAGCACCCACAAGAATTACGAGCGTTCCATCTTGTGCTGGTTTTACACTTCCTGAAACGGGCGCATCTATAAATGCTACTTGGTGTTGGTTACAAATGGTGTTTAAATAGCGAGAAGTTTCAGGAGAAACGGTGCTCATATTAATGATGGTTTTCCCAGAATTAGCTTTCGATAACAAACCGCTCGGACCTTCAAAAACTTCTTTTACTGCTGCGTCATTAGATAACATGGTCAAAATTACATCGCAAGTTTCCATTAAATCTTGTAAGCTGTTTGCTGATTTTGCCCCTGCAGCTAGTAAAGGTGCTTCTTTTTCTTTGGTTCTGTTAAAAACGGATACATTAAAACCCGCTTTAAGTAGGTTAAGCACCATTGGGTTACCCATGTTGCCCAAACCGACCCATCCTAATTGTATATTTTTCATAATGTTCTAGTTCAAAAAATGATTTGTTTTCTTTTTGGTTTTAAATGCATACTTGCAAAAGGAAAACAACACTAAAGTACGGTTTAATTTTGGTAAATAAACCATCTTACCGATAGCACATTTGTAAGGGAGAAGTTTTGCTTTTAAACTTATATATAACTCGTAAGCCTAGTAAGTAAGAATCCTATGCCAACTCCAATTAAAGCCGCAAAAATCCTCTGTTTGATACTAATTTTAGCAGATTGTTCTTCAAGCAATAGATCATTTTCCATCAATTGCATTTTGATATTTCCTATTACGTATCTGACTTTTAAAACCAGATTTCTGTCCTGTAATTTTATAGCGTGGTCGGCGCCTGAAAAAGAAAATTTACTCGAAATATTCTTTCCGTTGAGTAGTACTTTTTCCACTCCAAAAATGGTATTAAAGAATTCTATGGTATTGTTTTCAATAGTAAATTCAGCATGTTTCATTATATTTTAATTGAGTAGTGTTATGCAATTTGGCGTTATGATTTTAGTGTTTTCGGATGAATTACAGAGTAGCTTTACGCCAATTGTACAATAACAATCTTCTTCTATCATCAATATCATTCACTCTTACCTCAGTAACGTCTTCTATTTTAAAGAGCGAAGTTCCTAGATCTTCTCCGTTTTTTGCTACACAATTCAGAATGAAATCTTGGTCAGAAAGGTCTTTAACAAAACCAGTGAAAAACTCATTTCCGTTGATTTCAAAGCTCGCCATTTGATCCTGATTGTTATACAATTGTAAAATAGCACTAAACTGCCAGTTTTCGGATTGATTCAAGTGAATTGCAAAGTTGGATGGCTTATCAATAATATCAGAATATTGAATGAGGCATTCCATAACCTTGATGTAATCATCATTAAAGTCAACATTTTTAATGTTTTCTACTTTTATAAAAATAATTCCATCAGGTTTGCCAAAACGGGTGTAATGTCTAAACCCAATATACTCTTCATTAATTTCAGTGATGTACCCTACAAGGGAACCTTTGTCAGAATTGTATTGCCAGATGGCAATTATTTCTTTGTTGTCCTTAGATTTTTGTAATATCGACTGTAAAATGCTGGTACTCATCTGGGGAGATTTCTTTTTTGTTTGAAATAATTTTTTTAAAAATAGAATCATGATGGTTGGCTTGGTTAATCTATTTTATAAAATATGTGTGAACCGTTTTTCTCTTTAAAAACGATTTGGATTGTGTTTTGTAAGTATGATACTATTTTATTCGCTAGAACTAATTGTAAATTTTTTAAGTTGCTTTTTTTAGTTTTTGTTCACCAAATCAATTAAAATTCCTATTACTACAGGTATTACCCAAAAAAATATCATACCTAATAGGTACGCACCCAATGCCTTAATATAGCTCATAACTTTGCCTTTATTAAAAAAATGTCCTACTGCCCAAGAACTATACAATATACCTACGGCACCTGCAAATGTCATAATTTTGAAATGTGTTACACCTTCAATGATTACAAAAACTGAAAATATCAGCATTGCCATTCCCAAAACAAAACATAGCATTATCAAGATTTCGTAGAAGTTATAGCTGGACTTTTTAAAAAATATTTTCAACCACATTGCTATTAATACTCCCATTAATATGTTTGCATATCCATAATGTCCTTGCAACCATTTTACAATTATGCTTGTTGTATCATTCTGAGCTCCTTGGTATTTTACATATCCATCCTCAAGGTTGAAAAAGTTATTTAGGATGGTGTAAATTAATGATGTGACAATTATAAATATAACCGGTTTAACAAGGCGGGTTCTGTTTTGTGTGAAATAATCTCTGATGTTTTTCCCAGGATTAACTAGTAACTCTTTAACGGTAAATAAAATGCCCCGTTCAAAATGTAAAACATGTTCTATTTCATGAATTATGTAGTGTCCGTTAATTCTTTTTAGCTCAGCTGGCTGTCCGCACTCTGGACAATACTTTGAGGTTAATTCTTGATTACAATTGTTACAATTCATGTTTATAGATTCTTAATTATTCTGCATGTAGGTTAATAGCTATCTCGATTGGTCAAAAGGGTAAGTGAATTTAATCGTAAATATAATTGATTTTAACTACAAAATAAGAACAAGTATCATTATGAATATGTTTTGTTTTTAGTTGCTATCTGATCATTTGAAATTTATGCTGTGGTATTTAATTTTATTTCTTTTTGAGTTCTTTCATTAAATCTTCTAGATAGTCTGTTTGGATTTCTTGAATTTCAAGTAGTTTTTTGTTTTGATGGGCTAACAAATGATCAATTTTTTCACTTAAAAGTTTTATTTCAAGTTCGGCTTTTAAATTGATTTTATAATCATGTTCGCTTCTCTGTCTGTCTTTTTGCTCTTGTCGGTTTTGGCTCATCATAATAATAGGAGCTTGGATAGCCGCTAAACAAGAAAGAATCAAGTTAAGCAATATAAAGGGGAATGGGTCAAATGGTTTTGTAGTTAAAAACCAAATATTAATGATCATCCAAATTAAGATGAAAGAAAAAAAAGTGATGATAAACATCCAACTACCACCAAATGAAGCAACATTATCAGCAAGTTTTTGTCCAAAAGTGAGTTCAGCCTCTATTTCATCTTGAATATTTTCAGAAAGAATGGAGTTGTTTTTTATCGCCTCCATTACATCTTGATCAATGGCCGCAATTTCTCCTTTTTCCAGAATGATTAAGGAGGTTAAATAGAGGCGTCTGTATTGATTCAATTCGTCAATAGTAATATAATCGTCTTGTTTTAAATCGGGAAAGGTTGATTTGATTAAATTGAAAATTCCTTCTCTTATATCCCAACATTTTACCTCTTCACCCTTTTGAATTTCTTTTTTACTGATGTGGCTTGTTTTCATTTAGGTTTTTGTTTTTTAATACTATCTAACTTTGTTCTTTTGCTAAAGAATTAATTTCAGAAGCACTTTTTAAGACTTATTATTATCATAGCCAATATGCTTTAAAAACGCTGTATGTATACCGTAAATATAGTAGTTCTAAATTACAAAACCGTAATGTATTCTAATCTTATAGTTTGCTTTTGAATCTAATAAAAAATAGAACAGTAAGCTATACAAAGCGAGCTGTCTATTTTATAAAGCACGATTTGTAATTGCTATATTGAGGTTCTAATGGATAAAATCGTAGCTTTTTTTTTAATAAAAACTTTTACAGAAGCTTACATTTTTATTAGTGTTATCTTTTTTTCAAGACTCCTATTTCTGACTCAAACAACATGGGGCCTTCGCTTTGTTTAACCGTAAAATTATATTCATTATTCATACTCAGGACTAAGCCGTACTGTTCGTTCATTTGTCTGAATACGTAAAAAGAAAGTATTTTTTGTTCTTTATCATAGTTCCAACTTCCAACTTCTGTGGTCATATAATCTTTTGTTTGTTTCGAGAGATAGCCGTTGTACCGTTTTAAATCATTACCCAATCTAATGGTGCGAAAATTATCAGCAGTAGTTAGCGTGTAAGACCCTACAAACTGCTCTAACTGTTCCATTCTAGCATCGTAGTAAACACCGGCTTCACAATTTAGATTTAACACTAAATCAGTGTTAAGGGCTATGTTTTTTAAATTATCAAACTCAGAAGCATTTACAATTTCCAATACCTTGATGCGCTGTACGCAACTGTTTGGATTAGTTGTTTCTTGCTTTATGTCTGTTGCAAAGACCAAAACGGGACTGTTTAATTTCTTGATTTCGGCAATGGCTATTTTAAAACGGAACGCTCTATCCTTTCCAAAAGGTATAAATTTTTTAGGATCAAATTGCTTTCCTTCTTCCGTCCAATAAATTTTACCTGTTTCCTGTAAGCCGTAAGATTCGACTTTTCCAAATAACTCAAGGTTTTGTGAAAAGCCCTTTAATGAAACAATAAGTAGTAAAAGGATAACTATTTTTTTCATTTTTTTTGGGATTTAGTAGGTGTTATATAATGTTGCTTTTTTAGGTACTTACGTTACAAACGCAAGTTTTCTTTTCAAAGATAAGTATTCGATTTATACAAGAGCCATTTTGGATTAGAGCCCTTTTTTTAATTGTATAACATTTAATTTTTTAGCATCTGATCATAAAATAGATTATTTGGTTTTAGGTAAATGTGATGATGCTTAAAGTCAATAACCGCATTAAACCTTTTTAAAATTTTATTACCAATGTTTTCATTATGCTCTACGTTTTCTATTTCTTTTTGTTGAATTGATAGAGGAATTTGATACATCTCAAAATCTCCAATTTTCAGCTTGGGCAACATCACTAAATTGCTAATTATTTCCTTTCCTGCAGAACCTACGGATGTAATTGTTCCTATTTGTTTCATTTCATTGTTAAGAAAATGCTCTTTTGCAAACTTTTGCCCAACAACTAACGTACCGTTTGAGCCTGTATCAAAATCAAACCAACTTTCACTTACTTTCCCATTTATTATAAGTTTTAATTTTATATAGGGTATTCCTTCTATTAATTTAAAATCCAACTTGGAATATTCAGTAGACAATTTTGGTAATGATTGGTGAACTATTAAAATGCTTTTTTCATAATCAATTTCAATAATTTTGCCTTCAAACGCAATCCAACCTAAAACTAAATCAAAAGATGGTTTTTGATAATCAATTGACAAAAGTGAAACATTTTCCCATTTCAAATCGTTGATTTCAATTGTATTTTTAGAACTTGTCCCCACGATTGCTTTGCCATCTGTTCCAGTATTTTCTTGATTTCCGTCTAAATTAATTTTTACTTTTTTATTAATTAATGAGGAAGTAATAACACAAGAACTTGCTCCTGTATCAAACATAAAATCTAAAGTGTCTGAATAGTTTACTTTACCTTTCATATGAATTCTATTGTCAATTCCAAGTGTGAAAGGTATGGTGTCTGTAGCCTGGTCTGTTTTTGTTAGTCTTGTGTAAAATAGTTTAGGTTCTAATGAAGGATTTTGTTTGCTATCAGTATTTATTTGAGTATGAGCTTTGTATTTTCCGTTTAGCAAAATAATAAAGTCATATTTTTTGTTTGGTTTTACTGTAAAAGATATGCTATCGATTTCTGAATAAAATGTAATTATTTTAGTTCCTGTAAATCTCTGTGTTACAAAAACATCTGACTTCACTTCTGGCGCTATCGTCCATTCATCTTTATAATCAGAATTTCCCTCTTTTATACTAATAGTGTTTTTGTCAGTTTTAAGTATGGGTAATTTTTCTTGTGCAAATGCAAATTGTGTCGCAATGATGAGCAGAAATAAAGGGTAGATTAGCGATTTCATACGTGTTATTGTTTGCAGGGAATACGATGTTTAATTTAAAAGTATAGCAATCTCAAGGATTATGTAGGTCTTTTAAGGCTTTGATCGTGTTTTTGAATTTTGCTACTTTGACAGGCTTAATAATTTGTAACGCTTTAGCCTTGTTTTAAAACCTACTGCATAAAGTTCTAAATGGTTTGAATCATTGTCTAATTGCTAGTGCTTTTCCAAAATACCTCTACTGTATTTTTTTTGATTCTTATTTTAATCCATTGCTCTAATTTTTGGGTGTCCTCTCTGTTCAATTGCTTAATACTGGAATAAATAACAACAGGAACAATATCTTTCTTTTCTTGACTTACATTAAATGGATGATTAGAAATAGAAATATCAGTTAGTACCGGAAATAGTATTCTAGCTTCATTAAGTAAAGATGTATTATCATATTTATTATTTTCAATTTCATTTCTCAAAGTTGCAATGACAGCATCTTTTTCATCTACATTGGCTTTATCATTTTTAATTTGGTTTAAAATGTCCTGCTTTAGATTCGTGGTATCTTGACGGATTTTAAATTGAGTTCCTTTTAAATCATAAATTTTTAATCTTTGATTTATCTCGGCACTTTCTTGCGGGGTAAATCGCTTTGAAAGTAGCGCAATCTCGACACTGCTTGAATTGGATTTATAGCGTGTTTTTTGATAGATGATGGTATATCCTTTATCCGTAAATTCATTTTGGATGAATGAATTTACTTTTTGTTCAAATTTTCTTTCCTCAAACAACGTATAGCCAAAGTAAATGCTGGGCATCAGCAATACAACAGTCAAGGTTGTAATAACATATGTAATTTGTTTTTCTCGCGCTTTTTCAAATTGAACCAAACGCGGATATTTCAAGAATTTTACAATCAAGAAAGTAGCAACACAGATGAAAACACAGTTGATAGTGTATAGGTAAATTGCTCCTCCAAAAAATCGGTAGTTGCCAATTGCCAAACCATATCCTGCGGTACAAAGTGGCGGCATCAAGGCAGTAGCAATTGCAACACCTGGAATAGGGTTTCCTTTTTCTTTTCGTGTAATGGCAATTACCCCTACTAAGCCACCAAAAAAGGCAATCAGAATATCATATATATTTGGAGAAGTACGAGCCAGAAGTTCAGATTGAGTTTCTTTAAACGGACTTAGATAAAAATAAATAGTTGACACTGCAAGACTCACAAAAGTCGCTATTACTAAATTCTTTAACGATTTCTTCAGAAGTTCGAAATCATATATGCCGAGCGCAAAGCCAGCCCCAATGATTGGTCCCATTAATGGCGAAATTAGCATAGCACCTATAATTACAGCAGTAGAGTTAACGTTCAAACCAATAGACGCCACCACGATGGCACAAGAAAGAATCCAAAGGTTAGCACCTCGAAACGAAATATTCGATTTCACATTCTCGAGCACGGTTTCTTTATTGTCCTCTCCTTTTGTTAAATCGAGGAAATTTAATAATTTGTTCATTAATTTTTACTTTGAGTTCAAATATAAGACATTTCATTAAATGTACTTGCTGCTTGTGTCAGTCAATGAAAAAACCTCAGTCTTTCTGTTTTAGAAAATAAACGAAATAAAATACTAAAACAAAGAACATATCTCAATATCAAATGCATTTTATTTTAAAATAGACGCATTATCAATATTATTTCATACCTAAAAAAGTATCAAGGTATTAATGATCCTATGGGTGTAGGTAATTGTATTTCAAACCCTACATATTTTTTTAAAAGTACGTGTGGAGTTCCATCTAATCGAGGGAACTTCTTTATTTTTACAAGACTCTATTTCCGATTTCAGCTTTTCGATCTAAATTACTACCAATAAACCCTCCTATGCCTAAACCCCACAACATACCTACTGATAAACCTATTGCTATTTTTCCAAATGCAGCACCAATAGCTATTCCGAAAGACATTCCGAAAATCATACCCTTACTTACATAACTTCTTTTAAATTTACCTTTTTTAACATAATTGAAGTTCTCTTCTACAAAGGTTTGTAAATTGGTTATTTCAATTAAATGTTTTCCATGGTACTGGACTTTTTGTTCCGGTGTCTTATGTTGTATGCCATTAATCACCTGTTCCATTTTTGTGCGAAGCACTTCACTATCAGGAATATGATTGTCTTCAATTTTTACCAGTAGATTTTTTAAATAATCAAAACTAATATGAGCTTTCTCTTGAGTCGTATAATTTTCAGTTTTTTCGTTTAAAACCTCTTGCATTTTTTGCGTCCAATTTGTCATAACTATTTTTGGTTGAAATTATCTGTTTTTAATTGATTGTAATGTTGTAATGCTTTTATCTTTTTGACTTAACAGCTGCCGAGAGCGTCACGCTAGTGAACACAAATACTATCTCAATATTTTAAAAAATCTAATGATTGGTATAAAGTGAAATCATGTTAATCCACGACCAATTACTTGTTAGACGCACGCACTAGCTAGGTTTCTGCTTATTTAAAGTTGATCTTCTACAATTAAAATAGTTTTTTCATTCATATCTCTTAATAGCTTTCTGACCAAAAATGAAAGAGCTATTGTAGCAATTGGAATACTAATTACACTTAAAATTGTAACTGAATGAATATCTAAAAAACTAAAATATAAGTACGATTGAATTAAGATTATAAAATTTGCAAAAAAATGTAATATTATAGTATTTCCAATGCTTCTTGTTTTATAAAATATCCAGCCAAAAAACAGGCCTAATATAATTGCTCCCCAAATTTGAAATGGATTTGCATGGATAATTCCAAAGAAAATAGCAGAGAAAATTATAGCCTTCTTGGGGGAATATGTTAATAAAAACCCTTTCAAAACCATTCCTCTGAAAATTATTTCCTCAAATATTGACCCCAAAAAAATAGCACCTATAGTTGTTAAAAATGCATCCAAAGGGTTTGTTAATATTAAGTTTTGTCCTAATGCTAATTTTATTAAATGATTAAAAGGCTTGGTGAAACCAATTTGAAAAATTACGATGATTAAAATCATTAGAGGTATTTGCCTTTCTGCCTTTAATTTCAAATTTAACTCTACTTTTACTTTTCTTTTAAAATTGAATAAAAATGTTAACCCAATGAAACTAACAATAAATGCTATGAACATTAATATTTGCGAAATTTCTAAAGACAGCAAATCCTGCATTAAAATAAATGGAGTGGCTAGAAATAATGATATTACAAATAAAAGTAGAAAATGTTTTATTTTATTAGGATATAATTTTTTTTGCATAATTAGCTTAATTTAGGATTTTCGTTTAAATAAGTATATTGCTGCACAGTTGGCGTAAATGTTTAGCTCGTGAACACAAATACTATTTCAATATTTAAAAAAAAAGCTAATGACCGGTATAAACTAAAATCATTCTAATCCGTTGACACCATCACGAGCGGGACGCAGTTGCTAGTTATTGTTATTTTTTCTCAGCCAAATATAAATTCGCAATTTCTTCAATGAAATTTTCAGGACGTGAACCCACTAAATTTGTCAAAATCACTACTGAAATATTTTCTTTTGGATAAATGTATAAAGCATTTCTATTGCCCCCTAATGAAGCAATTACAGGATTTTTTTCTCTTGAAGAGGAATAAAAACCAATCGAACTCTGATTCAGAAAACCGTTTTCTTGATATATGTCTCCGTTCTCTAATCGAATAGGGGTACAAAGAGTTTTTACATTTTCGGCATTAATTAATTGATTGCTTTGTAATGCCATTACCCATTGTGCTATTTCGGTTGCCGTTGAATAGATTCCGCCAGCTGGATACAAATTTGAAGGTATGGGTTGATACACATTAGTTAGCATGTTATTTCTAAAATACGAGTAGGGCTTTGCAGAGTGCTTAATTATGTTGTAAAAATCGCCTACACCAGCTTTGGTGGAATTCTTCATTCCCGCTTTTTTATACTGGTTTTCTGAAATGAATTTTTCAAATGACTGTCCGCTTATTTTTTCAATAAGCATTCCAAGCAGTAGGTAATTTGCTTGACAGTCTCTAAACTCTTTACCAGGTTTAAAAACAAGAGGCAATTCTTTTATTTTTTGGAATAAAGTCTCACTATTTTCAGATAACATATTTCCTTGTGAATCCCAAATTTCAGGAAGTCCCGATTGATGCGTCACTATTTGTTTTACTGTAATATTTTGCCAACTTTTAGGCAGCTTATCCAAATATTTTGAAATAGGCTCGTCAAGATTTAATTTACCATTTTCGACTAATTGCATAATAGCAACTCCTGTAAATGTTTTAGTCATGGAATTAATGCTAAAAATAGTTTGGCTATCAACTGCAATTGAATCTTCAACGGATGCTAATCCGTAGTGACCTGTTTTAATAATTGCATTATCTTTAATTACCGCTAATTGCAAACCAACAATTTTATTTTTTTGCATTAGGTTTTTTATCGCATCATCAACTTTATCAACTTGTGAATAAGTAAAATTACTAACAGCAAAAAAGGTAAGTAAGAGCATTGTTTTTCTCATATTTTCTATGTTTTATTTGATTGAATTGTTCGGTTTTTGTCACTGTTGGCGCGAGAGTCTCGCTCGTGAGCACAAATTCTATTTTAATATTTTAAAAAAATCTAATGACAGATACCAACTAAAATTATATTAATTCGTTAATATTATCATGAGCGGGGTATTGAGCAGTGTTATTCAAGATCAAACCAATTTTTAAGTTGATGTTCTAGTACCTCAATCTCTGCTTTGTTGGTAACCTCTTTTGTAAAATCAACTTCAATGTTGTTTGGATTAACTGTAGCATATTTTAGGTAGAAGAATTTATTGATTTTTTCAGAAGAATTCTCGGGACAACCACCACTATCAGTTCGATACAATTTATTATTGACAACGTATTTCACAAAAGCGGTAGATGATTTGCGGGCAGGTTTGCAAAGCGTGTATTTACAAATCGTTGTGCCAGGATAATTTTCAATTTCTTCTCTAGATTTATTGGCTTTGTTGATAATAAAACAAAATCCAATTATAATTAAAATGAAAAATACTATCGCTTCTATTTTGCTCATTTTCGTTCCTTCTGTCATAATGTTATCTAATTTGCTTTTTCTGAAAAAAAAAATTGTCCCCAAGCTACCTGTAGTGTCCCGCTCGTGAACACAAATACTATTTTAATATTTTAAAAAAATCTAATGACTGACACAAACTAAAATAATAGTAATCCGTTGAGACCATCACGAGCGGGACGCTCGTGCAAGTGGGATGTTTTTTTTAGTTTATTGAATATCCAATTATTAAATTCAATGAATTAGTTTTAACCTCTCCATTTCCCCAAACTTTATTTTTACTTGTATTACTTAAGCCTAAATTTTCTCTAATTTCAATAAAAATTGAGTTTTTTTCATTTATTTCAATTGTTTTTCCTAATCCAATTGATAAACCAAAATCTGTCTTATTATTAAGATTTGTAGTTTCGACAGGGTCATTATTTAGGCCATCAATTTTTTCCAAATCATTCGTTAAGTTTGATTTTAATAAATACCCAATAAATGGACCGCCATTTACATAAAAACTATTTGTATTGCTAAAATTATATTTTAGCATTATGGGTAAAACTAAATAGTCATAATTCTTTTTTGATGTAAAATTATAATTTTGGGAAAAATCATTTGTATCTGTTACCTCAATATTATTATCTCCTTTTTGGCTTTTTCTTTCATAATTAAGTTCCAATTTCAAACTTAATTTTTCTTTCATTTGATATTCAAAATTTAATCCTCCTAAAAAAGAAAATGCAGGACTTTCGGAATAAAAAGGCTCAAATTGAACAGGAATGTCATAACCTCTTAAATTTGAATAATTTAATCCAGCTTGAACTCCGATTTTAATTTTTGAATTTTGCGAATAGTTTAATGTTGAAATTAATAGAAATGTAATGCTCAAAAGTAATTTTTTCATTTTTTTTGTTTCTGTTTTTTATTTTTTTTAAGAAAATTTCTTAGCTGGCGCTCGTTAATATAATTTCTATCTGAACAGGATAAAAAAAGTCTAAAGACTTACACCAACAATAATCATAGTAATCCGTTGAGACCATCACGAGCGGGACGCATACGCTAGACGTTAGCATGCCAGTTTATTTAAATTCACTTAAAACCTTATATTCTATTTCAATGTTTGATGTATTTAAGATTTCAATTCTCATGCCTTTAAATCCAATTATATTACTTTCGCTAAGATCATATTGTAGCTCTTGATTGAATGCGGGTCTTGCCATGTCATTTATAAATTCCTGGTATGTAAACTTGAGTATATTACTTGCTTTCCCATTGTAAATAAATACTTTTTTTAAGCAATCTGCACAATCAGGATTGATGTAGATCGCATTTTCAACAATTAATTTTTCTTTTTGATCTTTTGTTAAAAGGCCATTAAATGAGTCTATATATGGAACGTAAATACTTTTTTCTTTGTCAAATGCAATTCCGATAGTTCCACGATCTAAATAATCCTTTAAAGCGGGGTTAAAATATAGTCGATATTGTTTTTTATCTTCTAAATATGGTAAAATGTCACCAATTTTATAGGGAAACTTTACAAAATTTAATTTAAAATCAGGACATGCTATAATTTTAACAGCCTCTTGAAAACTTTTCTGACCAGTTGTAAATATTTCTGCTCCAATTTCACTTCTTAAAATTGTATTTAATTCTTTACTGTTAAAATTATGTCTTTTATATTGACCATTTGCTGATAGTGAAATAGAAATTAATACTGTTAGGATTATTTTTTTTATTATCATGATTTATATAATTATACTGTTTAAATTTTACTAAAGGTTTCCTCCTGTACTCGCGAGTATCCCGCTCGTGAACACAATTAATTTAAAATAAAACTAATCACTGGCAAAAACTAAAATTATAGTTATACGTCAAGACCATCACGAGCGGGGCGCAGTTATCATCAGTGTTCTTATTCGTCAAAATAATCAGTATCAATTCTTTTCACTTCATAAGTAGATTGAGTTGATAAACCAACATTATACTCAAACATCAAATCTGCAAGTCGACTACCATCAATCAATACTATTTTATGTTCTATGCTTTCGACAAATTCATAAGCTCCTTTTGGAAAGTTAGAAGTTGTAATAAAAATACCTTTCCTAGCTTTTTTTGAAAGTAATGCACCTGCAAAGTCTCTAATTTCTCTAACAGGAACAACATTTTCCCATCTTTTAGCTTGAATATAAATTGTATCAAGACCCAATTTATCTTCTTTAATTATTCCATCAATTCCGCCATCTCCTGATTTGCCTAAAGCTCTTCCGGCATCTTTACGTGAACCGCCGTATCCCATTTTTGTTAACATATCAACGACTAACCTTTCAAAAAATGAAGGGGAGCAGCTTTTAATAGTGTCAAGTAAATCTCTTGATAAATCATTTTTTAATTTCTGATATGCATATTCTAAAGCTTCTTCTGGAGTTTTAGTAGTGTCTCCATTTTCTTGATTTTCCGGATTAGAATTGTCAAGATCATTTTTGGGAGTAATTGATTCTTTAAATTCCTTGAAAGCTTTAAATTTATCTAAATCTTTTGTTTTGAGTTCACTTGGATTTGATTTTAAGAAAGTTGCACCAAGTTCAGTAACACGATAATATCCTCTTTTTTCAGTTTTTAATAAACTAGCTTTTTCCAAATAGAATTTTGCCCAACCAACTCTATTGTCAAAAATTGCTTGACTTCCGCTTGGTAGTAATTCTTTTTTCTCAGCATCACTCAATTTAAAATGATCATGTAAAATTTCTATTAGCTCTCTAAGTTTATGAGTTCTTTCATCGCTCATTATTTTCAAGAGTGGTAACATTATGGATTGATAATCAGGAATCATTATTTTGTCATTTTTTTTAATATTAGCGCTATCGTTCAGATACTATTGCGGGTTTGGGATAAAGAAAGCCCTATTTTCAGATTTGCCAAATCATCCCAAATACAAAACCATTTTTCCATTATGCTAATTGCCTAAATCCGTCGTAGTGGCTATAATGCACAGTCATTTAATCGATTGGACTTTCAGTTATAAATTCTAAAAATTCTTTTCCAAAGGTTGTTGTTCTCGGAACCATTAAACCTGAGCCTGTCATTGTAGTATGTAAACCGCTAGTTTTATGTAAACCTGCTCGTGACAAATCATCCCAAATCAAATCATACAATTCTCTTTTTCCTTTTAATTCAGGATATGCTTCTTCCAAAACATTTGATAAACCGGCAGCCATATAATTCGGTAAACTCTTTCCATTTTTCTTAAACCAATTTTCTGGATTGTCAAATAATTTCAAGATTTTAATGTGCCAAACTGTGAAAGTAGATATAAAGTTTAGAAAGATTTGCACTTCAGTTATGTTTGGATTTTCCTCAACGGCGCTATTCAAAATTACGTTTTTGAAATATTGTATTTTCTCTTTTTCGCTTGTTCGAAGTGCCAACTGTGTGGTTTGCAAAACAACGTCTATAAACACATCATTATTTGCTAATTTAATCAAATCAAGTTCTTCTTTCTGTTCAAGTTGTTTTAGTTTTTCGCCTACTTCAATCATCCATTCATTTCTCCTTTTTTCTAATTGAGGAGTGACTAATAATTGTAAAAGCTCTGACGCTGTCGCACCGACAACAGGAATAGAACCAAGAACTGCCTTTGCTACACCGTATGCAATGTCATCTTTAGTTTCTTTTTTCATTTCTAGGTTTCTTTAGTATTGCCCATAACTTTTAGCTTTATCAAACAAAATCAAATACAGGACCCTGAAATTAGGTCGCTTGCTTTGATGTTAGCCACATTTATCTGTTTCCAAATATAAGAATAATAGTATTACAAAACGGACTAGGTGTTTTATTAATTGCAAGCTTTTCGTACTTAAAAACTTGATGCTGTTCTTCTCTTTTTCGAGATTAAACTTGAAACGGAGGACTTTGCATGAAGGATAGCAGCGGCATCCTTTATTTTCTTTCTTTAAGAAAATAAAGATAGAGCGGATAGCCTGACGCAGCTGTAGCCGTGCGGTGGTTAGTAGATGTTTTTCTTATTTTCAATAATATTCGATCTGTCTTTCAATTATTCTTGTTGTCTGATTTTTATTAGAATAAGTTTTTTTAACCCAATTTTTATGTTTGTCATTGACGATATTTATTTTGATTATATCGTTACGTTCTTCATTATTTCCGTAACCTTCGGTTTTCCACTTTGAGGTTATATTGTTTTTTGTAGTCGTTGTAATATAGTAGCTTTTAATTTCGTTATTATTTTTGTAGTAGTATGTATAAACAATAATTGAATCTTTGTTTGTATAAATTAATGTTCTACTTTTTAAATAATCATTGTCATAATCTTCTTTTATTTCAAGCGAATATTTTTTTGTCTTCAATTTTTTTGTTACTTCTTTCACATTAAATTTTGGTCGAATTTTTATCGAAATTAAAGTATCTTTTATTTCTTTATATTCATATTTTGTTAGTCTTTCAGGATAAAATGATAGCTGATTCTCTGCTTTAAAAACAACAGTTTTATCAGAATTATTTTCAGGATTAAGATATAAGTCTTCAATTAATTGATTTTTCTCATTGTATTTGTATAATCGGTAATCTTGTAATAGATCCTTAACAAAATGTTCCTGTTTTATGACTAAATTATCTTTAAAATAATTTATATATTTTTCTTTATAATTTTCATTAAAGTCTATGGTAGTTGAATCAGGAAATTCATTTTCAGTAGAAAAATATTGTATCACAGCATTAAACATTTTGCCTTCATTTTTTCTTGAAATTTTTTTAATTCTTTCTAAATCATCAAACTCACTTATATTCCACAAATTGTCTAAAGATTTGTCGAATTTATTTATTTTGAGTATTTTTTTTAACTTCGAAAAATGTATTTCAGAGATAGTTTTAGTTGTGTCAATTTTTTCCTTGTTTCTATTTATTTCATAAATTTTTAAAGTGATTTTTTTAACATTACCATTAAAATCTATCTCATTTGGAATTATTTGTCTTTTATCGATTTTAGTCTTTTGAGAAAATAATAATCCAAATTGGAAAAATATAATAAATAAATAGGTCTTGTTCATTTTTACGATGTTTATTGAAATTTCTGTCAAATTTTATATATGTGTCATTAGTTTAAACACATCACCCGGAAATTGGGAAACATTGCTTGCAGTTGGCTAGATAGATTTTCAAATATAAGAATAATTGTATTACAAAACAGTAAAGGTGTTTTAATAGTTGCAACCTTTTCGTACTTAAAAAATTGATGCAATTCTTCTCTTTTTTGAGATTGAATATGAAAAGGAGGATTTTGCATGAAGGATAGGAGCGGCATCCTTTATTTTCTTTCTTTAAGAAAATAAAGATAGAGCGGATAGCCTGACGCAGCTGTAGCCGTGCGGAAGCTGGGACATGCCCAAAATGAATATATCTGAATTTAGATTTCTAAAAAAAGTATATCTTTAGCCCACAACTAACCAAAAAACCATTTTATGGAAGACCAAAAACCAGACAATTTTAAGAGAGAATTAGGACTACTTGACGGGACCATGCTTGTGGTGGGTTCTATGATAGGATCGGGGATATTTATTGTAAGCTCGGATATGGTGCGACAACTTGGCTCTGCCGGCTGGCTGATTGCTATGTGGGTACTTACGGGCGTGATTACCGTGATTGCTGCGGTGAGTTATGGCGAGTTGAGCGCGATGTTCCCTACGGCGGGCGGACAGTATGTCTATATTAAGGAAGCTTACGGCAAACTGATTGGTTTTTTGTACGGATGGAGCTTTTTTGCGGTGATTCAAACTGGTACTATTGCGGCTGTGGGTGTGGCTTTTGCCAAATTTGCGGCGTACTTGTATGCGCCTTTGAGTGATAAAAATATTTTGTATGAAATAGGCGACTTTAAACTGAACGCTGCCCAGATTGTTTCTATTGTTACGATTGTGTTGTTGAGTTATGTGAACAGTCGCGGGGTGAAAAACTCTAAGATTTTGCAAACGGTGCTTACGGTGATCAAAGTACTCTCGTTAGCGGGTTTGATTATTTTTGGTTTCATTGCTGCCGATAGTGCGGTGTGGGATGCGAATTGGGCCAACGCATGGCAAGCTCAAAGTTTGAATGTGGAAACAGGCGAGTGGTTGCCTATTGGTGGTATTGCGCTGATATCAGGTATTTCGGCGGCATTTGTGGGATCGCAATTCTCGAGTGTGGCTTGGGAAGGCGTAACTTTTATTGCAGGAGAAATTAAAAACCCTAAACGCAATGTGGGTTTGAGTTTGTTTTTAGGAACATTATTAGTGAGTGTGATATATATTGTGGCCAATGTGATGTACTTGGCTGTGGTGCCTTTGTTTGATATTGCTACTGCCGAATCAGATCGTGTGGCTGTTGTGGCTTCGCAAACTATTTTTGGGTCGGTAGGAACTTTGATTATTGCCGTGATGATTATGATTTCGACTTTTGCGTGTAACAATGGTTTGATTATGGCGGGTGCTCGTGTTTATTATACTATGGCGCAGGATGGTGTTTTCTTTAAAAAAGCGGTTTCGTTAAACAAAGCAAGTGTACCAGAATGGTCTATTTGGGCGCAATGCATCTGGGCTTCGGCCTTGTGTTTGACGGGTAAGTATGGTGATTTGCTTGATTTTGTGGTGATTATTGTACTGGTGTTTTACATCTTAACGATATTAGGAATTTTTATTTTACGCAGAAAAATGCCCAATGCAGAACGTCCGTACAAGGCTTTTGGTTATCCGGTATTGCCTGCTGTGTACATTTTGATTTCTTCGGCGATTTGCTTGGCGTTATTGTACACAAAACCAACTACCTGTGGTTGGGGTGTTTTGATTATGCTTATAGGTATCCCGATTTACTATATGACTAAGGCGAAGGAGTAGGTTTTTTTAGTCTCAGTTTACGGTTTACAGTTTACAGTTTACAGTTTTCAGTCTCAGTATTCAGTCTCAGTTTTTAATCTCGGAGTTTAGATTGAATATTTTTAAATTTGAAAATCTGCTAAATCTGCTAAATCTGCGTGCCAATTCGGTACAATAACTGAAAATTTTAAATAAAAAATCCGTCTCGTTTTAACACAAGACGGATTTTTTATTTTATTCAAGTCGGGAAGTGGTTGCTTTAAATTTAAAACTATTGACAGAACTAAAAATCAGCTAAATCTGCGTGCCAATTCAGGACCATAACAAAAATTATAAAATAAAAAATCCGTCTCGTTGAAGAACAAGACGGATTTTTATTTTATTCAAGTTGGGAAGTGGTTGCTTTAAATTTAAAACTATTGGCTAAAACTAAAAAAATAGTGAAATCTGTGGTTCAGTCGCAGTCTCAGTATTCAGTCACAGTTTTTAATCTCGGAGTTTAGATTGAATATTTATAAAGTTGAAAATCTGCTAAATCCGCGTGATCTGCGTGCCAATTCAGGACCATAACAAAAATTATAAAATAAAAAATCCGTCTCGTTGAAGAACAAGACGGATTTTGAATTTTATTCAAGTTGGGAAGTGGCTGTCTTCCATTTAAACTATTTACTAAAACTAAAAAAATTACAACCACCCACCACAACTTGTAAACGGTAGGCTAGTAGTACGTGAAACGTCTTACTTTAGCAATATATTTAGCCAAGCGAATTACTTGGTGGCTATAACCGTATTCGTTATCGTACCAAATGTAAAGCACGATGTTTTTTCCGTCTTTTGAAACTATGGTTGCATTACTGTCATAAATTGCAGGTTGCGCAGTTCCTACAATATCTGAGGAAACCAACTCATTATTCATGGAATATTTAATTTGCTCTACAAGTTCTCCCTCTAGCGCATATTTTTTCATGATGGCATTAACGTCTGCAACTGATGTGGTTTTTGATACTTCAAGATTTAAAACTACAAGTGATCCATTAGGAACAGGTACTCTGATAGCATTAGAAGTTAGTTTCCCTTCTAATGAGGGTAACGCTTTTGCAACAGCGCTTCCAGCACCGGTTTCAGTAATTACCATGTTTAAACCAGCAGCTCTTCCGCGGCGGTATTTTTTGTGCATGTTGTCTACCAAGTTTTGATCGTTGGTATAAGCATGTATGGTTTCTAAATGTCCTTTTACAACGCCTAAGGTATCTTCAACCGCTTTCAAAATTGGAGTAATGGCATTTGTAGTACAAGAAGCAGCAGAGAAAATATTGATTTCATCCGGGTTGTACTCGTTGTGGTTTACACCGTGTACAATATTAGGAACTCCTTTTCCAGGAGCGGTTAGCAATACTTTATCAGCTCCTTTTGAAGTTAAATGGCGGCTCAAAGCTTCTTGAGTTGTAAAAGCGCCTGTATTGTCAATTACTAAAGCATTGTTGATATCAAATTGTGTATAATCAATTTCTTCTGGACCGTTTGCAGTAATAATATGTACGGTTGTTCCATTAATGATTAAAGCATTGTTTGCAGGATCTGCAGTTACTGAACCTTCAAAATCTCCATGAATAGAATCATATCGCAACAATGAAGCTCTTTTTTCAAGAGAAACAGCATCGTTTTTATCACGGGTTACAATAGCACGCAAACGCAATTGACTTCCTTTTCCCGTTTTTGACATTAATTCTCTGGCTAATAAACGACCAATACGTCCAAAACCATATAAGACAACATCTTTTGGCTGAATTTCTTCAGAATCTTTAGCGTTTTTTAGTTTGTCGATTACAAAATACTTAGCATCTGGATATTTGTCCTCTTCTAATCCATATTCATACGTAAGTTTTCCGATGTCTAATTTTGCAGGAAGTAAGTTCAATTCTAAAATAGCTTTTGCAATTTTAACCGAATCAAAAACTGAAATAGGTTTGCCTACAAACTCAGCAGCATATTCGTGTAAATTGATAATGTCACTTACATTTCTGTCCAATAATTGATTGCGGAATAAGACCATCTCAATCGATTTGTCATACCATAAATCACTGATAATTTTAATCAGTTTTACTCCTGCACGTCGCCTGTCGGCTTGCAAAGAGACTTCTTTTTCGTATAAAGTTGTAGCTGCCATGTTGAAAATTTAAGGAAAATAAGGTGTTGTATTTTTTACAAAATTTTTGCAAAAGTACCTATTTCAATCGATTTCGTAGCGTGTTTTTAGTTTTTTTTACAAAATAAAAAAGCCACCTTGTTTTGCAAGATGGCTTAGTATTCAATTTTAAAAAATGAACTTACATATAGAAACGTACCAGTTCACCATTTTTACTAATCAATTCGATGCGCACTTTTTGATTGTCGTCAATTTTACTCATCAATTTTGATACGGTTTCTACATTGGTAGCTTTTACATTATCGATACTTAAAATGATACTTCCCACTAATTCCTCTTCATATTGCTGCCATTTTTGGTCGCTAATGCCTTTGATGCGCACTCCGTAATCGATTTTAAATTTCTTTTTGTCAGCTGCTTCAATGTTTTCTAAAGTCATTCCTTTGAACTCAGCATTAAAAAACTCATTTTTACTCAAAGTTACAGGAACGGTTTTCGTTTTTCCGTCTCTGCTATAAGTCACTTGAACTTTGTCATTTGGGCGTTTGGTGTTAATATAGCCTGATAAATCTGCAAATGAGCTGATGTTTTGTTCGTCTATTTTTACAATTACATCGCCTTTGGCTAAGCCAGCTTTGTCAGCACCAGAATTTTTAGTGACTTTATTGATGTAAAATCCTTGAGTCAAACTAATACCGTAATCTTTAGATGAGATACTGTTTAATTCGCCACCTTCAACGCCTAGAATTCCGCGTTGTACATTCCCAAATTCCATTAAATCTTCAATGATTTTTCGGGTGATGTTTGAGGGAACCGCAAAGGAGTATCCGGTATAACTTCCAGTTGGCGAAGAAATCATCGTATTAATTCCAATCAATTCGCCACGAGTATTCACTAAGGCACCACCACTGTTTCCTGGGTTTACCGCTGCATCCGTTTGAATGAAAGATTGAATTCCGCTCGTGTCAAGATTTCTAGCTTTCGCCGAAACGATACCTGCTGTAACTGTCGAATTCAGGTTGTACGGATTTCCTACTGCTAATACCCATTCACCTACTTTCACTGAATCAGAATTGGCGAAAGCCGTGTATTGAAGCTTTTCACCCGCATCGATTTTAAGCAAAGCAATGTCCATTTTGGAGTCGGTGCCAATTAATTTTGCTTTGTATGATTTCTTGTTATTGAGCGTAATTTCAATTTCAGATGCATCTTTAATCACGTGATTGTTCGTTACAATGTACCCGTCTTCAGAGATTATTACTCCAGATCCTGTTCCTACTTGCTCCTGCGATTGTCCGCCACGAAAGCCGTAAAAATATTCCAGAATCGGATTAGAAACAGTGGTTCTGGAAACGTTTTTTACGTGTACCACCGTGTGTATCGTTTTATCAGCCGCCTCAGTAAAATCTAGTACTTCCGATGATAATCCTACTCTCTTATTATAGGAATCAGAGGCCATGGTAACCAATCCGGCTTTATCTTTAGAAAAAAAGCCATCGGTATCAAATAATAGCTTGTATGAACCTAGTGTTACTACTCCGCTCAACAAGGAAACTAAAAAAAGTGTTGAAAAATTTTTCATAATTAAATTCGTTTTTAAAGATATTTACACGTAAAATTAAAAATTAAATTGGTTGTTAAAATACAGTTTAACGCTCTTTAACAATGATTAACATTTCATTAATAGTTCGTACTTTTGTATCATTCAACACGATAAAAAATGCAATTAGAATTTTATAAATACCAAGGAACGGGCAATGATTTTGTAATGATTGACAACCGTAGTAATTTTTTTCCAAAAGAGAATACAAAATTGATCGCTCAACTGTGTGACCGCCGATTTGGAATAGGAGGCGATGGTTTGATTTTGTTAGAAAACGACTTGGATACCGATTTTAAAATGGTGTATTACAACTCAGATGGAAACCAGAGTTCTATGTGTGGTAATGGTGGACGCTGTTTAGTGGCTTTCGCCAAAAAGCTTCAGGTTATTGAAAACAAAACTACATTTATAGCCACAGATGGATTGCATCATGGTACTATTGACGAGAACGAAATTGTAGCATTGCAAATGATCGATGTACCTGCGGTGCAAGTTGAGGAGGATTATGTGTTTTTAAATACAGGTTCACCACATCACGTACAATTGGTAAGTGATCTAGAAAACTACGATGTAAAAAATATTGGCGCATCAATTAGATACGGAGATTTATACGGACAGGCAGGTAGTAATGTTAATTTTGTAGAGCAAATTAATGGAAATACCTTTTCTCTTCGAACGTATGAAAGAGGCGTTGAAGATGAAACACTTTCTTGCGGAACAGGCGCTACAGCTGTCGCTATTGCCATGAATGTTTTAGGGAAAACACCTGCAACAGCAATAGATTTGAATGTTGAAGGCGGCAAATTAGCAATTTCATTTGATGTCAATGAGGGCGTGTTTACCAATGTGTTTTTAAAAGGCCCAGCTCAATTTGTATTTCAAGGGACGATTGAGATTTAATTTTCAAAACCAGTATTAGAATCAAGTTTGGTGTGTCTCTGTGTAACTTTCTGAAATAAATAAATGAAAACATTAAAAGGCGATAATATTTACATTCGGGCATTAGAACCCAATGATTTAGAATTTATTTATGCAATTGAAAACGACCAAAGTATTTGGGAGGTTAGTAATACAAACACTCCATACAGTAGGTTTCTAGTCAAGCAATACCTTGAAAACGCACATCAAGATATTTACGAAGCCAAGCAATTGCGACTCGCCATTTGTCAAGACCAAGACTTTCCTGCACTTGGATTGATAGATTTATTTGATTTTGATCCAAAGAATAATAGGGCAGGTGTGGGTATTGTAATTCAAAAGAGCGAAAACCGAAATCAGAATGTAGGTTCCGAAGCTTTGGAGTTATTAATAGAATATGCATTCTGTAATCTTAATTTACATCAATTATATGCAAATATTGGTACTGAAAATGTAGCAAGTACCGCACTTTTTACTAAATTTGGATTTGAAATGATTGGTATAAAAAAAGAATGGACTTTGCATCAGGGAAATTACAAAGATGAAGCCATGTACCAGCTTATCAATACTAAATTTTAATTTTTCAGGTTAAGATATAAATGTTTTTAAATCAATTAATTACCTTTTCAAAAAAAAACTAAAAGCTTAAAAAAATAATACCACCCTATGAATACTAAGAAAATTATTAGCATTGTTTCAGTTGTTTTGATATCTGGACTGATGATCTACGGCATGATTTTATTAAAACAAATTTTCTCTGCCAATACTAAGTTTCCGGAGCAAGAAGTGTACGTTTATGTACCTACCGATTCTAAATATGAAGATGTCAAGAAAATTTTAAGCCCTTATGTAGAAAATTTAGAGCGTTTTGAGCTTGTAGCTTCTAAGCGTGGCTATATTGAAAATGTAATTCCAGGTCGATTTTTACTTACAAAGGGAATGAGTAGCTATGATCTTGTAAAAACCTTACGTTTGAATTCGCCAGTAAAATTAGCATTCAACAATCAAGAACGAATAGAAAATCTTGCAGGTCGTGTAGGATCTCAAATAGAAGCGGATAGTTTAGTTTTGCTAAATACATTTAAAGATTCAGTTTTTTTACAAGAAAACGGATTCAATGAGGAAAATATTTTAGCCATGTTTATTCCCAATACTTACGAAATTTATTGGAATACCCCAGCCGAAAAGTTTCGAGATAAAATGATTAAAGAATACCGTAATTTTTGGAATGAAGAGCGTACTGCAAAGGCAAAAGCCCAAGGCCTTACTCCAGTTGAAGCTACTATTTTAGCCTCAATTGTTCACAAAGAGTCGGTTAAAAAAGACGAAAGACCAAGAATTGCAGGAGTATATCTCAACCGATTGAAATTAGAAATGCCTTTACAAGCAGATCCTACGGTGATTTTTGCCATGAAAAAGAAAGCCAATGATTTTAATCAAGTAATCAAAAGAGTTTTTTACAATGACCTGACAATGTCTCATCCTTACAATACATACATGAATATTGGTTTGCCTCCTGGGCCAATTGCTATGCCTGATATTACCGCATTAGAGGCTGTTTTAAATCCTGAAAAAAACGATTTCATTTATTTTTGCGCTAGTGTTGACCGTTTTGGGTATCATGAATTTGCAGCTACATTGCCAGAACATAATGTAAATGCCAAAAAATATTCAGATTGGATTAACAATCAAGGTGTAAAAAGATAGTTGTGATCACTACTTTGAGGTGCACGTTTGTGGCCGTTCTGTTTTTTCAAATTGGCTTTTGCCAAAGCAAATTAAACACGTTTTTAAAACCTTCGGATACAATACAAGTGCAAAGGCAAAAAATAGTATTGGTTTCCCAAGCTGTGGTTGCAACAGGAACATTACTTGCTTTGAATCAGTTATGGTATGCCAATTATCCCAAATCTGATTTTCATTTTGTAAATGATAATGCAGAGTGGTTGCAGATGGACAAAGTAGGCCATGTATTTTCATCCTATCAATTGGGTAGTTTTAGTGCTCAAATGCTCCATTGGAGTGGAGCTTCTAAAAAAAATCAACTGATTTATGGTGCAGGATTGGGTTTTGCATTCTTGACTGCTGTTGAGGTAATGGACGGATACTCCGCAGAATGGGGAGCTTCTCTAGGCGATGTTGTTGCTAATGCTACAGGAACAGGCTTGTACGTGTCGCAAGAATTACTGTGGGATGAACAACGCATACTGCCAAAATTTTCTTTCCATACTTCACCCTATGCGCAATACCGTCCAGCGGTGTTAGGGAAATCATTATCAGAACAAATCATAAAGGATTATAACGGACAAACGTATTGGCTCTCTATCAATTTACATTCCTTTGCTAAAAATTCTAAAATACCAAAATGGTTGAATGTTGCTTTGGGTTATGGTGCCAAAGGAATGATAACGGGAAATAGCGTTACACTTGCTCCAGATGCGACTTTTAATCCACAACGATATAGACAGTTTTACTTTAGTTTGGATGTTGACTTGACAAAAATCAAAACCAATTCTCATTTTTTGAAGACGGTTTTCTCGGTTTTTAATACGGTCAAAATTCCTGCACCTACAATAGAGTTCTCGCACTTAAACGGTATTAAATACCACTTAATCTATTTTTAGATAAGTTTAACGTGCTGATTATCAAGCTTGCTATTTTTTTTGTATCTTTGTGCATAGAAATTTCTTAACGGGACAGCGTTTTGAAGAAAAACAATTTATGATAAAGAAGTGGTATTTTTATGCTAGCCTAACTGTGATTACAGTTTTTTTAAGCTCAGGTTTTAAACCTTTTAATCTAGAAACCAGCCCTTGGTTTCTAATCAACGAAGAAGATGGAACACACTACTTATTTCCATCCGAAGAAGCAAGCGAATACACTAATTTGAATATTCCATTTACAGGAAATTTTTTCATAGGCTTCAAAGAAGCGATCGGGCATCGAGAATCCGAAAGCAAATACAAGAAAATCAATTCACTTGGATATTTAGGTAAATATCAATTTGGTACCGAAACGCTAAAATCTGTTGGTGTAAAGAGTAGTACTACCTTTTTGAATAGTCCTGAATTACAAGAGCGCGCTTTTATTGCACTATTAGCAAAAAATAAGTGGGAATTAAAAAGAGAAATTGAGAAGTACGATGGTACAGTGCTCAATGGAATCCGAATCACCGAATCAGGAATATTAGCTGCTGCTCATTTAGGAGGCGCAGGATCGGTAAAAAAATATTTTAGACACGAAGGCAAGCGCAACTTTAGAGATGCTTACGGTACCTCTATCAGGAGTTATATGAAAATGTTTGGCGGGTATGACACTTCCTTTATTGTTGCAGATAATAATGCAACAGTCCATAATATCTAGTATTTTTTTATTTTCTAAAATAAACTTTAAAATTTTAATTTTTGTTTGTTCAAATTCAATACGGATGTATTGGACGAACTTTTACGAGAAGTAATTATCTTTTACATTCATTGTAAAAACAAAAAAATCACCATTTAGGTGATTTTTTTGTTTTGTAAAAGGTTTATTCAAAACTTTCGAGCAATATTTCAAGTATTTTGATTGCTGCGTCACTTATTTTTGTTCCAGGGCCAAAAACAGCTACCGCGCCAGCATCAAATAAAAATTGATAATCTTGCGCTGGAATTACACCGCCTACAACGACCATAATATCTTCACGACCGTATTTTTTTAATTCGTCAATTACTTGTGGCACTAGCGTTTTGTGTCCAGCAGCTAAGGATGAAACACCTAGAATATGCACATCATTTTCTACGGCTTGTTTGGCAGCTTCTTCAGGTGTTTGAAAAAGCGGACCTATATCCACATCAAATCCCACATCGGCATAGCCTGTTGCTACTACTTTTGCACCTCTGTCATGACCGTCTTGCCCCATCTTTGCAATCATGATTCGAGGGCGACGGCCTTCTTTTACTGCAAATTCGTCGGCAAGTTGTTTTGCTTTTTCAAAACTTTTGTCGTCTTTTATTTCTTTACTATACACACCGCTAAATGATTTTATTTGTGCTTTGTACCTGCCAAAAACGGCTTCAAGTGCATCACTAATTTCTCCAAGTGTAGTTCTATTTCTGGCTGCTTCAACTGCAATTTCAAGTAAATTTCCTTCACCAGTTTGTGCGCAAAGGGTCAGTTTTTTTAGTGAATCTTGTACTTTTTGGGTATCTCTAGACGCTTTAATTCGATCTAGTTGTTCTAGTTGCTGCTTGCGAACCATTTGATTATCTACATCAAGAATCTGTAGTGGATCTTCCTTTTCTAATCGATATTGATTTACACCTACAATAATATCTTGTCCGCTGTCTATTCTAGCTTGTTTTCTTGCGGCTGCTTCTTCAATACGTAATTTTGGGATACCAGATTCAATAGCTTTGGTCATTCCGCCAAGTTCTTCAACTTCTTCGATTAATTTCCATGCGTTTTCGGCAATTTCATTCGTCAAACTCTCTACATAATAACTGCCAGCCCATGGATCTACTGTCTTTGTAATTTTAGTTTCTTCTTGAAGATATAGCTGAGTATTTCTTGCAATCCTAGCTGAGAAATCTGTTGGCAATGCAATGGCTTCATCAAGTGCATTGGTATGTAAAGATTGTGTACCACCAAAAGCGGCAGCAGCAGCTTCTATACAAGTTCTTGCTACATTATTAAATGGATCTTGCTCGGTTAAACTCCATCCTGATGTTTGACAATGCGTTCGTAACGCCAAAGACTTATCATCTTTTGGTTCAAACTGTTTGACTAATTTAGCCCAGATCATTCTACCGGCACGCATTTTTGCAATTTCCATAAAATGATTCATTCCAATTGCCCAGAAAAAGGACAAACGCGGAGCAAATTCATCTATTTTCATTCCTGTGGCTAATCCAGTTCTGATGTATTCCAATCCATCAGCTAGTGTATACGCTAATTCAATATCGGCTGTAGCTCCAGCTTCTTGCATGTGGTATCCAGAAATTGAAATGGAATTGAACTTAGGCATGTTTTTGCTGGTATACTCAAAGATATCAGCAATTATTTTCATCGAAGGTGTAGGGGGATAAATATAGGTATTACGCACCATGAACTCCTTTAGAATATCATTTTGTATAGTTCCAGAGAGTAGTTCTGCTTTAACTCCTTGCTCTTCTGCAGCTACAATATAAAAAGCCATTATAGGTAAAACAGCACCATTCATAGTCATGGATACTGACATTTCATCAAGAGGGATTTGGTCAAAAAGAACCTTCATATCCTCAACGGAATCTATAGCGACTCCTGCCTTTCCTACATCGCCTACCACACGTTCGTGATCTGAATCATATCCTCTATGGGTAGGCAAGTCAAAAGCTACTGAAAGTCCTTTTTGTCCTGCAGCTAAGTTTCTGCGGTAAAAGGCATTACTCTCTTCAGCTGTTGAAAATCCTGCATATTGACGCACGGTCCAAGGACGGCGAACGTACATGGTTGCGTAGGGTCCACGTAAATTGGGTGCGAAACCAGCTCCAAAATCTAGATGCTTGAGGTTGTCAATATCTTGCTGTGTGTATGTTGGTTTTAGCTCTATTCCCTCTGCAGTTAGAAATGCATTAGTCGCTGCATTTTCATTCTCAACATTTATAGGGTTGCTTTCTAATTTTATATGTTGTAAATCTTTTCTTTTCATTTGTAGTGTGCCAAATTATAGGAATTCTGTTGATTTATAAAGTTCATTATCCTTTTATTCAAGCTCTAATCGTTCTTGTTCTATTTTTTCTGCCAAACGTTTTTCAATGATTGGTGTAATCAAAGTTTTTCTTGGCTTGACTTTTACAAAAGGAAACAACTCTAAATCATGTTTCATTTTATCCTGTTTGTTAGGATGTTTGTTTGTTCCTAACAAAATTTCTTTACCAGAATCAAATAATTCTTGCGCTGCATCTGCACTTTCTTGAATTTTCCTTTTTATGGTTCCTTCGTTTAATTGTTTTAGGAAACCTCCATTTGCCTCAATATCTTTAAACAGTGCTAAGGCTTTTTCTGCAAGTTGTTGCGTTAGATTTTCAATATAATAACTGCCATCGGCGGGGTTGTTTACTTTGTCAAAATAACTTTCTTTTTTAAGAATAAGCAACTGATTACGGGCTATTCTATCTCCAAATTCATTATCCTTATGGTACAAGGCATCGTAAGGTAAATTGGCAATAGCATCTGCGCCGCCTAAGATAGCACTCATACATTCGGTAGTGGTACGCAACATATTTACGTTGTAATCGTATAAAGTTTTATTTCTTTTGGTAGGGAAAGCAATAATATTACACGGTAGCGTATGGTTATATTCTTTAGCAATTAAGTTAAATAGGATACGCAGTGCACGCAATTTTGCAATTTCAAAGAAATAGTTAGTCCCAACAGCTATTTCAAAAACAATAGGTGTTGAAATTGATTCCACACGATTAAAATACTCATTTACATGACCTAAACTATATGCAATTTGCTGCACAATTGTAGCGCCAGCATTTTGATACAATGCGCCGTTTACGCTAATAAAAGAAACCGAGTTCGTGGATGACGCTATAGTGTTCAAACTATTAAAATTACTTTTTTCTGGCGTTGAAAACCAATTCCCATCTTTAGCAAGTTGGCCTATTGGATCTAGATTACAAAAGATAGTAACGTTGCTTTTCTTAGCAAAATCCTCTATTTTTTTCACGAAATCGATTGAAAAAAATCTTAGGTTAAAATAGACGGTAATCCTTTGAAAAGCTATTTTTTCTAATAAAAGGGTAATGTCTATAGTTTCGTTTTCAATAGTAAACCTCAAGCTATCAGCGCCTCTATTTAAGGCATCTTGAGCTCTTTCAATTGATTTTGAGATATCAAAAACAAAAATATTTTGACAAATTTTGAACTCAGTAGCTTTTGTTCCACTGTTTAAAGCGGTACTATTTTCATCTTTGTGGTAAAAAGGTTTTACCATAATATCCTCAGGGGAATTCCAAACTAAGGTTTCGTTATAATCCGCACCTTTTAGTTCGTACTGGATTTTTTGTTTCCATTGTTTGGATGAAACAAGATCAAAATCTTCAAAAAGGTTTGTGCTCATTGTGTTTTTAGTTTTCATTATCTCAACCTTACCTTGAGGAAGGAGACTTATATTGTTGTTTTTGCCTTTAAAAAAATGAATTCTGGTAGCTTTGCGAAATCTTTAATTTTACTTATTTACTAGAGTATCGTTTTCAAATTCTATAATGTAAATGTCTTCGCTATCTTTTTTCATGTAATATTTTTCCCGAGCATATTTTTCTATTTGTTCGGAATTTTTTAATTGCTTGATATTTTCTTTATCTTTCTTAATTTCCTCTTTATAATAAGTTGCATTTTCCTCTAAATCGTGGATTTGTTCATCTAAAATCTGATGGTTAAAATAAGAGTAATTATCTAAAAAAATCATCCAGATACAAAAAAACAAGGACACCCAAACATACTTATTACTCAAGAATTTAAGCCAAGGATTGTTTTTAAATTTGTTTTTCATGTTTTACTATAATGCTATTAGATACTGGATCAGTATTTTTTATAAAGATACGGTAATTTATGAAATCCTTTGGTTAATTACTGCTCTAACCACATCAATTGCCACGGTGTTGTACTTGTCATTAGGAATAATGATATCAGCAAAAGCTTTTGTAGGTTCTATAAACTGCTCATGCATTGGTTTCAATGTATTTTGATATCGGTTGATTACCTCGTTCATATCGCGACCACGTTCTGCAATGTCGCGTTTCATCCGTCGAATTAGGCGCTCATCACTATCAGCATGAACGTATATTTTAACATCAAATAATTCTCTTAACTCTGGATTTGCAAGGATAAGAATTCCCTCTACAATCATTACTTTTCTAGGATGTGTAAAAACAGTATCGTCTGTTCTATTATGAGTTACAAAAGAATACACAGGTTGGTGAATGTTATTTCCTGCTTTTAGTTCTTTTAAATGCGAAACTAATAAAGGAAAATCAATGGCTCTAGGATGGTCAAAATTAATTAATGCTCTTTCATCAAATGAGAGTCCGTGGTTTTCTTTGTAGTAAGAATCTTGAGAGATAATACCCACCTCTGTTTGCGGTAACTCATTCATAATTTGATGTACAACAGTTGTTTTTCCGCTACCAGTTCCTCCAGCAATTCCTATAATTAGCATATGTGTATTATTATGTTTTTATTGAGGCAAAAATAGGAATTTTAATGGGGTAGTTTTCCATTTTTCAAATAAAAATTAGTTCAACAGCATGCTTTTTTTGTCCTTTATGCGATCAGATTTAGTATCTTTAATTTTTAAATTCAGAACCTATCGTGTATACACAAATTAACTCCAATATCACTCGTTATGTTTCTTTCAGTTCAAGTGAGTTAGAAATTTTCAATTCACTTTTGACTTATAAAGAGGTGCCCAAAAAAACCATGTTGTTGCAAGAAGGGGAGATCTGTAATTTTGAAATTTTTGTAATCAAAGGCTGTGTTCGCAAGTATTATATTGATGCTAATGGTTTTGAAGTCATTTTGCAATTTGCCATAGAAAATGCTTGGGTGAGTGATAGTTCATTTAGTATTTATGAAAATAAACCGAGTCGCGTTTTTATAGAAACTCTGGAAGATTGTGAATTCTTCGTCTTTAACCCAGAAACCAAAGAAGAGCTATTTGCGAAAGCACCACGGTTTGAACGTGCTTTTAGGATTTTAATGCAACGTAGCCTTGCTGTAACTCAGGAGCGTTTATTTCAAACTATATCAAGATCGGCCACCGAAAAATACCAAGAATTCACAGCACAATATCCCACTCTCTCGCAACGTGTGGCACAACATTATATTGCCTCTTATTTGGGCATTTCGGCTGAATTTTTAAGCAAAATAAGAACAAAAATGGCTAAGAAATAATGTAGAAAATTGTTTTTCTTGTCCTAGTTCAATGTCCTAGTTTCTTTTTTGTTGCAATTTTGTACTCTAATATTAAAACACGAAATCATGGAAAATACAACGATACCTCAAGAAAATGCACTAACTCATTATGAACTACACAAAGCGAACACTCGTGGGCATGCTAATCATGGCTGGTTAGAGTCCTATCACACTTTTAGTTTTGCAAATTACCACAACAAAGACCGAATGAATTTTGGAGTTTTACGTGTATTAAATGATGATAGAGTGAATCAAGGTATGGGTTTTGGTAAACATCCGCATGATAATATGGAAATAATATCCATTCCTCTTGAAGGAGATCTAGAGCATCAAGACAGCATGGGGAATACTACTGTGATCAAAGAAGGTGATATTCAAGTGATGAGTGCAGGTACCGGAATTTTTCATAGTGAGTATAATAAAAACAAAGATCAACTAGTTAAATTTTTACAAATTTGGATTTATCCAAATAAAAAGAATGTTACCCCGCGTTATGACCAAGTTACTTTGGATTTAAGCGATCGACACAATAAATTACAACAAATTTTGTCTCCTAATCCAGAGGATGCTGGTGTATGGATTCATCAAGATGCTTGGTTTCATATTGGTAAGTTTGATAACATGCATACAGCTAATTACCAATTGAATAAATCTGGAAATGGCGTTTATGCTTTTATTTTGAAAGGTGATTTTACAATTGGTGGTGTTTCTTTAAATGAAAGAGATGGTTTAGGAATATGGGATACAAATTCTTTTGAAATTACGTCAAACAGTGATGGTGCCGAAATTTTATTGATGGAAGTACCCATGCAACTTTAAATTATAAACAATCTATTAATTTTTAAATAAATCAATTATGGCTACAACTAAATGGGCAATTGACCCAACACACTCTGAAATAGGGTTTAAAGTAAAACACATGATGTTTACAAATGTTTCTGGTAAATTTTTAACTTTTGATGCTACTATTGAAACAGAAAATGAAAGTTTTGAGAATGCTAAAATTAATTTCACAGGTGCTGTAGCTTCAGTAAATACAAGTAATGCCGATAGAGACAAGCATTTGCAAAGTGCTGATTTTTTTGATGCGGAGCAATTTCCAGAAATTGCTTTCCAAGCTACTTCTTTTACACAAAAAAGCGGTTCTGATTATGAATTGGTAGGCGATTTGTCTTTACATGGCGTAACAAAACCAATTACTTTAGCTGCTGATTTTGGAGGAATAATGCAAGATCCTTGGGGTAATACCAAAGTAGCTTTTGCTTTAGAAGGTAAAATTAGCCGCAAAGATTGGGGATTGACTTGGAATTCAGCTCTTGAAACAGGTGGTGTTCTTGTAAGTGATGAGGTTCGTTTGGCAATCGAATTGCAATTCGTAAAACAATAAACTCTATTTTTAAAAAGTAAGTCGTTGTTTGTTGAGGATTTCGCCGAAGTAATGTATACCAATACCATGAAAAAAGTCAATATTTTATACATAGGAAGACATCTTGAAATATTGCAAACAGTAATTCGTTTGATCAATAAGCAAGATAATTGGTATGCTCAAGGCGTATTAAAAGATGATGAAGCCAAAGCAATTTTTGCAGAATCTAATTTTGATATTGTTCTGTTAGGATGTGGAATTTTAGAACAAGAAGAAGAATCTTTACGCTCTTTTTTTGAAAAACAACAACCCCATTGCCGAATCGTACAACATTATGGAGGCGGCAGCGGATTACTTACCAGCGAAATCTTACTAGCTTTAGAATAATTATTTTGTAACTATAAAAGGCAAAACAAACAAGCTTTACACTTGGTTGTTTTGCCTTTTTTTATGTTGCTAGACTCGTGTTTATTTATTTTTTTTGGCTTTGATCATCATTTCTAGTTGATCCCAAAGTTCTTCTGGAATAGCCTCTAGTAAATTAAATTGCCCAGCTCCTTTAAGCCATTCGCCACCATCAATAGTAATTACATCTCCGTTGATATAGGCTGAAAAATCAGACACTAAATAAGCTGCAAGATTAGCTAATTCTTGGTGATCGCCTACACGTTTTAAAGGCACTTTTTTTGCCATATCAAATTTTTCGGCTAAGTCTCCAGGAAGTAATCTATCCCAAGCTCCCTTTGTAGGGAACGGTCCTGGCGCAATAGCATTAGTACGAATACCATATTTAGCCCACTCTACAGCTAAACTTCTTGTCATGGCTAACACTCCCGCTTTTGCAGTAGCACTAGGCACTACATACGCTGATCCTGTCCAAGCATAAGTGGTTACAATATTTAAAACAGTCGATGAGGCTTGTTTGGTATCGATCCAATGTTTTCCAAAAGCCAACGTGCAGTTTTTAGTTCCTTTAAGTACAATATCAATAACAGTATCAAATGCATTTGACGAAAGTCGCTCTGTAGGGGAAATGAAATTTCCAGCAGCATTGTTAAGTAAGACGTCTACTTTTCCAAAGGTTTTTAAAACTTCTTGAAGCATATTTTCTACTTCTTCGTAATGACGCACGTCACATTGAATAGGCAAACAAGTTCCTCCTGTTTCTTGCTCAAGTTCAGCAGCTGTTTTTTTTAATTTCTCAATATCTCTTGAAGAAATAGCCACTTTCGCACCTAATTCAAGGAAATATTTAGTCATTGCTTTACCTAATCCGCTACCACCTCCAGTTACAACTATAACTTTTCCTTGAAGCGCATCGTCGCGTAACATTTTATCTGTATAACTCATATCTTGATATTTTTTAATGTAAATATAATAAAATAAAAATAGTATGCATGCATAATAAAAAGAAATACTCAGAAATAGTTAAACTTTACACAATCGTAAAGCAGCCTCTTTAAGTGTATTGTTATCCTTGGCAAAACAAAAACGAATGAGTTTTAAATCGCTACCATCAGCATAAAAGGTCGAAATTGGAATTGCAGCAACGCCAAATTCGGTAATCAAACGTTTGCAAAAATCAACATCATTTTCCTGAGATATTTTGGCGTAAGAAGCTACCTGAAAGTATGTTCCTTCACAGGACAGCAGGTCAAATCTGCTAGAAATAAGCAGTTCTTTAAAATAATCACGCTTTGCTTGGTATCGTTTTTTAATTTCTGAAAGATCTACGATATCAATGTATTCGCTTATGGCCATTTGGCTTAAGCTGTTCACACTAAAAACAAGGAACTGATGTACTTTTTTAATTTCAATCATCAATGCTTCGGGAGCTACAACATATCCTATTTTCCAGCCTGTGATGTGAAAGGATTTACCAAAAGAGGAAATCATAACACAGCGATTCCGAATTTTTTTTCTAGTGTGCGCTGATATGTGTTTGTCTTCAAATGTGATGTATTCATACACTTCATCTGAAAGCAATATGATGTTAGGATGTTTTTCCAGAATAGTTTCTAGACTTTCAATGTCCTTATTGCTCAATATTTTTCCGGTAGGATTATGCGGATTTGTGATAATAATCATTCTGATTTTTGAGGTACAAGCAGTCGCAATTCGCTCCCAGTTAGGGGAATAATCATCATGAAGCGGAATCCTAACAGGTGTAGCTTGACTTAGTAACACCGGAGCCTCATAACAATCATAACTGGGATCTAGAATAATCACTTCGTCACCACTATTCACCAGAGCCATTATAGTAGTAAAAATCCCTTGAGTAGCGCCCGCTGTCACTAGAATTTCAGTTTCGGGATTCAAAATTCTGTCGTAAGAACGTTCTACTAACTTAGAAATTTGATGCAGTAATAGAGGATAACCCGCCATAGGTGTATATTGATGCACATTTTCTCGGGACAAACGCGCCATTATAGTAGTCAACTTTTCATCTACAGGAAAGTTGGGGAAGCCCTGCGAAAGATTTATTGCTTGGTATTCCGCTGCCATTTTAGACATAATCGAAAAAATACTTGTTTTTACATCCGGAAGTTTACTCATGAAATAGTCAATTAAAACACGTTAAAAATAAGGATTTAATACATACCATGAGTGCTATCAATCAAAAAAGGGATTACTATATTATGCAGCGTTGCTTTCCTTTGGGCGTGACCCTACAAAAAAAGGGGCTTTATCACCTTAATAGTGACAAAGCCCCTTTTTTTGTAGTGCCGGGCTATACGCAGTACTTCGGTACTTGCTGCTATCCCTCACGCAACCCAATTTACATTTTATGAATGATAAAAATAGTAGGACGTTTGTGTAAATCGATGGTTTCTTTTTTCCAAGCTGCTATTTTTTTGGTCTTAATATATTCAGTAGGCAATGTAATATCAGTTGCTATACACAAGTGTGTCTCTGGATGTAATATCTGAATTAAGTCTTCCAGTAACTTATTATTTCGATAAGGAGTTTCAATAAAAATCTGAGACTGATTTTTTTCAAATGAGATTCTCTCTAAGGTTTTTAAGCTGGACTTTTTTTCATCTTTCTCTATGGGTAAATAACCATGAAAAGTAAAACTTTGACCATTCATTCCAGATGCCATCATTGCCAATAATATTGAGGATGGTCCTACTAATGGAACTACTTGAATGCCTTTTTCATGTGCTAGTTTTACAATCACGGCACCAGGATCGGCCACACCAGGACAGCCGGCTTCGCTCATAAGTCCCATGTTATGGCCTTCAAGCAAAGGTTTTATAAACTCAAGATGCTCTTTAGTTTCGGTATGTTTGTTTAAAACATAAAGGGTAAGATCAGCTTGTTTTTTTTCTGGACATACTAATTTGATTGATTTTCTTGCCGTTTTGTCATTTTCAACAATATAATGGTCTAATAGTTCTATGCTTCTTTTTATAGTTTGCGGAAAAACATCCATAGGATCACATTCTCCCATTGTTGTAGGGATTAAATAAAGTTTGCCTAGAGAAGTTTTACTGTTCATAAAATATAATTTTAGGTTTTGAGTAGTTAGATTTTTTTGAAAATGAATTCCAAGATTCTATTTAGGAATGATGTTTTTTTAGTTTGTCTGCAATGATATCGCAAACTTCGTCTAGCATGTTAAAAACCAATTCAAATCCATTCGATAATCCATAATAGGGATCAGGAACATCTACATTTTCACCTGGAAACAGTTCATTCAAGATCATTTTAACCTTTTTTTGATGCTCAGGAGTTGGTGCAAGTTGCATAACGTCATCATAATTTGAACTGTCCATCACGTAGATGTAATCATAGGTTTCAAAGTCCTTTTTATTGAAATGTTTCCCTTTTTGATGAGAAATAGAAATGTTGTTTTTTTTTGCAACGGCTACAGAACGTTCATCAGGTGATTTACCCACATGCCAAGAACCGGTTCCAGCTGAGTCTACAATAAATTTTTCAGGATCTAGTTTAGAGGCTAATATTCCCTCAGCCAATGGTGACCGACAGATATTACCCAAACAAACCATGAGAATTTTAGTAGGCATGAGGTATTTACAACGTTAATTTTTTATTGATATCGTCAACAAATTTTTTGAATTGTTTATCAGTAGCAACAAGGTTATCTACTGTTTTGCAAGCATGTAAAACGGTAGCATGATCACGATCACCTATCTGTGAACCAATATTAGCTAGTGAAGCTTTGGTAAACTTTTTGGCAAAAAACATAGCTAGTTGACGGGCTTGTACCACATGTCTTTTTCTAGTTTTCGATTGTAAAGTCTCTAGATCTAATTGAAAGTAATCTGAAACTATTTTTTGGATGTAATCAATTGAAATTTCACGTTTTACATTTTTAACGAATTTTTCAACTACACTTTTCGCTAGGTCAAGAGTAACTTCTTTTTTATTGAATGAGGATTGTGCTATCAATGAAATGATGGCACCTTCTAGCTCCCTAACATTTGATTTGATATTTCTAGCTACGTACTCAATAATATCCTCAGGAATTTCAACTCCATCCCTGTACAAAATATTTTTTAAGATAGAAATTCTAGTTTCATAATCGGGTTGGTGAATTTCTGCAGACAATCCCCATTTGAATCTGGAAAGCAAACGCTGTTCGATATCTTGCATATCAACCGGAGCTTTGTCAGATGTTAGAATGACTTGTTTCCCGTTTTGATGCAAGTAGTTGAATATATGAAAAAACACATCTTGAGTACCTGATTTACCTGAAAGAAATTGAACATCATCAATGATTAAAACATCAATCAATTGATAAAAATGGATAAAGTCGTTACGGTTATTTTTTTTAACCGAGTCAATATATTGCTGTGTAAATATCTCGGCAGAAATATACAAAACAGTTTTCTCTGGATATTTATCTTTTATTTCTACACCTATTGCATGTGCAAGGTGAGTTTTACCTAGTCCTACACCTCCAAAGATTAGTAAAGGATTAAATGATGTTCCACCCGGTTTATTGGCCACAGCCATCCCTGCAGAACGTGCTAATCTATTAGAATCTCCTTCAAGAAAATTATCAAAGCTATAATTGGCGTTAAGCTGTGATTCAATCTTAAGATTTCGAATACCAGGAATTACAAAAGGATTTTTGAGCTCTGGGTTTAAGTTTTTAAACGGAGCATCAACTTCCTGAGGTTTCATGGGAACTCTATTGGCACTTGGCAACTGTTCTGTAAACGGTTGTTTGTTGCCATAGGTGTTTTCCATTCTAATTTTATAAAGTAACTTAGCGTTTTTTCCAAGTTCTTTAGTCAAGGCAACTTTTAAAAGTTTTACATAGTGTTCCTCTAGCCATTCGTAGAAAAATTTACTAGGTACTTGAATATATAATGCATTATCGGTAAGTTCAACTGATTTGATTGGTTCAAACCAAGTTTTATAGGCTTGGTCTTGGATGTTGTCTTTTATGAAAGACAAACAGTTTTCCCATACTGATTGAGCAGTTTTGTTCATATATTCTAAATAAATTGTTTTTTATTTGTAATTTTTAGATTACTAAAAAAAAGATGTTTTGTTACTTATTATTGGGGTAACAAATATGTGAACAAATTTCTGTAAAAAAAAATATATAGGGTTATAATTTTCCCTATTATTGTTGTAAGGCACTATTTTTAATTAAATTTTTTAATTCATTATTAATGAAAGATCATCAAGTACAAGTTAGAGTTCGATACTCTGAAACAGACCAAATGGGAGTGGTTTACCACGGTAATTACATACCTTATTTTGAAATAGGAAGGGTGGAATGGCTTAGAAACAAAGGGGTTTCGTATAAAGTAATGGAAGAAAGCGGTATTGCGTTGCCTATAGTTTCTATGAATATAAATTATAAAAAATCAGCTCGCTATGATGAGCTTTTAACGGTTCATACGGTTTTTAAAAGTCAGTCGTCTGTTAAGATAGAATTTGATTGCGCTATCTATAATGAGCAGGATGAGTTATTAACAACTGCCCAATTTATCTTGGTTTTTGTGTCCTTAAAAACAGGTCGTCCAGTGGTTCCGCCAGATTATATTTTAGAATTGCTAAAAGCGATGGAATAAAATAAAAAAGATGCAGTTTTTTGTGAATTTAAACACGAATAATTTTGATTTCAAAAATGGAATTAAAAATGTCGAATATCATTTCGGCATTTTTTTTTCGTGTTTTTATTTCAATAATGCCTTCGGGTTGTTGTGTCAAACTATTAATTTCCATAGTTTGTGTCACGATATCTAATTTTTTTTCTTTCACCACGCGCATGATTTTATTCATGAATTGGTAATCAAACATAATTTTAAAATGAATGTCAATTGTTTTTTCGATAATCTCGCATTCTGATAAGGCCATTTGTGCTGCCGTTTTGTAGGCTGATATTAATCCACCAACACCAAGTTTTACACCGCCAAAGATGCGCACGACTACAACAAGGATGTTAGTTACATCAAAAGATAGTATTTGCCCGTAAATAGGCATTCCAGCGCTGTTGCTTGGTTCTCCATCATCGTTTGCTCTATAGGTATAAGTTGAAGTCCCCATTTGATACGCATAACAAAAATGTCCTGCGTTGGGGTGAAGTTTGCGTAAACTTTCTAGTATGGTTTTTACATTTTCTTCACTGCTTGCGGGGAATGCATAGCCAAAAAACTTGCTGTTCTTTTCTTTGAATAGAATTTCACCAGAAGGCGTGTCAATGGTTTTATAGGTGTCTTTCACAATTAATTTAAAATCTTATGGTATTTTAGGATTTGCCAAAGCGTTAGAAATTTATTTTTTCGAATAAATCAACAACGTCTTCCGTACCAACTTGTAAATTCCAAACCTGTAAGCCAGTTTTTAGTGCTGCATCTGTATTTTCTTTTTTGTCATCAACAAAAAGGGTATTGGTTGGAATTAAATGGTGTGATTCTATAAGATGCTTGTAAATTTCTAGATCGGGTTTGCGCATGCCTAGATCAAAGGAGAAATATACTTTTTCAAAACATTTATAAAAAGTACTGTAAAATGCGGTGCCGCTTTGTTTTTCAAATTGCTCTATGTGAATAGCATCCGTATTAGATAATAAAAACAAACGATATTTTTTCGACAATAAAACTAAAAAATCCAATCGATGTTGTGGAAAATCAAGCAGAATGGCATTCCATGCTTTCAAAATCTCAGTTTGGTTAGCCTGCGGAATTTGTTTTTGTAAACCATCTAAAAATTCTTGACGGGATATTTTTCCAGTTTCAAAAGCGACGTTTAATGCATCCAAGGTGCTATTCCATTGTTGTAAGCCTAATTCTTTGAAAGCTTTAGGAGTGGCTTGCTTGTCTAAATTGATGAAGATATCTCCAAAATCAAATATAATAGTATCAATCATGATTTTTGATCAAAATTAGTTCGTCTGTTAAAATGTGCTTTTTTTGCACTATAGTTTTATTTATTTGCGGAGCTTTGATTCCTTTAAGAATAGGTTTATCTCCAATAAAAACTCTTGCCTCGTCCCAGAGTTGTGCGTCTATAAAAGTTTGTAAAGTTTGTTTTCCACCTTCAATAATAACTGATTGAATATCCATTTCATAAAGTGCTTGGACAATTTGAGGGGTAATATTTTCTTTGAAATCAATTATTTTTTCAGCAGTGTTTTCTATATCTTTTGCAAATGGGAGACTTGTAAAAACAACTGTTTGAGCTTGATTGTCAAAAATGGCACTTTCTTTTGAGACCCTTTTGTTTTGGTCTAAAATCAATCTTACAGGGTTTTTTCCGTACCAGTCACGTGCATTAAGTGTGGGATTGTCATCAATAACGGTTTGCGTTCCCACCAGTATAGCTTGTTCCTCGGTGCGCCATTTGTGCACCAGCTGTCTAGAATACGGATTAGTAATCCAAACGGGTTTTTGTTCAGAACGTTCCTTTGGAGCAATAAAACCATCTTGACTTTCTGCCCATTTCAAGATAATATAAGGTCTCTTTTTTTCGTGAAAAGTAAAAAAACGTTTGTTGAGTTCCAGACAATCTTTTTCTAGTACACCCACTTTAACGTTAATGCCTGCCTCAAGAAGTTTTTTTATACCATTTCCAGCTACTTTTATGTTAGGATCTACGGTACCTATAACTACATTCGGTATTTTATGTTTGATGATCAAGTCACAGCACGGAGGTGTTTTACCAAAGTGGCTACAAGGTTCTAAGCTCACATAAATTGTGGCGTTTTTTAATAATGGCGTATCGCGTACAGATTGTATTGCATTCACCTCGGCATGGGGTTCTCCTGCTTTTTTATGCCAACCTTCACCTATAATGACATTGTTATGTACAATCACACTTCCCACAAGCGGGTTAGGATAGGTTGTGCCAAGGCCGTTTTGGGCCAGCTGTATGCAGCGGTTGATGTATTTTTCATGTATATTCACGGTGCAAAAGTAATACTTTTTGAGCTTTTCATTTTGTTAAAATGTTTTACGTCATTATAGCAAAGTATTTCTATTTTTGCATCAATAACCTGATTTTTTAAATATGGAAAATTACAGCATAAGAAAAATAAATAAAGAGGACAATGCAGCAGTGGCTCAATTAATTCGCTCTGTTTTTGACGAAATGGATATTCCAAAAGTAGGTACAGCTTACGAAGATCCGTATTTGGATTTGATGTTTGAGGAGTACAGCAAGCCAAGATCTGTGTATTATGTTGTAGAGCATAATGATAGGATTGTAGGCGCGGCTGGAATTGCGCCACTGGCTAATGAAGCGGTTTCTATATGTGAATTACAAAAAATGTATTTTTTACCTGAAACTCGTGGAATGGGAATTGGAACTGAGATGATGGAAGTATGTTTGCAAAGTGCTCGAAATTTTGGGTACGAAAAATGCTATCTTGAAACGATGCCTTTTATGCATGATGCTCAAAAATTATATAAAAAAACAGGTTTTGAAAACATTGATGGGCCTATGGGTTCTACTGGTCACAGCAGTTGTCCGGTTTGGATGTTGAAGGATTTATAAAATTAATTCAAGCAGTACTTTGCCCTAAAAATGTCCCTCACACATGAAAATAAAAGAATACAGAACGCAGTTTATACAAGATTTAACGGCTCTTTATGGTGAAGATGAAGCCGAAAGTTTCTTTTATTTGATTTTAGAAAACCAACAGCAATTAAAAAGAATCGATTTGGCTTTACAACCGGATTTGATTCTTTCAACTGATGCGCTTAAAGTTTGGGATCAATTTTTACAGCAATTAAAAAACGAAATCCCGGTGCAATATGTTTTGGGGAGTACTAGTTTTTTTGGATTGGATTTTGAAGTAAACAATGCTGTTTTAATCCCAAGACCCGAGACGGAAGAATTGGTTGAATGGATTCTGAATAGTTTACAATCTACTGTTGCTAATCAAAAAGTAAAGATTCTTGACATCGGAACGGGTAGTGGTTGCATTGCTATTTCTCTAGCAAAAAATCTAGTAAATGCGCAAGTTTTTGCTTTAGATGTATCTGAAGAAGCATTGAAGACAGCTCAGAAAAATGCTCAAAAAAATCAAGTTAGCATTACGTTTCTGCATCAAAATATTCTTGAAACAAATGATTTATTGCAACAATTTGATGTCATTGTTTCAAATCCTCCGTATGTACGCAATTTAGAAAAACAAGAAATTAAAAATAACGTATTACATTATGAACCTCATTTGGCACTTTTTGTTGAAGATTCAGATGCTTTGATTTTTTATAGAAAGATAGCCGAATTGGCTCAAACAAGTCTCTCTAATAATGGATTTCTTTATTTTGAAATTAATCAGTATTTAGGTAAGGAAACGGTGGATTTACTTGAAAACTTGAATTTTAAAAATATCGAATTAAGAAAAGATATCTACGGGAATGACAGAATGATACAGTGTAATTACAGTAAACAATACTAGGAAGAAAAACAGTTTCATGTTACCAAAAAAAACAAACTAGTAAGCACTTCGCGTGAGGGGTAGCAGCACGTTACCATGTAACGCGTATAACCCGACCCTATAAAAAAAAAGGGGCAACAATCCATTATGATTTGTTGCCCCTTTTTTTATGTGGTCACGCCCTAATTTGTATTGGAATATCTATTATTCGTAACGCAATGCCTCAATAGGGTCTAAAACAGCAGCTTTAATGGCTGGATATAAACCAGACGCAATAGCTACTATAAAACTGGTTATAAAAGCTGCCATTATTGCGCCCCAAGGGATTACAAAAGCAAAATCCATGGCAGTTGCAATACCAAAACCAATTAAGATACCAAAAATAATTCCTACTAAGCCACCCATTTGTCCTATGAGTAGGGTTTCAATGAAGAATTGAATGGCTATGGTTGTTTTTTTGGCTCCAAGTGCTTTTCGAACCCCAATTTCTCGAGTTCGCTCTGTTACCGATACGATCATAATGTTCATCAATGCAATAGATGAACCTAAAACGGTAATAATCCCAATAAGCCATGATGCCCATCCTAGATATTGTGTAATTCCTAGAATTTTATTAATTAAATCATCACTTCGTACAATCCCAAAATTATTATCTTTTATAGGACTAAGTTTTCTAACCCTACGCATTACGCTTGTTGCGTTGTCTAGCGCTTGCTCTAGCAACTCCTTTTTATTAACCATAACGCTCACGGTATAATTAATGTTAGGTGCTGTAAATAGGGAACGTGCTACTTGGATAGGTATTAATATTCTTAAATCTTGACTATTGCCAAAAGTGGAACCTTTTTCTTTTAACACTCCAATAACTCTAAATTTTGCGCCACGTATGGAGACCACTTTATCTATAGGGTTGATGTCTTTGAATAGTCCTTTTTCAAAATCAGAACCTACGATACATACATAAGCATTATTATCAACATCAAAACGGGTAAAATTTCTACCAGAACTGGTTTCAAGACCTGAATTGGTCATGAAATACTCGTCAACTCCTACTACAGAGTTTTCAGGATCTGTTTTAGTCGACTCATATTTTACCTCGGCTCCTGCCGTTGCGGTAAAGGAAAGTGAAGTTTCGGTTAAGGGGTAGTTGTATTTGTTTTTGAAAGCCACCGCTTCGGGATAAGAAATAATAGGATTGATTATTTCACGTTCATCTCGGCCCTGTCTTCTTACGGTGTTTTCATATTGCTTTATATTAAAGGTGTTGGCACCCATAGAAGCAAAATCAGAGGAAATAGTATTCTCCAGCGCAGATACAACCGTAAGAATACTCACTAAAGCCGTGATTCCTATGGCGATAATCATCACCGTAAGAACCGTTCGTAACAATTGCGTTCTGATTGAACCAGACGCAATTCGAACATTTTCTTTAAATAATTTTAACATCATACCCATTTGACACGAATTTATATTTTTTGTTACAAAATTTTACAACCAAAAAAATATTTCATAACAATTTTCTTTTTTTTAGGAGCTGTTTCCGGCTTTTGCTACAATACCGCACTCCATATTCTTTGTTTTCTTTCTACCTTAAATGAGCTTCCGCTAGTCGCTCTTTAAGTCAGGAAAACATAAGAATTTGTAGTGCTATATTTCCACGACAATCCGGGCTAAACAAGCAGTAATAAAATGTGGCATTTTGTAAACAGAATAATTTTAAAAATAAGATATTTGCAACCAGAAAAAGATTGCCTAGTAAGGCATAATAATAAGGACAGCAAAAATAGATTCATGGCATCAAAACCTAGCATACCAAAAGGAACCCGAGATTTTTCGCCAGCAGATGTGGCCAAAAGAAATTATATCATTCAAATCATTAAAAGCAATTTTGAAAAATTTGGCTTTCAACCTATAGAAACGCCATCGTTTGAAAACTCTGAAACCTTAATGGGTAAGTACGGAGAAGAAGGCGATCGATTGATTTTTAAAATATTAAATTCTGGAGACTATCTTTCTAAAGCCAACGAAAGTCATCTAGAAAGTAAAGACAGTACAAAATTAACGTCAAGCATTTCAGAGAAAGCCTTGCGTTATGATCTGACTGTACCTTTTGCAAGGTATGTGGTGCAACATCAAAACGATATTGAATTTCCGTTTAAGCGCTATCAAATTCAACCCGTTTGGAGAGCTGATCGACCTCAAAAAGGACGTTTTAGAGAATTTTATCAATGTGACGCAGATGTAGTTGGATCAAAATCTTTGTGGCAAGAAGTAGAATTGGTTCAATTGTATGACACCGTTTTTACAGCTTTAGGATTGCAAGGCGTAACCATCAAAATCAATAATAGAAAAATTTTATCTGGAATTGCAGCCGTAATAGGAGCCTCTGACAAGCTGATTGATTTTACAGTAGCTCTTGATAAATTAGACAAAATAGGCGAGGACGGAGTCAAGAAAGAAATGATAGAAAAAGGAATTCCTGAGGAAGCACTGTCAAAAGTTCAGCCACTATTTAATTTTACAGGTTCTATCACTGAGAAAATCGAGAAGCTCTCTGTTTTATTACAAGACTCAGAAGAAGGTATGAAAGGTGTGGAGGAATTGCGTTTTATTTGTGAAACGGTTTCACAACTAGGGCTGTCAACAGCTGTTTTGGATCTAGATGTTACATTAGCAAGAGGATTAAATTATTACACTGGAGCTATTTTTGAAGTAGCACCACCCAAAACTGTTGCAATGGGATCCATCGGTGGCGGAGGACGTTATGATGATTTAACGGGTATTTTTGGTTTGAAAAACATGAGTGGAGTGGGAATATCTTTCGGTCTTGACCGCATTTATTTGGTGGTAGAAGAACTAAAGTTGTTTCCAGAAACAGTAGCAGCAACATCTAAAGCTTTATTTATCAATTACGGAAATAATGAAGCCTTTTATGCCATGCAAGCTATTAAGGAGCTTAGAGAAACTGGAATTAAAGTAGAGTTATATCCAGATAATGTAAAAGTGGCAAAGCAGTTTCAGCACGCTGACAAGCGTGGAATACCTTTTGCAATTATTGCAGGAGAACAAGAATTAGAATCTAAAACATTTGCTCTTAAAAATTTACTTTCAGGAGAACAGCAGGTTCTCGATTTAGAAGGTTTGAAAAATTATCTCTTACAGAATTAAAAAAAAAGCTTCGTTGAAAAACGAAGCTTTTTTTATATAACGTAAATGTGAATTAATAATTTGTCATTCTATTTCATGCGAAATGAATAAAACCATTTACAAATATAACATAAATATAATATGATAATCTTAAAAAAAACCTAAATTTTAAACAAAGCGTTGATAAAAATTGTTAAGAAATTTATTTTTTTTATTCAGTTTAAAGGAATTCAAGTTGGTTGTACGTGAGCCATTTTTGGTAAAATCCCCCTTTTTGATAAGCATAAATAATATTAAGTGTGACAATTTGACATTTTAAGAGAATTGGCAGTACTTTTGCAATTCAAAAAAAGATTAAAATGAAGTTTAAGAATATTTTTAAAAATAAGAGCACTATGACCACTGAAAATACAGAAATCGATCAAGAATTACAGGATGCAACATTAGAAAATAATGTTAATGAAGAGCAGGTTATTGTTGAGGAATTAAGCGTGGAAGAACAATTAACACAAGATTTAGCAAAAGAAAAAGATAAATACCTAAGGTTGTTTGCAGAGTTTGAGAATTACAAAAGAAGAACAACTAAGGAACGTATTGAGTTGTTTAAAACAGCAAATCAAGAAGTCTTACTTGCTATGTTACCAGTGCTAGACGATTTTGATAGAGCTATTATTGAGATTAACAAATCAGAGGATGAATTGCTAACTAAAGGTGTTGAGCTTATCCATGAAAAACTAAAAAATACTTTAGTGGCTAAAGGATTAGAGCAAGTTGAGGTTACAGCAGGTGACGCATTTGATGCTGATTTTGCCGAAGCAATTACTCAAATTCCTGCGCCATCAGACAGTATGAAAGGTAAAATTGTGGATGTACTAGAAAAAGGATACAAACTTGGAGACAAGATTATTCGTTTTCCAAAAGTGGTAATCGGTCAATAATTACAACTGCGATGCTGGTTGAAAGTGTCATTTTAAGTATAAATGTGGAGTATTAGCTTTTTAAGATAGTACTAAAATACATTCGCACTAAATAAAAAATACAGATGAAAAAAGATTTTTACGAAATATTAGGCATTACTAAAAGTGCAACTGCTGCAGAAATAAAAAAAGCATACAGACAAAGTGCCTTGCAACATCACCCTGATAAAAATCCTGGCGATAAAGCTGCTGAAGAGAAATTTAAGTTAGCGGCAGAAGCTTATGAAGTATTGAGTGATCCACAAAAAAAGGCAAAATACGATCAGTATGGTCATCAAGCATTTGATGGTTCAGGCGGTTTTGGCGGAGGTGGTCATGGCGGTATGAACATGGATGATATTTTCAGTCAGTTTGGAGATATTTTTGGAGGTGGTTTTGGCGGCTTCGGTGGCGGAGGTGGCGGCGGAAATCGTCGTACCAAAGGAAGTAATCTTCGTATCAAAGTAAAATTGACTTTGGAAGAGATTGCTAATGGTGTTGAGAAAAAAGTAAAAGTAAAACGTAAAGTACAAGCTGCTGGCGTTACTTATAAAACTTGTAATACTTGTAACGGACAAGGTCAAGTAATGCGTGTAACAAACACCATTTTGGGCCGTATGCAATCTGCTTCTACTTGCCCAACTTGTAATGGTTCAGGTCAAATTTTAGATAAAAAACCAGCCGACGCAGATTCACAAGGAATGGTTCTTGAAGATGAAACGGTTTCAATCAAAATACCAGCCGGTGTTGTTGACGGAATGCAGTTAAAAGTTTCAAACAAAGGAAACGATGCGCCAGGAAACAGCGTGCCAGGTGATTTGATCGTAGCAATCGAAGAGTTAGAGCACGACTTCTTGAAACGCGAAGGTGAGAATTTGCACTATGATTTGTACATTAGCTTTGCTGAAGCGGTTTTAGGTATTTCTAAAGATATCGAAGCTATCAACGGAAAAGTACGTATCAAGTTAGAGGAAGGCATTCAATCAGGTAAAATATTAAGACTAAAAGGTAAAGGGATACCAAGTATCAATGGTTACGGGAATGGTGATTTATTGGTTCATGTGAACGTATGGACTCCTAAAACATTGAACAAAGAACAAAAACAGTTTTTTGAGAAGAATTTAACCGACGATAATTTTATTCCAAATCCTGAGAAATCAGATAAGTCATTTTTTGAAAAAGTAAAAGACATGTTCTCTTAATTCAAAAATGTTAATTTTGAATGTAGACATTCATACAAAACCCATCCTTATGCACAAGGATGGGTTTTTTGTGAAATACAATTTGTTATTTTGGTGTCAGCAAAAAGCATTTTACGCAAGGCTAAAAAATTAAGTTTTTGCCAAAATAAAATACTACTTATATCAAACTATTATAAGTATTTCGATACTAATTATTTACTTTTACACCATTAAAATATAAGTATGAGTACTATTCTTGAAATCAATCAAGTTGTAAAACAATACGGCGATTATAAGGCACTTAATGCAGTATCGCTCAATATACCTAAAGGCAGTATTTACGGACTCTTGGGGCCAAATGGAGCTGGTAAAACATCATTAATTCGAATTATCAATCAAATTACAATGCCTGATAGTGGCACTGTAATTTTTGATGGAGAGAAATTGCAACCCAAGCATGTACAACACATAGGATATTTACCAGAGGAAAGAGGTTTGTACAACACGATGAAAGTAGGAGAGCAATGCCTATATCTAGCACAAATGAAAGGTCTTTCAAAGGCTGAAGCCAAAAAACAACTGGAATATTGGTTTGATAGACTAGGTATTCAAGGCTGGTGGAACAAAAAGATTCAAGAACTTTCTAAAGGGATGGCTCAAAAAATCCAATTTGTCGTGTGTGTATTGCATAAACCCAAATTACTCATTTTTGACGAACCTTTTTCGGGTTTTGATCCTGTGAATGCCATTATTATCAAAGACGAAATTTTAGCTCTGAGAGATCAAGGTGCTACAATAATTTTCTCTACCCACCGTATGGAAAGTGTGGAGGAAATGTGCGATCATATTGCATTGATTCATAAATCAAATAAATTAATTGAAGGGAAGCTAAATGATGTCAAGAGGCAATTTAAAACCAATACTTTTGAAGTAGGTATACTTTCGGATAAGCCCGAAGCTTTAATGCAAGCGCTATCTCAAAACTTTAGCACAAATCCTGCCCAATTTAAATCGTTAAATAATGAGTTTAAATTAAATATTCAATTAGGGAATGCATCACCAAATGAGTTGCTCAACAGCTTAACTCCTTTTGGTCAAATCACACATTTTGTAGAAAAAATCCCGAGTGTGAATGATATTTTCATTCAAACCGTTAGCGGTTCTTAGCAAGACATGAGCATTAAAAAAAAATAAACTAAATAACCATTTTTTGATTCCTCTTTTTTGGGAATTTTGGACAAATCAAAACTAAAAAATGTCAATAATTACATTAATCATCAAGCGAGAGTTCATTACCAAGGTACGTAACAAGTCCTTTATTGTAATGACTTTTTTAAGTCCGTTGCTATTTGTGGCCATTGCAGTTTTTGTAGCGTACTTAAGCAGTATGAAACCAGATACAAAGCGCATTGCCATACATGATAAATCGGGATTGTTTGTACAAGAATTTTTAAAGAAAAACAGTAAAAAAGCCACGTATGACTACCAAGATTTAACAGCTCTTGATTTAAATTTTTTAAAAGATAGTATTAGTGCTGAGGCATACGAAGGAATTATTTATATCCCAAAAGTACAGGATACAAAACTGTTAGAAAATAAAATTCAATACATTTCAAATGATAGTCCAGGCATTGCATTTATTGAAAACATGCAAGATATCGTAGCTAATAAGTTGACAAAGGCAAATTTAGAAAAAGCTAAACTCGATACACTTGCCATCAAAAAAGCACAGGCAAAAGTTGTTATTAATATTACAAAAGCATCTGGAGAAGAGAGTCTCAAAGGTTTAAACGAAATTAAAATTGGAATAGGAGGAGCATTTGGTTACCTTATCATGATGTTTATTATCATTTACGGTAACATGGTCATGCGTAGCGTAATAGAGGAAAAAACAAGCCGAATTGTAGAAATTATTATCTCCTCTGTCAAACCATTTCAATTAATGATGGGAAAAATTATAGGGACAGCTCTGGCAGGATTGTTGCAATTTTTTATATGGGCGTGCTTAGGGTTTATATTGCTTTTCTCAGTGTCACTATTTTTTGGAGTTAATATAGGACCTGTTTCTGGTGCTCAAGATGTACTTTCGGCACAGCCAGAAATGAGTAGTTCAGCCGCACTTTATATCAAGGAATTATGGAACTTGCCTATTGCAGGTATACTAGCGGGTTTTGTAGTTTATTTTATAGGAGGCTATTTGTTATACAGCTCTTTCTATGCCGCAATAGGAGCCGCAGTAGACAATCAAACCGATTCGCAACAGTTTTTAATGCCCATCATCATGCCGCTTATACTCAGCGTATATGTTGGTTTCTTTACCGTTATCAATGATCCACACGGTACAGTGGCAATAGTTTTTTCAATGATTCCGCTTACTTCGCCCATAGTTATGCTCATGAGAATTCCCTTTGGCGTACCTTTGTGGCAAATAGCCATATCAGTAACGTTACTTTTTGCTTCTTTTTTATCCGTAGTTTGGTTTGCTGGTAAAATTTACCGAATCGGAATTTTAATGTATGGTAAAAAACCAACATGGAAAGAGTTGTATCGATGGATGAAGTAGTAAAATAATTGATAAAATGCTGTTCAAGAGTATTTTTTAGGAGCTGTTTCCCGCTTTTCATTTCAATCTTTCCTGCTTTGCTATCGCGCCGCAGTAAAGGATTTCCATTATAATCGGGGCTAGAGAATCCCGTAAGAAAGTTGAATTTTGCAATAAAAATAATTTGGTGCTCATAAGCCAATCAAAAATAAAAATATGTCAAAAATACTTATCATTGAGGATGAGGCAGCCATAAGAAGAGTGCTCTCAAAAATCCTATCAGAAGAAAATGATAGCTACCAAGTAGAGGAGGCAGAGGATGGTGTAGTGGGTTTGGAAAAAATTAAAACTACTGATTATGACCTGGTTCTATGCGATATAAAAATGCCAAAAATGGATGGGGTTGAAGTGCTAGAAGCAGTCAAAAAAATCAAACCAGAAATTCCTATGGTTATGATATCTGGGCATGGTGACATGGAAACAGCTATCAATACCATGCGTTTAGGAGCTTTTGATTACATTTCTAAACCACCTGATTTAAACCGATTATTGAATACGGTTCGAAATGCTTTGGACAAAAAACAACTTGTAGTTGAGAATAAAATCCTAAAGAAAAAAGTCAGCAAGAATTATGAAATGATTGGTGAGAGTGATCCCATTAATCATATTAAAATCATGATTGATAAAGTTGCTCAAACCGAGGCACGAGTATTGATTACAGGACCTAACGGAACCGGAAAAGAATTAGTCGCGCATCAATTGCATGAAAAAAGCGAACGTGCAAACTTTCCTTTAATCGAAGTAAATTGTGCTGCAATCCCATCTGAATTGATTGAAAGTGAATTATTTGGTCATGTAAAAGGAGCTTTTACATCAGCAGTAAAAGATCGTGCAGGAAAATTTGAAGCGGCAGATAAAGGAACTATTTTCTTAGATGAAATTGGAGACATGAGCCTTTCGGCGCAAGCCAAAGTTTTAAGAGCGTTACAAGAAAGCATGATTACTCGTGTAGGAGCAGATAAAGACATAAAAGTTGATGTAAGAGTTGTTGCTGCTACGAATAAAGATTTGAAAGTTGAAATTGCCGAAGGTCGTTTTAGAGAGGATTTATACCATAGGCTGGCTGTAATCCTCATTAAAGTACCAGCTCTTAATGACAGGCGTGATGATATTCCATTGTTGATCAAGCATTTTGCTGATAAAATAGCTTCTGAGCAAGGAAATACGGTAAAGAAATTTTCGGCTACTGCAATTAAACTTTTACAAGAATACGATTGGACAGGGAATATTAGGGAATTACGCAATGTTGTGGAACGCTTGATTATCCTTGGCGGAAGCGAGATTTCAGAGAATGATGTGAAGTTATTTGCATCAAAATAATTAAATAATTTAGAGGTTGAATCATTTAAAAATTAGTGAGCTAATCATTTAATTTTTAAATTTTTGAATCTTTCAATCTAAAAAGAATGAAATTAAAAAAATTAAACGAGACGCTGCAACAAAACTTAATTGACAACGGGTTCTTAGAGGCGAATGATATTCAGAAAGAGACCTTTGGGACTTTAAAAAGTGGTGCCGATGCTATTATTGTTGCACCTGCTGGCAGCGGAAAATCGACTACCATTGTTATCAATGTCATTCAACGCTTGGTTGGCTCTGTTGAGGAGTCGCCACGTGCTTTAATCATCGTATCGGATAAAGAGAAAGTGGTTGAGATGGCAGCGCAATTTGAAAAATTGGCAAAATACACGGACCTAGAAATATATGGTGTTCATGACAAAGGCGATATGGATTATGACAAAAATTACATTTCAACCGGTATTGATGTTTTGATTGGGACGCCAAATAAATTGAGCGAAATGTTTTCATCGGCGGGCTACAACGTGAACCGATTGAAAATGTTTATTCTAGACGATGCTGATCCTATTTTGAAATTGCGTCATGAAACTAAAATCATGCGAATCTCGAATAGTATTGACAAAACCCAACGCATTATTTTCACCGAGCAGTTCACCGAGCGAATTGAAATCATGACCGAGAGAATGCTAATTGAACCTTTCGAGTTTGATTTTTATGAAGATGAGGACGAAGATAAGGATGAAGAAGAAGATGGTGATGAAGAAAATAATGATGATAATTAAAAAATAGGAATACAATGGGATTAATGAAAGTGTTTTCAGGAAGTGAAATTTTGGCGCAAGCCTTACAAGAAAGATTAGAAACAGCGGGTGTTGAAACCTTAAAAAAGGACAACATTCAATCTTCACGTTTGGGAGGTTTTGGCGGAAGTGATTTAGCAGTAGAACTTTTTATTCAAGAAACTGATTTTGCAAAAGCCAATCCAGTTATTGAAGATTTTAGAATGAATATCTAGGCTAGTCTGTGACAGATTCTTTTGCTGTAAAATAAAAATTATGAAATATAAAATGCTAGTCCTAGACATGGACGATACCTTGTTGACGGATGATCATACCATTTCTATAGAGAATAGAGAAATGATTGCTAGGGCTCAAGATTTAGGTGTTGAGGTAGTTTTAGCATCAGGTAGACCTACGCCTGCCATGACGCAATTTGCTCATGAGTTGAAAAATAATTTCATGATTTCTTTTAATGGAGCAGTAGTGTCTGATTTGAATACTAGTGAAATTCTTTTTGAAAAATCTTTGACCAAAGAGCAAATTCATACACTCCATGAATACAGTTTAAAAAGTAATACCCACATTATTACTTATATAAACGATGTCATTATTAGCGAGACACACTCTGAGTTTATTGAGGTAGAACGCAGTATCACAGGGCTTGAACATCATTTAGTACCTGATTTTAAAGCTGCTGTTACCACTAATGCTGTAAAATGTATCTTGCTGGAAGAACCTTCTTACTTAAAAGAAGTAGAAAAAGATTTAAAAAACGCTATGCCAGATTTAAGTGTTTCCATGTCTAAACCATTTTTTCTAGAAGTAGCGCCTAACGGAATTGATAAAGCAGCAAGTATCGCTTTTTTAGCCAAAAAATTAGCAATTGATCAAAGCGAAATCATTGCTGTGGGTAATGCTGGAAATGATTTATCAATGATTCAATATGCTGGACTTGGCGTTTGGGTAGATAATGTTACACCTGAGTTACGCATGTACGGGGATGAAATTGTAGCATCAAATAACAATCATGGTGTTGCCGAAGTTATTGAACGTTTTATTTTGAACGTAAACTAATAAAAAAGCGATACACTTATTTTAAATGTATCGCTGAATATCGTTTTACTGTTTTGTATATCTCTACAGTTTAGCTACTGATATAAAGTATTTATTGCCGTCTCCCATAGTTAGTTTCACGCGCTCGTCACAAATATCGATAGCATGAGTTTTACTTACATAACAATTGCATGAAGTATTCTTGTCTTTTGCCATTGGTGTATCACACTTGACATTTTTGAAGGTAGCTAGTTGTGGGTTGTATAATGAAACTAGATCTGTAGATGCTGTTACCAGTGAAATAATACTGGCGCTGTTATCATTTGCAATGCGATACACTATTCTATCCGTGTAATTCACGCCATCAATAACAACTTTGCGAATGTAGGTGTACGCAATAGAGCTAGTTTCGGCTTCTTTTATTTCGAATTTAAAACCTAATGTTCTAATTTCTAAATCAAATTTTTGTTGTGAGTTGTAATTTGCCCAATTACTCAATGTCGTAACTGATGGGAATGTGTTGGTTTTTGGAGCAGGATTTTGACCATAACAGCCTAGAGCTGCTAAAAGAATGAAGTAGATTGTGGGGAAAAATGTTTTCATTGTAGTTATAAAATGTTGCCTACTCTAGTTGGTTTTCGGCTTACCCAGTTGTTAATCATTTGTTTTTGAGTAGTTTAAAATAAATTAAATTACAATGGAAAGATAGTGTATAAAATATCAATCTCAAAGTGTCATTTGATTATTGTACTATTTTATAACATTTCTTAATTACACTATTACTATAACGGATTTTAGGATCTTTTTAGTATTTCTTTTTTAGAAAGCATTGCTTTTTATTTTAGATTCAAAATTAGAACCATTTTAATTGCGAATGCACTTCTTTCAAAATCATAACAAGCAACTACTAATTGCAACATATAGATTGCGAAGTCCTAATTATTGTTTGCTCTTGCTCTTTATTTTTAAAAAAGTATGCCTGTTTTTTTGTCATTCCGACAAATGAGGAATCTTATAAAACCTGACGATAAACTGGTGATTAATTGCTTTGCATGTCCACAAAATCATAGGCTACATTTCTCTTTTAATTATTCGCGTTGCAAACGCTACCATTTTCTTATTAGAAAAATAGGCACTCGTTGCAAACGAGCGCCAGTGTGATAATTTAGGACTTTAAAAGTTCTTCCAATACTTTTTTCCCGTTTTCATTATTTGGATCTAGTTCTATGGATTTTTTATAGTTAACAAGGGCAAGTTTTTTATCTCCGTTTTTTAAATAGGCTTCTCCTAAACTGTCATATGCATTTCCTGATTTAGGAAACGCTTCAACATTTAGTTTGAAAACTTCTATCGCTTCTTTTACTTTTCCGGTTTGTAATAATTGATATCCTGCGCTGTTCATTTCATTTTCGTTGATTGCAAAAGTATTTGAATTTTTATTTTCTTTAAAGTACTCGATTCCAGATGCGATTCCTTTTTCCAGAATAACTTCTGTGAAAGCATTCGCTAACGATTTTTTAGGCAAACTATAAGGTTTATTGTAAAGGATATTTCTAATCGCTTTATTCATCTCGTTTAAGTTGGTACCGCCCGTATTATTTAATAAAACCACTAGATTTTTGTCAGCTGGTATTTGAGAGAATAAGGTATTAAATCCATTTATTCCACCACCATGTTCAATAACTGTTATGATGTCATTTTTTTCTCCATTGAAATCCTTGTTAACAAACCATCCGTAACCATAATGTCCCGGTCCTGCTGGGATATAGGAATTAAATAATAGTTCTTTATATTTTGTCGAAAGTAATTGTTCAGTGTAAAGTGCTTGATTCCATAGAAATAAATCGTCTACAGTAGAGTACAAAGAGCCGGCAGCGTAGGGGATTGACAAATCAAGATAACTGGCATTACTATAGTTTTTACCGTTTTTCTCATAGCCAGAAGCTCTGTTTTTTAAAATCGTTTCGTGGTGATCGTATCCTGTATTATTCATTTTGAGTGGCGTAAGAATATTGTCTTGCAAAAACTGTTCATAGGTTTTAGCAGAAACTTTTTCTATAATGTAACCCAATAAAAAATAACCAGAATTGCTGTAGGCAAATTTTTCGCCAGGTGTAAACTCTAGCGGTAGATCAGCGAATTTTTTCACAAAAACTTCTGGACTATACGGATTCATGCTTAAATCTTTCATGAAATTTGGAAACGAAGTGTAATTAGGAATTCCAGAGGTGTGCGTCAGTAAATGGTGAATAGTGATTTTATCGCCCAATGTTTTAGGATAATCAGGAAGATAGGTTGAGATAGGCGCATCCAACTTTAATTTTCCTTGCTCTACTAATTGAAGTATTAGCACAGCGGTAAACTGTTTGGTAACAGAACCCAAGCGGTGTTTAGTGTCTGGCTGATTCGGAATATTCCATTCCATGTTTGCCATTCCAAAACCCTTTTTATAAATAACTTTTCCAGCATCAGCGACAAGAATGGAGCCGTTAAATTGCTCGTATTCTGAATATAAATTCATCAATTTATCAATTTGCTCCGTTTTGGTTTGCCCAAAGGAAACTGTTATTGTAATTAACTGGATGAATAGACCAATTAGGATTGTCTTTACTGCAAAATGCTTGGAACGTTGTTTCATAATGATTGTTGTTTTTAGTGATTGATATTTTTTTGAACGAAATAAATAATAGTTTTTGTTTTTTGTGTCTTATTGTTGTGGACACGGATTGCAAATCTGCTCTATCGGATTTTCTTCTTTAAAATCAGTAGGTGCTCGTTACAAACGAGCGATAGTGTGAGTAAAACAATATCTTTAAGACTATTTTTTTTCAAATACTAACTGTTTATATCTTAGAAAACGTATTCCAAAAATAGAAAATCCAGACTGCTCGATTATATTAAATTTTGAATGAGCAAAATTATTCAAGTATTTTGAAATATCATTTTGCATATCTGCAATTTTCGTTGCTGCATTTCCTTTATAATACTCAAAGCTCTCTTTGTGGATTTCTATCTTCTGATCATTTCTGATGCTATAATCCCAGTCAATATTTATATGGTCTTCTAAGTCTTGGTTAATAGTATCATTGGGAAAAGAGATTTCTATATACATTGAATTATTACTTCTAAAAACTATTTTATAATATTCATCTTCTACCGGAATAGCTTTAAAACCGAGTTTAACCGCATATTCAATTAAATCTATAAATTTCATTTCATAGTAATTTTTTTGGCTCTAGCACATGATGTCTCTCTACTACAGTGGGAGCACGAGCTAGAATCTCGCATTAGCCCAGTGTTACCAAATGCTCGGACTAGCTGAGATTTGGTTTGTGATTAGTGTGCAGTTTTTTACTTATTTCATTGTCAATGTCAGCCGATTTTAATGAATTGTTTAAGTCTGCAATATATTTAGGATTACTTTTTACAATATTGCTTAAAATTACGATTGCGTTGGAAATATGTGTGTCTAGAATATTCTTATTTGAAACATAAGAATTAATTTCAGCTTTTAAATTTCCTGTATTTGTCCAATTATCACCGCCACGCCATAGAAAAGATGAAATTCTAGAAATATGAAAAGAAGCATTTTTTGATAAATAACGAATTGTATCGTCCGCGTTTTTAGAATAATTAGCTAATAAATATTCTGATGATTTTCTGTGAATAAGCACAGATAATAAATACGGCTCAATAATATCGGTACCTGAGAAAATTTTATCGTAATATTCATTCCAGACTTTGTATTTTCTACTTCGTGCGTCAGATGGTTTTTTTAACACTAAAGCCAAGTATGAAACTGCTACATCTTCATTTGGAATTATATTGTCTTTTGGAATACTAGTATTTTCATATTGTCTTGGTTTACGTTCTAGAGAAAAATTAAACATAGAAAAACCTTTTTCAAGGTCAAGTTGTGTTATGTCGTTTGCTCTTAGATTTCTACCTGTTATTTTATTTTGATTGTTGGTAGTTAAAACAATTTTGTCAACTAAGTCTAAATCGTTTGTTTCATATATGCGCAGAAGAAGTCTTGTATCTGGTTGTAAATGTCCTTCTTTTAAAGCATTTGCAAGACTTGTTGCTGTTTGGCAACCGTTTACAATTTGCATATTTTCAATTTTAACTTTTGGATCATCTGGATCTGTAACAGGGTCAACTTTATCGCAAATAATAGTAACACCGTTGTTTAAAAACCAAAAAAGTGGACTTAAATTACTATTTGTGCAGGTATTCAAAATGTCTTTGTTTACACCTCCTAATTTGCCTAAGTATTTTCTAATATTTAAATCGAAAACAAAGCCGTTAACATCTGTATTTACTATTTGAGCAATTTCAGATGCAGTTGCTGAACAAATTATTCCTTTTAGACCTTTACTATGATATTTTATAAGTGAAGGATTATTGGTGTCGTATATAATTTTCACTTCACAATTAATTTTTTTATTTTTCTTTTCTTGTGAATTCAATACATCGACTATTTCGTCGGCTCCAATAGTTTCAAAAGTAAAACTTGCGAAGGTTCCATTATCGTAAGTATCTGTAATTGTTTTAATTTCTTGCTTTGCTTCTGCTGAAAGGTCAATATTTTGACCTTTTGTTATGTAAGCAACTTTTACGTTAATATTTGAAGGTCCTAAAGACGATTGAAGAGTTCTGTAATCTTTTATTCTGTCTTTGAATCTAATATTTGTAAGTGTATCAATGTCTGCTTGTTTTTTTTCAAATATCCATTGTAAACCATTCCTAATTTGAATAATACAGTTTGACGAAAAGGTTTCTTCATTTTTAATTTGAGTTATGTAAATTGTTGCTTCGTCTGAGGTATCTTCAATTGTTATTGCATCAATTTGTTTATCTTGCCCGCCGTCAACATTGTCATTTTCATCAAAAGAATGTATACTAATATCAGTAAAAACACTATGCGCAAAAATTAAAAAAGCATTGTCTGCTGTCAAATCAAGTTTAATAGCTGTTTTGTCAATATGGTCTTGCACAATTTGTTGTCTTAATGTCATAATGTTGTTGTTTTAAAATATCTGCTAAATACTCTATAATTATTTTAAACCTTCTTCAACTCAAACCAATTGAAAATGATTAGTATATAGCACAGTTAGTTTGCATTTATCAAATATAGAAATAATAAATTTATTACAAAAGCAATAGTGTTTCTTGTTGCAGTTGTTTTGATTTGCAGTTTGCGCGCTCGCGTGAGGGATAGCAGCGGCATCCTTTATTTTTTTCTTTAAAAAAATAAAGATAGAGCGCATAGCCCGACCCGCAGTTTACGAAGGGGCACGCCCTGTTTAATAAAAATTCAAATCGTTATCATTTTCTCGTATTTGTTCGTAAATTTGCGCACGCTATTTTTTTGACAACGATTTCATTAGATAGCGCTTACTTATGGAAAAACGCAAAAAAGTAGCCTTTTATACTTTAGGCTGTAAACTCAATTTCTCAGAAACATCAACTATTGCGCGCAATCTTCAAGACGAGGGTTTTGATCGCGTTGATTTTGAAGAAGTGGCTGATATGTACGTGATTAATACGTGTTCAGTTACTGAAAATGCCGATAAACAATTCAAACAAGTGGTGCGTAAGGCCATGAAGCTCAATGATAAAGCTTTTGTAGCTGCGGTGGGTTGTTATGCGCAACTAAAACCCGAAGAATTGGCGGCGGTGGATGGAGTAGATTTGGTTCTTGGTGCTACCGAAAAATTCAAACTAGCCGATTATATCAACGATTTGTCTAAAAATGACATGGGCGAGGTGCATTCATGCGAGATTGCCGAAGCTGATTTTTATGTGGGCAGTTATTCTATAGGCGATAGAACGCGTGCTTTCTTGAAAGTTCAGGATGGTTGCGATTATAAATGTACGTATTGCACGATTCCGCTGGCGAGAGGAATTTCTAGAAGTGACGAGTTAGAAAATGTATTGAAAAATGCAGCTGAAATTTCGAAACAAGGCATTAAAGAAATCGTACTTACTGGCGTAAATATTGGTGATTACGGTAAAGGGGAATTTGGAAATAAAAAACACGAACATACTTTTTTGGAATTGGTTCAGGCTTTGGATGAAGTAGACGGTATAGAGCGTTTGCGAATTTCGTCTATTGAACCGAATTTATTGAAAAATGAAACGATTGAATTTGTGTCGAAAAGTAGAACTTTTGTGCCGCATTTTCACATTCCGTTGCAATCAGGCAGTAATGATATTTTGAAGTTGATGAAACGCCGTTACTTACGCGAGGTGTACACGGAGCGCGTGAATAAAATTCGGGAAGTAATGCCCCATGCGTGTATAGGTGTGGATGTCATTGTAGGTTTTCCGGGTGAAACGGACGAGCATTTTCTGGAAACGTATCATTTTTTGAATGATTTGGATATTTCGTACTTGCACGTTTTTACGTATTCGGAGCGTGATAATACTGAGGCTGCTGCTATGAGTGGCGTAGTTCCGGCAAATGTGCGTGCGAAACGTAGTAAAATGTTACGTGGATTATCTGTGAAAAAACGTCGTGCTTTTTATGAAAGTCAATTGGGAACGCAACGCAAAGTGTTGTTTGAAAGTGAAAATAAGGAAGGCTACATTCACGGATTTACTGAGAATTACGTAAAAGTAAAAACGCCTTGGAATCCAGAATTAGTGAATACGCTACACGATATCAACTTGACTCGAATTGATGAGGATGGTAGTGTGCGCATGGATTTTGTATCTGTGTTAGTGTAGGTTTTAAACATATAAGTCATTTAAGTAAAACATTTTTAAACCATTAAGAGGTTGAGTTCATTAAGTATTTAGCTTAATTTTCTTCATTTCTTAATGGTTTTTTCAAGTTTAATTCTGTAACAACTAATACAAATTGTGTAAGAGACTTGATAGCTGATTGAGGTAATTTTAACAAAATAAAATTAAACCTTATGAAGCCAATAGTTTATATCCTTAGTGCATTAGTTTGCTGTGTTTTGTTTTCTTGTCAAGAGAATGCAAAAAAGTCTAAAGACAAAAATCTAACAGAAAAAGTTCCAACTAAAATAGAACGAAAAAAACCTGGTACGGTCACTTATCATTTTGAAAATACGAAAGAATGGGTAGAGAAAGCTACAAACAATAGTACTCAATTGCAACTTGCTTATGCCATCAATAGGACTGATGCCGAGAATTTTAAAAAATTAGATTCGGTTATAGTTCCAAATGATTTTACGGGAGATATTGCTTATTATTTGCCTTTTCCTTTGAAGGTTTCGTATTTGAAAGATGTTGAAAAGATTATCTATTTTTCATACCCAACACAAACCTTTGCTGCCTATGAAAATGGCGAATTGATTTATACCGGCCCAACCAATATGGGAAGGGAAAAAGATAAAACACCAACTGGATTGTTTTTTACCAATTGGAAAGCGGAAAAAACAACCAGTACTTTTAACGACGAGTGGGATTTAAAATGGAATTTTAACATCGAAAATAAATTGGGTGTTGGTTTTCATCAATATGCTTTGCCGGGTTATCCAGCTTCGCATTCTTGTTTGAGACTTCAAGAAGCAGATGCCAAAAAACTGTACAGTTGGGCAGACGAATGGGTACTTCAAGATGATCAAAATATAAAAGTAAAAGGAACTCCTGTCATTGTTTTTGGAGCCTATCCGTTTGGAAAAACCAAACCTTGGTATGTTTTGGCAGACGATGCCAAAGGTTTACAACTCAGTGAAAGTGATATCGAAAGAGAAACAAAAGCACATATGAATACTATTTTAAAAGAACAGAAAAATAGAGCTACGCAACAAAATAAGGAATAGCCACAGATTGTAATAAAGAAAAAACCATTGAGAAAGCAATTAAAATGCGATTCTCAATGGTTTTTAGTTTTTATACTGTAAGCTTTTAAATTTTACGGATTAGTAGACCAAAGACTGCTGTTTTTTACAAACACGCGTCGGTTTAATTTGAGTTGCGCGATTACGAGCTCTGCCATATCTTCGGCTTGCATTACTTTATCCGGATTTCCGTCCGTAAGTTTGAGTTCTTTGGCCATGTCAGTCGCCACGGTGCTTGGCGTAAGTGCGGTAACACGAATGTTGTGTTTGCGCATTTCTTGCATCAATGAATCGGTTAGTCCTAGCAATGCAAATTTAGAGGCACTATACGCGCTCGTCAATGCATTTCCGGCCAATCCAGCGGTTGATGAGATGTTGATAATATCTCCAGTTTGTCTTTCAATCATGTTTGGAACAACGGCTCTGGTTACGTAATACGGTCCCATTAAATTCACTTGAATAATGCGTTCCCAATCGGTTGGTTCTAATTCTAAGAATTTTCCAAACGATGCAATACCAGCGTTATTGATCAAAATATCAATAGCGCCAAATTCGCTTAGTGCTTTTTCTACCGCAGCGTTTACAGAGTTGATATCAGCAACATCTGCAGTAACAGCCAAAGCTTTTACACGTAGCGAGCGTACTTTTGCAGCTACACTGTCAATTTCTTCTTGAGTGCGCGCTACTAAAATTACGTTTACGCCTTCTTTGGCTAATGCCAATGCAATTGCTTTCCCTATTCCTTTTCCGGCGCCTGTAACCAGTGCCGTTTTATTTTTTAAATCAGTCATTTTTTGCTTTGTTTTTGTTCAGAAACAAAGTTAAGATATTTATTTTTTGGAAGCCTTTTTAAATTTTTCAATTCCGTCCGCTTTTAATTTTTGTAAACTCATTTCGAAGTCTGTTTTCGTTATACCACCCTCCGTCATTTTTACTATACTATCATAAAATGATTTTTTAAGTATTACTCTTTCAGGCTCAATAGAATCAAAATATTTTTTCAAATCAGCTGTTGGTTCAAAGTAATATATAAATTGTGCTGGAATATTCTGCAAATATTCATATAATATGTTTTTACAACCAACCTGTTTAAGGAATTCGTTGCAATTTTGATGTTTAGTTGAGTTAGTTAATTGAATTTTATAAATAGAAGAATCCAGTTTTTCACCATATCTGTAATAAACACCTGCTAAAAAGGAATAAATCTGCTCATTCGTTTCAAATTTGTTATTTAAGAGTTCATCTTTTTCGCCATAAAAACTATTCATTTTTTTTGAAATTTCCTCGGAATACATTTCACAGTGATTCGATTTTTGAAAAATTGTTTCTATAGTAATATTTAATTCAGTTTTAATATATAAACTCAAATAATTTACTAATGGTTTTTCAAAAGGATAGTATCTGTCAACTTGCTTTTCTCTTTTTACAGCATAAAAACGCCCCATATAATCACTTAATGTTCCTAGTACGAAATAAACAGGATCTATTGAAACAATCTGAGTTTTACTTGCTGAAATAGGATTGTTTACTTTTTTATCTGTTTGAGAAAAAGTAGATTGGACTATTATAAGAAAAGATATTATTAAAAAAATTAGTTTCATTTTATCATTTTTAGTTTTTTTGACAATAACTTCTCAATATAACTCACGTTGAGTGAGAGGTTTATTGAGAAGTTTATTCAGTGTATCTTTATACACAACATTTGCAGATTGGAATAACTTAACTCGGGTTAAAATAATTATTTCACAGTTTCTACCAAACGGACAAACTCTGCTTTATAACCGTCTTCGTCATTGGACAATCCTTCTTTTGCCAGTTTTTTGATTTCTTCAGAGGATGTATTAGATACTAGTTTTGAATCTCTCAATTTCAACCCAAACCAAGCTACAGCGGAACTAAATTTAAAATCATCAGACGAATTTTTCAACGGAATTGATTTGTTTTCAATAGCCTTTACCATTTCGATACTTTTGTCACCATCAGGTTTTTTATAACGGAATTTTATAGTTGCCAATTCATCAGAATAATCACTTTCATTTGAACTTGTTTTGGTGTATTTTAAGTCAGGTTGATTGTTGATAAATTCATTTTCCACACCAATAGGAATCACTTCGTACAAAGCCGTTACTGTATGGCCGCTACCTAATTCTCCTGCATCAATGGTATCGTTTGTAAAATCTTCAGGGCGCAATTTTCTGTTTTCGTAGCCAATTAATCGGTACGCCTGAACATGTTTTGGATTGAATTCGATTTGGATTTTCACGTCTTTGGCGATAGCAAACATTGAACCTTTATATTCTTTACCTAAGAAACGATTGGCTTCTTGAATATTGTCGATATAAGCATAATTTCCATTGCCTTTGTCGGCTAAAGTTTCCATTTTGCTGTCTTTGTAATTGCCCATTCCATAACCCAAACAAGTTAAGAAAACTCCCGATTTTCTTTTTTCTTCAATCAAGGTTTGCATATCAGTATTGGATGAAGCTCCCACATTGAAATCGCCATCAGTAGCCAGAATTACCCGATTATTACCTCCTTTGATAAAGTTTTCTTCTGCCAATTTATAAGCCAATTCTATTCCTGCACCACCAGCCGTGCTTCCGCCAGCATTGAGTTTTTCTAAAGCATCGATGATAGTTTGCTTTTCATCTCCTGATGTTGGAGGCAAAACCATTCCTGCTGCTCCAGCATAAACCACAATGGCTACTTTGTCTTTTTTTCGGAGTTCGTTTACCAAAATTTTCAACGATTGTTTCAGCAATGGCAATTTGTTGGGATCACTCATCGAACCCGAAACATCAATCAAGAAAACCAAGTTGGAAGCTGGCAGATTATCCGTTGGAATATTTTTGCCTTGTAAACCAATTTTTAGCAATTGGTGTTTTGGATTCCAAGGACAATCACTGTATTCCGTATTAATCGAAAACGGATTTTGGTCTTGTGGTTGTGGATATTTGTATTTGAAAAAGTTCATCATTTCTTCGACTCTCACGGCATCTTTCGGTACGGTTTGTCCGTTGTTGATGAAACGTCTTATGTTGGTATAAGAAGCATTGTCAACATCAATGGAGAAAGTGGAAAGTGGTGCTGATTTTGGACTTTCGAATTGATTTTCTACAAAATTTTCATAGTCTTCTTGTGAAACTTCGATAGATTTTGGTGGAACTACTATTTGTTCTTGCTTTTTATTTTTGCTCAGTTTTTTGAGTCTTTTTTCTAGTTCTTTTTTAGAAAGATTTTGATAAGTTCCGTTTTTTGTTGTTACTAAGATGACACCATTTGATGCTCTACTTCCGTATAAAGAAGTTGCTGCGAAGTCCTTTAGGACGTTTACAGTTTTAATATTTTCGGGTTTTAATTGTTTGAACTCATCAGGATTCACAGGAACTCCATCAATAATGTATAAAGGTTCGTTTGATTGTCTAATGGATGCTTTCCCGCGGATTCTGATTGTTGGATAAGGTTTAGGCGAGTCTTGACTCAAATATTCAGGATTGTTTGTAATTTGAACTCCTGCAATTTTACCTTGAAGGGCTTGACTAACATTTGCTGATTTTTGTTTCATCAAATCAGTACCAGAAATCATAGCAACAGAACTCGTCAAAACTGATTTTTTTGGCTTAGATGCATAAGCAGCAACTACAACTTCATTCAAAGCCATTGAATTATTAACCAGTTTCATATTTATTTTATCATTTTCACCAACAGTAGCATAACTGTTTTCATATCCTATATATGAAAAAACAAGTTCATCTCCTTTTTCAGCTTTGATGCTAAATTTTCCCTCAAAGTTAGTTGCGACACCTTTTGTTATTCCTTTAATATATACATTTACCCCAGGAAGTGGTAAGTCCTGTTCGTCTGTAACTATACCCGAAATCATTCTTGTTGTGGCATCGTATGTAGATGTGATTTTGGCTTTTCCCTTATTTTCTTCTAATGCAATTGCTTCGACTTTAAAGGCGTTAATATTCGCTTCTTTGTCCTTGCTCAATTCGATGTCTTCTGAATTAGTAGAAGTTATTTGATTGATGTTACTATTGATATGAGTTGTTGTTTTTACTACGATTACAGGTTTTTCAATTTGTTTTTTTAGAATAACTTCAGCATCTGGTTTTATGGTTTTTGAAAGTCCCTCGGTTTGTTTAGGCTCTGTTTTTTCTTGTATTACTACGCTGTTTTCTTTCGTTCCGCTTGGCTTGACTACTTTTGAATCGGTTTTAATAAACTGGTATCCCAATGAGAAAAACAATAGGAGTGAAGCGGCAATGGTTAATTTTTTCCAAAGGGCAATAGCTTTTTTATCTTCTTTTTTGTCTAGTTTTTCTTCTACTCGCATCCAAACTTTTTCCATTGCAGGAAAGTTTTTTTCTTCTGCTTTTTGGGAAGCATTTTTTATTTTGTTGAATATTTTTTCTTGATTGTCCATGACTATTTCGCTTTTTGGTAATACAAATTGTTTACTAATTCCTTTAGCTTGGTTTTCGAAGCATTCAATTGTGATTTGGATGTGCCTTCGGAAATGTTCAGCATAACTGCAATTTCTTTGTGGCCATAGCCTTCGATAACGAAAAGATTAAAAATCGTCTTGCAACCTTCAGGAATGTGATTGAGCAAATTCAGCAAATCTTCCTCTTCGAGGTCCGTTATTTCATCAGTAAAAGGTTGCGCAATAGTTTTGATATCATCAAGATGCAAATTGAAATTGGTGTTTTTCTTGATGGTAGCCAAACAATGATTGACTGTAATTTTTCGGGACCAAGCTTCAAAAGCGCCAAATTCTTTGAGCTGTTCGAGTTTGGTAAAAATAGTATAGAAAGCGTCGGCCAATGCCTCTTCTATTTCTTCCTCTTTCTTTAGGTAGCGCTTGCAAGTGCGGTACAATTTTGGAGCCATAAGCTCATACACTTGACGCTGGGCATCTCGGTGCATTTTTTTGCAGTCAGAAATTAAATTTTCGTTTATCACAATTTATGTCTTTCTACTAAAGAGATTAAAAAAATGAAAAAGGTTGGGATGGAGATAAAATATTTTTTGATTTATTGTTTTGAAAAGGATAATTTATAAATATACGTTTCTAAAACTTCAGTGTCTTTGTCTTCACAAAGCAGGAACTCAATTTTTTCTTTTGAATTGGTGTATAAAGTCAATCCTTCGAATTTATGGGTATCGCTAATTTTTTGTGTGAAATTGATTTTCATGGTTTTCAAGTCGATGCTCCCAATTAAGCTTCCTAAAACTTCTCCATCGTCATACGTCGATTTTGTATCTTCGGCTGTGGCCAAAAAATAAAGCGTATCGTCTACAAGAATCGCATCGGTAAAGCTGCTGCGTACTCCTTTTATTTTAGGTAATTTGTAAGTATTGGAAAGAATTTGAAAATCGTTTGTTAGGTTTTTGCCAGCTATGGTAAAAAGTACATTTTTATTCGAAATTCCGTTACCGCGGTTCAATAAATACCAATTTTGACCATTATACGTGGCACCTTCGATATTGAAATCTTCGGGATTGATTCCGCCAAAGTTTTGCATGACAGCATATAAATCGGTTAGATCGTGAGTTGCAATTATTTTTTTATCGGCATCGTTTAGCTGAATCATTTTGTTCCTATTTGCGGTTGATCCAGAGCCAAAAACATAAAGACTATCGGCAAAGTATGCGATAGCTTCAAAATCGGCTTTGTCTTTTTTAGGGGTGTTTTCAATAGGATTTTCGAGCAATGGATGGCGTTTTAAGTCTTTAGAATCCAATTGATATTCATAAAGGAATCCGCTGTTATCTCCTATTATTAGTAGGGAATTGTCTTTATAGATTAGTCCTGAAGCTGAACCAATACCGATGATATGCAAGAGAATTTCGAGTTTGAATTTTTCCATTATTTGTGTTTTTGCAGCAAGTCCCTAGCCCTGATGGAAGCGTTATCCTTTTACGAACGCCTTTTTTTGGCGGAGGAAAAGATTCAAGCGTACAGCAGGAAAAAGCTACTTGTAATTTGTTATATTTGAGAAGTAAAGATAAATTATTTCCTATGAAGTCTATAAATCCGGATGATTTTAAAGTTGTTGACAAAATTAAGTTGTCAAAATTGCCAACCAATTTAGAAATTGGTGCCAGCGATGAAAAAAAAGAAGATAAATTAAAGAATGTCACTGAAAAATTAAGTGCCTTGCAAGATGTCATGTATGCGCACAATAGGTATGGTGTTTTGATTTGTTTGCAAGGAATGGATACTTCAGGAAAGGACAGTTTGATTCGGGAAGTTTTCAAGGAATTTAACTCGAGAGGAGTGGTTGTGCATAGTTTTAAAACGCCCAATTCTACTGAATTAGAGCATGATTATTTGTGGAGGCATTACTTAGTTTTACCTGAAAAAGGTAAGTTTGCTGTGTTTAATAGATCACATTATGAAAATGTATTGGTGACGAGAGTGCATCCTGAGTATATTTTGAACGAAAATCTACCTGGAATTGAAAACGTAGCAGACATTACGCCGGAGTTTTGGGAAAATAGAATGGAGCAGATCAAAAATTTTGAGAAGCATATTACGCAAAATGGAACCATTATGCTAAAGTTCTTTTTGCATTTGAGTAAAGAGGAGCAAAGGCAGCGCTTGTTGCGCCGTTTAGAAGAGAGGGAACACAACTGGAAATTTTCGGTAGGAGATTTGAAAGAGCGTGATCAATGGGATAATTATATGCATTTTTATGAAGAAGCCATAAACAAGACAAGTTCTGAGCATGCGCCATGGTATGTAGTTCCAGCCGATGATAAGGAAATGGCACGTTATATTGTGGCTAAGATTATTTGGGAAGAAATGCAAAAACACACTGATATTAAGGAGCCAGAGATGGATGATAAGGTCAAGGCTAATATGGAACTGTATAAAGAAATGTTAGAAAAGGAATAGACAAAAAAAATGCGCTGAAATTCAGCGCATTTTTTTTGTAACTAATTCTAAGAGGTCTTATAGTTGAAAACCGTAAGCTAAACGTACTCCAACTTGTCCAACTCCTCTACCAAGAGTTCCATTGTTGTTTAAACGATCAAAATGATTGTAATGTGTATAGTTCAACGATACATCGATATATTTAGTAGCATATCCTATACTTGGAGACAACAATAAAGATGTTTTATCTCTTGTATTGTCTACATTACTTACTGCAAATGCAGCACCTGCTTCACCCATTAAGTAAAATTGATCATTCCAAACAAATGCTTTGAAACCTGCTTTAGCTGGGATTAAACCTAAATCTTTTCCTTCTGTTTGTCCAGGAAATCCATCTGCTTTACTTTGAAATAAATTGGTATATCCTGTAGTTAAAGTCAAAGAGTATCTTTTTGATAAATCATACTGACCTCTTACGTCAGCTCCAAGGGATAGTTTGTATGGATCATTAGTTGAGTAACCTGCATTTAATCCTACACCTAAACGGAAACCTTGATCGTAATTTTCTGCTGTGTTTGTTTCTTGTGCTTGAGTTGTTGAAGCAAACATCATTGCTACTGCTACTAAAAATCCTGTTTTAATTTTTCCTGCGATTGTCATAATTGTAAAATTTAATATTAATATTTTGTGTCATTTTGCTTTTGTTATTCGTGCAATACAACGGTACAAATATAGACTTGGAGTTTTGTAGACATGTTATACAATTTAACGGGTTTGTTACAGAATTTCTTGTTTTGGGGAGTAATAATGAAAAAAGCTAGTTTAATAATGCAATTGTAAAGCTAGAATTAAAAGCTTCTATTATCTTTGTCATCAAAAAAGAATAAAGTGAATTTATCGCAGTACGTCAAAGAGTTTTCTTATAACATCAAATTAGCCTATCCTGTTATTCTAGGAATGTTGGGGCATACATTAATAGGTATTGTAGATAATTTTATGGTGGGGAAATTAGGCTCTACTGAATTAGCAGCTGTTTCACTTGGAAATAGTTTTATTTTTATTGCAATGTCTATTGGTATTGGGTTTTCTACAGCAATAACACCGCTTATTGCAGAGGCCGATGCTGAAAAAGACAATCAAAAAATCCGAACTACTTTTCATCACGGATTATTGCTATGTACCATTTTGGGATTTGTATTGTTTGTGGTTACAGTGCTTTCTAAGCAGGTAATGTATATCATGCAACAGCCCAAAGAAGTGGCTGATCTTGCTGCGCCTTATATTGATTGGGTTGCTTTTTCTATGATTCCGGTAATTATGTACCAAGGATACAAGCAGTTTGCAGATGGTTTATCAAAAACTAAATACTCTATGTATGCCATTTTGCTGGCGAACGTGGTGCATATCTTTTTTAACTACGTATTGATTTATGGAATCTGGATTTTTCCAAAATTAGGAATTTTAGGTGCAGCATTAGGAACGGTTTTATCCCGAATCATGATGGTCGTTTTTATGCATTATCTGATGAAAAGAAACGCCGATTTGAAAAAATACTTTAAGAATTTTAGTTTCAAAGAAATAAAAAAATCGATTCTTAAAAAAATCATTAATTTAGGAATGCCCTCAGCCATGCAAATGCTTTTTGAGGTTACTTTATTTACGGCGGCAATTTGGCTCTCTGGATCATTGGGAAAAAATAGTCAAGCTGCAAATCAAATTGCATTAATCCTGGCATCATCAACCTTTATGGTAGCTTTGGGACTTAGTGTTACAGCCATGATACGAGTAAGTAATACCAAGGGATTGAATGATTTTAAGCAACTTATTGTAGTAGCGCGCTCTATTTTTATTTTAGCTATTTTACTAGAAATATTTTTTGCGATTTTATTTGTTATTTTTCATCAAGTGTTACCACATTTTTTCTTAAACATGTCCGATGCGAGTCAACTAGTTGATAATAATGAAATTATAGCAATAACTTCAAAACTATTATTGATTGCCGCTATATTTCAAATTTCAGATGGAATTCAAGTAGTTGTTTTGGGTGCACTTAGAGGTCTTCAAGATGTAAAAATCCCTATGTACATTACCTTTGTAGCCTATTGGGTTGTAGGCTTTCCTATATCCTATTATTTAGGGAAGTACACAGAACTCAAAGCGGTGGGTATCTGGATAGGACTTTTGGCAGGTTTGACGATTGCTGCATTATTTTTGTATATTCGCTTTGCAAGATTGACTAAGAAGTTGGCAATGCAACAACATCAAAGTTAAATTTTTTCGTACATTGTAACTTCTTATTTCTATTTCCGTATAACAAGGATATAAACTTAATCCCTAACAAAATGATTGTATTTATTATTCTTGGAGTTGTTCTTCTAGTTTTTAGTTTTACATTAAATACTACATCAAATTCTTTCTCTAAATATTCAGTAGCTCTAAAAGCTGTAGGTGTACTATTGATTTTCTTAGGCGTTGTTTCGGCGGTTTTCAAACAAATTGATGCTGGTAAAGTCGGCGTAAAGTCGCTTTATGGAAGTGTGCAGTCTGATATCTTAGAAAGTGGATTGAGTTTGATTAATCCGCTTATGGATGTGACTGAATTTGATATTCAAACACAAAATTATACCATGTCTGCCGTTCATAGTGAAGGGGCTCAGCAAGGTGATGATGCCATTCGTGTTCTTTCTAATGATGGACTGGAAGTAGTCATCGATTTGACCGTTCTATTCAGAATTTCTCCAGAATCTGCTCCAAAAATCTTTAAAGAAATTGGTGTAAACTATTCAGATAAAATTGTTAGACCAGTAACTAGAACGCGTATTAGAGACAATGCTGTTTATTATGATGCTGTAGCTTTGTATTCAACAAAAAGAAATGAATTTCAACAACGTATTTTTAAAACCATTGAAGCTGATTTCAAAGCTAGAGGTTTGGTTCTAGAGCAACTGCTTATTCGAAATATAAACTTACCAGCATCAGTAAAAGCTTCTATTGAAAGTAAAATTAACGCAGAGCAAGATGCGCAAAAAATGACGTTTGTGTTGCAGAAAGAAAAACAAGAGGCCGAACGTAAAAGAGTAGAAGCACAAGGTATTGCAGATTATCAGCGTATTATTTCGACGGGATTATCAGATAAACAATTGCAATACGAGCAAATAAAGGCACAAAAAGAATTAGCTGCCTCATCAAATACAAAAATTATTTTTATGAATGGAAGAGGAAGTGCACCCATAATTCTTTCAGATAAATAGATTTTTGAAGTTGTGGTGGAACTAAAGAAAACGCACTTAAATGGTGAATTGTAAAACGAATCAATAAAATAATACATAATGGAATTACCAAAATTTTTACTAGGAGACAATACTGATTTTCCCGAAGATATTTTTATCATACACTTAGACTATCCAAGATTTATAATTAATCTGAAAGACGATGAGGTAGAGTTTATGGAAGAAGCCGAGGATTTAGATGAAGCTGAATTAAATACTGAAATGGAAGGATTAATCGTTCTTGCCAATGAGTTTTATGACCGGGAAATGGAACGCTACGAAAAAGAGTAAGTTTTACTCTTTTTTGAAATAGGTTTCTAATAATTTTTGAGCGGCTGCAAAGGGTGAAATTTCATCATTTTGTACCGCTTTTTTTGTAGATGTTAATGATTTTTGGATTTCTGGATTGCTGAAAAAATTGGTTTTCAATTGCTCGTTGATCGTTTCAAGCATCCAATATTGATTTTGTTCCTTTCTTTTTTCAAAAAAATAGGCATTGCTTTTGGTTAGGCTTAAGAATTTTTCGATGGTGGTCCAAACTTCGCTTATTCCTTCTTGTGTTATGGCGCTACAAGCTGCCGTGGTTGGTGTCCAGCCTGATTTTTTGGCTGGAAAAAGATGCAAAGCTCTGTTGAATTCTAATTTGGCAAGATTGGCTCTTTTGATATTATCGCCATCGGCTTTGTTGATCACAATAGCATCTGCCATTTCCATAATCCCGCGTTTAATGCCTTGTAATTCATCGCCTGCACCAGATATTTTTAACAACAGAAAAAAATCGACCATACTGTGAACAGCCGTTTCGCTTTGGCCTACGCCAACAGTTTCTATAATAATAATATCAAAACCTGCAGCTTCACAAAGTGTAATGGTTTCACGAGTTTTACGGGCAACGCCTCCTAATGTTTCTCCTGAAGCTGATGGACGGATAAACGCATTTTTATCTTTGACCAATTCTTCCATACGAGTTTTATCACCCAGAATACTTCCGTGTGAAATAGTACTGCTAGGATCAACGGCAAGTACAGCAACTTTTTTTCCTAAACTAGTTAAGTATTTTCCAAACGCCTCAATAAAAGTACTTTTTCCAACACCGGGAACACCTGTAATTCCAATTCGCACCGATTTATTGGCGTGCGGTAAGCAAGCTGTGATTACTTCATTGGCTTTAGCCAAATGAGTACTGCTGGTACTTTCTATCAACGTAATGGCACGGCTCAAGGCTGCAATGTTTCCTGCTAGAATACCTTCAACAAGTTCTTTTGCGGACGGCTGTATTTTTCTAAAACGCTGAATGGTTCCAACAGATGATGTGCTTATCATGTCAGGAGGAGCAATTCCGGGTTTTTCGTGAAGTGCGCTTGGGTTTTTGTTTTTTTGTTCCAAAATATGGTAGCGTTGAACTGTAAAAGTACTAAAAACAAAAACAGTTTCAAATAAGCTTTTACTTTTTGAAACTGTTTTTTTAGATGCTAGTTGTGTACTAATATGCCGCTGTAAATCGTACTTGATGATGCTTTGGTTCTTCAGCTTCATCGGCAATAACAACTGCAAGATCCTCTACAGATAGGATGCTTCTATTATCTTCATTAAAGATAGGATTTTCTAAACCCAGACGGTATTTGCCCGTTCTTCCTGTAGTTATGCCCTGATGCATCTCCAAAGCAGGACTGAAAAAAGCCCAATCTAGTTCTTTTTCCTCTTTAATATGATTCAAATAATCCCGAGCAGCGGTAGCGCCCGTATAATATTCTTTAGGGAAATCAGGTGTGTCAACAGCTTGAACATTCGGCGCAACGTACAAACTACCGCCACCTCCAATAGTAAGAAATCGTTTTACATCTGATTTTTTTACTGCTTCCTGAATTGTTTTTGAGGCTTCAAGAAAATCGTTGTAAAAGTTAGGATTGGTCCAGCCTGCACTATAGGCGTTAATCACAAGATCATTTCCTGTAATGGCCTCAAGTAATTCCGTTTCAACATGGGCATTGGCCTTAATCCATTTTACGAGTTCATTATTTTCGTCTTTTGGGTTTCTCGCAATTGCAGTAATTTCATGATTACGTGATGTCAATTCGTTTAAAATAGCAGTGCCCACAAATCCTGTGGCGCCAATAATAGCAATTTTCATAATGTTGGGTTTTAATAAGTAATAAAAAATGTTACAGTTTTAGTTAAAAAAAAGTTTAAAATTGATTCGAAAATTTTTCGAGTGTTATGTTGCTCAATTCAGAGCTGATTTTAGTGTTGATCTCATCATACAAATCAGATAGTTTTTCATTCATTTTTCTTCCGATAGGGCATTTTGGATTGGGCGTGTTTTTTGCATAGCCTAAGTTAACGGTTTCAAAAGTCATTTTAAATATGGTATCTAAAGTAAGGGAAGCTGCTGAAACGGATAATTTACTACCTCCATTTTTACCTTCTTTACTAACTACAATATTATTTTTTTTAAGGTTTGCTATCTCTTTCCGAACCAAAACGGGGTGTACATTCATACTCGACGCCAAGAACTCTGAGGATAGATATTCCTCAGGAAATTGATGCAGCAATGTGAGAATGTGAATGGTTATAGCAAACTTACCTGAAATCATACTGTAATAAAATATGTTACAAATATACGATGTATTTTTAATTTACCAATTTTAAAATGTTTTTTTTCTTCTTCATTTGCCTATTTGTAAATTCATTTGATTCAATTCATAAAATAGGGGTACTTTTGTAGTAAATTAAGCTATGACCAATTTTATATTAATTTTTGTTTTTTTAGTACTCGGTATTATTTTGCAACATTGCAAAGGATTTCCAGTAGACATTTATAAATTCCTGAATAAAATTGTAATTTATATTTGTCTTCCTGCGCTTGCATTATTTTACATCCCTAAAATAAAATGGAGTACGGAGTTGCTTTTTCCTATTGGTGTGGCTTGGATAGGCTTTATCGGCGCGTATCTCTTTTTTACTTTGCTTGGAAGAAAATTTGGTTGGTCTAATAAACTTATTGGATGTTTGATTCTGACAGCAGGATTAGGAAACACATCGTTTTTAGGATTCCCCATAATTGAGGCTTTGTATGGTGAAGAAGGATTGAAAACAGCTATTTTAGTAGATCAACCAGGATCTTTTGTAGTACTTTCTACACTAGGTATTCTAGTTGCTACCATGTATTCTAGTAGTCAATCTAATGGATTTGATATTTTAAAAAAAATCCTTTTTTTTCCGCCTTTCATTACATTTATAATTGCTTGTGTCATGAATATTTTAGGATATGATTTTATTGATACGCTTCAATTTGGATTGCAAAAAGTAGGAAGTGGCGTAACACCAATAGCATTGTTATCAGTAGGACTGCAATTAAAATTTGAACGTAAAAGTCAACATTGGCGTTTTTTAGGACTCGGACTTCTTTATAAATTAATCCTAACTCCTGCACTCCTATATTTTTTGTATGTAGTGCTTCTGCAACAGCATTCTAAAATTATTCAAGTAGCAATCATGGAAGCTGCGATGGCTCCTATGATTACAGCTTGTATTTTATCTGCTTCTCATGGTTTAAAACCTCGTTTAAGCAGCATGATGGTTGGTTTTGGAATCCCATTATCGTTTGTCACTTTGTTGTTTTGGTATTTTTTAGTACAATTCATTTGAACTGATTTATCACAACTAAATTTTTTATACGTTTATCTATTTTTTGAATATGAATACATCTACTAATTCGGTATCCCAACAAGATACAAATCCTATTGCACAGCAAACCGTTTATTCGATCTTGTTTTCTATTGCGTTTGCACATTTACTAAACGATTTACTCCAAGCTGTTATTCCGGCATCATATCCCATTTTAAAACAAAATTTTAATTTGACTTTTTCGCAAATAGGTCTAATTACGTTAGCTTATCAACTGGCCGCCTCTATTTTGCAGCCATTAGTGGGTTTGTACACAGACAAGAGGCCAAAGCCTTTCTCACAAATCTTCGGGATGTTATTTTCTATGTCAGGAATTATATGTTTGTCCTACGCTTCTAGTTTTGAAATGATTATAATTGCTGTTGTTTTGGTAGGAATAGGATCTTCTATTTTTCATCCCGAAGCTTCTAGAATATCGTTTCTAGCTTCTGGAGGCAAGCGCGGTTTGGCACAATCTATTTTTCAGTTGGGAGGTAATGCTGGGACTGCCATTGGACCTTTATTAATTGCTTTAATTGTAGTTCCTAATTCACAGTTTTATATCATTTGGTTTGTCATAGCAGCTTTAATTGGCCTAATGGTTTTGAGTAGAATTGCCTTATGGTACCAGCATCATTTAAGTTTGCGTAGCACCAAGAAAACAGTAATTGCTCTACCAAATTTATCCCAAACTACCATTGTTTTAGCTGTGGTAATTTTGTTGGTTTTGATTTTTTCTAAGTTCTTTTATATGGCTAGTATGTCAAGTTATTTTACCTTTTATCTTATTGAAAAATTCGGATTGTCCGTTCAAGATGCACAGTTTTATTTGGTTTTATTTTTAGTTTCATGTGCTGTAGGTACACTTTTAGGCGGACCAATTGGCGATAAGTTTGGAAGAAAATATGTAATCTGGTTCTCTGTTTTGGGCGCAGCACCTTTTACCTTGTTGTTGCCGTATGTAGATTTATTTTGGACAGGAGTTTTATCTGTGCTTATTGGGATCATCATGTCATCTGCTTTTCCAGCAATTTTAGTCTATGCGCAAGAGTTATTGCCTAAAAAACTCGGAATGGTTTCAGGACTGTTTTATGGTTTTGCTTTTGGAATGGGAGGTTTAGGTTCTGCTTTACTAGGCCGTCTTGCTGATCAAACTAGTATAACACATGTTTATTTTATATGTGCTTATCTTCCCTTGATTGGTATAATAGCGCTCTTTTTGCCGAATTTAAAGAAGAAATAGAACGTTTTAATTTTTTTAATAAGTTACCAATCCTATTTCTTATTGGTAATTAACAACCCTGAAATAATGATTCCCATACTGATCATTTGCGAAAGTGAAATTTCTTGATTTAGAAATAAATAAGCTAGAAGTCCACTAAATACTGGGATTAAGTAGTAAATCAAAGCTGTTTTTGAGGTGCCTATCAAACGGATAGCTTCGTTCCATACATAAAATGAAATTAAGGAGGCGCAAACGGCAACATAACCCGTAATTAAGATGGTTTTTGAATCCAGAGTTACTTTTTTAAAGTAAATGTGTTCTACGACGTAAATCGGAAGCAGGAAAATAGTTCCAATTACAAACACACTGAATAGAAATACTTTTGGAGTTAACTCATCTGGTTTCTGGCGAACTAAAATGGTGTAACACGCAAAGAAAAAGCAGGCAAAAAGCATTAAAACATCTCCAATGGCAAATTGTATGTGCAGTAATGCCTGAAATGATCCTTTGGAAATGAGTACCAAAACTCCAGTTATGATGATTGCAATTCCAATATTTTGTTTAGTTGAAACTTTTTCTTTGAAAACAATACGGGACAACAATACTATAAATAATGGAATCGAAATCGCAATTAATGACAAATTTACAGCACTAGTTGTTTTGCCAGCAAAGTAGATGAGTGTGTTAAAAATGGTGATGCCTAACAAAGCAGTAAGTGCTAAGTATTTAATGTGCTTTTTAACTGTTGAAATTGTGTCAATAGTTGTTTTTAAAGCAAATGGTGCCAAAACAATACAAGCCACCGCCCAGCGCCAAAATGCTAAGCCAACAGGAGGGATATGTCCTTTGATCCCGCTTGCAATAACCATATTTCCTGACCAAAGTAAAGTAGCTAGTAAAGCAAATAAAACTCCTTTAATAGTGTTATTCATTACAAAAGGCTATTTATTTTGGCATATTGTAAGAGCATAATTGTTTTAGCATCTTTTAATTCACCACTTTCAATCATAGCGTATGCAACTTCAAATGGCATTTCAATTACCTCGATATTTTCCTCCTCATGTTCAACTCCACCACCTTCGCTTACTTTCATGCTAGCATCATATTCACCAGTAAATAAATAGAGAATTTCAGTAACAGCACCTGGTGACATATACGTTTCCATGATTCTTTTTACTTTTGAAATTCGGTATCCCGTTTCTTCTTCAGTTTCTCTTATTATGCATTGTTCAGGATTGTCTTGGTCTAGAAGTCCTGCGCAAACTTCAATCATCATCCCGCTTTCATTGCCATTTAAATAGGTAGGTAGTCTGAACTGCTTTGTAAGTACAACTGTTTTAAAATGCGTGTTGTATAACAATATGGCCGCTCCATTACCTCTGTCATAGACCTCTCTTTTTTGAGTAATCCATGAGTTGTCTTTTTTTTGATAATCAAATGTTACTTTGTTTAGTTGATACCAGTTATCAGAAAGTATTTCAGTATTTTGGATTTTAATATTTGGATTTTTCATTTGATTCATTTATTGGAACAAAAAAAACGTCCCGTTGAATCGGGACGTTTAGTATGTTTATTTTAAGATCGTTTGTTTTCTATCTGGACCTACAGATACAATTTTGATCGGCACCTCAACTTCTTTTTCTATAAAAGCAATGTACTCTTTTAGTTCAACTGGCAATTCATCATAAGTTGTCATACCCGTTAAATCTTGTTTCCAGCCTTTAAATTCTTGGTAAACTGGAGTTACATTTTCTGGTTCAATGTTATACGGGAAATGCGAAATTTTTTCTCCTTTATAATTGTAATCCGTGCAAACTTTTAGGGTTTCAAATCCAGAAAGTACGTCACCTTTCATCATCATCAATTGCGTTACACCATTAACTTGTACAGCATATTTTAATGCCACAAGGTCAAGCCATCCGCAACGTCTTTGTCTTCCGGTTACTGATCCAAATTCGTTTCCTACGCGTGCCATAGTTGCTCCATCCTCATCAAAAAGTTCTGTTGGGAATGGGCCACTTCCTACACGAGTAACATATGCTTTGAAAATTCCGTAAACTTCTTTAATTTTATTTGGAGCAATACCTAAACCAGTACAAGCACCTGCAGCTGTAGTGTTTGATGATGTTACAAAAGGATAAGTCCCAAAATCAACATCTAGTAAAGAACCTTGAGCACCTTCGCACAAGATTGATTTACCAGCCTTTTGAGCTTGGTGTAAATATTCTTCGCTGTCAATAAAATCTAATTTTTTTAATTCTTCGATTGCTGCAAAGAATTCAGTTTCCATTTCAGCTAAATTGTATTGAATTGATACATCGTAAAACTTGATCATCTCTTCATGCTTATCAGCTAATGCTCTGTAACGATCTGCAAAATCTTCGAGTTCAATATCACCCACACGAATTCCGTTTCTACCTGTTTTATCCATGTATGTTGGACCAATACCTTTTAAGGTTGATCCAATTTTAGCTTTCCCTTTTGATGCTTCAGAGGCAGCATCTAGCAAGCGGTGAGTAGGTAAGATTAAGTGTGCTTTTCTAGAAATTATTAATTTGCTTTTGATATCTAAATTAAATTTTTCTAGGCCTTCAATTTCTTTTTGAAAAACTACAGGGTCAATAACAACTCCGTTTCCTATTATGTTTACAGCAGTTTTATGAAAAATACCGGATGGAATAGTTCTTAAAACATGTTTTATTCCGTCAAATTCAAGTGTATGGCCTGCATTTGGACCTCCTTGAAAACGGGCAATAATATCATATTTAGAAGTAAGAACATCAACAATTTTTCCTTTCCCCTCATCTCCCCATTGTAATCCTAATAATAAATCTACCGTCATTCTAAGTGTTATTTGTAGTTAATTTTATATTTTAAGAACTAGTGTTCTCTTATTGTTTTTGTTTTTTATTGCCGTAAAGGTAAAGCGAGTGATTGGTGATTTCAATATCAAAAATCTCTTCAATTGTTTTTTTGATGGTTTGAATTCTTGGATCACAAAACTCTATTACTTCTCCGGTATCAGTCATAATGATATGATCGTGCTGTTTGTCAAAATACGATTTTTCATAGTGCGCTTGATTTTGACCAAACTGATGCTTTCTAACTAAAGCACAATCTAGCAGTAACTCAATGGTGTTGTAAAGTGTTGCCCTACTCACACGGTAGTTTTTGTTTTTCATTTTGATGTATAAATTTTCTACATCAAAATGTTCTTCGCTATCATAAATTTCTTGTAGGATAGCATATCGCTCTGGTGTTTTGCGATGCCCTTTTTTTTCAAGATAAATCGTAAATACATTTCGTACGATTTCTTGGTTTTTTGAGTTGTCTGTGGCAATAAGTGTCATATGCTGGCAAAGATAATTTTTTTAGTTTAAAATGTAAAGTTTTCTTTTTTGAATCCATACAAGATTGCACTTGATTTATAAAAAGAAGGTATTGGCTACTAATTAGTTTGTAAAATAATTAGGTCTTGTATTCTCTTGTAACTTTGTCTATACCATCTATTTTTTTGATGTTGCTGATCATTTTTTTCAAAATAGTATTGTTCTGTACAATAACTGCTACTTGTCCGTGAAAAATACCTGCATCGGTACTCAGTGAAATACTTTGAATATTTACATTCATATTGCTCGAAATTACTTTTGTAAGTTCATTTGCAAGTCCTAGTATATCCATTCCCGTAATATTGATAATGGCTTTAAATTCTTCTTGAGAAGAGTCAATCCATTTTGCGAACATGATTCTGTATGCATAATTAGATTGCATCCCTATTGCATTTGGGCAATCTTTTTTGTGAACTTTTATTCCTTCATTTATAGTTACAAACCCAAAAACATCATCCCCAGGAATAGGATTGCAACAAGGAGATAATTTATAATCCAGCTTGTCATGTTCTTTTCCAAAAACAAGCATGTCATAATTACTACTGATAATAGGTTTGTGAATGTCCTCATCTGATGTATGACTAGGAGAACGTTTTATCTTATTCTTGAAAAAATTAATGAACGTATTGCTTTTTTGAGCAGCGTAGTCTTTGAGTTGCTGATTTTCTATAGCACCTATTCCTACTCTGTAAAATAAATCAAGACTTGTTTTGAGTTTAAAGAAATTAACGAGCTCATTAATAACTTGCTCACTCAATGTTATTTTTAAATGTTTTAATTTGCGTGTAAGAAGTTCTTTTCCTTCTTCGCCAATTTTTTTAGTATTCTCATTTAAAACATTTTTAATTTTTGTTTTTGCCCTTGAAGTGGTTACATAATCCAGCCAGTTGATAGAAGGTTTTTGATGTTGTGATGTGATTACTTCTATTTGATCTCCACTTTTTAATTCAAAGTTTAGTGGTACTAATTTTCCATTTACACGCGTTCCTCTAGTTCTGATTCCAATTTCTGAGTGTATGCTAAATGCAAAGTCTAGTGAGGTAGCACCTTTTGGCAATGATTTTATTTCTCCTTTTGGCGTAAAGACAAAAATTTCTTTTGAATATAAATTCATTTTGAAATCCTCTACAAAGTCAACCGCATTTGTTTCAGAGTTTTCTAGCGCTTCTTTCAAGAGGTTTAGCCATACATCCAGACCACTTTCTTCGGTAGCTCCATTTTTGTATTTGTAGTGTGCAGCATATCCTTTTTCTGCAATTTCATCCATGCGTTCGCTACGTACTTGTACTTCTACCCAGCGTCCTTTTGGACCCATAACAGTGATGTGTAAAGCTTCATAACCAGTTGATTTAGGCGATGATATCCAGTCGCGTAAACGACTGGGACTAGGTCTGTAATGATCTGTTACAATAGAATATATTTTCCAAGCAATGAATTTTTCTTCATGAGGATTTGATTTGTATACAATTCGCAACGCAAATTTATCATACACTTCATCAAAACTTACATTTTGAGCTTTCATTTTTCTTCGAATGGAATAGACTGATTTTGGTCGTCCCTTAATTATATATTCTACATTCTCAATATCTAATGATGTTTTAATAACATCTGAAATATCAGCAATATAGGCGTCTTGTTCTTCTTTAGTTTCTTTTATTTTACTTACAATTTCGTTGTAAATTGATGGTTCAGTGTATTTTAATCCTAAATCTTCAAGTTTGGTTTTAATATTATACAAACCTAGACGGTGCGCTAGTGGAGCATAAATATAAAGCGTTTCTGATGCGATTTTGGTTTGTTTGTCCTCTCGCATAGAATCCATTGTTTGCATGTTGTGCAATCTATCGGCGAGTTTTATCAATATTACACGTACATCATCATTGAGCGTTAATATCATTTTACGGAAATTTTCCGCTTGTAAAGAGGCGTTCAAGTCTTTTTGTACCAATGAGATTTTAGTCAATCCCTCTACAATTTGAGCTACTTTGGGGTTGAATAAGCGTTCAATGTCTTGGACAGTTGTTGGCGTATCCTCAACAACATCATGCAGTAAGGCTGCAGCAATAGAGGTTGCTCCAAGACCAATCTCTGACGCTACAATTTTGGCCACAGCTATCGGATGAAAAATATAGGCTTCACCAGATTTTCTTCTTTGGTCTTTATGGGCTTCAACAGATACATCAAATGCTTTACGAATGAGCTTTTTATCCTCTTCGGTTAGGGTTTGGTAACTTATTCTTAGTAACTCTTTGTATTCTTGTGCAATTGCTTTATTTTCTTTCTCGATATCAATTTCTATCATAACAGCTTTGTATAATCACTAAATTTAGCAATTTATTGTAATATTTGCAAATCAAAAAGGTGTTTTATCATTTTCTTAGGACTTAAAAAGAGGGCATAAGTAAGTTTTAAATTTTAAAAACCTCTTTGTCTTTTGGCTTCAAAAATAAGTATTGCAGCTGCTACCGAGACATTCATAGAATCAATTTCGCCTTGCATTGGGATAATTATGTTTTGTGTTGCTGCATTTCGCCAATCCTCTGTAAGTCCTGTTGCTTCTGTTCCTACAACTAGTGCCGTTGGTGTAGTATAGTCTTCTAAATGATAGGAGTTTGAGTTTTGTAAGGTGGCACAGTAAAAGTTGATTTTTTTATCTTTTAAAAAAGCAATAATTTCTGCTGTGGTTCCAGTTGCAATTTGGTTGGTAAACAAACATCCTACACTTGAACGCACTATATTAGGGTTATACAAGTCGCTTTTTGGGTTTGCTATGATTACGGCGTCTAGATTAGCGGCATCGGCAGTGCGCAATAGTGCCCCAATATTTCCCGGTTTTTCTGGAGCTTCGGCAATAAGGATTAGAGGGTTTTTCGACAATTTGAGATCATTCAATTGCGTGGATTTAGTTTTGGCTACAGCCAAAACCCCTTCGGTAGTATCTCTATAAGCTAGTTTTTGATACACTTCTTTATTTATAGAAATTAACTCAGCAGTTGCTGATAATTGCAATGCTTCGGTTTCTGAAATAATCTCTGGAAGAAATAAAATTTGATCCAGAACATATCCACCTTTAACTGCAATTTCAATTTCTCTTTTCCCTTCTATTAAAAAAGTTCCAGATTGTTTACGTGCTTTAGCCTTTTCCTGTAGTTGCACTAAGGATTTTATATATGGATTTTGAACTGAAGTAATTTGTTTCAAGATTTTGATCTATTTGATTTGTAGCTACAAAGATACATAGAGAAATGACAGTTTTAAAGCCCTTTTATTTAATATTTAATACAAAGCAAGAGCACTATAATTTAGGGATACTAGAGGTGAATTGACGCAGATTTTATCTATTTTTGGCAAAAAACTAGTTTTAAATGTTTCATTTTCTAGATCTTATTGGTACAATGGCTTTTGCACTTTCGGGAGCATTAACAGCTATGAGTAAAAAAATGGACCCTTTTGGTGTTTTTATTATAGCATTTGTAACGGCTGTGGGCGGTGGAACATTGCGTGACATCTTGATTGGACGTACTCCTGTAGGATGGATGCTAGACTTGAATTATGTTTATGTTATTGCCGTGGGTTTTGTATTGGCTATTATTTTTAGAAAAAAATTTGACAAACTCAGGACTTCCTTATTTTTGTTTGATACTATAGGATTGGGTGTTTTTACACTCATTGGTCTTGAAAAAGGAATTCACATTGGGTTACATCCTATAATATGTGTAGCGCTAGGTACTATGACCGCTTGTTTTGGAGGCGTAATTCGGGATATATTATGTACTGAAATTCCAGTTATTTTTAGGCGGGAGATTTACGCTACCCTTTGTATCTTGGGCGGAATCGTATTTTTTATACTTAGGGATTTAAACCTAGAAAATGATGTGCTGTATTTAACAACTTCGTCTATAATTATTTCGCTTAGATTGATGGCAGTCAAGTTTAAATGGTATTTACCTACCTTAGAAAAAAAATAAAAAAATGATTACTTTAATGCTGTCTAAAATTTAAAAGTGAAGCAATTTTACATAAAAAAATACGAACCTACTGATTATAAACTGTGGAATGATTTTATTGGTCAAGCCAAAAATGCTACTTTTTTGTATCATCGGGATTTTATGGAGTACCATAAAGATCGTTTTGTTGATTTTTCACTTTTGATTTATTTCAATTCACAATTGATTGGTGTATTGCCAGCCAACAGAGTTGAGGATACTGTTTTTTCTCACCAAGGTCTTACTTACGGAGGTCTGGTTACAACTGATAAATCTAAGCTCAAAACAATTCTCATGGCCTTTAAGAAGGTTTTATATTTCCTAAATCATAATGCGGTTCAAAAATTGTATCTAAAAGCAATTCCCTCCATATATTGTAACAAACCATCCGATGAATTGCTATATGCCTTATTTTTGGCCGATGCCAAATTAGTACGAAGAGATTCATTGGCTGTGATAGATTTGACCCAAAATATTACATTTGATAGATCCAGAAAAAATGGAATTATAAGAGGGATTAAAAATAATTTGGTTGTTAAGGAGGAAAATAATTTTAACTCGTTTTGGGACAAGGTATTAATTCCTAACTTGAAAGCACAACATCAAATAGAGCCTGTGCATACGGTTCAAGAAATTGAGTTTTTAAAAACAAAGTTTCCTGAAAACGTTAGGCAGTTTAATGTATACAACAAGGATGTTATTGTTGCAGGTGCAACCATATTTGAAACCGATACAGTGACCCATTGTCAATACCTATCTAAATTTGAAAATGGAAAAAAATTAGGAAGCCTTGACATTTTATTCCAACATTTAATTTATCAAGTTTTTGCTCATAAGCGGTATTTTGATTTTGGGATTTCAAATGAACAAAATGGGAAGTTGCTCAACGAAGGTTTGTCATACTGGAAAGAAAGTTTTGGAGCTAGAACAATAATTCAAGATTTTTATGAAGTACAAACGGCTGATTTTGAAAAGTTAACCGCTATTTTTGTAATTAAAAATTAAGTCTTGATAGATGATTAAATTCCTAGATTTAAAGAAAATAAATGCACCTTATGAAAGTGCTTTTCAAGATAAGTTGAAACAAGTACTGGATAATGGTTGGTATATACTAGGGAGTGAGATGCAGGATTTTGAACGGAATTTTGCTAAGTACTGCGGTACCAAGTATTGTATAGGTGTAGGCAATGGTTTTGATGCACTTTTATTGCTTTTTAAAGGGTACATACAATTAGGTAAATTAAAAAAAGGAGATGCTGTCATTGTTCCTGCTAATACGTATATTGCCAGTATACTAGCTATTTTACAAGCTGATCTTGTTCCTGTATTAGTAGAGCCAAAGCTTAGTACGTTCAATATTGATACCAATGCTATTCTAAAACATATTACTTCAAATACCAAGGCTATTTTAGTTGTTCATTTATACGGACAATTGGTAGATATGGATGCTATATTTGCCCTTGCAAATGCTCATAATTTAATAGTACTGGAAGATGCAGCCCAAGCTCATGGTGCTCAAATTACGAGTGGTAAAGCCATTCTAGAATTACAAGAGGAGCCATTATCCCGCAATCAAGCCTATAGTTTTTATCCAAGTAAAAATCTGGGAGCAGTAGGAGATGGAGGTGCTATTACTACCAATGATGCTGCTCTTGCTGAAGTTTTAAGGTACTTACGAAATTATGGTTCTAAGCTTAAATACAAAAACGATTTTATAGGGGTAAACTCTAGATTAGATGAGATGCAAGCAGCATTTTTAAATGTAAAATTACCTCTTCTAGACGCGGCAAATGCTCATCGAATAGCAGTTGCACAGCGATATTTAAATGAAATAAAAAATGAAAAGATAATATTACCGAGCATTTCAAATTCCATTGATCATGAAACAAGTCATGTATTTCACTTGTTTGTGATTAGAACACTTGATCGAGATGATCTACAAAGATATTTAAGCGAAAATGATATTGAAACGGTAGTGCATTATCCTATACCGCCACACAAGCAAAAAGCTTTTGAATTTTTAAACCAACATTCATTTCCCATAACCGAGAAAATACATAACGAGGTTTTGAGTTTACCCATGAGCCCTGTCATGACTGAGGACGAAGTTAGTTATGTGATAACGATTTTAAATCAATATTAGTTTGAACATATTAAGTAAAATTATTCAAAATAAGTTATTTAAAATTGCTACTTGGAATAGCTTGAGTGTTGCCATAAAAATAGTCTCAGGATTAATCACTTCAAAAATTTTAGCTGTTTTTGTAGGACCTAGCGGAATGGCATTGGTGGGAAATTTGCGTGTTTTTTTTACTTCACTGGAGAATATTTCTACTTTAGGTTTTCAAAATGGCATCGTAAAATATGTTGCTGAAGCCGAAAATAGCGATTTGGAACTCAAGAAAGTTTTAGCAACAGTAACGATGAGTTTGCTTGCAGTTGCAGTGGTTTTGAGTTCTTCCTTGTTTTTTTTGGCATCCTATTGGAATTTTTTGCTATTTGGAGAAAATTTCGACTTTGTTTTTATCATAAAAGTCTTGGCATTTTCTTTACCATGGTATACCATTTCTGTATTTTTTACCGCTGTTATCAATGGATTTGGTAAATACAAAAAAGTTATTTGGATCAATACAATAGGGAATGTATTGGGTTTTTTATTGTCTATAGTATTGATTATTAATTACAAAACAACGGGTGCGTTACTTGCGCTCGTCTTGATGCCAGCAACACTATTTTTTGCAGCCGTTTTTTTTGCCAATAAAGAAATTGCATTTATATCCTTATTTTCTTGGAAAGAATTTGATTTTGCAATTCTAAAAAAATTAGGATCTTATACAGTAATGACTTTGGCCACAGCTGTTGTGGGTCCATTGATTTATCTCGCCATTCGAAAAAATATCATCGTAAATTTAGGACTTGAACAAGCTGGATACTGGGAGACTATGACGCGTATTTCTTTATATTATATGATGTTTGTGACCACTATTATAAGTGTATATTTTTTACCGCAATTGGCTACAGCCAAAAACAATTTGGCAACAAAAAAAATGTTTTTGGAATTTTATAAATTGGTTTTACCACTTTTTATAGTTGTCATGGTGGTATTATATTGCCTACGATTTTACATCATTGATCTTCTTTTTACTCCCGCTTTCCGTCCTGTTGCGGCCCTGTTTTTTTGGCAATTATTTGGAGATATTTTCAAGGTTGCTGCTTTAATTTTGGGGTGTCAATTTTTTGCCAAAAAACTTACTGTAGCATTCTTATTGACAGAGTTGTTATCCTTATTTTTAATGCTATTTTTAAGTACTTTGCTATTAAAAAAATATGGCATTGAAGGTATTGTATTAGCGCAAGCAATTGATAATGTAATCTATTTTTTTATTTTACTTTTTTACTTTCGTACAATTTTTAAAAGTCAAGAGCAGTAGTTCTATAAAGTTATCATTGATCTTAAAAAAACAATAGCAAACAATATTTTCATGAATCCCCTACAAAAAAATGTATTTTTGTGGTCTAATTGATAGCTTATTTTGAAAAACATACTCATAATTGACGACGAAGAAAAACTTCGCGGACTTCTCGCCAGAATAATAAAATCAGAAGGTTTTGAAGTTCTTGAAGCTTCCGATTTAAAATCAGGTTTCAAGAAATTAGAACACAACGATATTGATGTGGTACTGTGTGATGTTAAACTTCCAGATGGAAATGGTGTAGATTTTGTAAGCAAGATTAAAGAATCCTTTCCCGTTGTTGAGGTTATTTTATTGACAGCTTTTGGAAATATTTCCGATGGTGTTCAGGCCATGAAAAATGGCGCTTTTGATTATATTGTTAAAGGTGATGATAATGACAGAATACTGCCTCTGCTATATAAAGCTCTTGAAAAATCAGAATTACAACGCAAAGTTGTGATACTCGAAAAACGAATTTCAGATAAATTTTCATTCCAAACTATAGTTGGAAAATCAAAAGCTTTGCAGCAAGTAATAGAACTTGCTAAAAAAGTAGCCGTTACAGATTCAACAGTCTTATTAACAGGAGAAACAGGAACCGGAAAAGAAGTTTTTGCTCAAGCCATTCATGAAAATAGCAATAGAGTAGTGAAGTCCTTTGTGGCTTTGAACTGCAGTACTTTCAGTAAGGAAATTCTCGAAAGTGAATTGTTTGGACACAAGCAAGGTGCTTTTACGGGAGCACTAAAAGATAAAAAAGGGTTTATTGAAGAAGCGCATGGCGGGACTTTGTTCCTAGATGAAATAGGAGAAATGCCTATTGATTTGCAAGCTAAATTGCTTCGGGTTTTAGAAACAAATGAATACATTCCGGTTGGAGGAACTACTGTAAAAAAATCTAACTTTCGTTTGATTGCAGCTACAAATCGGGATTTGAAGGCAGAAAGTGAAGCACATCGTTTTCGTTCTGATCTTTATTTTAGGCTAAATATTTTCGAGATTAAAATTCCACCTTTACGCGAAAGATTAAAGGATATAGCTCCATTAGCCCAAAGTTTTGCAATTCAATTCTCGGCTAAAACCAATAAAAAAACAGTTCAAATTGACGCCGATTTTCTTAATAAACTTGAGACGTACCACTGGCCAGGAAATGTAAGGGAACTTAAAAACGTGATTGAGCGTTCTGTTATTTTGGTTACTAACGAGATTTTAACTCAAGATTTGCTGCCTTACGAAATACAACATCAAACTGCCAAAGACAACAAGATAGTCTCCGCTTTTTCTATAGGAAGCGTCGAAAGATTACACATTCAAAAAGTTTTGAATTATACAAAGGGCAACAAAGCCGAAACGGCGCGGTTACTAGAAATTGGTATTGCCACACTTTATAGAAAATTAGACGAATACAATATTCATTAAAATCATATTATTTTGAGAAAAGCCTATCATTTTGATAGGCTTTTTTTATGCTTTTTTTTGGCATAAAAACTTCAAAACCTTAATTGACAAAGCTTTAAAGGGTGCTGTAGTTTTTTGGAATGTATTTTGGCATAAGCGATGAAGAACATAATAAATCATTCTTATGAAAAATCAAGTCACCACGATTTACAAACAAGCAGAACGCTTCGCCGAAATCACCAAGACTGCCATTATTACGGGAAATATTTCCAGAGCAAAAAAATGTTTGGCACTCGCTGAACGCTTATTGGCAACAGGAAGCAATGAAACTAAAATTGCTATTTCCAATGTCTATCTTTTTTCGGTTTCCTCTTTTATGGAAATGCGCCATTGCACTATTTCAGATCTTTTCCCAAAATCCTTGAAGGCGGAATACATCAAGCAAATAAATGCTTCGGGAGTATAACAAGAGTAGTCGATTGAATTATTTGATCGATTGTCTAAAAGTCCAATAATCCAATAATCTAAAATTATGATCATCACAATCCTTTTGCTCGCACTAGCCGTTTTGTTATTTGCGATTTGTTTTAAATCTGTCGAATTCTTTGAAAAAATCTAAATTATGACTGCACTATTTATTGTCGCACTGGCCGTTTTTGGCTATTTGATTTATGTATTAATCAAGCCCGAAAAATTTTAAATAACTAATCTAAAATTAAATTATGAACACAGAATTATTTGGTGTCATTAGTATTTTTATAATCTCTATAATTTTAGCGGTTCCTGTTGGGAAATATATTGCTAAAGTTTTTACGGGAGATAAAACATTACTTGACCCGATTTTCAATCCAATTGAGAAATTTATTTTCAAAATAAGTGGTATCAATTCCACTGAAGAAATGAACTGGAAACAACATTTAAAAGCGTTGTTAAGCGTGAATATGGTTTGGTTCTTTCTTTGCTTTTTTGTTTTGTTATTTCAAGGTTCAATGCCTTTGAATCCAGACAATAATCCAAACATGACTCCCGATTTGGCATTCAATACCGCTATTTCGTTTATGGTAAATTGTAATTTGCAGCATTACTCTGGTGAAACAGGTGTTTCTTATTTATCACAGATGGTATTAATGTTCCTGCAATTTGTTTCTGCAGGTGTCGGGATGGCTGCCGCAGCAATGGTTTTTACTGCAATGAAAGAAAGAACCACTGATAAATTGGGCAACTTTTATAACTATTTTATCAAAAGCTGTACTCGAATTTTACTGCCTCTTTCTGCTCTTGTAGCCATCGCATTGTTATTTAGCGGAACACCAATGACTTTTGAAGGAAAAGATACAATTACCACTTTACAAGGGGATTCGGTAGCAGTTTCCCGTGGACCAGCTGCAGCATTTATCGGTATCAAACATATCGGTACCAATGGCGGAGGATTTTTTGGAGCCAATTCGGCACATCCATTAGAGAATCCTACTTATTTTACCAATGCAGTTGAACTTTGGGCACAATTAATAATTCCGTTTGCGATGATTTTTGCTTTGGGTTTTTATCTAAAGAAAAGAAGGCTGTCCTACGTAGTTTTTGGCGTTATGACGGTTGGATTTTTACTTTTAGTTATTCCAACAGTTATAAGTGAACTCAACGGAAACCCAGCTATCGAAAAAATGGGAATTGCCCAAACAACCGGAGCCATGGAAGGCAAAGAAGTTCGTTTTGGACCCGCTATTTCTGGATTTTGGAGCATTGCTACCACCGTGATTTCTACAGGCTCGGTCAATAGTATGCATGACAGCTCGATGCCGGTTTCTGGTTCGATGCAATTACTAGCGATGATGGTCAACGCCTTTTATGGTGGTTGCGGCGTAGGATTTTTGAACTTCTATATTTTTATCATTCTAGCGGTCTTTATTTCGGGATTAATGGTGGGACGAACACCAGAATTTTTAGGAAAGAAAATTGAAGCCCGAGAAGTCAAAATTGCAGCTTTCATTGCCATTCTTCACCCTTTATTGATATTGTCAGGAACGGCTTTAGCATCTTATTTTGCTGCAAATGATACTGCAATGGGCTACTGGTTTAGCGGTAATGCCACTGGCTGGTTGAACAATCCTGGTAATCACGGATTTTCGGAAATGTTATACGAATATACTTCGAGCGCTGCCAACAATGGTTCTGGATTTGAAGGTTTGGGCGACAATAATCCTTTTTGGAATATCACCACAGGAATTGTTTTATTATTGAGTCGTTTCCTTCCTATCATTGGGCCTTTAGCTATCGCAGGATTGTTGGCAAATAAAAAATATATTCCTGAAAGTGCTGGAACTTTAAAAACAGACACGACCATTTTTGGAGTTATGGTTTTTGCCGTAATCGCCATTATTGCAGCCTTATCTTTCTTCCCAGCATTGGCTTTAGGACCATTGGCAGAATATTTTACATTAAAATAATAATAAAAATGAATAACAATAAATCCAATTCATTATTCGAAAGTAAGCAAGTAAAAGAGGCGCTAGTACAGTCTTTTGTAAAGCTAAACCCGAAAATAATGTTCAAGAATCCGGTCATGTTCACCGTTGAAATTGGAACTGCCATTATGCTTGCTGTTTGTATTGCCATTTTATTTGGCGCACAAGACCAAGGCAGTTTTACTTACAATTTCATAGTATTTTTAATTTTGTTAGCAACGCTTTTGTTTGCCAATTTTGCCGAGGCTATTGCCGAAGCAAGAGGAAAAGCACAAGCGGATAGTTTGCGAAAAACACGGGAAGAAACACCAGCAAGACAAGTTTTAGCAAGCGGCGAAATTAAGAATATCAGTTCTTCTGAATTAAAGAAAGGCGATATTTTTGTTTGTGAAGCTGGTGATTTAATTGCCACTGATGGTGAAATTATTGAAGGTTTGGCCACTATAGATGAAAGTGCCATTACCGGAGAGAGCGCTCCTGTAATTCGGGAAGCGGGTGGAGATAAATCATCAGTTACCGGCGGAACTAAAGTACTATCAGACAAAATCAAAGTAATCGTGACTAACGAACCAGGAGAAAGTTTCTTGGATAAAATGATTGCTTTGGTTGAAGGAGCAAGCCGCCAGAAAACACCTAATGAAATTGCGTTAACTATCTTGTTGGCTGCCTTTACATTAATCTTCGTGATTGTTTGTGTAACCTTGAAACCGTTTGCTGATTATGCCAATGCGCCGATAACAATTGCCGCCTTCATTTCGCTATTTGTTTGTTTGATTCCAACAACGATTGGCGGTTTGTTATCAGCTATTGGAATTGCAGGAATGGACAGGGCTTTGCGTGCCAATGTAATTACCAAATCAGGGAAAGCGGTGGAAACTGCCGGAGATATTGATGTATTGCTTTTGGATAAAACCGGAACTATCACCATTGGAAATAGAAAAGCGACTCGTTTTTATCCAGCAAAAGGAATCTCGGAAGAGGATTTTATCAAATCTGCAGTTTTGAGTTCGCTGGCTGATGACACGCCCGAAGGCAAAAGTATACTTGAATTAAGTGAAATGTTAGATGTAAAAGGCAAAATCAAGGAAAGCATTTCACAACTCACTTCTCAGATTTCACAAACAATAAAGTTTACTGCTGAAACCAGAACCAGCGGTGTTGTTTTAAAAGATGGAACCGATATTAGAAAAGGTGCTCAGGATGCAGCAAAAAATATTGCACTGAAAGCGGGAACTATTTTCCCCGAGGATATTGCACAAGCAGTGATTGCTATCTCATCAAAAGGTGGAACGCCATTGGTGGTAGTAAAAAATGCTCAAGTGCAAGGTGTTATTGAATTGCAGGACATTATCAAAACGGGAATGAAAGAACGTTTTGAGCGTTTGAGAAAAATGGGTGTAAAAACGGTGATGGTAACCGGAGATAATCCGTTGACAGCCAAATTTATTGCCGAAGCTGCTGGTGTAGATGATTTTATTGCCGAAGCCAAACCTGAGGATAAGATGAATTACATCAAAAATGAACAAGAACAAGGCAAGCTCGTAGCGATGATGGGTGATGGAACCAATGATGCACCCGCTTTGGCTCAAGCCAATGTTGGTGTGGCCATGAATAGCGGAACTCAAGCAGCAAAAGAAGCCGGAAACATGGTGGATCTGGACAATGATCCCACCAAGTTAATTGAAATCATAGAGATAGGAAAACAATTATTGATGACCAGAGGAACACTAACCACATTCTCGATTGCGAATGATGTAGCTAAATATTTTGCCATTGTTCCGGCACTTTTTATCACGGCTATTCCTGCTCTGGAAGGATTAAATATTATGGGATTACACAGTCCAGAAAGTGCGATTTTGTCAGCTGTAATTTTCAATGCGATTATCATTCCAATATTGATTCCGCTTGCGCTAAAAGGAGTTGATTATAAGCCAATTGGTGCGAGTGCTATTTTAAAGAGAAACCTATTGATTTATGGTCTTGGTGGCTTGATCATCCCATTTATTGGAATTAAAATAATTGACTTGGTTGTAGCATTATTTATGTAAATTCAAACCTAACAGGTTTCGAAAACGGGTTAGGTTTCGTAAAAAAACAAAAGAAAAATGAAAAATATATTTTCAATATTAAAATTCACCTTATTTATGGTGGTATTGTTAGCGGTTATTTACCCAATGGCAATTTTTGGAATAGCACAATTGGCTCCCAATAAAGGAAAAGGAGAAACAATTACTGTAAACGGAAAAGTGGTGGGGTATCAAAAAATTGGACAAAAATTCGATAAATCCAACTACTTTTGGGGAAGACCTTCGGCTGTGGATTATAACGCTGCAGGAAGTGGAGGAAGCAATAAAGGACCAAGTAATTCTGATTATTTAGCATTGGTGCAAAAAAGAATCGACACTTTTTTAATCGTGCATCCTTATTTGAAAAAATCAGAGATTCCTGCGGATATGGTGACGGCTTCGGGAAGTGGTTTAGACCCGAATATTTCTCCGCAAGCAGCTCTGATTCAGATAAAAAGGGTGGCGAAAGAAAGAAACCTATCAGAAGAAAAAGTAAAAGCTTTGGTCCAAGCCAAAATCAATACACCAGCAGTAATAGGAACTGCAACAGTAAATGTTTTAGAGTTGAATGTAGCCTTGGACGAATTGAAATAAGAATGATTTCAATAGAAAAGAGAATGGCAAATTGAAAAAACAAGCTCTTTAAAAACGAGATGCCCTAGCCCCGATAGAAGGGAAAATCCTTTTGTCTCGTTTTTTTGCGAGACAAAAGATTGGAATGATAGCGGGATTAGCTTCAAAAAATAATAGAAATGAAAAAAATAATAAATATTGCTTTAATAGCTTTTGGGATAACAACAGTGAGTGCACAAGAAACTGAAAAAACACAAAGTCCTTTTACGTTTTCGGGTTATGTAGAAACGTATTACAGTTATGATTTTGGAAAACCCGACAATCATGTCAGACCCGGATTTATTTACAGTCATAACAAGCACAACGAGGTCAATTTGAATTTAGGATTAGCGAAGGTAAATTATGCTACAGAGAATGTTCGCGGGAATTTTGCCTTAATGGCAGGAACGTATGCCCAATACAATTTGGCAGCAGAACAGGATTTACTAAAAAATGTGTATGAAGCGAATGTGGGTGTGAAAATTTCGTCGAAACATAATCTGTGGATTGATGCGGGAATTATGCCGTCACATATTGGTTTTGAAAGCGCTATTGGTAAAGATTGCGCCACTTTGACTAGAAGTATTTTAGCTGATAATTCGCCGTATTATGAAGCGGGTGTGAAAATTGGATATACTTCAAAAAATGAAAAATGGTATTTGGCCGCCATGTATTTAAACGGTTGGCAACGCATCCAGAAAATTGATGGCAACCAAACTCCGGCTTTTGGTACACAAGTAACCTATAAACCTACTGCCAAAACCACATTAAACTGGAGTACGTATGTGGGGAATGAACAACCGGATAATGTAAAAAAATGGCGTTATTTCAATAATTTTTACGGACAATTTAAAGTATCTGAAAAAACAAGTTTAATTGCTGGTTTTGATATTGGAGCGCAACAAAAAGCAACAGAAAGTGACCAATATGATGTTTGGTTTGCACCAATTTTAATAGCGCAATACAAACCGACAACTAAAATCCAATTGGCAGCAAGAGCGGAATATTACGCGGATGAAAAAGGAGTAATAATAGCAACAGCAACACCTAACGGATTTAAAACATACGGTTTCTCAACAAATTTTGATTATTTAGTTGCCAATAACGTGATGTTTAGAGTAGAAGCAAGAACTTTAAACAGTAAAGACGATATCTTTTTGAAAAACACTGATCCTAGTAATCAAAATGTATTTTTAACGACAGCATTGGCTATTTCTTTTTAATTTTTTTCTAAAATTTAAAATCCTAAAACCAAATTGGACAACGAAAAGGAAAATAATGTCAAGCACTTTCTTGATTTAATTCAGAAATCACGCAAAGGAAAGTTTAAAGTCTACATCGGTATGAGTGCCGGTGTGGGCAAAACTTTCAGGATGTTACAGGAAGCACATACCTTGTTGAAAAACGGGATAGATGTAAAGATTGGGTTTATAGAAACGCACAATCGGAAAGAAACACACGAACTACTAGAGGGTTTACCGGTCATTCCCAGGCGAACCCTTTTTTACAAAGGGAAACTGCTTGAAGAAATGGATTTACAAGCCATCATCAATTTGCGTCCAGAAGTGGTTATTGTAGATGAACTAGCGCATACCAATATAGAAGGAAGCAAAAATGAAAAACGCTGGCAGGATGTTCTGGAGATTTTGGAAGCGGGAATAAATGTGATTTCGGCAGTGAATATTCAGCACTTAGAAAGTTTAAATGCAGACGTAAAAAACATTACAAATATTGATGTTCAGGAACGCATCCCAGACAGTGTTTTGAAATTAGCGGATGAGGTGGTGAATATTGATTTGACCTCAGATGAGTTGATTACGCGTTTAAAAGAAGGTAAAATCTATACCGCAGATAAAATTCCTACGGCGCTAAATAATTTTTTTAAATCGGATCAAATTTTACAATTGCGGGAGCTGGCCTTGAAGGAAGTAGCGAGTCAAGTCAATCGGAAAGTGGAAAGTGAAGTGGCCAAAAACATTGCAGTAAAACATGAAAAATTGTTGGCATGTATCAGCAGTAACGACAAAATCGCTAAGACAATCATAAGAAAAACGGCCCGATTAGCGAGTTATTACAATAGCAAATGGTGTGTTTTGTATGTAGAAACGCCCAAAGAAAGCAGCGACAAAATTGCACTTGACAAACAGCGGCATCTGATAAATAATTTTAAATTAGCTACACAACTTGGTGCCGAAGTAATTAAAGTTCAGAATACTCATATAACAGATGCTATTTTAGAGGTGGTCGCGCAAAAACAAATTACTACTGTTTGCATCGGGAAACCGCATTTGAGTTTATTTAAAGTAGTTTTATCGACAACTGTTTTCAATAAATTGCTTAACAACCTAACATCATCCAATATTGATCTTATAATTCTATCTTAAAATGAAAATTAAAACCAAATTAAACCTGGGCGTTGGCTTGCTTTTTCTGATGATAATCATACTTTCATTAGTAGCGGCATTTTATATTTTTTCGATAAAAAAAGACACCGAAAATATTCTGAAAGCCAATTATAACACGCTAGAATATTCGCGAAACATGCTTCTTTCGTTAGATGAAATTAATGTGAATGAAGAAAAGGCAATTATTATTTTTGAAACCAATATTACCAAACAAATTGCCAATATTACAGAGGCTGGCGAAGACAAAGCGACCTATAATTTGCAGAAAAATTTCGATTTGTTGAAAGAAAGTAGAACTGATGAAACCTTAAAAAGCCAAATTCGTCAAGACATTTTCAAGATTATGAAATTGAATATGAATGCGATAAAAGAAAAAAGTGATATTGCAAAACACACAGCAGAGACTGCTAATTTTTGGATTGCAGTAACAGGAACACTTTGCTTTTTGATTGCGTTCAATTTATTAGTGAATTTGCCCAACAATATTGCCAATCCAATAAAAGAACTCACGGACAGTATCAAGCAAATTGCCAATAAAAACTATTCGCAACGAGTGCATTTTATGAACCACAATGAATTTGGAGATTTAGCCAAATCATTCAACACCATGGCCGAAAAACTGCAGGAATACAACAATAGTAATTTGTATAAAATGTCATTTGAAAAGAAAAGACTAGAAACTTTAATCAACAACATGCACGACCCAATTATCGGGTTAGACAATCAGGGTTTGATTTTATTTGCAAATGATGAGGCTTTGAAAATAATTGGTTTAAAATCTGAGGACGTTATGGGTAAACTCGTAACAACTCTTGCTCTGACCAATGATTTGATGAAATCGTTAGTAATTAAGGATCTGTCAGATGAAAAACAGAAATCGCTTCCCATGAAAATTTTTGCTGATGGCAAAGAAAGTTATTTCGAAAAAGAAACCATAAACATTACCATTAAACCCACGGGAGAAGATCAAATTATTGACATTGGGAATGTTATTATTTTAAGAAATATTACTGTTTTTAAAGAACTGGATTTTGCTAAAACCAATTTTATTGCTACCGTTTCACATGAATTGAAAACCCCAATTTCATCCATCAAATTAAGTTTACAATTACTTGAAAAAGCAGAAACAGGTGACATTAATGAAGATCAAAAGCAATTAATCGAAAGCATTAAAGACGATAGTCAGCGGTTATTAAAAATTACGGGAGAACTGTTGGAATTGTCGCAGTTAGAAACCGGGAATATAAAGCTGAATATGGAAAAGAGTAATCCATACGAAATTATGAACTATGCTACCGAAGCCGTAAAAGTGCAAGCGGAACAAAAGCAAATAGAAGTAGTTATTGAGACGGAACAAAATTTACCGGATATAAAAGCAGATAGTGAAAAAACGGCTTGGGTTTTGATTAATTTTTTAACCAATGCAATTACGTATTCAACAGAAAACAGTACCATAATTGTAAAACTTAAAAATGAAAACAGTCAAGTTGTTTTTCAAGTGATTGATACGGGAAAAGGAATTGATACCCGTTATAAAACTAAAATTTTTGATAAATATTTCCAAGTTCCGGGTAGCCAAAAGTCAGGAACGGGCCTTGGTTTAGCCATTAGCAAAGAATTTATAGAAGCTCAAAATGGAATTATTGGAGTTGAAAGTGAGTTGGGTCTAGGCAGTACTTTTTATTTTAAACTTCCTAGTAATATTCATTAATAAGAACATCCCAAATATCAAAGATGTTGAAAACATTGATTATCGAATTATAACGAATATGAAAGAGCTTGTGGAGATTTTTTTTAAAAGAAACAAGGGTACAAAACATGTAAGATTATATACTTAAAAATATTTTTATTTGTAATGTTTTAATTATAGATTAGCAAAAGCAAAATGATAACGTTTGTCAGACAAGTCAACACGGTTTTGGTATGATGTATTTGATTATGTATGACCTATAAACAAGTTAGCAAATATATTACACGGAATGAGAAAATATCTGACCTTTATTATTTTATTAAATTTTATAAGTTGTAAAGCCCAAAAAGACATAAACGTTAATAAAAACAACATAAATTTAATTTTTGAACATTCTTTTATAATAGATTCAAATGCTGAAAAGTCATTAGTGGAAATGCAAAATAAAATTAAAGCAGAGGTACTTAATCTAAATGAAACTGATACAACAGAACTTGAAATTATTGATAATAAATCTATAGTTGATTTATTAAAAGAAACTCCAAAAACAAAAATTTATATTGAATTTAAAAATGATAGTATATGGAGATACACAACGGAAAAAGATATTATAATTGGTGATATTTTTAGTTTGACAAAAAATAATGGAAATCTAGATTATCGTCCAAAATTTGAAAGAGAAAAAATTTATAAAACTTATGATTTATTCGCAAATAAAGATAAATATATCATTGAAATAAATAAAAATAAGACTAAAAAAATACTGAATTATATTTGTTACTACGTGAAACTTACAAGAATTGAAAATGATAACAGCGAATTTAGTTCAGGGAATACGATTTATGAAATGTTCGTAACTAAAAGTATAAAATTACCAGTACACTCCATAATTGACATTTCAAAAAAAATCACTGAATTTTTCCCATTGGAGATTAAAGTTTGGCAAGAAAAATTAATAGGAGCTTATGAATTTTATAGTGCTTCAGAGATTAAATAAATACGTTTGCTAACCACCATTTTGAGTTAGCTGGAATTTAGTGGAATTACCGTTTCGCATCAAGTTTTCGTTAAGCCGAAAATTGAGCGGTTACTAACTTCCAGCAATCTCAAAGTGGCGAAACGTTAGGCTTCACTTTACCGCAGAATCGAGAAAGATACTTTTTGATTTTAACATGAATTATTCAAATGAAAAGAATTATATTGACATTAATGGTTTTGTTGTTTTTTAAATGCGCGAATAAAGATGAAAAAGAAAAACATTTTCAACCAACTATACTTTTAAAAGAAATAATAAAAAATGAACGAGTAAAGAATATAATTTGGGATTTTAGACTTACCAATCTTGAGATTAATAGAAGTGGAAAACAAAATAAAGAATATGAAATTTTCCGTAGTAATCTAACTGATATCGAATTGGTACAAATTACAGAATGTGAAGTTCCTTTGTTGCGTTGTATTGCTTTTAAAACTTTAGTCGACAGAGATTATGTAAATATTAGAAAATTATTTAATAGACACTTAAATGATTACGATTTGGTTAAAGGACATTATTACGACGTTCTTAGCAGTGAGCCAGTTAAAATTTTCATGCTTAATCAATTAAGGCCATATTCAAATTCGAAATTTAAATTTTCAAAAAAAGAGTTTAGAAAAATGCAAGATGAATATTATAAGTAGAAATTAATTGAACGAAAAAAAGCGAACGCCTAATAGCCACTCCAACGGATTTGGGGCAATAGGCTTAATGGAAATATGGCTTTGTATTTGTAAGAATTTTCTAATGATAAAAATAACGCTAATTTAGACCAAACCGCGTGCAGCACGGGAACGTTATAAAGTGACTAATTAACTTAATCACCACATTTTTCAGTTTATAACAATTGTTTATACCGCAAAATGTTCAGAATAATACAATCTTTAAATCCTTAGTTGAGAATATATTTTCAAATAAAGTAAATCACTCATTAAATTTCATAAAGAATACGATTGGTACTTTTTAATGTAACAATTTACTAAAATAGCAACTAACTAGTTATAATGTAAGAATATATTAAACCAACTAATAAACCTTCAATAATGAAAAATCTAAAAATTTCTTTGGTTGCTGCAGTCGTTCTCATGGCTTCGTGCAATAAAAAAGAAGAATTAATTTCGGGTATTACCAAAAAAAATATGGACACGCTTGTGAATCCTGGTGACAATTTTGATGCCTATGTAAACGGAACTTGGGTAAAAAACAATAAAATTCCAGCTGATAAAACGTCTTACGGTGCTTTTGATATCTTGTATGATCAATCTCAAAAAGATGTAAAAGCGATTATCGAAGAAGCATCAAAGGGTACTTTTGCCGAAGGTTCAGACGAACAGAAAATTGGCGATTACTACAGCTCTTTCATGAACAGAAAAGACCGTGATGCCAAAGGAATTGCGCCTATTCAACCAGAATTGAAAAATATTGATGCTATTGCAAATTATACGGACTTGGCAGCTTATTTTGGAAAATCAAACAGAACAGGAGTTTCAATGCCTTTCTCTGTAGTGGTTACCGAAGATTTTAAAAACCCAAAACAGTACACGTTAATGACTTGGCAAGGCGGATTAGGTCTTCCTGAAAGAGAATACTATTTGCAAGCTGATGCTAAAATGGTGGAAACACGTGCGAAATATGTAGCACATATCGAAAAAATGTTGCAGTTGGTGGGGCTTCCAAATGCAGCTGAAAGTGCTTCTAAAATCATGGCTTTGGAAACCGTATTGGCTACCAACCACATGAAAAAAGAGGAAACCAGAAACACGGCAAAACTGTATAACAAATACAATGTAGCCGATTTAAAAAAATTAATGGCTGATTTCGATTGGAATGCAATGCTTAAAAATGCAGGTATTGATAAAGAAAAAACAATCGTAATTTCTCAGGTGGAATATACCAAAAGCTTAAATACTATTATCAAAAACACGCCAATTGATACTTGGAAAACGTACCTTAAATGGAGTTTGATTAACAATACTTCCAATTATTTAACAACAGCTTTAGACAAACAAAATTTTGACTTTTACGGAAAAACACTTTACGGTACAGAAGCTCAGGAAGAAGATTGGAAAAGAGGTGTAAGCAGTGTTAACGGTGGTTTGGGAGAAATAGTAGGTAAAGTATATGTGAAAAAGCATTTCTCGCCAGAAGCAAAAGAACGCATGACCGGAATGGTGAAAAATCTTTTGAAAGCTTATGCAGAAAGTATCAAGAAGCTAGATTGGATGAGTGCAAACACCAAGAAAGAGGCGCTTGCCAAAGTAGATAAATTCATGATTAAAATTGGTTATCCAGACCAATGGAGAGATTATTCAGCATTAAAAGTAGCTAAAAACGATTTGTATGGAAATGCAGAAAGAGCTAGAGTATTTGAATACAACAGAATGTTAAACAAGTTAGGAAAACCTGTTGACAGAACAGAGTGGGGCATGACACCTCAAACGGTCAACGCCTATTACAATCCTACCTTAAACGAAATTGTATTTCCAGCAGCTATTTTGCAACCGCCTTTCTTTAATTTAAAAGCAGAAGACGCCGTGAATTATGGCGGAATTGGAGCGGTAATTGGTCATGAAATTGGTCATGGTTTTGACGATCAAGGAAGTACTTTTGATGGTGAAGGGGTTATGAGAAACTGGTGGACACCACAAGATTTAACTGCTTTTAAAGCCAAAACAAAATCATTAGTAGATCAATACAGTACTTTCAAAGTATTTCCAGATTTGAATCTTAACGGAGAGTTTACCCTTGGAGAAAACATTGGAGATTTGGGAGGATTAAGTATTGCAATTAAAGCCTACAAACTAAGCCTTAACGGAAAAGAAGCACCAGTTATGGATGGTTTCACAGGGATTCAGAGAGTGTTTTTAGGTTGGGGACAAGTGTGGTTGGACAAAAGCCGTGAAAAAGCAATACGCAATCAAATTGCTTCTGATCCACATTCGCCAGCTAAATTCAGAATTAATGCTGTAGTACGCAACGTTCCAGAATTTTACGAAGCATTTAAAATTAAGCCAACAGATTCACTTTATTTAGCAACTGATAAACGTGTTAAAATTTGGTAGATTATTTGATATCAAACGAAAGCCCAGCAGAAATGCTGGGCTTTTTTGTTTTAAAAAACATTTTGGCAAGTTCTATTTCAATTAAAGTAGGATCTAAAATTTTAATTTATGTTGATTTTTAATCGGTATAGTAAGGTTTTTTCTTTATGATCCAGCAGATTTTTTTTAATTTTAAATACAATGGGGAACCATAGGTATTTCCTCCTATGTACGTTCGAATGGTAATTGTGCTAATTTCACCATCATCGTTACAGTCTTTGGTTTTAGTATACATTCCTGTAGTAGCTGAGTTAGAATTATCGGCTACAAATTTCAAGAATTAAAATTCTAAGTCCGAAAAATTTAATGTACAATTTAGCGTGTAGAACGTTACTTTTTTCCTTTTTCCATAAAGTAAATCAATTAATGAAATCGTTGTCAAAAAATAGAGTGTGAAAATTTACAAATAAAAGAACTTAAAATAAACAAAAAAGCTACAACAAATAAGAGTATCGTTGTAGCTTTTAAAAATAAAATAATGTTTTTTTATTCTTTTCCTCCGTCTAATTTATCTTGCCAATCTTTTAATTCTTGCCATTTTCCTTGGTATGCTAATTCAGCTTGTCTTGCCCAAGTTCCGGGTGTGTGAACAGAAAATCTTTCGCCACCTGAATCCAAAACATTTTGGAGTTTTTCAACAGAGGATTCAGACATAGCTTGCCAAGTTTTGATGCCTGCTGCGTGAAATAATTCCTCGATTTTTGGACCAATACCTTCTACAATTTTCAAATCATTTTCTTTGATTTTTTTTCCAAAAACCGAAGCTGCTAATTCGGAATCGAATAAAAATTTAGGCGCATCGGGTACAGTTGCAAAAGATTGAAAAGTTGCTTTTTTGGCATTTGCCAATTCAGCCTCTAAGTCGGCAATAGTTTTAGAATATTGATTTGATTTTTGCAAACAAGCATCCAAATCATTTTTCAAAGAACTTGAATCGGAATTGTTTTTGGACAACAACTTTCCTAACAAATAGCCTAATAAGGCACAAATTAACCCTACTATTAAGGGTATTAAGATACATGGTATATTCATAATTAAATGTGTTTTTGGTTATTTTATAGTAACAACTGTTCTTCTGTTTTTTGATTTTCCTTCTTCGCTTGTGTTGTCTGCAATTGGATTGTCTGGACCTTGCGAACTGGTTTGAATTTGTTTTGAATCAATTCCTTTTTTTATTAAAAATGCTTTAGCAAATTCAGCACGTGATTGTCCCAGAACAATGTTTGCTTCTCTTGCACCAACACTGTCGGAATGCCCTACAATACTCACTTTTGCGTTAGGAACATTTTTTAAATAAGTTGCTATTTCAGCAATTTTAGTTTGCTCTTCGGTACTCAAGTTCTCTCGAGATTCATTCGTGTTGAAATACAATACGAGTGGATTTGCATTGATTTTTGCTTTTAACACCTCCCATTGATTGTTGCTTGCGGGTTCGTTTTCAATGATGTTAAACGATGCAGGACCAATAAGTGTGTCTGAATTCATTTCCCATTTATCTTTAATTTCTCCTTCTAAAACAAAAGAATTGGCATCAAAACCAGTTGAAATTAAATACTTTTTTAGATCATTAGCTCGAGCCAGGGCTAAATTCTGAAAAGTTGTGGTGTTTTTTTCGTCGGAAGTGGCATAACCTGTAATCTTAATTTTTTTATTAGGATTAGATTGCAATGCTGTTTTCAGATTTTTAAATCCAATTGCAACAGAATCAGAAAAGGGTACAAGAGCAGCTTTTTCGTTTTTGACAAATTTTATATTGTCATTACAATGGTAGTCGAAATCACTCCCTTTAATTGTAAAAGGAACTAAACCAGTTCTCTTGTTATTGACAACAGTAGTTGAGTTGTCTAATTTCGGAGGCTTCATACAGCAATTGCAACAGTAGTTTTGGTACAAAAACATACCTAAAATAATGGTAAGTGCAATTCCTAAAAGATAAAGAATTTTTTTTGACATAATTTTTGTGATTAAGATTCTTATCAAATTTAGGAAAAAATCATAAATAACTAATAGTCAGTTGTTTGTTTTTTTAAATCCTTATTTTGAAAAAGCACAAAAAAACCGCAAAAGCTTAGCAATTGCGGTTGGGGATGAATTTTTAATGGGCGGATTAGAGTTATAATTATAAGTTTTAGCTGATTTGTTAATATATTTAAATGAACTTGTTTTGGTGTTTTATAACCAAATCTTTTTTTTTTGGGTCTATCGTTTAGTTGATGCTCTAAATCTTGAACCCGTTCTTTTGTAATATATTTAGTAGTAGCTGCAATAATTTCAACGGCGATTAAAATTCCTTTAGCTTATGCCATAAATTCGTCTACTTTAATGGTGTTCACATGGCAAATATCGCAACAAATTATACATAAAAAAGTGGTGTTAAATTGCTTTAATACCGTTTAAAATTTAAACTTTTTGATTTTTAAAACTTGTAGCGATACCGAGATTTGAACCCGATATCTCAGATGAATTTTATTAGTGAATCATTCAATTCATAATAATTAATAGGAGAAAAATTCTTTTAAGAAACCTTATGCTGATCAATTAATGAATCTTTTTGTCAGCATTTTTGGCATTTCTGTTCGTAAATAAGAAGTTAATTTCACAATTCTAAAAATGAATTAATAAAAACTACAAAAATGGAATTAACTAAAGACCAAAAAATTCTAGATGCAATTATTAAAAAGGCATGGCAAGATCCAACTTTTAAAAGCAATTTAATAGCTAGCCCCATCACAACTATAGAAAAATTTTTAGGGCAGCCTTTTCATTTGCCAGAGGGGAAGAATATTGCATTTGTTGATCAAACAAATTTCTCAACAATTTTCATCAATATTCCAGCTGAGGTTAATATGGATGATGTAGAATTAAATGAAGAGCAATTAGACATTGTATCAGGTGGGGATGGAGATATAATACCCCCAGTTATAATTAAGCCCAACAATTATACAGGGGATATCTTTAAATAAATTTAACTTATTTGCAATTTTAAATATTAAAAACGTACCTATTCTAAACTTGAATATGTACGTTTTCATATTTAATCATAACAACTATACTCATGAAAAGAGTCATACAAATTGTTTTCTCTATTTTTCTATTATTTAATGGAATATCTTTTTTTGGGCAATCAAGAATTAAACAAAAAATTATTCTAACAAAAAAGGAAAATATTAAAATGGCTGACTCTATTCTAAATCTTGGTATGAAATATCAAGATGCAGGAGAGTATTCAAAATCATTACTCTTATTTGACAAAAGTTTAAGGATTTATAATCATTTGGGTAAAAGTAAAAATGTGGGTGACTGTTTTAGTTATAAAGCAGTAACCTTTTATTATAAAGGAGATTATTCAAATGCTTTACACTTTTTTAAGAAAAGTAACGAAGTATATAAAAAAACAAAGTACAAAAAAGGAATTTCTTCTATTTTAAATAATATCGGAGGGGTTTATTATTATTTAGGAAACTATCTAGAAGCCTTAAATTATTATAAACAAGCAATTGTTGTTCAAGAAGAGCTCAAAGATATGAAAATGACTGCAGGAACCTCTCAAAATATTGGTGCAATATATTCACAAGTAGAAGATTATCCCAATGCACTTAAATACTTTCGTAAATCTTATTTGATTTATAAAAATAGTACTGATTTAAAAGCAATCTCTCAAAACTTAAATGCGTCTGGGATTGTTTATATAAAATTATCCAATTACCCAAAAGCACTAAAAAATTTAAACCAAGCATTAGAGAATGCAAACCAAATAAATGATAAACAATTAAAAATTGAAATTTTATCGAGTTTAGGCGAATTGTTTTTTAAACAATCAAATTTTCAGCGAGCATTATTTAACTACAATCTTTCTTTAAAATATGCTACCGAAATTAATAGTCTACAATATATAAGCATAGCAGAAGTTGCCCTTGGAAAAATACTAAATAATGTAGGTAAAAATAAGCAAGCAATTACAAAATGTTTAAAAGGTTATACTACCGCCCAAAAAATAGGAGCTATATCTGTAAAAAAAGAGGCATGTGATTGTCTTTATAAAGCTTATAAATCTAGTCAAAATGATAAATTGGCTCTTCATTTTTATGAAAAATCAATAAATTTTAAGGACAGTTTAAAATCTGGCGAAACTTCAAATAAAATGATGAATATGGAGTTTCAACGTCAACAGTTACTAGATAGTATCTCTCATGTAAATAAGGAACATGCTGTTGAAATCAAACATAAAGAAGAAGTTCAAAAAAAGGAAACGCAACGCAATATTATCATTATCTCATTAGGCTTTATTGTTCTTGTAGCTTTAGGATTATGGAATAGATTAAACTATACACGAAAATCTAAAATTGCTTTAAAAATTGAAAAAGACCTCTCTGAAGAGCTATTGCTAAATATTTTACCTGAAGAAATTGCACAAGAATTAAAAGAAAAGGGTTTTGTTAATGCCCGAGACTTTAATTTAGTTTCGATTCTTTTCTCAGATTTTAAATCCTTTACTCAAACCGCCGAGAAAATGTCTCCTCAAAATTTAGTTGAAGAAATAAATACCTGTTTCAAAGCTTTTGATTTAATCACTGAAAAATACAAAATTGAAAAAATTAAAACAATAGGTGATTCTTATATGGCAGCTGGTGGTATCCCCAAGCCTGATAAAGAATCTTTAACAAATATTGTACTTGCAGGATTAGAAATGCAGGATTTTATGTCTAAAAGGAAAATTAATAACGAAGCAAATAATAATCCAGCCTTTGAGATGCGATTAGGAATTCATGCAGGACCCATTGTAGCTGGTATCGTAGGAATAAAAAAGTTTCAATATGATGTGTGGGGCGATACGGTGAATACGGCTAGCAGAATTGAAAGCAATGGAATTGTAGGTAAAGTAAATATAAGCGAATCACTATATGATTTAATCAAGGATGATGAATCTTTTGTTTTTCAATACCGCGGCAACATTCACGCAAAAGGGAAGGGAGAAATCAAAATGTATTTTGTTGAAAAGAATCCTATTATTTCCGACTAAATAACCACGAGTACTAAAACTAATTTTCAAATTCAATTTTGTCAGTCTAATTGTCAGTTTTACAGGAATTAGATACTTTAAATTTACATCAATGAAAAAGCAAATTAAAGATCAGTAAGAAATGATCTTTTTGATTAAGCTTTTTTTAAATGATAAACTGTTCTTGAATTTATTGTGCTTAATGTTGGGTCTAAATTATTGATAATGATTGAATTGTTGATTTTGTTTTGCTATAATTTATCAGCTTATTTGGCAATTTCATGAGAATTTGACTCACTAATTTTACATTAATAAAATAGAATGGATTATGAAGCTATAGAAAATGAAGTTCACATCTTATAGTTTTTAAAGAGTGTAATTAAGATGTTTTTTTGTCGGTTTATTTGGCAATTTCATCAGAAATAGACTTACTAATTTTACATTAATAACGAGAATGATTTAAAGAGTAAAAACAAAATCAGGTTTGTGATTTATGATTTAACAGGTTGCAACTAGGATGTTTTTTTTGTCGGTTTTTTTGGCAATTTTGTCGCAAACAGATCAGCTAATTTTACATTAATTAAGAAATTGAGTCATGGGGCAAAATAAAAATAAAGAAGAAGTTTTACGATTAATAATCTCAAAAGCATGGGAAGATATTGATTTTAGAAAAAACTTAATAAGTGATCCAATACTAGCAATTGAGAATCTTACAGGAGCAAAAATCATATTGCCAGAAGGTAAAACACTAGTGGTAAATGATCAAACGGATAAATCAAAGGTTTACATGAATATTCCAGTTGAACCTAGTATAGAAGATATAGAACTTAATGAAGAGCAATTAGAAATTATTGCGGGAGGTGGACAAACGGTATGGGCTGATTTAGTAAATAATTTATTTCCAGAATTGAAAGATATTATTAAAATCTAACTTCTTTATAATCTAAAATTAAATAAATATGGAATTCACACAAGATCAAAAACTGTACGCAGAAATTGTACAAAAAGCATGGGAAGATAAGAGTTTCAAAGATGAGTTAATGACTAACCCAATAGCTGCAATTGAAAGATTGACTGGAAAAAAAATAAACTTGCCACCTGGAAAGAAAATGATTGTAAGAGATCAAACAGATGAGTCTTCGGTTTATATTAATATACCTGCTAAGGTAGATTTTGACAACATGGAATTAAATGAAGAGCAGTTAGAAGCTGTTGCAGGTGGCAAGTCACCTATTAAAGACTTTTTACTTTTTATATGTCCTTCATTTAACGTATAGCAATTAAACTAATAATAACTATAAAATTAATCAAATGGAATTTACACAAGAACAGAAAATGTACGCAGAAATCGTACAAAAAGCATGGGACGATGCTACATTTAAACAAGAATTAGTAGCAAATCCTGTTGCTGCAATAGAAAAATTGACTGGAAAAAAAATGAATTTACCAAAAGGTAAAACATTAGTAGTAAGAGATCAAACAGATGAATCTGTTGTTTATATCAACATTCCTGCAACACCAAAAAAATCAGTTGATGTAGAGCTGAACGAAGAGCAATTAGAAGCTGTAGCGGGTGGAATTGAAGGTCCGGGTGGTTGTACTCCAACTTTTCCATTTCCTTGGAACCCGATCCCGACTTTACCAGAATTAATTTAAATCTAAGTAATAATACATTAAATTTATTAAAATGGAATTTACAACCGATCAAAAACTGTATGCAGAAATTGTACAAAAAGCATGGGAAGATGCTACATTTAAACAAGAATTAGTAGCAAATCCTGTTGCTGCAATAGAAAAGTTTACTGGGAAAAAAATGAATTTACCAGAAGATAAAACATTAGTAGTAAGAGATCAAACAGATGAATCTGTTGTTTATATCAACATTCCTGCAACACCAAAAAAATCAGTAGATGTAGAACTGAACGAAGAGCAATTAGAAGCTGTAGCGGGTGGAATTGAAGGCCCGGGTGGTTGTACTCCAACTTTTCCATTTCCTTGGATTCCTACTTTACCAGAACTATATTAAATCTAATTGATAATTATAAATTCATTAAAATGGAATTTACACCCGATCAAAAACTGTACGCCGAAATTGTACAAAAAGCATGGGAAGATACTGCATTTAAAGCAGAATTAGCTGCAAACCCAGTAGCTGCAATTGAAAAATTAACAGGTAAAAAACTAAATTTACCGGAAGGTAAAACATTAGTAGTAAGAGATCAAACAGATGAATCTGTTGTTTATATCAACATTCCTGCTGCTTCAAAACAAATGGACGATGTAGAACTAAATGATGATCAATTAGAAGCTGTTGCTGGTGGGCTATTGTTTCCTTGGTACCCTATTGATATCCCTATTCTTCAAGGAGGAGATCGCGTTTTATAACGAATAATTTATTAACACATTAAAATTATAAAAATGAAATACACTATTGAACAACAAAAGCAAGGTACGGAGTTAATGAAAACTCTAATAGAAAAAGCTTGGGAAAGTGCTACTTTTAAAGATCAATTGATTAAAAACCCAGTTGCAACGATTGAATCAGTCAGCGGAAATACTGTAACTAGTGATTATAAATTTGTAGTCGAGGACCAGACAAATTCTTCTATGATTTATTTAAATATACCTAGAAAGATTCAAATAGAAAATTTAGAATTGACCGATGAACAGCTTGATGTTGTATCTGGAGGAGAAATTGTTTTAGGGCTTGCTATAGGAGCTGCTTTTTTAACAGGTATGGGAGTTGGTGTAGCAATCTGTACCGCGGTTAATTAATAAAAAAATAAAAAAAATGATAACATCTGAAAAACTGAAAAAAGGGGTTGATTTAATAAATCAAGTTGTAAAAAAAACAATCGAGAGCCCAACTTACAAAAAAGAACTATTAGACAATCCACATCTAGCTATAGAATCTCTTTACGGTAAGACTATTTCTAAAGAAATGAATATAGTTGTGGAGGAGCAATCAAATCCAAATTATATCTATTTTAACATTCCTGTAAAACCTAATATTAACGAAGTAGAACTTACAGATGAGCAATTAGAACTTGTATCCGGCGGTGAGTTTATTTTGGCAGGTGCAGCAATTATTATTGGCTCTGGATTAGTAGGAGCAGCGTCTGCGTACGCAATTTGTTATCTTTTAGATTGATAATTCATAATAATATAATTGGTTCTTAGCCAAAACTAATGGAAAAGCAAATTAGGTTTTTGAGAGTTGGAAATTAAAGTGTAAATAAATACCTATTTTTAAAGAAGATTTTGCAATAATTACGAGATCTATCCATTGATTGATAGATGTTCTTTTTAAATTCCACTAATTTAGGCTAACATCCTTATAATAATTTATACATTTTACTATTCAAAAAAAAATGAAAAACGTACTACTTCCGATTATTGGTTTAATAGTAGCAACCTTTGGTGTAATTTCTTTTGTAGTTTTCAAACAAAATGAGTTAGGCATTATTATTATATGCATTGGTGTTTTACTACAAATAATAAATTTAACTTTTTTAATTAAAGAAAGAAAAAAGAAAAAATAATTATTCCATGCCAAAAGATAAAAATATTTTATCATTAATATGCTTTGTGAGCATTGTAATTGGTCTATGGCTAAGTTATTATGGCAATAATCTACCATATGCGAATAATAAAAAAATAGGTTATCCATATATGGCTACTGGACTAATAATTCTATTTGTAAATGCAGTTTATTTTGTTTTAAAATTTAAAAAATAGAATGAAATAGTTCAACTTATCAATTTTTGGGACATGTGACGATGTTAGATTTTTCATGTGTCCCAAAATTTTGAAGCAATATTATATTTTCAGGTCTTCCGAATTTTTTTTTCAAATCAATTATATATGAATAAAGTAACACCATTTGTTTACCTATTAGTAGGGATAATAAGTGTACCAATAAGTCTATCTATTCAAAGTAGTATAATAAAATTATCGATACTTGGGTTTTCAGTTTTATGTTTACTTTGCAGCATATATATGTTTGCAAAACAAATAGAAAAGAATTGAAAATAAAATTTAATCAAGATTAAATGAAAAACTACTAGCATGGAAGCATTCATAAAAAAACAAACCGCAATAAAAGACTTTTGCGAATTAATTGACCCTATCGGTTTAGAAAATTTTGAACAAAACTATTGGGAGAATCAGGTTTTACACATTCAAAGAGGAAATCCAGAGTTCTTTAGCAATCTTTTTTCTATCAAAGATTTGGATCTTTTGTTACAATATACACGACCACGAGGAAATAGTATTAGGGTTGTAAAAAGTCAACAACCTATGAGTCCAACAGTGTATGAAAACCAAGATGGAAGTTTAAATCTTAATCAATTGTATGCTGCTTATGCAGATGGACATACTATTGTAGTAAATGAAATACAGCGATTTTCGAATCCTATTAAGGAATTGGTAGAGGGTGTTCGTCAATATATGGGGCATCATGTGGTTGCCAATCTGTATTTAACACCAGAAAACGAAAAAGCATTATCGCCACACTATGACACACATGATGTATTTGCTTTACAAATTTCGGGAGAAAAGCATTGGATTCTATATGACGATACTTATTACAAAACGCCATTAATGCATAGTTTTCAGCCTATTTTCCAAAGAGAACATTTAACTGCGGCGAAAGAAATCACAATGAAAGCTGGAGATGTATTGTATATGCCAAGAGGTGTGCCTCATGAGGCATACACCACAGACCAATCCTCTATGCATATTACCTTAGGGGTGCATTCTACTCAATGGTTAGACTTCATTTCTAAAGCTATGCTTAGTTTAGGTCAAAAACATATAGAGCTTCGTAAAGCACTTCCACTTGGTTATTTAAATGCTGATGAAACTGGATTACTTTCTCAAAATATAGAAAATGATTTAATGAACATCTTAAAATCTGTTTTTGAAAAAGATAATGTTAAAGGGACTTTAGATATTTTATCAGAAGAATTTAGAACTAAAGAGCAACCGAAACCAGATGGTCATTTTTCAAGTTTAGATCATTTAAATCATTTAGATTTAAATACAAAACTTATAAAAAGGGAAGGTTTGAAGTCTAAAGTTACTAATCACGTAACAGGAGCTAGAATTTTGTTTCAAGGAAATACCATTAAAGGACCTTCTCAAATTGCAAATACCTTAGAATTTATTTCTGAGCAAAAAGGTATATTTAATGTTAAAGATATTCCATATGTGAATGATGATAACAAAGTGAAATTAGCAAAAAGACTTGTTAGAGGAGGTTTGTTAAAAATTGTTTATTAATATTTGTTTTTCACTAGATGCATAAAAGAATATGACCAAAAAATGTCTCAGCTGTAATAGCGAAGTAGAAAATAATTTTTGCCCATTTTGTGGGCAAAAATCTTCTACAAAAAGATTTTCTATGAAACATTTTGTTATTCATGACTTTATTCATGGCGTGTTTCATTTAGACAAAGGTTTTTTATTTACTCTGAAGGAATTAGTAACTAGACCTGGACATAGTGTTAGAGAATATATACAAGGTAAAAGAGTTGATCATTTTAATTATTTTACAGGCTTTATTCTACTCCTTGCTGCAGGTCATTTCATTGGGAATTATTCACAAATTACCGGTGATCAATTATTTGAAAACGGTAAAATGTCAGGATTTCATAAAGTGGCAAAAGATTTTGCTAAATTTATTTTATTAGCCACTGTTCCTTTTTATGCTTTTGCTAGTTATTGTGTCTTTAAAAAAGCTAAATTAAATTACATAGAACATCTTGTAATGGCTATGTATTTAATAAATGGGATATTAATAATAGGTTTATTTTTTACAAGCTTAACAGTCTTTTACGGGAACATAAAAGTTTTAAGCGTATTAAATTTGTTTAATCCTTTGTTAGAATTCATTTATATGTGCTTTTTTTTCTATCAATTTTTTTCAAAATTTCAATACAAAAAAAGTACTCTTTTTATCTTTATTATACTTAATGCGTGTCTTTTACTTATTCTAAAAGGATTAGTGAATTTTACTGTTGATCAAATAGGAACGGCATACTTTAAGTAAGTTTATCGTATGAAGTGAATATAATCGTGATTTGTAAATTAAATTGGATTCATATAGTTAGCAACATTTAAGTCATCAATTTTAAATCTGAGTTCTTTAACGATTTTTAATTGAAGGCTGACCTACTTACTTACTTATAGTTGTTTTAAATTGCAATTTTCATTAATTTTTTCAGCTTTGTTGGTACTGTTAAAACAGTTTGTTCCTATTGATTAGTAGTTAAAAATCTATTGATTATACTTTTTGGTCAGTTTTCAAATACTTAAAGAAGCTTCTGGCTGCGGTGTTTTCCAGTATCTTTATTTAAAAGTCAGTCATACTTCAAGTTTTTTTTATTGGCTTGAAGTGAAGATACAAAGTTTTTGTTAGGATTTTAAATTCCTGTGCCAGATTGAAAAATCGAGACTTCTTCTATATTTCAGTTTAACTCTTATCTCACCTCGTTCTAAAGTAGTATTACTTCATCTATTTGATGAAACAGTAGTATTGATATTTTGGCTGATAAAAGCTTTGTTTTAAATAAAACTTAGGCTTGTTTAATCCTGTTCTAACTACAACATCAATGAAATTTTACACTTTTTCATTACACTTTTAGTTGCAACTTTACGATACTTCCTTGTTTTTACAAACTAAAAAGTTCCTTTATTGTTTGAAGTAATTTGGTTGTTTTTTATGGGTCATGTATTTTCCTTATCCAAGATTCATACTTAATTTTTTTTAGAAAAATTCAATCTTCAAACACCTCAAACACCTCAAACACTTTTCAATAGTAAAAAACAGTGATGATGTTATGTTTATATTTCATTGCTTAGTTATACTGTCTACACTGATTTTACGATAATTAATCAAAGCTACATTCCTTTCTTAAAATGATATTGTTTTTTACCAGAAACATCTAGACTAGTTCGAAAGACAGATACCCTTAAAAGTACGAATTTTAACATTTTTTACACTTTTAGTCTAAAGCCAAACTTTAGAATCGACATAGATTTGTAATGTAATATTACAAGTACAAGGAATTCCTGATATGCTATTTCAATATTGAAATAGCTTCAAAAAACAATTATTAAACATAAACCAAAAGACCATGAAACATTTATTTTATAGTATCGCCATTTTCGCCCTAGTTGTTAGTTTAAATTCTTGTACTGCTGAAGAAATTGAAACAGAAAAACCTAAAGTTCAAGTAGAAGCTGAAGATGATGTTGATCCAAATAAAAACGGAGGTGTTGTAATACCACCAAAAAAATAATCTAGTTGTATTATAAAGCTATTTAGAGGTTATTATCTGAATTGATGTCCCTTTTATCGAATCAAAAAGTATAAAAAATGTACTTTTACAATTATTTTAATTCTTCAGTATTGAAACTATTTCACATAGCATTGATTTTTAGTCTATTTTTTATGGGGTGCCAGCGTAAAGATGAAAAATTTTACGCTCCGACCACTAGTAATGTAGATTCCTTAATTTCAAATTCCAGAGACAAAACCAAAACTAAAAAGGAAAGACTAGAAAAGGCATTATTAGCTTTTAAAATTATTGAAAACAATAATGCTTTAATAGTTTCCTCCGACTATTATTTTGAGTTGGTAGATTCATTTTTACAACTTGGAGAGACTGACAAATGTCTTTACTTATTGCAAAAATTGTATCATAAATCAATTTTATTAAAAGATAATGAAGGTATTCAAAATGCAAGCTACAGTATTGCAGGTGTGTACAATAATGAAACAAAATATGATTCTGCATATTATTATTACACAAAATCAGAAAAAGTTATTTTGAAAGAAAAAAACGATAATTTATTAGGAAACGTTAAAATATTAAAAGCAGAAATTTTATCATCTAGAAATGATTATGTTGGAACCGAAAAACTAGCCGTTGAAGCATTAAAAATTGGAATTACTAAAGAAAACAATTTATTGATTTATAATTGTTATCTTACTTTAGGTACTGCACTGATGGGGTTAAAGAATTATGACAAATCCTTAGAATATTACAATAAAGCTATTGAGGCTTCTGAATATCTAAAATCAGAACCAATGTATTTATCATATAAATGCCAACCCTATAATCATATTGCAAATATTTATGTAAAAACCCAAAAATATAGTAAAGCTATTGAATTTGCAAAACAGGGACTAGCTTTAGCAGATTATAAAAAAATAGATCCTCCAATTTATTGTTATCTTATCAATAAATTGGCTTACTCTAAATTTAAACTGGGTGATAAATCATCATTTAAGCAATTTGAAGAAACTTTAAGAATTGGCGACAGCATTGGAAGTACGCCTATTCAGATAACTTCTAAAATTTATTTAGGCGAATATTACTTAAATCAAAAAAACGATTCAAAAGCGAATTACTACTTAAAAGAAGCGCAGTTACAAGCTCATAAAAATAACTTTTTTGAAGACGAGCTCATAATTCTTAAATTATTAGCTCTTGTTAATCCTCAAGAGGAATCCTTTTTTTCAAATAAATATATTCATCTTACTGATAGTCTTCAAGATGTAGAGCGTACTTCTCAAGATAAATATGCCCGAATTGAGTTTGAGACTGACCAAATAGCTCAAGAAAAAAAAGTAGTTGAGGATAAAAAAAATGAAATCTCTAAACAGTTTTATTTATATGCTGCTTTAAGTGGATTTATATTGCTAGTATTACTATTTGTGTTATCTATCAAAAACAAAAACATTAAACTTGAAAAATTGTTCCGTAAACAGGAGCAAGCTCTTAATGATTCACAGATATATAATTTGATACTTTCAAATCAACAAAAAATTGAAGAGGGCAAGCTTATTGAAAAGCAACGAATTTCCAGGGATCTCCATGATGGAATAATTGGAAAATTGTCAGCAATACGAATGAATTTATATGAAATTAAATACAATCAATCTCCAGAATCCATAAAAAAGCATTTAGATCATATTGCGGGTATGAAAGATATTGAAGAGGAAATTAGAAACCTTACACACGATCTAAATACTACTGTTTTTTCAGGCTCTGATGATTTTGAAGCCATGATTAAAGCATTATTTACAGAATTAAATCTAAATTCAGCAGCTAAAATAAACATAGAAGTTGATCCAAGAATAGTATGGTCTGTTATTGATAAAAATGTAAAAATGAATCTTTATAGAATTTTTCAAGAGGCATTACAAAACATTAATAAATATGCAGACGCTAATTTAATAACGATTGCAATTACTAAAAATGAAACAAGTATAGGGGTTCAAATTGCTGATAATGGGAAGGGTTTTGAAATGCAGCTAATAAAGAAAGGAATTGGTTTAAAAAATATGGAATATCGCACCATGGAGCTTAACGGACAATTCTCAATAGAGTCCATACAAAATATAGGAACAAAAATAAATTTGTCAATCCCATTAGAATTCAATAAATTTGAGTTTTAAATATTTATGACAAAAAAAATATTAATTGTTGAAGATCACCCTTCAATGATTACTGCTTATCAGACTATTCTTTCGCACAATAGATTGGGCCATGATTTAGAGTTTTATTCAGCTAATAATTGTGAATCAGCATACGAATGCATTTCAAATGAAATTAATACAATTTCTTTTGATTTGGTTATGCTCGATTATAGTTTACCTCCTTTTCCTGATAAAAATATATTTAATGGTGGTGATTTAGCAGTTTTAGTTCATAAATATATTCCTTTAGCAAAAACACTGATTATTACTTCGCATTTTGAAAGTGTTATTTTGTACAATATATATCAAAAAACAAAAGTCAATGGAATTTTGGTAAAAACAGATTTTGACGATGAGGAATTGTTATTGGCCTACGATAAAATCATGGCTGGTGAAAACTATTTCAGTAAGACTGCTAAAAAAGCAAAAACAGATCGTTTATTAGCTGAAGGACATTTTGACACTATTGATCGTCAAATCATAACGTTAATTTCTAATGGATGTCAAATAAAAACTATTGCCACAACAATTAAAGTCTCTGAAGATACTGTTAAAAAGCGTAAAAGTAAAATAAAGGATATTTTAGGTATTGATAAAGGCAATGACGAAGACATTTTACGGGAGTGTAGAATATTAAGAATGATCTAACTTTTGATGTAAAAATCTCAAAAAAAATAAAAGAAACTTCAAAAGAATACGTTTTATAACCAGGAAATATAATACGGTATTTCATGTGTTTTTTCAATTTCTTATACAACCTCATTCTAAATTAACAAAGCTGTATTTCAAATATATTCTAATAATGTAGATTTTATTTTTAATTGTTTCATTTATCATTTCCCCTCGAATTTAAACTTCAATTATTGTTTCAGTTTCTAATCTTTAAATAATATCCTCTCCATATTTTTATCTAAAATTCTATTTTATTACCATTTAACGTTGATCAGATTTTTTTAATTTTTATCTCATTTATTTTGGCAACTATAAATATTAAAAGTATTCGGAATTCGTATTACGTTGATTCTTAATGTAAAATCAAAATAACGCTAAGTTGCTATTGAACATACATTTATAGATCTAATATTAGAATATTATATTAAATGAATTCAAGAAACTATTTGACCAGCTCCAAACAAGTGGTGTGTCTTTTTTAAATAGCATATCAGTTAAAGGGCGTTGCATTTTTTCATTCAAAATAGATACAGTTTGTTTTATACCTTTTAACAAACTAAAATAATATCATAATCTCCTTGTAAATTTTGTCGTATTGTTACGATGAATAGTTATCTTTTTTTAGGAATCCAAAAGTCTTTAGTTATAATTTCTAATGTGTTTAATGTTAGATTTTGTAGCAATTAATACAATTAATCCTGTGTGAGTTATTTGTATTCAGGATTTTTTGAGATTTAACTTTATTTACACTTTAAGTGTAAAACTTCACTAAACTTCAGTTGTAGTTTTGGCATATAGAATTTCTTAAGAATCATTTTCAGCTAACATTTTGAAGGGTATAAAACCAACAAAATAGAATGTTTACATAGCAATATAGGTATCTCATTTTACTAATATTTTTATGTAATTGAAAATAATGAAAGTCAATAGACTTTGAGTTTGCCTACGAACATGTTAGTATCCGAATTTTGAAATTTAGTAATCAATAGAATTAATTACCGCTATAAGTCATGAATGCAACAGTAAAAAAAACTACAATAGATTGGTCTTCGCCGGATATTTTAAATCATTTATTCTTACACATAAAGAACCCATTAGATACTATTATGACTGCTAGTACCCCTAGTTCAGTTGAGAATAAGATAACAAATGAAATAATTTTTTCTAGTAGTAAGCAAATTAATGACCTTATTGAGGAAATATTAAATGAAATTAAATCTAAATCAGTAAGCTTAACAATTCAAAGGCGCCCTGATATTTTTGATATTTATGAGTCAAATAAAAATGTACAGCATCTATGTTCTAATAAGATTACTCCAGAAAAAGTAACAAAAAATGATCAAAATTGGTTAATCAATTTAGAAAAAGAAATTTATAATTCTATTTCTAAAAGTGACCTTGACTTATATGAATTATCATGTAAAATGGCTGTTAGTGAAAGGCAACTTCATAGAAAAATTTCGAATTTAGTTTTTTTAACTCCTAATAAATACATACGTGTTTTAAGGTTACATAAAGCTAAGCAATTGATAGAGAACTATATTCAAGATTCGATCTCTCAAGTTTCATATTCTGTTGGTTATAATGATTCTCATTATTTTTCAAAGTTGTTTAGTAATCAATATAATATATCTCCCAAAGAATTAATAAACTCATTGTCTTGAAAACGAAACTGTTGATAAAGTGCTATCAAAACCAGTAGTTAAAATAAAAATTATTTTAAAAAAGAATAACTAAATAACCATAACCTTTAAAATACATACTATGAAACGAGTGCTTTTTTTCTTAGGCCAATTGAACGACAGAGATGTGGAATGGATGATCCAAAACGGCCAAAAAATAGAACTGAAAACAGGAGATAAATTAATCCAAAAAGGAAACTATGTGGATAATTTATACATTTTATTATCAGGTCAGCTATCAATCTTTTCAGATGAGACTGAGAATGAGGAAATAGCCACCTTAGGAGCAGGTGAAATTGTGGGTGAAATGTCTTTTTTAGAATCTAGACCTCCATCAGTTTCTGTTATTTCAAAAAAATCAGCTGTAGTTTATAAAATATCTCGAAATGTAATAGAAGCACGTCTTTCATCAAATCCAGATTTCAAAGCTAATTTTTATTACTCATTAGCCTTATTTCTTTCTAATAGGTTAAGAAAAACTACAGATCAGTTGGGATATGGAGTACCAGAGGAAGAGGATTTAATTGACACAAAAGTATTAGATGTTGTTTCACAAGCAGGTGCGCGTTTTGGTCAAATATTAAATAGATTTTCAGAAGTAAAGTTAAGTGTTAATTATTAAGTTCAATATGAGGAATTATTTTTTGTTTTATATTTTATTTGGTAGTTATAGTCTTTTATACAGTCAGGCTAAAATCAAGTGTGATTTAATTGAGGTTTCAAGTATTGCATTTAATAAAAATCCAACCATTAGAAGTGCTAATTACTCCATTCAAAATGCCGAAGCTGATTTACAAGTTCAAAGAAGTATTTTTGATTTTAACTTAAACTCTGATGTTGCATTTCAAAATAGAAAATACAATCTTTTTGATGCAGATCCTAGAAATGATTTCGTCGATAAAACGCTTAGAAATAATTCATTTGATTTTTCAATTGGTTCACAAAAAAGACTACGAACTGGACAATCAATTGATATAGGTTTAAAATATAATTATAATAATTCAAATTTTCCGTACAATACTTTCAATGAACTTGTTGGCAGTTTTTATGGTAATCATTCTAGTACGCTTAACCTTGTTTTAACTCAACCACTTTTAAGAGGAAGAGGAGCTAAGATAGTTACAGCTTCAGAAAAAGCATCTGTTTTTTACATCAATAAAAGTAAATATGACTATGAGTTTGCAAATTCTCTTGAAATAGAGCAAATAGGCATTGCTTATTGGGATTATTATACGGCATATAAAAGTCTATCAATTTATACTCAAAATGAGAATAGAGTGAGAGAGGTGTTAAATATGACTACAGAACTTGTAAAGGCGGATAAAAAACCTCTAAGTGATTTAGATCAAGTCAATGCAGATTTAAGAAATCAAGAAAGGCTAACTGCAGTTGCAAGACAAAATTTGTATAATTCAAGAATTAATTTAGGAAGAGTTATTGGTTTAATTGATGAAGAAGGTCAAAGACTAGATATTCCTGTTAATGATTTCCCCACTGTTTTAGAATCTGGTTACAATGAATTTATTGATAAAAATGCACTAATTAAAATTGCTAAGAGTAAAAGAGGTGATGTTAAGGCAATAGGAGAAGAATATAAAGCATTAGAACTTCAATATTTAGTAGCAACTAATAATTTAAGGCCTCAATTAAACTTATCAGCTTTTGGTTTTTATGGGAGTGCAAGCGCAGGAAACGGAGTTGATAAAACATGGTCTTCTCTTGTTAATAATCAAGGTCAAGAACTAGGAGGTGGAGCCAAACTTTCATTTTCTTTTCCGTTGAATAACAATTTGGCCAAGGGGAATTATTCGATACGTAAAATTGCTTTGCAAAATCAAACTGTAATAAATGAAAACATTCATAGAAATATTGAATTGAATATTGACATAGCAGTTAATAATCTTATGAATAGTGTTTTAATTCTTCAAAAATCAAAAGAGTCTTTTGATTTTTATCAAAATGCATTTAAAAATGAACAGATTAAGTTTCAATCCGGTTTAACTACTCTTTTAAATTTAATCTTATTTCAAGAAAGACTTACTGCTTCAGAATTAGAGAATTTAAACGCACAGCAACAATTCTCAAATGCAATCTTAATACTTAGGCACGAAACAGGTACGCTTATTTCTAAAGAAGATCTTGGGTTTAAAATTACTCAAAATGCATTTTATACTATTCCTAACAAAGAAAATTAAAAATACATAAATTATGTCAGCACCTTTTTTTAGAAAATCGGCATTAGAAAAACTTTCAACTCCAGAAAAATTAGATCAATTAATTAAGGTCACTGGTACAAAAGCTTGGATAGCTTTAATTACAATTATAGTAGCAATTTTCACAGCCATAATGTGGTCTTTTATGGGCACCGTAAAAACAAAATTAGATGTAATAGGTGTTGTACTGGGCGGGGACGTTCATGAAGTAGTTGCTACAGCACAAGGGCAATTAGTTGAGTTGAGAGTAGCAATAGGGAGTACTGTTAAAGAGGGTGACATAATTGCTACAATACGACAACCAGAACTATTTCAACAAATTGAAGATGCAAAAGCGGTTCTATCTGATAGAAAATTTGAAATGGAAAAGCTAATGTCTTATGGGAATCAAGGCACTCAACTACAAGGTGAAATAATTAGTCAATCTCGTGTAAGTATAAAAGGTGAAATCGAATCAGAAAAAAAGAAAATTATTTTTCTGAATAATCAACTAGAATCAGAGAATATTTTATTGGATAAAAGTTTAATAACTAAATCGCAAGTTGCAAATACGAAACAACAAATTGAAGTAGCCAAAAATACTATTGAAAGATTAAAAGGACAAATAGCTCAAACCTCAAGTCAGCAAAATGATTTAGGTTTTGATATGCAACAGAAAGTGATATTACAAAAGCAAAGAATTGCGGAAGCTGAAAGAAATCTTCAGTTTTTAACTGAAAGGTATGACAATCAAAGAAATATAAAAAGTCCATATAGTGGAGAAGTAGTTGAGGTTTTAACCGATGCTGGAATTGTTGTTTCTGTAGGGTCTCCATTATTTAAACTTAAGAATACCATTAAAACAAAACAATCTCAATTAAGAGGTATTCTTTATATTCCTTCAAAAGATGGAAAAAAAATCAAAAAAGGAATGGAAGCTTTAATTGTACCTTCGACTGTACAGCCTGAGGAATATGGATTTATAAAAGGGAAAGTAACATATGTATCAGATTTTCCGATAACCCAACAAGGAATGCTCACATCTGTTAAAAATGATCAACTTACAAAGCAACTTTTAGTAGGTGGTCCTTTATTTGAAGTATACGTAGATTTTGAGAAAGACCCAGTATCGTATAGTGGATATAAATGGACTTCTGCAAAAGGACCAGATATTTTTTTAAAAGAAGGTACATCATGTTTAGGTAAAATCACAATCAAACGAGAGCCTCCTGTTACATTAGTTGTTCCAGCGTTCAAGAAATTTTTTGACTTATATTGATCCATCAAAATGAAAAATATCATAAACTTACTTTTAAAAAAACAAAATAGACCTGTCAAAGTGCCTACTGTTCTTCAGATGGAAAGCGTTGAATGTGGTGCTGCTGCTTTAAGTATTATTTTAGGACATTTTGGAAAATTTGTTCCATTAGAAAAATTGAGAATAGCTTGTGGGGTATCACGAGATGGATTAAAGGCTACAAATATTCTAAAAGCGGCTAAAGAGTTTGGGTTAGAGGCAAAAGGATACGCTAAGTCTATTGAAAAGTTAATGCAAATAGAAGCTCCAGCCATTATTTTTTGGAATTTCAATCACTTTTTGGTTCTTGAGGGTTTTACAAAAAAGAGAGTTTATCTTAGTGATCCTGCTCAAGGTAGGTATTATGTAACTCACAAAGAATTTGATGATTCTTACACTGGAGTTGTTTTAACCTTTAGTCCATCAAAAGATTTTGAAAAAGGAAATGAGAAAAAAGGCTTATTTGCATCGCTAATTTCAAGAATTACAAATTCTAAATTGAGTATAACCTACATTATTATTGCAAGCTTGTTTTTAGTAATTCCTGGTTTAGTAATTCCATCATTCCTTAAAATATTTATAGATAAATATCTAGTGAATAATTTTTCAGGTTTTGTAATGCCGCTTTTATTAATTATGGGAGGCCTTCTTATTGTTAATGCATCTTTAGTCTATCTGCAGCAATACTTTTTACTTAAATTAGAAACAAAACTAGCATTAGTAACTTCTAGTAAATTTCTTTGGCATGTTTTTCATTTACCTATTGCTTTTTTTACTCAGAGATATAGTGGTGAAATAGGTAATAGAGTTTCATTGAATGACAAAGTAGCAAAACTATTAAGTGGTGATTTAGCAAATGCGGCTTTAAATGTTATTGTTGTAATTTTTTATGCAATTTTAATGTTCTCCTATGATGTTACCCTGACTTTAATAGGTGTTTTTATGGCACTGTTAAATGTGGTTGCCTTAAAGTATGTTTCGACTGCTAGAAAAGACGGAAGCCGAAGATTGAGCAATGAAACTGGAAAGTTATTAGGAACTACTACTTCTGGAATTAGCATGATTGAAACATTAAAATCTTCTGGTAGAGAAAATGATTTTTTCACGAATTGGATTGGTTATTTGGCTAAAGTAATGAATGCTCAACAAGAATTTGGGTGGTTGACTATAAGACTTAATATACTCCCAAACCTAATTTCATCTTTAACAAATACTTTAATTTTAGGTTTAGGGGCTTTGAGGATAATGGAAGGAGAGATGACATTAGGAGCTCTAGTAGCCTTTACCTATTTAATGAACAATTTTATTACTCCAGTAAATCAATTAGTATCAGTAGGAGCTATGTTGCACGAGACGGAAAGCGATATGGCGCGTATTGATGATGTAATGAACTATGAAATTGACAAACAATTTATAAAAAACGAAGATAAAAATATTCAGCAGCCCAATAAGGAATCCATTAATAATAAATTAATTGGATATTTTGAAATGAAGAATGTGACTTTTGGATATAGTCCTACAATGCCAGCGTTAATTGAGAATTTTAATTTAAAGTTAAGACCCGGAAGTAGAGTAGCACTAGTAGGAGGTTCTGGAAGCGGAAAGTCTACTGTGGCAAGAATAGCTTCAGGGCTTTATGATCCATGGGATGGTGACGTATTGTTAGATAATAAATATAGAAAAGATATTCCTAGACATGTCATTACAGAATCATTAGCAGTAATTGATCAGGAAGTTTTAGTGTTTAATGGCACAATTAAAGAGAATATTTCTTTTTGGGACGTGATGATCCCAGAAAAAAACATTATAAATTCCGCAAAAGATGCTGATATTCATGATGTTATTGCGGCTAGAAATGAGGGTTACGATAGCTCTGTTTTAGAGGGTGGATCAAATTTTAGCGGTGGACAGCGTCAACGAATTGAAATTGCTAGAGCTCTAGTTTGCAATCCTTCAATTTTAATTATGGATGAAGCTACTAGTGCCTTGGATTCAACCACAGAGAAAATTGTGATGGATAATATTAAGAAAAGAGGATGTACTTGTTTAATTGTTGCCCATAGATTAAGCACTATAATGGACTGTGATGAGATAATTGTAATGGAGTTTGGTAAAATCGTAGAACGAGGCTCTCATAAAGAATTATTAAAATTAAATGGTGTTTATTCTAGATTGATTGAAACAAAATAAAAATTAAGATATGTCAACGAAAGAAAAAATATATATAGGAGTCGAAGAACCATTGATACTAAATAACACAGATAAACTCTGGATGGTAGTTTCTGGTGAAGTAAATGTGTTTTATGTAAGAGTTGATGAAAAAGGAGATTATTTATGTGCGTTAAAATATTTATACTCCGCTAAAAAAGGAGACTTATTATTTAGTTTACTTTCAACTGACTGTAAAAATGATACTCGTTTAATTGTTTTTTCAAACGAAGCAACTTTGTTGTCAATAGATAAACATAAACTTATTGCTATTGATCATTTTTTTCTAGCCGGTATGATTGATAAATGGATACTGAAAACTTCATTTAAAATCAACTCAAGTAACACTCCAAAAACTTACAAAACGATTGATAGTTATAATTACTTTGTTTTAAATCAAAATACAATTGCATACCCTTCTCATGGAATAAACTGGATAAGTTTAATTGATGGAGAGCTTTCTATTTTTTCAGATCATGAGACCATTAATTATAGTGATGGACTTAAATTTCCTATTCCTGTTTGTAATAAGTTATGGGTTAAGTCCTTGTCTGAAAGTTCTGAGTTGAAATCTATGAGTACTAGAGAAGTTTTAGAGGATGAAATTAATTTTTTAATTTCTTTAGAAAAACTACAAGGTCATTTTTACAATCAACTTTGCAAGAATATAGAGATCAGTAGTTTATCAGAAAGTGATATTCTTAATGATAAATTAATTTATCAAGAAGAGGAATTAAAAAGCACTTTAGAAAAAATAAAATCGATAGTTACTGGTTCTAAAAAAGAGTTACATCACTCCAAGAAAGATAAAGCAAAAAAGCAAAATATACTTTTTTTGACATGCCAATTAATTGGAGAACAAACAGGTTTTAAATTTGAAGAGCCCAAATATTTTGAGACGGATAATTACAATACAAATAATTATTTATATGCAATTGCTCAGAGTTCTAAAGTAAGAATACGAAAAATTATTTTACGAGATGTGTGGTGGAAAGATGAAAATGGACATTTGTTAGCATTTATAAAAGAAACAAATGAACCTGTAGCTCTCATTCAGAAAAATTCTACCACTTATTTAATTAAAAACTTTTCTAAGGGTACCGAAACTATAGTTAATAATGAAATAGCCGACACTTTAGAACCTATTGGGTATATGTTTTTTTCTGGATTTGATGTAAAAATGGATTCCATAAAAAAAGTATTGAATTTCGCTATGAATGGCGTAAAAAAAGATGCCAGACTATTACTAGTTGCTTCCTTACTTGTAAGTTTAATAGGTTTATTAATTCCTATTTTATCAGGAATGATATATGATGATGTAATACCCACTGCAGATAAATCTATACATTTAGAAATTTTCATTATCATGATAATTATCGGTTTTGTATCAGCTGGACTGCAACTTGCGCAAGGAGTTTTGCAAATGAGGTTAGAGTCAAAATCAAGTATTAACCTTCAAGTAGGAGTGATGGATTATATCCTTCGCTTACCTGTAACTTTTTATAAAAAATATACAGCGGGTGATCTTACAAATAGAGTTTTAAGTATTAATTCAATAAGACAAATTTTATCTAATACATTGATGACAGTTGTACTTAGTGGGGTATTCTCTTTTGTAAATTTATTACTTCTTTTTTATTATGATTCTAGTTTAGCATGGGTTGGAGTTACGCTTGCCTTAATAGCTATTGCTTTTATGATTTTGATGGGCTGGTTTAAACTCAAGTACGATAGAGAGGTGTCAAAATACCAAGGAGATATTCAAGGTTTTCTTTTCGAATTTCTATCTGGAATTAGTAAAATAAGGATAACAGGAGGTGAAAAAAGAATTTTTTCTCTTTGGGGTGAAAAGTTTTCAAAATTAAAAAAATTAGGCTTTAGTTCAGGTAGTTACCAAAATTTTGTGGAGGTTTTCAATAGTTCTTATCCTCTTTTTACAAGTATATTATTTTTTTCATTCATATATTATACGGTTTTAAATTCTAAAGATGCGGCAATGATGTCTGTTGGCTCATTTATGGCTTTTATCATTTCCTTCAACAAATTTTTAAATGATAGTTTAAGATTAAGTATGGCATTTATTTCTTCACTTAGTGTTATCCCTCTTTACGAAAGGGTTAAGCCTATTCTAGAGGAAAAACCAGAATCGATAGAGGAAAGTATTGATCCAGGTGAATTAATGGGTGAAATTGAGTTGAATTCTATATCTTTTAGGTATTATGAGGATCAACCTTTAATTTTAAAAAATATTACATTTAAAATAAAACCTGGTGAAATGGTTGCTTTTGTAGGTGCTTCCGGCTCTGGAAAATCTACTATTATGAGACTCCTTTTAGGATTTGAACATCCGGAGTTAGGCTCAATATTCTATGATGGTAATACATTTGACGCAATGAATAAAGAATTGACAAGACGACAAATAGGGGTGGTATTACAAAACGGAGCACTTATGTCAGGTAGTATTTATCAAAATATTGTTGGAAATTCAGAATTAACATTAGATGATGCTTGGGATGCAGCACGAATGGCTGGTATGGAAGATGATATAAAGAATATGCCAATGGAAATGCATACTGTTATTAGTGAGGGAGCTGGAACTTTTTCAGGAGGTCAAAGACAAAGATTAATGATTGCAAGAGCAATTGCCCATAAGCCTAGATTATTATTTATGGATGAGGCTACGAGTGCTCTTGATAATAAAACTCAAAATATTGTTGCAGAAAGTTTAGATAAACTTCAAGCTACTCGTATAGTCATAGCACACAGGTTGAGTACTATAAAAAATGCTGATCGTATTTTTGTATTAGATAAAGGGGAAATTAAAGAGTCAGGAACTTATGAAGAATTAATTCAAAAGGACGGATTGTTTACAGAACTTGCTAAACGTCAAATTGCTTAATACTTTTTAATAAATTTAAGATATGGTAAAGGAAGTTGACCACACTAACAGCATTTGTTTTTCTGCAGGACTTAAAAACTACTTGGAGAATAAATTTTTAGTAAAAAAAAACGTAACATCGCCTTTTTTTGATGAGATTGATCTTGAATATTGGAGAGGGATTTCAACACGAGTTTCAGAAGGTAAAATGGTGTTTAATGAATTAAAAAAATGCTATCCTCAATTGAATTTCCCAATACAGTTAGGCATAGAAAAAACAGAATTTTATAAAGATATAGTGTTAAGAGGAAAAACAGTCGATATGAATTTTCCTTTTTTACTACATTTAAACGATTTTGAAAATATCACATTTAAAGTTCATAAAAGTATTGCTGGTTCAATACCCATAGTAACGGTTTCAAATAGTGAAGACTTCACTACGATTATACAGTCACTTTTATATAAAAACAACCCTAACTATGTTCCCCAATCTATGGGCGCCATGTTAATAAACGGCATCAATAATTGGGAGAGATTGACCATTTTAAAAAACAAATGGTTAGCAACCAATACTTTTGGAAATTGGACAGAAGAGTTTACTTGTAATGTATTGCCTAATAAGAAATTATTTAAGGATAATTTAATTATTTTGAGTATAAAACCCTATAGTAATGTAGCAGCAAAACAATTGGGTTTGACTGAAGATGCATGGTTGTCCTATTCCATTTCGATAAGAGAAGAACATGAATGTACACATTTATATACTCTTCAAAAATATGGGATAGCATCAAATAACTTACACGATGAGTTAATTGCAGATTATATAGGAATTGTAAAAACAATTGGATATTACAATAAGTCATGGATGTTGCACTTTATGGGGCTTGAGGAGTATCCTAAATACAGAAAAGGAGCTAGATTAGAAAATTATATTTTAGAGAATGAATTTTCCCAAGATGATTTTAAACAACTAATCAAAATTATTAAAAATGCAATTGATAACATTTTTATTTTTGATGAAACCTCTGGAAAATTACTCTCTACAATAGATCAAATGTGCAGGATAGATGCTCTTTGTGAAACAAGTTTAGAGGAATTGTCTTCTGCAAATGGAGCCAGTATACTTATTAATAATTACAAAGCAATTTCAAAAAGGAGCAAAATTTAATTTTTAAACAAAAACCCTTGGTTTTCAAAATCTGAACAATTTTATTTTATAAATGTGGATAGAAAAAACTAACTTATGATTTAAGTTATATTTTGGTAAATAATCCACAGTTAATTTTTTCAATAGTTGCATAATTCAAATCAATTTGACTAAAATTCAAAAGGTATAAATGAAAACTACAATTCATTTATACCTTTTTTTGTTTAAAATCGATTGATATTTGAATTTCAATATGTAAAATTCCTCAGTCCCTTGCCTCGCTTTAGCATTTTAAAGTCTGCATTCCGGAATTCATTTTTAATAAAAAAACCTTAAACAATTCAGGTTTAAGGGTTTGTCTTGGTGTCGAGACCGAGATTTGAACTCGGGACCTCATGGTTATGAAAATTGAAATTTAACTTTTTTATTTTTTAAACTATTGATTTTCAATGTTTTAATTTTTAAAAAAAAATCTATTTTTATCGTTTTTTACCGTTTTCTTCATGCTTTTTCCTCACTCCTAATATGGAAGATGTTTTTGATCTATCACTTGTTTAATGACTGTAATGATTCAGTTTGTTCATTTCAGCTTTAATCCAAAAAGTAATTGAATATAATTGCTTCAGAGTTTTTTTTATACTTTTTGTTACTTCCAGCAGCGAAAAAATAGTTTTGTCATTATTTTTCTCAGGCATAATGACTTTGGATTTATGTAACAAAGGATATTTCCTTTTATGTTTAATCAAAGATAAAGTAGTTTTGTTAAATTGCTATAATTGGGTCGAAATGATTTATTGAATTTTTGTGATAAAGAATGGGTATAGTATTTCTAATTTCATTTTTTAATGATGATAGAAGTATTTAGTGTAATTCATTATTTGATAACAGTAAACAGTAACGGAATGTAATCCCGAGCGAACAGAATGGACTGTTTGGTTTAAACCTGAAAACTTTATAGTTATTTTTTGCGAAAAAAAGTTTTACACACACGGAAAGAACATCCTTGCGGCTAGATTTAAAAGTTGATTGAAAACAAAATTCAATTAAAAATTCCTAAAATAACTTCTTCTATATTTTGGCTTGATATAGGCTTTACCAAATAACCTGACAATGCACTAATACTTTTGGCTCTTAAAACATCTTTTTCATCCACAGATGAAGTCACCATGTAAATTACTATTGTTTTAGGTATCATGGGCTTGATTATTAGGTATTCCTCCAAAAACTCCCACCCATCCATAACAGGCATGTTCACATCTAAAAATAGAATGTCAGGAATGTTTTCTATATTACCCATCTCATCCTTTAGAAAATTAATGGCTTTTAGTCCATTTGAAAACACGATAATCTTATTTACTAGATCAGTCTTTTTCAGCAAAAGTGATGTAGTGAACTGATAAATATCATCATCGTCTACAATGCAAAAAGTATTTATCTTTTTCATAAATGTTTTTTAAAGAATTGTACTATTTTTTACAATCACAATATTTTTTTTAAATTTAAGAATTATTGACATTGAAATAGATAATAAATTTGGATCCTTTATCTACTTCACTTTCAGCATAAATCGCACCTCCCATTGTTTCGATTTGATTCTTAGTGATAAACAAGCCAGCACCCTTCGCATCAGGATGCTCGTGAAATGTTTTATTTAGACCAAAAAGCTTTGCGCCATGTTTTTCTAGATTAATGCCCATGCCGTTGTCTTCGCAAGTTAAGCTAATCATTCCATCTTTGTCAATAAACGATTTAAAAATAATTTGCGGTGCTCTTTTTGGTGAGCTGTATTTAATCGCGTTAGTTAATAAGTTTAAAAAAATACTTTCAAGGTATACTTTTGGATAATCAATTTTCTCACATGCATTGAAATCGTAAGTAATTGTGGTAGCCGTTTCGTTAATCTGTGTTTCCAGATTGATTAGATGATTTGATAAAATATCTTGAAAGAAAAGTTCTTCTTTCGGTATTTCAGCATCTTGTCGTATTCGCACAACATTTGTCAAATCGTTTACCGTCGTAGAAAGACTTTGAAAGGCAATGTCGATTTTTTCAATGAACATGTTTCGCATATCATCATCTGTTTCGTCTTTTAGCAAATTTAACAAAGCGGCTAAATTGGCAACAGGTGATCTTAAATTATGTGAAACAATATAAGTAAAATCTTCTAATATCTTTCTCTTTTTCTCTATTCCATCAGCTAATAGTTCGAAATGATTAATATTACGCTTAAGTTCCTGTTCATATAGTTTCTGAGGCGTAATATTTTTGGTTATTGCTAATACATCTTCAGGCAATTCACCCGCTTGATTTTCAAGCGGTATGATTGATAATTGAAAGTAATTATTTTGATTTTCATTGGTCTTCATTTCAAATTCAAACGTTTCGGTTTTATTTGTTTTGAAAACAGATTTTACTTGGCTAATGAATAATTCCTTTATCTTTTTGTTGGCTTTCCCTCGCACTTCTCGAATGTCCTTACCAATAATATTTTCAGCATCCATTTGTATTTCGCGAATCGAATCATTGATGAATTGATAGGTTAAATTTTTGTCTATCCGAGTAATGATATCCGGATTACTATTAACTAGAGTCTTAAATTGATTCTCACTGATTGATAACTTTTGATAAGCAATGGCTAAGTCTCTCGTTTGTTCCTCAATAATTAGCTGCAAATCTGCAGGAGATCGATATTGTGATGCTATCGGAAGGAAACGATAAAGCACGAAAACAGTAATCCAAGATATCAATGCTGTCATGCTTAAGACTACCGCATTTAGCCGGTATAACGGAAACCAAAATATAATAGCGTCCACAAAATGCGTAGTGCCACAAAAAAAGATAAAGAGCATAAAGCATATGAACACTCTATTAAATATTTTTTCTTTTCTTTTTTTGACAAATTTGTATAAGAAGATCGGTATAGATAGGTAGGCTAATCCAATAGCTATATTTGAAATAATATAGAGCCAACCGAGTGTCTCTGACCATTGCCCGCATATCCATCGAGGCATAAACCCACCAGAACTGAAAATATTTTCTACAATTTCAAAAATTTCATCCATATTTCTATTTTTTTTTTTTTTCTGTAGGCAGTCTAATTTCACAGCATGTAGTGTATAACGAATCATTTTTCAAAAAACGAATACATGGCTTGCAGCTAATAAAAATTTGTCTAAAAATCTCTAAACAAATATTATGTGGTAAATTACAAAATAAATATAAGTGATTTCACTTACAATAAAAAAAATTTTATGAAATTCGCTTTGAGATAATAAAAGTATAACTAAGCTTTAAAAACAGCAGTTAAAGTTCAAAAATATAAAGCCAATACTTTTAAAGATTGTTTTAGTACTTTGTTGAGATTTATTTATTATTGACCATATACTTTCTTAGTATTTTGTTATCATTGTACAAAAAACGATTTCCTAATTTTTTATGGTAAAGGATATGGAGCGTTTTTCCAGTTTAATTTTTTAATAATTGTAGAGTTATTTGCATTACTTCTTCATTTGTTAGTAATAAAACGTACGGAAAGTAATACGAGCGAATGGGTAAGGGAATTTATGTATAAAAGGAATAATACACGATACCAAACCTAAATTATTTCTCAAAAAAAAAGTAAGACACTAAATCCTCTCGAAATTCTCTCTTAAATCTTTACGATAACTCCATAAATGTTGACTGTATATAATTGGTTCTCCCGAAAAAAGGGGACAGGCTATTCAACAGGGGTTTCATTGTTCGTGCTGCGCACGCAATGAAACCAATACATAAAAGAGTTAAAAATTAATCAGTGTTAAAGATGGATCTAAAAACTCCTCCAATTGCCCCAATAATCAAACCAGATTTAGCATCACTAGCACCATAAGGATTGAATGAATCAATTTTAGGGTTTCTAAGGTTATTATTGAAATTGATTGTCGATTTCACAAAGTTTGAGGTGTCTTTTTTGATGATGAAAATATCATTTAATTTGGAATTCTGGTTATATGCTGAAAACAATTCTGTAGAAAAGTCTTTAAAATCAAATTTTAATGAAAAATTTTTAATTGTATCTTTTTTTTGAGACAATATAAAAAAGTTTTTTAGGTCTTTTTTATGTGTGGTATCAATTTGAGAATACAATATTGTAGTAAAAAATAACAAGGATAAAATAGATATTTTTTTCATAGTTATTTTAAATGATGATTAACATTATTGTATATCTAGTTCTAAGGTTTCTGACTACGTTACGACACTACAGCGGGTTTTGGACTAAATTAAGCCCAATTTTCGGATTAGCCAAAATTTCCAAATACAAAACCAACTTCATATTAGGCCGAAAACCCAAATTTCACAAAACCACTGATATGACTTGGTTGTTCTTTTCTGAAGCTTTACATGCTTTCTAGGGTGCGGCTATTTAACACACACTTTACGGAGTTTTCGCTGATGGATAGGTTTATGTATGGGTTTGTAAAGTACTAGAATTGTTGTAATTTTATAGTGGTTTTTCCAAATATTTTTTGAATATCTAACTTGTTTGGAGCAATTTTTAATTTGGGTCAAAGTAGCTTACTAAAAATCATCTATGATTCAATTTTAAAAGGACTAATCCCGAGCCTATAAGTAGTTTATAAACTTAAAGGTTTTTGTCTTTGGTTTCAATTTTACTTCACTAATTAGGTTTCTAATTTTGTGAGTATGGTATTATAGCTTTTGTTAACAAGCCGCTAAAATCTTTCTGATTGTATATTATTAAAGTTCAATATTTCTACAATATCAACACTGCTTAATGGTTTGTAGTAAAATTTTTTAACAATTGAATGTTGACTGGACCTCTCAATATCTACTTTGTCTGTAGATGATGATAAAATATATAATGGTATATTGTGATACTCACTAAACTGTTCTGATTGTATTTGGTCTAGAAACCCCCACCCATCTAATACAGGCATATTTATGTCCAAAAGAACAATACATTCTGATAAGTCGCCTTGATGCCCAAATATTTTTTCTAAACCTATTTTACCGTCTTTACATAAAATAATTGTTAAAGTGCTGTCCACTTTTATCATCATTTTTTCTACAATAAAGCTAAATACGGGATCGTCATCAATAATAAATATTGTCTTACTCATTGATTTTATTTAATTGAATTTCTTGAGCTTCTTCTGTGATTTTCCTTATAATAGCATCCATTTCATCGGATGAAACTCGTAGTTGCTTTAAGCAAAACATCAAATCATCGAGATTGTCTCGCTGCATTTCTATTAAGTTGATGATACCTAATATTCTGGATAGAGGTGCTCTCACAAGGTGAGATTGCGTCCATGCAATGTTTCTAAGTTTTTCATTTTGTGCTTCCATCTGCATAACGTATTGGCTTCGGCTTAATGCAAATTGTTCAAGTTGCTCATTAGAACGTTGTAATTCTTTGGTTTGGATATTTAACTTTTTATTTATGTCCAACAGTTTTACTTCGCTTTGCTTTCGCTCCGTAATATCCAAAATTACTGCCAGAAATCTTTTATTGTTGCCTTCTACGATGAATTGTAAATGGATTTCCACAGGGTAAAGGTTCCCGTTTTTTCGTTTGTGATTTGTAAAAAAGATAATTTTTTCTTTTTCTTTAGTTATCAACTGATTTATCAGCTGGTTATAAGTTGTTCCGGTAAATTCTGGGTTTAGATCAATCGGAGTAAGTTCCTTTATTTCTTGTTCTGAATAGCCGATGTTATTGAGAGCACATTGGTTGACATAAGTGAATTTTAATGTTTTTGCATCAAAGACATAAATTTCATTCAAACTTTTTTCCAGCGTTGCGAGCAAACTGTTTTTTTCTTGCTCTGCTTTTTTGCGTTCCGTGATATCTACATTAGATCCGAGATAACCAATATGTTCATTCTTATCATTGAATAATTTTTTAGCACTTCCATTGACCCAAATGATGTTTTTATTGCTACTTAAAAAGCGATATTCATAATTCCATTCATCATTAGATTCAATTAATTTGTACCAATTGTCAGTTACATAGTCCATGTCCTCAGGATGAAGAGCGTTAATCCATCCTTTACCTAAGGCGTCTTCCAATTGCATTTCTGCCATTTCAAGCCACGTTTCATTGGCATATATACAATCTCCATTTATATCAGTTGTATAAATAGCAATTGGTGACTGTTGCGTATATGATTTAAATCTAGCGTCGCTTTCCTGTGTTTTTTTTATAGCAGCCAATAATTCTAATTGAGACTCTTTACGCTGATGAATATCCTGATAGCTACCATATATGCGGATACATTTTCCATTTACCATTTCTCTTTTACCAATGCATCGATTCCATCGCTCATTTCCTTTTGGTGAACGAAGAAGTACTTCCACATCAAACTCTATACCATCAGAAATTAAAAGGTCCAGTGCTTTCTGAATGCGTTCTTTACTTTCTCCAACATGAAATTCTATACCACCTGTTAATGTAGGGTTGTAGCTATCATCCACCTCCACTATTTCCCTCAGAATTGGAGACCAATAAATGCTTTCTCCGTCTTGGTTGATCAAGTCCAGTTCCCAGCTTCCGACTCTTGCCATGTTGGTAACCTCCTCTAGCAATTCTTCATTTTTGGCTTCCTGTGTAATGTCTAGTACCATTACATGGAATAGAATGGTTCCATCTGCCAAAAAAATGGGAGTTCCACTGCCAAAATGAGTTCTAATTTCGCCGTTATGATTAACAATTTTAAAGCGACAAGTCCACTTTGATTTTGTTTCGATAGATTTGGCTACACTCGACTTGACTTCTTCTATATCACCACCTTGCTTTATTTGATCCCATAATAAGTCAATATTCTGCATTACTTCGTTGGTTGTATAACCCCACATCTTCTCAACCATTCCAGAAATAAACTGCATTGAGTCGGTACCGTCCGGATGAATGATATAGGTGTAAACTACCTCTGGTAAATTATCTGATAAGGATTGCAAGCGAATCTCGGCTTCTTTACGTTTATGGATATCCTGAAAGCTGCCATAAATTCTGACGCATTCCCCATTTATAAATTCAGCGTTACCAATGGCTCTTACCCACAATTCGTTTTTGTTTGCGGTTACAATTACTGCCTCAAAATCAAAAGAAGTACCTAACTGAATGCATTGATTGACAGCTTCGGTAATCATGGGTTTGAAATCTTCCCGGTAAAAATTGATGCTCTGGGCAAGGTCCGGCTTAAAACTTTGGGGATTGGTTTCGTGCAATTGATGTACCATTTCAGTCCACAATATTTTGTTTTTTTTCAGATCTACTTCCCAGCTACCTATCCTTGCTAGATTGGAGGCTTGTTCAAGTAGCTCTTCGTTTTTAGCTTCTTCAGTGATGTCTAACACCACTGAATTATATTGCACAGTACCATTAGATAAAAATTCTGGTGTTCCCAATCCTTGGAGCAATCGTTTTTCGCCATCCGCTCTAACGATGCTAAAACGCATATACCACTGTGATTTATTTTCAGTTGAGTCACTAATGCTTTGCTTCATTACTTCAAAATCACCTCCGGCTTTTACTTGATTCCAAACCAGATCAGAATTGTCTTTGACCTCTTCCGGGCTATACCACCAAATTTTTTCAGATCCCTTACTCACATATTTAAAGTCATCTGAACCGTCTGGATGAATTAGGTATGTAAAGACGACTCCTGGGATGTTGTCAGACAAACTTTGCAGACGGCTTTCAGCTTCTCTGAGGTCGGTAGTGTCCTGGAAGCTTCCAATGAACTTGGCACATTTTCCTTCAATGAATTCAGGGCTACCAATCACTCTTACCCATTTTTCTTTATTACTTCTAGTTATAATAACAGCCTCATAATCTAAATAAACTCCTTGAGTCAGACTTTTAGTGATTTCATCCGTAACATATGATTTATGTTCTTCCTTATAAAAGTCTATTGCACTTTCAACATTTGGCACAAATGTACCAGGGTCTACATCGTGCAAATAGTATACCTCATCTGACCAAAAGAGTTTATTTTCAATCAGGTCGTATTCCCAGGTTCCAATTTTGCCTAAATCATTGGTTTGTTTATTGAGTTTCTCTAATTTTTTCTCTTCGGTGATATCTCTCGAGTTGGCCACAATACCATTCACAGCAAGGTTATCCAGCATATTAGTCAATACTGTTTCTATCCATCGCCATTCATTTTTACCATTCCTCAATCTAAAAGGCTCAACAATCACTTTGTTTTCGGTACTTATTCGCTGTATGTATGCGGCTGATTTTTCGATATCATCGGGATGGATAAAGTCGAATATGGAATTGCCGTCAAACTCCTCTGGGGTAATCCCTAAGATTGCCGTTGTGTTAGGACTGGTGTAGATATAATTTCCAGCCCCATCGATAATACTGATAATATCAGACCCCTCTTGCACTAGTGCCTTAAAGCGGTTTTCACTCTCAATCAGCAATTCTTCTTTTTGGATTTTTTCCCTTGCATCACGCGCTACGCAAAACATAATTTTGCTTTTTGGGTCATATCGTACTGACCATAAATTGAAAGCAATACCTCCATCTTTTCTTTTATACCTATTTTCAAAAGTTGTAACGTTTTTGCCTGAAAGAATATCTGCAGCGGCTGCATTAGTTTTTTCTACATCTTCATCAATAACAAAATCAATGTATGCTCTACCAACCAATTCATGCTTTTCATATCCCCATAATTCTTTACAAGCTGCATTCACCTTCTTGAAGAATCCCTGCTCATCAATAGAACAAATCACATCCAAAGAGGCATCCATAATTATTTCTGCTTCAGTATTTGATTTTATAATCGAAGTAATATCTCTTGATTGACATGCTAAACTAGCAACAACTCGGTTTTCATCAATTATTGGATGTAACGATATTTGACTGTATTCAACTTGATTCGTAGTAGGGTTGTAAAACTGATCCTCAATTTCGAAATGTTCGCCATTCAGCCCACGCTCAAAATAGGCTTTCCATTTTTTTATAGAACCATCACCAAAACCTTCTGTAAATATCGGTTCATCCAATTTTTTTTCTTCGCCCGTAACTTGCTTCATCAAGTTTTGATAGGCTTGATTGGCGTATTTTAAACAAAAGCACGAATCTATGATCCAAATAAGGTCCTTCGATTGTTCAACAAAAAGATTGGCAAATTGTTTATCAGGCATTTATATTTGTTTTTTAAAGTCAAATATAAATATATTTTATTTTAGACTTGAGTTTAATTCATTAAGAAATTTTGTGATAGTTTCATTTTTTTTAACTATTTAACATTATTTTTTTAAATAGTGTAATAAAATATTGGACTTTGGCCCGATATGGAATGAAATGTAATTTTTCCTCCCTGTAATTCTTCTATTTTTTTGCACACTGAAGGCCTGACACCATTGTTGACAGCGTTTTGGTCAAGCGTTTTGAAAATTTTTGATATATTTTCATGCTGATCAGCAGGAATACCAATACCATTGTCTTTAATATAGAAGCTAATGATTTCATTTTCCTGAAAACAGAAACTTTTTTATAATTATAAATTTTGGATGATGTTTTTGAATACTTAGGTATGATGATATTCTTGAGTCTGATGGATTAGGATTTGTATAAATTCTGATTCCTGTTTAAAAATCTAAACACTCAAAAAAAAACAACAACCTTTGATATTTTGGTTAAAGGTTGATGCTATTTGGCTCTGGTTAAGCCAGTATTCAAAGAACTTATGGAAGAAGGCTTGCACTGTATTTCTAATACAAGGTTTAAAATAATTTCTGCGCAATATAGGAAAAGGGTCTGTTTTTTTCTTTTTTGATAATACCTCTATTTAGGTTTTGTTGTAAATTGTTTGTCTTGTCAGTTTAAATTGCTTGTTATAAAAATGAAAACAAAAAAAGGACTGGTGTGATTGAACCTGAGGTCTGGTTACTTATTGTTCACATTGTCAGAGTTATATATAGGTATCTTTTTATAATTCCTCACTCTATTTCCTCACTAAGTGAGGAATTGATTTAAATAAAAACCCCTTAAACAGTTGTTGTTTAAGGGGTTGTCTGTAGCGAGACCGAGATTTGAACTCGGGACCTCAGGGTTATGAATTGCGCAGACCGTAAAATTCCAACGTATTTACTGGGCTTGCGAGCCATAAAACCATATGTTTTTTATAAAATCGTGTTCAATTTCGTGTTCAGTATCAAAACAAAAATTAGTTATAATTTCAACTTGTTTTTCTGTCCACAAAGATAATCAGATTTGATGTTAGAATGTGTTATTTTATAAAAATAAAGCCCCAAATTAATTTAAGGGTTTAATAATTAGAAATTACTTGGCTCACAGTTTTCAAAAGAGTAGCAATTAATTTCGCAATCATAAATCTATTTTAATTCAAATTTAGAGTTCCTGATTTCAAACAGAAGACCGAAATTTTATCTTTTTTATAATTAATTTTCTTTTTGATTAATCAAAAAACTGAATTTCATCATGTTATGATTTCTTTAAATTTTTTTGAGAGAAAAAGTGGTGACTTAATATCACTAAAAGTGGGTATGGTAAAACTCTAGAAAATGTAGTTTATTTACAAATGGAACCAAAACGAGTCAAAGGATAAGAAATTCATGCCAAAAAACATTCGTTTTACGGTTTTCTACATTCTTTTTAATTAAATATTCGATACTTTAGCGTCTTACTACTAGTAACTTTTGAATAATCAAAAATCGCTTTTTGAAAAACGAAAAACATACCCGAAAAGAAATCATTGATAAACGACTGCAAGCAGCAGGCTGGAATATCTCCGATACAACTCAAGTACTTGAGGAGTTCGATATTATTGTGCCATTAGCTGAAGGTGTAAATGAGCCCCGCAGTAAATATGAGGGACATCAGTTTAGCGATTATGTTTTATTGGGTAAAGATGGTAAACCACTTGCTGTAGTTGAAGCAAAAAAATCTTTGGTTGATGCAAATATTGGAAAAGAACAAGCCAAACAATACTGCCAGAACATTCAAAATGAAAAAGGAGGCGAATTGCCTTTTTGTTTTTTTACTAATGGACATGATATTTTCTTTTGGGATTTAGGAAACTATCCTCCTAAAAAAGTACATGGTTTCCCAACTCGTGATGATTTAGAACGATACCAATACATTCGTAAAGCTAGAAAAACATTGGCAAGCGAATTAATCAATACATCGATTGCTGGACGAGATTACCAAATTGCTTCAATACGTGCGGTGATGGAAGCCATAGAAAAACGCAAACGAAAGTTTTTACTAGTTATGGCAACAGGTACTGGTAAAACCAGAACATGTATAGCTTTAGTAGATGCTTTAATGCGCGCTGGATGGGCAGAAAGAGTACTGTTTTTGGTGGATAGAATTGCATTGCGTGACCAAACTTTAGAAGCTTTTAAAGAACATTTACCAAACGAACCAAGATGGCCAAAAATTGGTGAAAAGTCTATTGCAAAAGACAGAAGGGTTTATGTTTCGACTTATCCAACCATGCTGAATGTAATTCGTGACGAAGAAAATTCGTTAAGCCCTCATTTCTTTGATTTGATTGTAGTGGATGAAAGTCACCGAAGCATTTACAATACCTATGGTGAAATTTTAGATTATTTCAACACCATAACATTGGGGTTAACAGCAACTCCAACAGATGTTATAGATCACAATACTTTTAAACTCTTTGAGTGTGAAGAAGGCGTTCCTACTTTTGCTTATTCGTATGAAGAAGCTGTAAACAATATTCCGCCTTACCTGAGTAATTTTCAAGTAATGAAAATTAAAACCAAATTTCAAGAAGAAGGAATCAGTAAAAGAACTATTTCTTTAGAAGACCAGAAAAACTTGATTTTAGAAGGAAAAGAAGTAGCCGAAATCAACTATGAAGGAACAGACATTGAGAAATCGGTAACTAACAAAGGGACTAATGCTTTGATTATTAGGGAATTTATGGAGGAATGCATAAAAGACCCTAACGGCGTTTTACCGGGCAAAACCATTTTCTTTTGTACGACCATAAAGCACGCTCGAAGAATGGAAGAATTATTCGATGCTTTTTATCCAGAATACCATGGGGAACTTGCTAAAGTTTTGGTAAGTGATGATCCACGTGTGTATGGTAAAAGCGGATTACTCAACCAGTTCACCAATAATGATATGCCTCGTGTTGCCATAAGTGTTGGAATGCTTGATACAGGCATTGATGTTCGGGAATTAGTGAATTTAGTTTTTGCTAAACCTGTTTATTCCTATACTCGTTTTTGGCAAATGATAGGGCGTGGTACACGTTTGTTAGAACCTACAAAAATGAAACCTTGGTGTACGCAAAAAGATAATTTCTTGATTTTGGATTGTTGGGATAATTTTGAATATTTCAAAATTAATCCTCGTGGTAAAGAAATTAGTTCTTCAATCCCACTACCAGTTCGTTTGTTTGGTATTCGTTTGGATAAAATTGAAAAAGCGCAGGAATTGCAAAATACTTCCATTGTAATTAATGAAGTTGCAAAATTGAGGAAACAAATTGCTTCTTTGCCTAAAAACTCCATTGTTATTCTCGATGCACAATCAGAATTGCAACGTCTGGAAGATGATAATTTTTGGAATCTGCTAACTTCTGATAAATTAGATTTTTTACGATTAGTAGTCAAACCATTGATGCGAACCATTTCTGATGTAGACTTTAAAGCCATGCGTTTTGAAAAAGACATCCTCGAAGTTTCATTAGCACATTTATTTGAAGAAAAAGAAAAATTTGAAGCTTTAAAAGAAAGCATCATTGAAGAAATAAGTGAATTACCGCTCACAGTAAGTAGCATTACTAAAGAAGGCGAACTCATTAGAAAAGCCCAAACCAACAATTATTGGGCAACCATTACGGAAGAGCGATTTGATGAATTGATAATAAAACTAGCACCTCTCATGAAATTTAGAGAGGCAGTTATGCCTTTGGGAACAGCCAAATACAATTTCAAAGATGAAGTGTATGCCAAAGAATACGTAGAGTTTGGACCGCAACACGAAGCTTTAAGTATTGCCAAATACCGAGAGTTGGTAGAACAAACCGTAAATCAATTGGTTTCTGAAAATCCAATCTTGCAAAAGCTAAAACAAGGTCAAGAAATTACTCCTGATGAAGCAGCAATTCTTGCCGAAGTCTTGCATGACGAACACCCACACATTACGGTCGATTTATTGCGTAGAGTGTATTCGCATAGAAAGGCACAACTAGTACAATTCATCAAGCACATTTTAGGTATTCAAATATTAGAATCGTTTCCCGAAACGGTTTCTAATGCTTTTGCCGACTATGTAAAAGCGCATACCTATTTAACCGCAAGACAATTGCAGTTTGTAGACTTACTCAAAAAATTCATTATAGAGAAAGGCGAACTCAACAAACGAAATTTGATTGAATCACCTTTTACCATGTTGCATCCCGAAGGCATTCGTGGTGTATTTAAACCCAGCGAAATAGAAGAAATTATAAACCTTACGAATAAATTATTAGCGGCCTAAATAAGGCACTTAATTTATATAATAGAAAATGGCGAAAAGTAAAACAATCAATGTAAAAGGAGCTTCAATAACTATTTTACAAAATGGAAACAGTGAATTTATATCGCTTACTGATATGATTAAAGCCAAAGATGGTGACTTTTTTATTTCAGATTGGTTAAGAAACAGAAATACTATCGAATATTTAGGAATTTGGGAAAGTGTTTATAATCCAGATTTTAATTATGGCGAATTTGCCATAATTAAAAGTCAAGCTGGTTTGAATAGCTATAAGTTAAGTGTTAAAGATTGGGTAGCGAAAACCAACGCCATTGGACTTAAAGCTACAACGGGCAGATATGGAGGTACTTATGCGCATTCTGACATAGCATTTGAATTTGGAATGTGGATTAGTCCAGAATTTAAGATTTATTTAATCAAAGAATTTCAACGCCTAAAAGATGTTGAAAATGATAGACTCCAACTAAACTGGAATCTCCAACGCACTCTAGCCAAAGTAAATTATCAAATTCACACCGATGCTATCAAAGAAATTCTAGTACCAAAAGAACTATCTAAACAACAAATAAATGGTCTTTATGCCTCTGAAGCCGATTTGCTTAATGTGGCCTTGTTTGGGATCACCGCAAAAGAATGGCGCGACACAAACCAAGATACAGACGGAAACATTCGTGATCAAGCTACTATTGAGCAACTTGTCGTACTTTCTAATATGGAAAGTATAAATAACGTTTTAATCCATTAAGGATTGGAACAAAAAGAGCGACTAATTCAATTAAACAAAATGGCGATTTCTCAAATGAATTCGCTTCTTGGGAATAAAATATTAAAAAACTTAAATAATACCATGTTACAAAACAATTCCGCATTAAAATCTCTTATTGACCGACTTTGGAACAACTTCTGGAGTGGTGGTATCAGCAACCCGCTTACTGCCATCGAACAAATTACCTATTTGCTTTTTATGAAACAAATGGACGATTTAGAAGCCAAACGCGAACGTGATGCCGAATTTACCGGAGAATCCTACACCTCAAAATTTGTGGGCATGTATAAAGTCACTGGTAGTAACGAGGAAGTAGACAAACAAGACTTGCGTTGGAAAAACTTCAAGCGCATGCCTGCTGAGGCAATGTTGCTTCACGTACAAACCAAAGTGTTTCCTTTTTTAAAAGCTTTTGAAGGCGGTTCTAAGTTTACGCATGCCATGGCCAATGCCGTTTTTATTATGCCGAAGCCTTCTTTATTAGTTGAAGCTATTAAAATCATTGAAGAGATTTTTGTAGAAATAGAAAAAGATGCGGTTGATGGCGGTCATGCTTTTCAGGACATACAAGGAGATGTGTATGAAATGCTGTTGGGCGCCATTGCTAGTGCGGGTAAAAACGGACAGTTTAGAACGCCTCGACATATCATAAAATTAATGAATGATTTGGTACAACCGCAATTAGGACAACGCATTGCCGACCCAGCTTGCGGTACAGCTGGTTTCCTTTTGGGTGCTTACCAATACATCCTGACCGATTTGGTTAAAAAAGAAAATAGTGAAGCAATTGCTCCAGACGAAGATGGTTTTATGCGTGCCACGGTCTCGGCAACCTTGAATGAAAATTTAAAACATATTGTAGAAGAATCTTTGTTTGGCTATGACATTGATACCACCATGGTGCGTTTGGGTTTAATGAACCTGATGATGCACGGTATTGACCAACCCAATATTGACTACAAAGATACCTTGAGCAAATCGTATAATGAAGACGCACAATTTGACATTATCCTTGCCAACCCACCCTTTACGGGAAATATTGACAAAGGCGACATTAATGAAAGTCTAAAACTAGGCACTACCAAAACCGAACTGCTTTTTATTGAACGCATTTACACCATGCTAAAAATGGGAGGAACAGCAGCTGTAGTGGTGCCTCAAGGAGTTTTATTTGGTAGTGGAAAAGCCTTTGTAGAATGCCGTAAAATTATGGTGGAAAAAAGCGAGTTAAAAGCCGTAATAACCATGCCAAGCGGTGTTTTTAAGCCTTATGCAGGAGTTAGTACAGCTGTTTTATTATTTACCAAAGGAAGTGAAACCGACACCGTTTGGTTTTATGAAATGCAAAACGATGGTTACACGCTAGACGACAAACGCAACAAAATTGACAATAGCGATTTACAAGATATTATTACGCAATACCACAGTAGAACTACAAAAGCAAGTACAGAAGCCGAAAGAGAAGGCTTTTTCTTTGCTATACCAAAAAAAGAAATTGTGGAAAATGGCTATGATTTAAACTTGAGTAAATACAAAAAAGAAGTATACGAAGAAGTAAGCTATGAAAACCCAAAAGTTATTTTTGAAAAGTTGGAAAGTATTGAAGCTACTATTTTGAAAGGGATTAGTGAACTTAAAGAATTAGTGTAATGAGTTTTAAAATAGTCAAGCTTTTAGATATTTCCAAACCAAAACAATGGAAAAACTTGCCATCTTCGGAATTAACCGAGGAAGGTTATTTTGTTTATGGAGCGAATGGTATAATTGGAAAATATGCTGAATACAACCATGAATATCCAACACTTGCAATTACATGCCGTGGAGCAACTTGTGGAAGTCTTCATATAACAAGACCAAAATCATATATAAATTCAAATGCTATGGCATTGGATGATTTGAGTGATAATGTTAATATAAAATATTTGTATTACGCTTTATTTAATAGAGGCTTTAAAGATGTCATTACAGGCTCTGCCCAGCCACAAATCACAAGAGAAGGATTAAGTAAAATTAAAATATCACTTCCACCTTTACAAGATCAAATTCGTATTGCAGAAATACTTACTCAATCAGAAAACTTAATCACACAACGTAAAGAAAGTATTTCTCTTTTAGATGAATTGTTGAAGAGTACTTTTTTGGAGATGTTTGGGGATGAATTTAAAAATTATTCCAAATGGAACACTAAATTAAGTGACGTCATTTCATCAATTGATAGTGGTTGGAGTCCACTATGCGATACTAGACCTAGAGAATCAGAGAAGGAATGGGCTGTATTAAAATTAAGTTGCGTTTCAAATAAGAAATTTGATCCTACAAAAAACAAAGCTTGTTATCCTGAAACTGTTATAAAGAAAGAATTAATACCAAAAAAAGGAGATTTATTGTTTTCTAGAAAGAATACTTTTGAGTTAGTAGGTGCAACTGCATTTGTTTTTAAAGACTATCAGAAATTATTATTGCCAGATACAATTTTTAAAATTAGTTATCATCCTTTAAAAATATCTGGTTTATATTTATGGCATCTATTTAACAATGAATCTTTTTCTAAACAAGTACGAAGTTTAGCTAATGGTGCTGCTGGATCGATGCCAAATATTTCAATGGTTAAACTTAAAAGCTTAAAAATACCAAATCCCCCTATCGAACTCCAAAACCAATTTGCTGCATTAGTAGAAAAAGTAGAGACATTGAAAGGTGAATATATAGCTAGTGTGAAAGAATTAGAGAATATGTATGGAGTTTTGAGTCAGAAGGCATTTAAGGGGGAGTTGAAAAGAAATACAGAAGTTGAATAGGTATGGAGATACAAAGAAAACATGATTTTACATTAGATAAAAAGACATTACGCAAGGTAGAACATTTATTACTTCGTTTAAAGCATTCCGTTTTACCAACAAAAATAATTCGTTGGCTAGAGAACTTTGATAAAGACGAAGTAGATTTGGCTATTGATTTATTGAGTGTTTACGAATATGTTCCCTTTAATGAGTTTATGTTCCGACTTAATGATTTGTTAAATGAACTTTTAAAAGTAATTCCTCTTGGAGATAAAATAATAATATTCCCATATGGAAAAGTAGGGAAAAGCGGAACATTGGTTACCTATCCTCTAAAAAATACTAATGCGTTTAAAAAAAGGGAAAATGATATTGTTTTGACTCATGATTATGAGAACGTAGAAAATCCAACATCATTTAATCATATAATTTTCCTTGATGATTTTATAGGTAGTGGTAAAACATTTTGCAAAGAATTTTCAAAACCTAATAATATCCAACAGTGGTTAACTACTAATAATATTGAAAACATATATATACTCTCTTCCATAATAATGGTTGAAGGAAAAAAACACATTTTAGATCGTTACCCTCAAATAAAAATTATTTCTGAAGAAAGGAATAAAATTTTTGACTCAACATTGTCTCCACTTAACGTTTTTGGTAATTTAAGCCATATTGAAAAAATGGCATTAAAACATGGTAACACTTTAAAAGTAGGACCTTACCCTTATGTTTTTCCATACGGATTTGATAATAGTCAATCTTTGATATCATATTTTCATTGTACGCCAAACAATACATTATCAATAATATGGGGTGCAAACAAAAATTGGACTCCATTGTTTCCCAGAATGGCGAACATTAGAATGAGAGAAGCTCGTGAATTTAAACAAGACATTGCATTTTACATTGGGATTTGTAACCGGCTGAAGATTGATTTATATTCTGGAAAATCTATAATCGAAAAGAAGGATGATAAATTTGTTAGAAAAATAAAATACAATTCAAAACTAAATCATTCAGTAATAGCTTTATTGACTTTAAAAAATCAAGGATATGATAATTTAATTATTTGTCATTTACTTGGATTAACTAGATTAGAGTTGAAGAAAATTTATATTGAGGGCAAAAAATTAGGTTTTATAAATACCCATTATGATTTAAATACTAAAGGAATTCAATTTTTGAAAGAATTAAAAAGAAAAACTCAAAAAGAAAATTTCAGAAAAGAAACTAAAGAAAATTTAGAAGTAAAAGATGTCTTATATTTACCCACAATGTTCAATGGACTGACATAGTTTTTTGTTAGCAAATAACCCTTATAAGGTTTTCTCGGTGTAGTTCATCGAGAACTAATAAAGCTACTTGATAATATAATCAATATGTTATCAAGAATAAGGTTAAGAAAATAAATTGAGAATAGTGGTATAGAATATAAAGAGGTTAATCTCAATTTATTTTCTTAACCTTATTTTTAAGAATATTTATTTAACATTCATAAAAGAGTAACAATTTATTATGTCATTTCCATTCGAACAATTTATTATACAAGCTAGGGAGCAAAATAAATCACTAGAATTTATTGATGCTTGTTTATCTTATGGTAAAGCCCTAGAAGAAAAAGAATTACCTGTAATTTTTTCATTAGAACATTTAGCCATACAAATAGGGATTCAATCAGTTTATCTCCGAAACTTGATTGGAGATGGGAAATGGGATATCAATTATGAGTATGAGCATAAATACAAGAGATACAATTACTTCAAATTAAAAAAACGTGACGGTAAATTCAGGGAGATAATGGCTCCTGCTAAAGATTTAAAATACATACAAAAATGGATTTTAGTAAACATTTTAAGTAAATATGTTTTAGCAGATAGTTGTAAAGGCTTTAGAAAAGGCATTTCTATCAAAGATAATGCAAAGGTTCATGAAAATTCTGAAGTTATTCTAAAAGTTGATTTGCTAAAATTTTATGACACTATTACTGAAAAAAGAGTTTGTAGCGTTTTTAAATCATTAGGCTATGTTAGTAATTTAGCTTACTCATTTGCAAAAATTACAACAGCAAAACATAGAGAAAGTTATTGGAAAGATTTCGATGAAAATTCAAAAGAAATCCTAAATGAATTAGTAGATAATAAACCACCAATATTACCGCAAGGAGCTCCTACGAGTCCAGCCATTTCTAATATTTTGGCTACTAAAATGGATTATCGATTTGAAGCTTTGTCAAGAAAACTAAATTTCCGTTATTCTAGATATGCAGATGATTTAACTTTCTCAATTAAAAACGGCGGAAAATTACCCTCTTTAAAATTGATTACTACAATTATTTCTGACGAAGGTTTTTTTATTAATAGTAAAAAAACAAAATACATGAAAAGAGGTTGCAAACAATATGTAACAGGATTGACAACAAGCAATGGAACAAACGTGTCTAAGGAATATAGAAAGACAATTACAGAACATATCTATTATTGTAGAAAGTATGGCGTAAATAGTCATTTAGAAAGGCGAAAAGAAGAATTTCCAAAATATAACAACATCAAATTTCATAACTGGTTGTATGGCCATATGTGTTTCATAAAATCAATAAATGAAAAAGCAAGTAAAAAAATGCTTGAAGATTTTAATAAAATAAACTGGTACGTTTAAATAATTTAAATTATGGTTACAGATTACAAGAGATATTTTGAATTAGCAAAAATGTGTAAAGCTGTTTATGGAAGTCCCGTTAGACAAGACCTCTTGTCGTACAACGGTAAAAAAATGTCAGGACAAAAGATTGTTCACGGTTCTTACGGTAGAGGTTTTTGCAGATTATTTTGGAATGATGAAACGTTAGTTCTTGCTTTTAGAGGTACGAGAGAAAGTATAGACTGGTGGGTTTCAAATCTTAAAATGTTTCCTGTTTTGCTGAAAAACTGTGAAATGAATTCAAAAAAAATAAAAGTTCATAGAGGTTTTCAAAGAACACTATATTATGCAGATAAAACAACAAAACTTAATAGTTTTGATGCCGTATTGAAACATATAAATGATTTAGATTTGATTACCAATAGAAAAATAGTTATTACTGGACATTCCCTAGGGGGGGCTTTAGCAACTTTATTTTCTGTAAAGTTAAGAGCAAAAATGCCAATTGTAGTTGCCGAACAATTACATGAAGTAGTCCTTTTTGGAGCACCAGCTGTTGGTTTAAAAAGATTTAAAACATTCTATGAAGAACTAAACAAAAAAACGATACGTATTATTAATGGCTCTGATGTTGTTCCTTTTACTCCTCCACTATTTTATTACCATATTGGCCAAGAACTTTGGATAAGAAAAAATGAAATAAAGGACAATAAAAGTTGGCTTCTTAGATTATTTTACGCTCTAAAATTACCAATGAAAAATTTCATAAATGACCATGATATGAAGAGTTACATGGCAAACTTAAAAGAATTAGAAAAAAAATAAAAATGACAATATATAAACTAGGGTGTATTTGGGGCAAAGGAGCTCCAGACTTTTATGAAATGATTAAAGGCAAAAACATTTCTTTAAGTCATATCAGTGATTGCAATCCTAAAAAAAATTCAGTGATACTAATAACTAATGGACATACTGTAAAAGCTATTACAATACTCTTAGAAGATTGTCAACCAGTCACTAATAACCCTGAATTAAAAGATTCATTTGATGAATATAGAATTAGTTACAATAATGAAACACTTTACGCGAAATCTAAATGGATTGAGCTTAAACCAGAAGACTATTTTTTATTTAAAACTCAAGATGGAATATGCCAAATCCACAAACAAGAAATTCATCAAATTACAAAATCTCTCATGTCAAAGTATATGCTAAGCGAAAATTTAAATCAACAAATTGAATTACTTAAATATAAAAAACAAATCATTCTTCAAGGACCTCCGGGAACTGGAAAGACAAAAACAGCTAAAGATATAGCTGTTGAAATGCTAGGTTTAGAAAATGTACAGGATTTAAATAATAACGGGCAATTTAAATTAATACAATTTCATCCATCATACACCTATGAAGACTTTGTGAGAGGTATCGTTTCTGTACCAAATGAAGATGGTGAAGGCGTTTTATTTAAAACGGAAAATAAAATTCTTGCTGAGTTTGCAGAGAAAGCAAATGAAAATTTTTTATTAAGCCAAGATAATAATAAAGATGCTTTACAAGACAAATGGATTGACGATAATTTTGAAGAGTTTAAAGCTAAAATTGAAGAGGAAAATGTAGTCATATCGGGAACAATTAGTATTTTCAAAGTTGACAATGATTGTTTTAGATACGGTAAAGATTGGGCTAATTCATCTAGGATTAATTTTAAAGATTTCAAAGTAATTATTAAAGCCGTTATTAATGAAAGATTAAATAAAGATGAGAACCAAATTCCTATAAATATATCTGTTCATGCTCATTATAGATTTACGTATTATTTGGCATTATTGCGCATGTTTTTTGAAAAACAAAAGTATACACTTACCAATGATAAGACAATTCTAAAAAATTATGTATTAATCATTGATGAAATAAATAGAGCCAACCTTCCTTCTGTTTTAGGAGAATTAATTTATGCTTTAGAATATAGAAATGAACCAGTAGAAAGTATGTACGAGTATGAAGGAAAACGAGAAATTGTTTTACCTGATAATCTATACATCATCGGCACCATGAACACCGCTGATCGAAGTGTGGGTCATATTGATTATGCTATAAAGAGACGTTTTGCGTTTGTGGATGTGTTGCCTACAGATCAAGCTATTGATGATGTAGTTATTGACCCTGTTTTACATGCTAAGGCAAAAGGTTTGTACCATAAAGTAGCCGCATTATTCAATGAAGATAAATCGAAAACCGTTTATCTGCAATCTGATTTTAAATCTAAAGATGTTCAATTAGGTCATAGTTATTTTTTAGTAGAAACTGAAAAACAACTGGAATTAAAACTAGAATTTGAAATAAAACCATTGCTAAACGAATATGTTAAAGATGGTATTTTAAGCGAAGAAGCTTTACTAGAAATAGTCAACTTATGATTTCAGTAATTCAAGAACATTATAATGGTTTTGATTCTAAAAGAGAATACGATTTCAAAGGAAATTTATCCTTTGAACAAGATTTCTTTTATCAATATACTAGAAAATGTAGGAATGAAAAAGTAGATTGTTTTAGAATTTATTCTGATGCAGCAAATAAAAAACATGCTATTTCAAATAGTTATTTTATAGGCGTCGATTGGATTATTGAAAAAGAAAAAGCCATTTATGTAGAGCCAAAACTCAATAAAAATGCCACAGAACAAACGGATTACCTCAAAATGTTGTTTTCGGCATTAAAACACCCAGAAGTTGCAAAACATACTGATGATTTATTCGAAATAAAATGGGAGAAAACACCCATAGCCATCACTCAAGAACAAGATTTACTGAGTCCGTTATTGGTTGTTCAATATTTGCGTCTAGTTAAAGAGATTGTCCGCAAAGGAGTTAAAAAATCCTATTACAAAGTAGAAAATAATTTGTACGCAAAAGTAAAAGGCAAAGTTTTGGTAAGTCAAACCATCAAGCAAAACCTAGTCAAAAACAAACCACTGCACACCTATTGCAGCTACGATGAATTTGGATTGAATAGTTTAGAAAATAGATTGCTTAAGAAAGCGTTGGTTTTTGTTCAGCGGTATTTGCCTACTATTAAAAACCTTCAGAATGAAAAATACACTACAGAAATATTCAATTACATCAATCCCGCTTTTGAATTTGTCTCTGATGAAGTAAATCTTCATGATGTGAAACATACCAAAACAAATGTTTTTTATAAGGAATATGAGGAAGCCATAAAATTAGCCAAACTTATTCTGAAACGATTTGGTTATAACATTAGCAATACCCAACAAAAAACAATCCAAACACCACCCTTTTGGATTGATATGAGTAAATTGTTTGAACTTTATGTTTTGAGTTTACTTAAAGACACCTATGGTAGTCATACACTTTATGGCGGAAAAGAAGCCAAACTTAGCTATGGTTTGCCAGATTATCTCATTACAAAAGAGGGTATAAAATGTATAGCCGATGCCAAATACAAAACCTTATACAATGAAAAAGGTCACTACGATATTGATAACATTAGACAATTGAGTGCCTATGCCAGAGATAAGAAGACTTTTAACAAATTAAAAATAGACGAAAAAGAAATTATTGATTGTCTTATTATTTATCCTTTAAATGACCAAAGCTTAAACTTAGACTTTAAAATTGACCTTAAAGTTTCTGAAGGTGTGGGCACTTTTGTAGGTTTTAAAAAAATAGGGATTCCAATACCAATAACAAATAAAATATGAGATACGTTTTAGCTTTTTTTCTTCCATGGTTATCCTTGATATTACAGGGTAAAATAGTTTCTGGCATAATTTGCCTGATATTACAAATTACTATAATCGGTTGGATTCCTGCTTTTATTTGGGCTTTTACATCTTTAAATAGAATGTATGCAGATAGAAGAACAACTAAGATTATCAACGAGATAAAAAAATAAATTTACACATTTTAAATCCCTAATCACAAAAAAATTTTACAATTAATGAAGAAATATTACCTACACAATGGCACAGAAAACATAGGTCCATTAGATTTAGATGAATTAAAAGCCAAAGCGATTACAAAAAATACACAAGTTTGGTGTGATGGAATGGAAGATTGGAAAAATGCAGGAGAAGTAGAAGAATTAAAAAGCATTTTGTCAGTTGTTCCTCCACCAATAACAAAAAAGACTGAGATCAAACAAGAACCCATAAAGAGTAATAAAAAAACACATTGGTTTTGGAGGATTATTAGAGTTTTAGCAATCCTACTTATTGTTTTTATTGGAATTATTGCATTTGTAGATTATATGAATGAAAAAAATAGTAGTTCGTCATATGAAGAAAGTATCATGACAATAGCAGAAATGGAAGCAGCAGACCCATCTTTATATTTAAATGCAACCGGAACATACAAACCAACCTTTTTAGGAGATCAATTAAAAATCAATGGTATTATTGAAAACAAAGCAACCGTAACTAATTATAAAGATGTGATTGTTGAAGTAATTTTTTATAGCAAAACAGATTCGGAAATTGCAAGAGAACAATATACCATTTATGATTTTTTTGCTCCTAAAACAAAAAAGGAGTTCAAATTGAAAGTAAAAAATTATAGTAACGTCGAAACAATTGGCTGGAATGTGTTTAATGCAACTGTAAAGTAAAAGCGAATAGAACGATAATCGTAGTCAACCAGCTAGTATGAAAAACGTTTCATTTCTAATGGAATGTTTTAAAGATAAAACCTTGTACTCCTTAAATTATCTTAAAATAAAAAAAATAAGATGAGAATTAGAATCATAGCATTAAACCTATTTTTCACTCTAATCAGTTGCAATCATAAAACTGAATTAGATTCTACGAATGAGAAGATACTATTAGAAAAAGAATTAGAAAATGGTAAAAATTAAAGCCGCCTTACTCGACGATAATAAAGAACAATTACAACTAAACCAGCAAATGCTTGAAAGTATTGGTAGGATAGAGGTGGTGTCTTCTTGTGCTTCTGCAAAAACATTTCTAGAGGATATAAAAACTTCACAACCAGAAATATTATTTTTAGACCTAAACTTAGGAGATTCTTATATGACTGGGATGGAAGTTGCTTTTCAATTGAAATTACCAGTGATGTTTGTGAGCAGTAATACTTCGCAATACATTAAAGAGATTGAAAGATTGAAAAGAGATTACGATATCTGTGTGGATCATATTACCAAACCATTTACAGAACAAGAATTTATAAAAACTACACAACGCTTTTTGAAGGAGATAGAACTTTTCAAAAAAGAAGAATTCATCCATTTGGATTTTGGAGCAACGAAGCGCAATAAAATAGCCATTAATAGCATCGTATACCTGTCCACAGATAAAAACAACGGCTCTGAGTCCAACAACAAACTAATTCACTTTAACAATCGTAAGCCTGAGAATCTAATCGATTTTTCATTTTCTAGGATGGAAGAAAAAGGATTGCTAAGTGCTTATTTCATTACCATTCACAAATCGTTTCGTGTAAACTCAAAACACATTAAAGCTTATTACAAAAGTACCGAATCAATAGAGGTAGAAGTTTTTACAAATCAAGGAAAATTAGAAACAAAGCAACTTCAAGTTTCTGAAAATTACCAACCATTGATTAAGAAATTAAAAAAATAAACCGCTCTTACATCCCTAAAAACCGATTTTGTTCCTCAATATGAGCTGATATGATTCTATATTATATCAGCTTTTTTTTATTTCTGAATTTTGAATCATAATAAAAGCGGAAGCCGAAAAGCTAGATAGAGTAGGTAAATTTTAAAATTAAAAACTATGAAAAATGCAAATCAAAATTCAGGTACAAACAGTGGGAACAGTTCAAAATCAGCAGGAGCTTCAAGGGGCAACTCCAATCCTAATTACCCTAGTAAAACAGGGAATCCTTCTGGTCCATCAAGAGGAAATACACCAAAAAAGTAATTTCTAATAAATTAAAAAAGCTAAACAAAATGGCTAAAAAAATCAACCCTGCAAACAATGCAGCCAATATGCAAAATACGAATAAAGGTACTGCTGGCCAAAATAAACAGTCTGCCCAAAATCAAGGTAATACTGGTAAGCAATTGAATCCTAATCAATCGACTAGTAAGATAAAAAAGTAGATTAGTTTTTCTAAAAGGACCTCTTTAAAAACCTTCATAATCTGAATATAGGATTTTGGAGGTTTCTATTTTTTACATAGTTAATGTTTATTCGTTACCTTAAAAAACAAAATTCTAAGAAGTGATTTCATTTGTGCGATATATCAATAGCATGCAGAATTATATTATGGGCAAAGAATTTAAAGAAATAACAAACCTATACAAATCCCTCAAACAATAGCAGTAAAAAATGAAATGAAACTCCGTAAAATTTATCCAGTATCCAGTAGAAAAAAAGTCAAAGCGTATCTAAACAATATTGAATTTTTCATCCCTTTTTTTAGCAAATTCATACTAGCTATTAGTTGTAAATGAGTTCATAAATGAAATAGGACAAATTTTTCAAATGTTATACGTCATCTTGTAATAGTTTCCCACATTATTATATCTTTAGCATTATATATTATGGATACAACTTTAGAAATTTTTGGTGCCGTTTTCGGTTTTTTGGCAGTTTATTTTACAATCAAGCAAAATATTATCTGCTGGTATTTTGGTTTAATTCAAGTGATTCTGTATTGCTTTGTCTTCTACACAGCAAAATTATATTCAGATATGATATTGCATGTTATTTATATATTTCTGCAAGTGTTCGGCTGGTACAATTGGAAATATGGAGGTTCCAATCAGAGTGAATTACGCGTTACATTGCTGACAAACACAATTTTTTGGATTTGCTTAACAGTTCTAGGATCTGTGCTTTTAGGCTACACTATGCAAACAAAAACCGATGCATCCTATCCTTATGAGGATGCTTTTATAATGGTTGCAAGCTTGGTTGCTCAATATTTGATGATAAAAAAAGTAGTAGCGTCCTGGATCTTTTGGATAGTAGTCGATGTGGTTGGCATCGCCATATATAGTTATAAAGGTTTATACTTTACTGCAGTGTTGTATGTACTTTTTTTGATTATGGCCATCATGGGTTACTGGGAATGGAAAAAAGCATATAATGAAGAATTTGCACATGAGAAACGAACATAAAATTGGACTGACATTGGGTAAGTATGCTCCTTTTCATAAAGGGCATCAGTTTGTAATTGAAACCGCGATGAAAGAGGTGGATGAATTGATCGTGCTTATTTATGATGATCCCATATTAAATATTCCTTTAGCAACTAGAGCTGCTTGGATACGTAAAATATATCCAAATATAACGGTTATTGAAGGTGTAAATTCGCCTAATGACAGTGGGTATACGCCCGAAATCATGAAAATTCAAGAAGACTATGTTTCCTCTATTCTAGGTAATCGCAACATCTCTCATTTTTATTCTAGTGAGCCTTATGGGGAGCACATGAGTAAATCCTTAAAGGTTATTAATAGACAGGTGGATGAAAGTCGAGTTAGTATTCCTATATCCGCAACGGAAATCAGAAAAGATCTATTTAAAAACAAAGAGTTTTTGGATCCCATTGTCTATAAAGATTTGATTACGAAAGTAGTATTACTTGGTGCTCCATCAACAGGAAAAACAACTTTGGCAGAAAAATTAGCACTTCATTTTAATACTCAGTGGATGCCAGAATACGGAAGAGAATATTGGGAGAATCATCAAGTAAATAAAAGACTAACCTTAGAAGATCTGTTGAAAATTGCAGAAATTCATTTGGAAAGAGAAGATGCTTTGGTGTTACAATCAAATCGCTTTTTGTTTTCTGATACCAATGCTATTACTACCTACTTATTTTCGTTAGATTACCATGGGAGTGCCCTTGAAGAATTAGAAAATTTCGCAAAACTAGCCGAAAGCAGACACGATATTATATTTGTGTGTGATACTGATATTCCTTATGACGATACTTGGGATAGATCTGGTGATGTAAAAAGAAAAACATTTCAACAAAAAATCATCGAAGATTTACACACTAGAAATCTTAAGTATTACGTGCTCAAAGGCACTGTTGAGGAAAGAATAGAACAAGTGTCAAATGTATTGTCTGCTAAAGAATATAGTAAATTTTAAGTAACTTAGAACAAAATAGAACTATGTCTGATTTATTAAATAGAACGATGGGATTTTTTAAGAAAGTCCCAGAATCACCAACGAATCCGCAAGAGGACAAGGATATACACAAATTCCAGATAGAAGATTTGTATTCAAGTGATACTCCGCAAAATGAGTCTGATAATTCAATAGCACTAGATGAAAAATTACGTCAAGCGTATTTTTGGATTACGAACACCGCCATCATCAGTCCGTATTATGATATCGAATTCAATGAGGGTGATCCTAAAAAGTTTTTATTTGGAGACAGTAAAGTTCCAGTTTATTTACCGACTGACCAAAGCTACTCTAGTTTTGTATTAATGCCTTTACTGAACTTAGCGGCAAGAGGAAAATGTCTCATAGTGGGCGGTCCTGGACGTGGAAAAACAGCTACTTCGGTGTTGATGGGATTGTTAGCCGGTTACGATAATAAAGATGTATTGCGTGCCATACAACATGGGCAACCTCAAATGACAATTTCAGATCTATTAGGACATCCATTACCTTCGGATATGGTGAAGGCCGAAAAAACGTCCGACATTAGAATTGCATGGCGAAAATGGTTGGGCATGAGGGTAAAAATTATTGATGAATACAATCGAATTCCAACTAGAACGCAATCAGCCTTATTAACCGTATTGGCAGATAATTATGCTGAGATCTTCGATCAGATTTATGAATGTCCAGATGGTGCTTGGTATCTCACCGCCAATGATGACGCAGGTGGAGGAACGTACCAAGTTATTGAAGCCTTAAAAGACAGGATTGATATCGTGATTAGAGCGATGCATTTTAATACGCGGTTCATTGACGATTTATTACAACGTATTGAACTCAATTTTAAACCAGAAGCTATAATTCCTGAAGAAATTATTTTTACCGAAGAGGAGCTGAACACCATTAACAAACAGATTAGAGGTGTAAAAATAGAGCCTCAATTACGCAAACGAATCGAGTTTTTTTGTCGCCAGTTTGAATTTTTTGAGCCTGCATCCAATCGATTGGAATACATGACCAAAGACACCGCAAAATTATCCGGCATGGATATGCGTTCTCTTTTTAGAAAAGAAACTGGAAAAGATCCAATTAAAGATTTAGGATCACAGGCGAAAAACGGTTTGTCGGTTAGAAAAATCATGACTTTATTGATGTTTTCTAAAGCATTGGCCTATTTTAGAGGGAATAAAAAAGTAGAATTAGAAGACATCAGGCAGGTGCTGCCCTTTGTTTTACACGATACTTTAACGCCACATCTTGAATCACCATTTTTTGACCAAGTGGGGAATGAGGTATACAGAGTGGATCGAATTGTATGGTTGAGAAACTTATTTGATTTATCGTGCGATGAGTATGTGAGTCAAGATTTAGATCGTAATGATCCTGTAGATACTTTTGAAGCGGAATTTAAAAAAGGACTCGAAAACATATCATCTAAAGAAATTGATAACCGACTATTAAATATTGAGAAGCAATTACAGAAATGGTCTGAGGAGAAAAAGTTGTACGGCTACAGAGCAGATGATATTTTAAAATTAAAGTACCTACACCAACGGTATACCAATTACAAAAGATGGCTGCAATGGAAAAAATAAGTCTTCCTCAACTTATTGCAGAATTAAGTGATAAAAGTGCGTTATACAATCAATGGTACAAGGAGAGCGAAATGAAATACGGGACTATCCCTTCTCAAACGTTAGCCAATTGGATCGTTGAAGTTGTGGAACCTATTGTAGAAGCAACTGTTGCTCTAAATTCGGCCTCAGAAAAAGTACATGAAATAGTAAAAGCGCTGTATCTGGAAACATTGAAATTAATTGGAAGTGGTTTGGCAATCCGTTATGAAGATGAATATAAAGCGGCTTGGTTACTAATGGCAAAAATGCCGAACTTAGTAGTTAAATTTCCAATAAAAACCATTTTATTGTTGAATGATGTACTTTTAAATCTGCATAGATATGCTCCAGAAAAAACAAGCTATTGGTGCAAACTTATTGAATCCAATGCTGTAGTAATTAAAACCATAGAAGATTTTAAAATTGTAGGACGTATATATGCGTGGAAATGTGGTTTGGCACATATAAGAACTCGTTTAAAAGCAGATTATGCGGCCCTTTCTGAAAACCTTCAACATACCATTTTACAAAACTTAGGTTCAGATATAACCGCCTATGATTTATTTGAAAATCCATGGTCGAATAGCAATACCAAGTTTGAAGGAGTGCAGGGTGGTTTTGTGGGTACCACGGGTTATTTTGAACATCCACCAAGGTTGGCACAAATAGGAGAGCATATATTTGTTTCCGATTCAAAAAGTAGTTTTGCCCTTTTTGCAGATCAATTTGGCAAGGTCTTACTTCCTGCCAATGCTGTTGATGCAGCCTATATTGTATCAAAGGCCAAGCAATTGGATACCTCTGAAAAATGGATTGAAAAAGTCAATGCAGAAATGGATACAAGTACTATTTCATCTGTCGTAGCAACAAAAGACACTCTGTTTTTTACGTTGCAAAATTCTTATTTTTTATACGTATACAGTCTTGGAAATGCTTAATCTAACCGAAATAGAACAAACAGTAGCCTTGTGGAAATCACATTGGCAACAAGCAAAGTTGGAGTGGAATCCTTTGTTGCGTTTGCAAGAACCGATTTGGTGTTTATCCCATCAAGAGGCCAAAAGAGAGGGGCTTACAGGCAGTTTTGCAATGATTCGATTAACAGATCATCGCATTGTGATTAATATAGAAGAAGTTGTAGAACGCGGTATTACAGATTATGCTATTGAAGTATTGGCACACGAAATAGGTCATCATATTTTTACTCCTGCAAATTTATACGATAATGCTATTTTACTGAATAGGATTCGTTTTGCATTGCCAGGTATTGAGGATAGAGCCCCGATGATATCTAATTTATATGCGGATTTTTTAATCAATGATAAATTACAACGCATCAATAAATTAAGAATGTCAAAAGTGTATCAAGCGATTAATTCAGAGGATAATTTTTCTGAGTTTTGGACACTGATCATGCGTACCTATGAATATTTATGGCGTTTGAATCGGGGCGAATTAGCAACTAATTTATCGTTTCACAGTAAAAAAATAGATGCAGACGCTTCATTATTAGCCTCTCTGGTCAGAAGTTATGCAAAGAATTGGATTCACGGTGGTGGTCGCTTTGCCGTGATGGTATACCCTTATTTGATGGATGACAAAACCTTTCAAGAGGCTCGAAAAAAGATTTTAATACTGTTGGATGCTGAAAATGCAGGCGCGGGTGCTATGGATATTTCTGGTATGACCGAACTGGATCTAGAAGGCTATGATGAGGTAATCGATATGCGAAAAGAAGCTTTGGGGCTACAAGAAGGCGAAGGTATTAAAAGTGACAGTTTAGGTTCAGAAAAAAATGAATTGGGTGGTCAAGGACCAAGGAACGGATATATGGGTCCGGGAAATTATATTGATCTGATGAAACAGGTCAACCCAAAAGCGGATGAACAGCGTTTAATCAACGCCTATTATAAAGAAATTGCTTTGCCTCATTTAATAGATTTTCCTGTGGAAATTTCTGAAAATGTGTCCCTGGATTTACCCGAGGGATTGGAAACTTGGGACATTGGCGACGCCATTGAAGAAGTAGATTGGTTGCAATCTGCCATTTTATCGCCCGCACTTATTCCAGGATTAACTACTCAAAAGAGAACCTATGGCTCAGATTCTGACAATGCCATTGCAGAAAGTCCTTTAAATGTTTACATTGGGATCGATTGTTCGGGATCGATGATGAATCCAAAGCAAAATTTTTCATGGCCTATTTTGGCAGCCACCATAATTGGATTATCTGCTTTGCGTGCTGGAGCATCCGTTATGGGATGTCTTTCTGGTGAGCCCGGCCACTATTTGGAAACAGATGGTTTTATTACAGACGAAACAGATCTACTAACAACCTTAACCTCTTATTTAGGTACGGGCTATGCCTACGGAATTGAACGATTGCGCAAGCCATTTGAGGTAGAACCTACTAAAAAGTCACATATTGTGATCGTGACGGACAATGATATATTTAGTATGTTAGAATCGGATACGCAAACCAAACAAACACATTGGGAATTGGCTGAATTAGCATTAAAAAATGCAGGCGGTCATGGCACTATGGTCTTACATTCTCATCCAGATTACAACGAAAATTTTGTAATTCGATTAGAAAAAATGGGATGGAAAGTATACTATGTTACAAATGAAACGGAACTTTTAAAGTTTGCATTTGAATTTTCACAACAAAATTATGCCTATGTCTAAATACGATGTTTTTGAGTTGGTAACTCATTTAAGGAAATGTCCAGATATCTTTTTAAAACCTTCTTCAAGTCTTGAAAATGAGGGTTTAAATTCGGTAGCTTTAATTAGTGATACGTATAGATTGGTTTGTAACGATTTTTTTAAAATAGAATTTAAAATACCGAGTAATTTTGATTTAGCGTACATAGAGGATAACCATTGGCGCGCAATTCATATTTCGATTTGGTTACTGAGTCATCCTAATTTTAAAAATAGTGCTTTAATAGAAGATAAATTATATGATTTTTGGTTTGAAGAATTAAGTGAAGCTTCGTTATATGTGAAATTTAAGGAATGGATTAGTGATGAGGAACGTGCAGAGGAAATGGTTCGCTTATTATTACATTGTTGTGAAATTACTCCAGAAGGCGAAAATCAGGATGAAGCTGCAGATAAATTATCCTCTTTGAGCAGTGCAGATCGGCAGAAAGTTTTAAAACAATCCTACGAGGCACATGAAAGAATTATGAAAATCAAAAAAGAGATGGCTGAAAAAAAAGCTAGAGAAGCAGCAAATACCTATGGACGAGAGTAGTGATCCGCAAATAGCATTAACAGACGCGGAACGTTTTCCGCTGCTTGAGGATTTAAGTTTTTTAAATACACTTAAACAAGATGCGTATGCCCCAAAATTTAATTTTAAAAGTGGAGATCGTTTAGATGCAGTGCAACTTTCAAAAGTTAAGTCTTACAAAAAGAAATACTGTGATGAAAAGATATTTTGGAATGAAGGACAAACTCCAGTTTGGCTAAATGACTATTTAAAATGGTGCCATACAACAGTACCGTTTTACCAAAATAGAGATGGGGACTTAAATGCTTCCCCAACCATTTCTAGAGAAGATATTAGAAAGTATCCTCATTTATTTGTGTCGAATGAAGCGAACTTAGATGAATTATTAGTTTACTATACTTCAGGTTCTACGGGCCCGAAGTTGGATGTTCTATTTGATGCCGTTACTCAAGCCAGTTGGTTACCCCAAATAGAATCCGTGCTAAAAGATTTTAATGTTTCTATAGGCGAGAGCAAAAATACAACAGCTATCGCCTTGATCTGTGCCCAAGAAAAAACATTGACGTATGCCTCTTTATCAACGTATTTAGAGGGAGCTGGTATCTTAAAAATAAACCTCAATCCTTCAGAGTGGAACCAGCCTGATGATGCTAAAAAATATCTGGAAAAATACAATCCACAAATTCTTACTGGGGATCCAATAGCATTTATGGCATTGTTGGATTTAAAGCCTCAATTGAGTCCAAAGGCGCTAGTATCTTCCGCAATGAAGTTGACAAAAGGCACAAAAATTAAGTTAGAAAATTATTTTAAATGCCCTGTGATTGATCTGTATTCGATGACGGAATGCAGAAATATAGCATACGCTACAGATATGGGACATAAAGCAATCCGACCTGATTTATATTTAGAAATTTTTGCGGAACATGAAGAAGTAAAACTTCCTTATGGTGAAAGAGGTGAATTAGTGATTACAGGAGGAAATAACCCTTTTTTACCATTAGTACGCTATAGGACTGGCGATTTTTGCCGATTAAAAATAGAAAATGGGTTCCCGTATCTAATTGACTTAGAAGCCAGAAATCCAGTAGTTTTTTATACAAAATCAGACGTAAAAATAAACAATATCGATATTTCTAATGGTTTGTCTCGGCTGCCTTTGGCTGGTTTCAAAATGCATCAAACAAAAGAAAAGGTAATCCAGTTTAAAGGATATTCAAACGATTGTACTTCGGAAGAAATTCTTGAAGTATTGAAAGTAATTTTTAAAAATGACATTGACATTCAAGCAGACATCCAAAAAATATCCCAAAATAATGCGGTAGAAAAATCGCTATACACGTCAGAATTAATTACTGATTAAAAAATATATCCGCTACCTACATAGGTATGAACTCCTTTATCTCATTTAATTAGAATAGCTTTTAATCACAACTTCTGCTTATTTTTTAAATCATGAATATCCCTTTTCAACTCTAAAAACAGGTCCTTTATACTGGCAGATTCCGTTAATTCCTGTTTGTCATCTCTGAGTCCAATATTACACACGTATTCCCATATCTCCAGGATAGAAGAAATCTTGACTTCATAAGGAGGATAAAAGCTGTTGTCTGATGAAACAACAAGTGCATTCTTTTTGTTTTTATTCAATCGTTTGTAAACCATACCTTCATTTTTGGTGATCAGTATATAGGTTTTACCATCATTAACATCTCCTAAATTTTCTACATAACGCCCAACGATGATAGAACCATCTGCATGAGGTGGCATCGAATCGCCTTCTACAGGAAAACCCCTGTGCTTCCCAGTTCCCAAAAATGGCAAAGATATTTGCTGCAGACTTTCAATATATTCTGGATCAGCATATCCATTCAAATACCCTGCTTTTACTTTTTGCGTGACAACTTCTATAAAGTTTTCACCCTTGTTATCTACCGTAATGGGCAACACCAATCGGTTATTTTCCAATTGCAACAAATCGTCTATTGGTATTTTACGCACATCTACAGAGAGCAACAGGTCAATACTGATGTGATAATAATACGCGATTTTCTTCAATATTTCATACGGAGCTTCAGAGGTTCCATCTTCATACTTCACGTATCGGCCCCTAGTGATCCCTAAGGATTCAGCCAGCTTTTCTTGCGAAATTTTATGTTGTACCCTAAGGTTCCTAATATTATCAGAAAATAAAGACATAGCTATTTTGTTATAATTTGTAACAACAAATATAATAAAATTTGTTAGTATCTAGACTAATTTTGTAATGTATAAAAATAGAAATGATGATGAATAGAGCAATCGTACATATGGACTTAGATACCTTCTTTGTTTCCTGCGAAAGATTAGTAAATCCACAATTAATAGGATTGCCACTAATTGTTGGTGGTAGTTCTGATCGTGGTGTTGTGGCTTCGTGCTCCTACGAGGCTAGAAAATTTGGAGTCCGTTCTGCAATGCCTATTAAATATGCTTTACGCCTTTGTCCACAAGCTTCGGTTATCAAAGGAGATATGGAATACTATTCTAATAAATCACACGAAGTAACCTCTATTTTAAAAGAAGTAGCACCAATAGTTGAAAAAGCAAGCATCGATGAGTTTTATTTAGACCTAACCGGTATGGATAAGTTTTTTGGTTGCTACAAGTGGACCACAGAACTATCTAGCAAAATTCTAAAAGAAAGTGGTTTGCCAATAAGTTTTGCCCTTTCGGTAAACAAAACAGTTTCTAAAATTGGAACCGGTGAAGCGAAACCTTTAGGCAAAATAGAAATTATTGGTGCTAATGTAAAACCTTTTTTAAATCCATTGCCTATTCAAAAAATTCCAATGTTGGGCGACGTTACTTTTCAATTACTATCCAGAATTGGCATTAGAAACATTCAAACACTATCCGAAATGCCTGTCGAAGTATTACAGCAAATGATTGGTAAAAATGGAGTGGAAATCTGGAAAAAAGCAAACGGAATAGACAACAATCCGGTAGAACCGTACACCGAAAGAAAATCCATTTCAACCGAACATACTTTTGAAACCGATACCATTGACGTTTACAATATTAAATCTCTAATCACAGGAATGGTCGAAAAACTATCCTATCAATTGCGTTCAGAAGGATTTTTAGCATCAACAGTAGTACTTAAAATACGGTACAATAATTTTGATACAGAGACCAAACAAATTAAAATCCCGTACACTTCTTTCGATCATATTTTAACTAAAACAGCAATAGACCTTTTTGAGAAAGTGTACACCAGAAGAATGCGCTTGCGGTTGGTGGGGATACGGTTCACAGGATTGGTTCGTGGTACCTATCAAATCAATATGTTTGAAGACACAACAGAATTGCTATCGCTCTACCAAGCCATTGACAAAATTAAAAATAGGTTTGGTTTTGATGCGGTTTCACGATGTTCAGGCACCATTATAAAACAAAAAGCAAAGTAAAAACAATTTACTTCGTCAGGTTGCACGTTCAGGGTTAGTTGGGCGTTTCCCGCTGAAAAAGGCGGGTCGGGCTGTACGCTATATCTTTTGTTCCGCTAGCGCTGCACAAAAGGATGCCGCTTCCATCCCTAACGCAAAAAACTATAAAATCAAAAATCGTTAATTTTCAATTACCATCACAATGTATCTCAATTGCCATTCCTATCATAGTTTGCGTTACGGAACAATTCCGTTGAACGAACTTGTTCAACAAGCTAAAATTTCGGGCCTTACCTCAGTTGCATTGACCGATATTAATACGGTAACGGGCATTTATGATTTTACAAAACAATGCAAAGAAGTTGGCATAAAACCTATCGTGGGTGTTGAGTTCAGACAGAACAACAGATTGCTTTTTATTGGCTTAGCCAAAAACCAAAAAGGCATTGGCGAAATGTGTCGTCTGCTAACCCATCATAATTTATCCAAAACCCATTTGCCAGAGGTCGCGCCAGCATTTGAAAATGTATTTGTGATCTATCCAACAGCTAATATGCCTAACGAGTTGCGAAATTTTGAATACATTGCCATTCGACCAGAAGAAGTGATAAAATTATTCAAAACCGAATGGAAGCCGATCATTCAAAAAGCGGTAATCCTACAACCCGTTACTTTTAGATCCAAAAAGGAATTTAACTTACATAGAATTCTGCGTGCCATAGACAACAACACCTTATTGTCAAAATTAACCGAAGAGGACATTTGCAAGACTTCTGAAATACTGACAAGTCCCGAAGAGTTGCTTAAAAAGTACAGTGAGTATCCAGAAATTTTAAAAAATACCGAATTCCTTATTGAAGAATGCAATTTTGAATTTGAATTTAAAACGCCTCGAAACAAAAAATTCTATACCAAAAGCAAAGAAGGCGACCGTTTATTATTAGAAAACTTAGCCAAAAGTGGTTTACTAAAACGCTATGGAAACTCGAACAAAGAAGCGCAAGCCCGTGTAATAAAAGAACTTAAAGTAATCAACGACTTAAATTTTAGTGGTTATTTTCTAATCACTTGGGACATTATTCAATACAGCAAAAGTCAAGGTTTTATGCATGTAGGGCGGGGTAGTGGTGCCAATAGTATTGTGAGTTATTGTCTTGGTATTACAGACATCTGTCCTATCGAACTCGATTTATATTTTGAACGATTCCTAAACGAAAACCGAAAATCGCCACCAGATTTTGATATCGATTGGTCTTGGCGTGAACGTGATTTTATTTTAGAATATATTTTTAAGCGTTTTGATCCAAATCACGTAGCATTTTGCGGTACAAATGTAGAATTCAAATACCGATCTATTTTTAGAGAAGTGGGTAAAGTTTTTGGACTGTCTAAAGACGAATTGGATGGATTATCTAAAGCCAAAGGACGACAAAGAGAAAGTAATTCGGTGGTAAAATATGTTGAAGAATACGGAATGATGCTAGAGAAATATCCCAATCAAAGAAGCATGCACTCCTGCGGCATCATCATTTCTGAAGAACCAATTACCAATTTTACTGCACTAGAAATGCCACCAAAAGGCTTTCCAATTGTGCAATTTGATATGCATGTAGCTGAAGATATAGGCTTTGAAAAATTCGATATTCTGAGTCAGCGTGGTTTGGGCACCATTGATGAAGCCGTTAAAATTATTGAAAAAAACAGAGGAATTAAAGTGGATATAACGGATACTTCATTGTCTAAAAACGAAGCCAAATGCAATGAGTTGCTCAGTATTGGTAAAACTTTAGGGTGCTTTTATATAGAAAGTCCTGCTATGCGAGGTTTGTTACGACGTTTAAAATGCGACAATTACAAAACACTAGTGGCTGCGTCAAGTATCATTCGACCTGGAGTGGCTCAAAGTGGAATGATGCGAGAATATATTTTTAGGCACAATAATCCAGATAAATTTGAATATTTTCATGAGGTTTTCAAAGAGCAGTTGGGCGAAACCTATGGTGTTATGGTTTATCAAGAAGATGTAATTAAAATTGCGTTGCATTATGGTGGGTTGACTGCTGCCTATGGCGATATTCTTAGAAGAGCCATCAGCGGAAAAGGACGTTCGTTAGCAGAATTACAATCCGTAAAAAATCAATTTTTTGTTTCTTGCAAAGCCAAAGGGCATCCAGAAAAACTGAGTGAAGAGGTGTACAGACAAATAGAAAGCTTTGCAGGATATTCTTTTTGTAAAGCGCATTCGGCAAGTTATGCCGTAGAAAGTTACCAAAGCTTATATTTAAAAACCTACTACGGTATTGAGTTTATGGTAGCAGCTATCAATAATGGTGGTGGTTTCTACAGACTCGAAATTTATATTCACGAAGCCAAAATGAGTGGCGCAACGATACACAATCCGTGTATCAACAAAAGCGTTTATCAAACTACCGTTGATGGAACAGATGTGTATTTGGGTTTTATGCTTTTAAAGAATCTAAACAGCGAGTATATTTTCAATATTGTTGCTGAACGAGAAAAAAATGGAGCATTCAAATCGATTGAAAATTTCATCACCAGAGTCCCATCAGGATTAGAAAGTATCCAAACATTAATATTTATTGGAGCCTTTAGGTGTATTGGCAAAACAAAAAGTCAATTAATTATCGAGGCACGAATGCTCTTGATACATCATAAATTGGAGGTAAATACTCCATTGCTTATTGAAGAACCCACTAAGGAATACAAATTTCCAATTATAGAACGTTCCATTTTAGAAGATGCTTTTGATGAAATTGAATTGTTGAGTTTTCCTGTTTCGTGTTCACCATTTGATTTATTAGAAACAAAATTCAAGAGTGGTATTTTGGCCAATAACCTCATTAACTACCTAAAGAAAGAAGTAAAATTGATTGCTTACTTAGTATCTATAAAACAAGTCCCTACAAAAATGGGAATGATGTTTTTTGGCACTTGGATCGATGCAAATGGCGATTATTTTGATACAGCACATTTTCCTAAAAGCCTGATCAACTATTCGTTCAAAGGAGGCGGATGCTACTTGCTTTTGGGTACTGTTGAAGTAGATTATCATTTTCCAACCATTACTGTTTCAAAAATGGCTAAAATGCCTTTTAAGCCTGATCCGAGATATGCCAATTCAAAAACACTTCAATTTAAGGCAACAGAACAACTGCGAGGTGATATTAGCACCACCGAACGAGCTCCATATCCGCAAGAACACGAAATCAATTTACCAAGAATAAAGATGGTCAAGGAGTAACAAAAAATATTAAAATATTTTCAAGCTTTTGATTTGCCTGCCTTGAAATCGAAGATTCATCAATACCCAAAAAAGACAATAAAAACTCGGGAATACTTTTTGCTTCTTTTGTAGTAACACAAAGAAGAGTAATTATAAAAAGCACATGAAAAATCAGGAATACGCAATAGTAGACATAGAAACCACAGGCGGGAATGCCAGTGGCAGCCGCATTACAGAAATTGCCATAATTATCCATAACGGAACTAGTATCATCGACCGTTGGGAAACGCTTGTCAATCCAGAAAAAGAAATTCCACTAGCCATTTTTTCACTAACCGGCATTAACAATGAAATGGTTCGGGACGCACCTATTTTTGATGACATTTCTGAAAAGGTTTTAGAAATGCTTTCCGGACGCGTTTTCGTGGCCCATAATGTAAACTTTGATTACTCCTTTGTACGCCACCAACTCGAAGCCAGCGGTTTCAAATGGACTGCGCCAAAATTATGTACCGTTCGAGCAGCCAGAAAGATTAAGTCGGGACTGGCCTCGTACAGTTTGGGCAGACTTTGCAATTCGTTAGACATACCTTTGACCAACCAGCACCGTGCTGGTGGTGATGCAGATGCTACCGCAATTTTATTTTCCCGTTTACTGGAATGGGATGTGGAAGGGGTAATCGAAAAAATGATAAAAAAGACTTCTCAAGATCAGCGTTTACCCCCCAACTTACCGCCTGCTGACTTTGAGCAGTTACCCGATAAAGCAGGAGTCTATTATTTTTACGATCAGACAAGAAAAGTCATTTATATAGGTAAGGCAATCAATTTAAAAAAAAGGGTAGCCTCGCATTTCAGTGGCCATAATATCACACCTCAAAGACAAAATTTCTTGCGGGACATTCACGCCATTTCATTTGAAGTTTGTGCCACAGAATTGATGGCACTATTGCTCGAATGTAATGAAATCAAGAAGTTGTGGCCCGCCTACAACAGAGCACTCAAACGTTTTGACTCTAAATATGGATTGTATGAGTATGAAGCCCGCAGCGGCTATAGGTATTTAGCCATTGGCAAATTAGGTAAATTTCAAGCGAGTATAGAATCTTTTAATAGTCTATACAAAGGCATCAATGTATTGCAAGGTCTAGCCAAACAATTTGGCATTGATAACCGATTTTGCAATTACGGCATGGACGACCACGGAGAATTTACTCCACAACCAGACCGAAGCGATTTACCCGAAGTGGAACTTCACAACGAACAAGTCGAAAACGCTATTGACTTTTTAGTAAAAAACAGACCCAGCTTTGCCATCATAGACAAAGGCAGATCTGCCGAAGAACGCAGTTGCATTTGGGTTGAAAAAGGGCACTTCTATGGGATGGGATATATCACTTCGGATATAGGATTTACGGATCTCTCTGAGATAAAAAATCATGTCACTCCTTACAAAAGCAACCAATATAGTGTCGATTTAATTCTTACGTATGCAGAAAAATATCCCAGTAAAGTGCTGTTTAAACAGAACGAAAATGAATAAGAATTCATTACAATTGCATTTAAATATTTACATTAAGCAATGGTAAAAGAAAATGTTTGACTTCCCTTTACGAAACTCATTCAACGAATATTTTTTTTAGAACTATCACTATACTACTCAATACGAAGAAAAAAAAGGAATGACAAGCTAGATTAAAATAGTTGTTTATCAGGATAATAAGGATGATGAACAACATTTTACAACAAATAACAAAACAGATAAATAAAACTAAAATCACTCAACCGCTAGTGGAAGATGAATCAAGAAAACTGTCCCATTTTAGCACAAAAATTAAGGAAATCATCTCCATTAAATTACAATAATGTAATAAAAGTTATATATTTGAAAAGCGATAAAGCTAAATAAACCTTTGTTAATTCATCTTAATTTGGGTGTATACACGAAGTTTATTTCGCATATATACAAGTTGTGCGTCATTATAACGAAAATGAGAGAAAAATGGAATTTTCTGAAATAAATATGATTGTTGAAATGAACTCTTTTGTCGAATTCTATAGTGAAGATGATGAAAGAATTTTCGAGAATAATGACTTTGAAAAATTACGAAAAGAACTAAATATCAAAATTGATATTTGTGAAATACATAAATCGTATTATTCAGACGGAAAAATTGGTTTTAATGAAAATACAAAAGTTTATTTTTCTGATTTACGCCTTGACACTTTTATTTTGTTAGACATAGGAGATGAAGATCTTGTGAATTTGGTAATTAGATATCCTAAAGTGCAAAAAGACCGAGTAAAATCATTCTGTAGAAATTTTTTTGATAGAACAAAAATTGAAGTATTTTATCTAGAAGGTACAACGAAAGAGAAAAATTCCGAAATATTGACGGATTTAAATTCTTATCCAAAAAAAATGGAATTTTTATATGGCAATTATTATAAAGATATAGAGTTTTATCAGATGAATAAAAAACTAGAAAAAAAAATTGACTTAAAAGAAATTTATATTTGGCCTTTTACTAAAGAAAAATAACGAACGCACAACACACGCTACAACGGATTTGGGCAATTGGCTTAATGGAAAGTTGGTTTTGTATTTGGTATGATTTGGCAAATCCGAAAAACAAATCTTACTTTAGTCCCAAACCCGCTGTAGTACCGGAACGTTGGTGGCAACCATAAAAAAAAACTACAAAATGAAAATCCGAATTAAAATAGTAACTCTTCTAAATTTTTTGATTATTATTTTCTGCAATCAGACATTTGCTCAAAATGCTGTAACAAAGGAAATACTTTGGACAACAGATTGGAGTCCCAATGGAAAATACATTGCAATTGGAGGAAATGTGGATACTTTGAAAATTTATAATTCAAGTAATCTAAGACTATACAAATCTCTTCCTATTAAAAATACAATTACACGCATAAAATGGCATCCTACAAAAAATATAATTGCTGTAGCTACACAAATGTCAGGTGACAGATCAAGTATTATTAATATAGAAACTAATGAAAAAATTGAGCTAAATGCTGTATCACTAGATGGTGCAAGAGGAATTGATTGGAATTATACAGGTGAATATTTAGCAGTTACAGACAATGACGGGGAAATACTTATTTTTAATATTAAAGGTGATTTAATTAGAAAATTCAATAATGAAAATACAAAGACCATAACTGCCATTGATTGGCATCCAAAAAAAGACATTCTCATAACCGTTTCAGATAAAATACGTTTATTTGACATTAATGGAAACCTGTTAAATTCAATAAAACATAGAAAAGAAGAAATTATGATATTGAGTGTCGCATGGCACAATTCGGGTTCTTTTTTTGTAACAGGAGATTATGGGGACGAGAAAGATAAATCTTTACTTCAATATTGGGATGAAAATGGCAAACTGTTAAAGTCTATAGATATAAGTAAAGGTGAATATAGGAATTTGGTTTGGAATCCAAAAGGAAACAGCTTAGCAACAGCAAGTGACGCACTGAGGATTTGGGACATCAAAGGAAACCTTATTTCAGAAGGTTACTCTAAAGACTATTTATGGGGTATTTCTTGGAATAAACAAGGAGATAGAATTATTACTTCAAGTATGGAGGAAAATATAATACTATGGAATAATAAAGCAGAAAGAATATTAGCTATAGAATAAGGGCAGCCACTAACAGCTGTTTTGATATAGCTGGAATTAAGTTGAATTAACGTCTTGCATCAAGTTTTTGTTAAGCCGCAAATTAAGCGGTTATCTATTTCCAGCCATCTCAAAGCATCAAAACATTGGTGGCAATACTTCCGAACTTGCACTGAACAATAACTTTAAATTCAAAATATAATTTTCAAACAAGAATGAACAAAAATATTGTAATTAGAAATTTGACAATTAAAAATATTCTTAATTTAGGAAAAGCTTTAATTTTTATATTTTTCATATTCTACTGCGTCTTTAAAATTGGATTGGGGGACAGTGGAGTATTGAGAAATTTGTTAATTTTTTTATATGCATCAGGAGCCATTTTGACGATATCTTTAATAAATTATTTTTCTGAAGTAGTAATAATTGATGAAAACGGAATAAAGAAGAGTAGTTTATTCTTCTCTCATTTTATAGAATGGTCAAATATTAGATCTGTGGATGTTCAGTTAACTACAGCAAACAGGCTTACTAAGACATTGGATAAAACAGAATATTTTGACAATTTTTATGTTGGAAGAAAAGAAATTTTAATTAGTAATATGGAAAACCAACTATCAATCTAAATTAACAAAGTGGAAAAAAATAATACGATTACCTTTTACTGAAAATATAATTGAATTATTAAAAAATCATAATCAACTATAATAAAGTACTGCCACCAACACACGCAATAATGGATTTAGGCATTGGGCTTAATGGAAAGATGGTTTTGTATTTGAGATGATTGGCAATTCCGAAAATAGGGCTTAATTCAGTCCCAAACCTGCTGGAGTGGCATAACGTTGGGTAAAATTTAAGGCACAAATAGAACATGGCATCAATAGAGGTACAAAAACTTAGTCGAACCCAAAAGAATTATCTTAAAAATTTATTTAACTATAAGTTTGAATCATTATTTCAACTTTTATTTGAATTATTTGACAATCACGAGCATGGATATAAAGAAATTTTCGAAATAGAAACATTATTATCTGAAATTGGATACGCTAATTTGAACGAAATACCCAAAAATGAAACTGAAGAAATAAAAAAACTTATATGTTCAAAGTTACAAGAATGGGATGAAAAATATGATTTTGAAAATCTTAGTTATAAATTAATGAGTCAAATTCAATCTAGAAATATAATCGTGATTATAGACAATATAATTATTGAACACATCGAAAAACCTATTATTATTAACCCTAATTCTGTTATATCCTTTATTGATAATTCTAAATTGGATAGCATAACATTTACAACATTATGAACATTTTAGAGCAAATTTTTAAATTAGAGAATCCAAAATTAGAGTATAAAATTTCAGAAGACATTTATGACTTACTTTTTGATTGGTTTAATGAAAGTAAAATTGACATTACAACTTTTGAAACAACCTTTTTTGAGCCATTAATTAAGGTTTTCAGAACATTAGAGCATGAAAACAAGTATTTTGAAAATAACTTTGAAGAGGTCCGTAAAGGGTATTATTTGAAGTTTGCTTTCATGTATGTAATTAATTATTATCCAAATAACATATTGCTAAAAAGGTTTTTTGAATTAAAAGATACCCCTTATGACTTTCATCGTAATATTACATTATGGCATAGTCATGCAACTTTAGCTCATCAAAACCCTGACTTATTCAGACCATTAAATATAGGTTCTCAAATTGCAAATTATTATCATGCAATTCATGCGCGAATAGACCAAAACATTAGTTATTTACCTTGCAATTTCGCTCAATTAAAATTTCATGATGATGCTCTATATTTCAATGCTGTTTTTGAATATGTAAATGCACAAACATTTGAAGAGAAACCTTATTTATTATTTTTATTACTAAAATCTACTACTTTAAAATATAATTATTTAGCTGACGAAAACGAAGAACGTGTTAACAGTGAACCCGAAACAATAAATATCAGCCCGTATGACGAAGCAATTGAAATAGCCTTTGAAAAGGCTATCCAAGACCATAATCATTCACACAAAACAAGCTTGAATAAAGAAATGTTTTTAATTTTAAAAGACTTTCTTTCCTTTAAAATAATAGATAAAAGAGCAAAGCTAAACATAGAAAATTTTGAAGAAGCTAAGAGATTAATAAATCAATCAAAAGGAAATGAAATAGGAATCTTAGAACATATAATTTATTTTATAAAAAACGAATATTTATATGAACAAGATAGATACTGGAAGGTTTTACTGCTTTCACTAACGAATAATCTCGTTTGTACAACCCATTGGTTAGAGGAAAAAATTGACTTTTTATTATCAAAAAATGAAGACCGCAGTTCTCTATTAAAGAACGAGATTAGAAACTCTCATCTTATTTTTTATTATATAATTACACCGTTGATACAAAATTTATCATCACAATTAGATTATTACAATTTAATTGTTCAGAAGTATGAAATGCTTTTATTAAAAAGAACAAAAACGGAACCCTATTTGGATGGAGTGAATTTTTTGAGAGAAATCGCATCTAAAACAGAAGAGAAATCAAATGAAAATGCAGCATCAGATAGTTATATGACAAAATTATTTATTCCAAAAAAGTCTTCTAGTGTTCAAATAAGAGATTTTAATAAAGCAGTTACTTTATCAAAATATAGCGGTTTCTATTATAAAACCAAAATATTTCATATTGATTCATATAGTAACTTGACTAATCATGAAAAATCAAAATCATTAGACTTAATTAAGAAATTTATTGATGATTTGAATATTTTGATCCCTGTAGCTTTGAAAAAAGTACATAAAGAAATCTTATATGATGATGATGATAAACTTTTTACAATCAACTATAAAGGTCAAGATATAATCTTTAGAAGTTCATTTTTTGCAGAAGATTGCAACAATCTGCTTTCAGAAGTTGGAAGTCCCTACAGATTAGTTTCTGTCCCTTTGGCTGAAGCCACTTATCATTGGGATACTATTCCATATGTTTTACTTTCTTTAGTATTCATGAATAAATATGAACATGAAAATTTCGTGAAAACATATTTAAGTGATACTAATATATATGATTGGTTTACTGATAATGAGTACGCCACTTATCAACAGTTTGAATTAAGCATTAAAAATTCTAAAAATTTACACCCAGCTTTTTCTTCACAAACTACTATTCCTTTTTCTGAATTAAAAAATTCTCAGGTTAATAAACCAAAAAGTGAAGAATCTGATAATTTATTTCTTTCAGATATAAATTGGGAGTGGTTTAAAGTTAAGTACATTGATGAATTGAATTCAAAAGAACAATGGTATGAAATAATGAATGTTATCTGCCAAAGTCCCAAAGGAAAAAAGCCTACTTCTGCATGGTTATCTAGTCTACGAAAGGTAATAGAAAAATTAGGAGTTGAAAAATACTTTAAAGAATTACAAGTATTATTTGATTTATCATTAAAAGAAGAGTCGTGGTTTTTTGATGTTTATGCGAATGCCTTAAAAGGTTTAATTTGGTCATGTGCTTATATTGAGCCAAATGATTTGTCTTTGAGTATTCTAAAAAATATCACAGAGTATTCTTATTCTAAAATTTATGGTGTTGGTGCAAAATCTACCATTACTGGAAATTTAGCATTAGAAGCTTTGGTTGCTACTGAAAAGGAAGAAGCCTTTGGTATGCTTAACATCATGAGGAACAAAACAAAATATAATAAATTTGTAGTTGCCTTAGAAAAAAGCATAGATAAGTTTAAAGAAAATTCGCCAATACCAGAACAACTATTAGCAGATATGTCAATTCCATCTTTTGGTTTTAAAGATGGAAAAAAAACATTTGAAATAGGAGATTATAAGATAATTATAAGTTATCAAAAGAAAAAAACATTAAAAGACTATGAGGATAAAGATGGGAATAGTTTAAAAAAACTTCCAACCGAAATATCAAATGATCATGCCAAAACATTAAAGGAAATCAATGCAGAAATCAAACTCATCAATTCAATTTTTAACGATTTAAGTAAACGAATCAAAACGTATTGGCTTTATGATAGGGTATGGATTTTTTCAGATTGGAATAAATATATTAAAAGCCATGATTTAATATATCCTCATATTGAAAACTTGATTTGGACAAATAAAACCCAAAATAAAGACTTTATTGTTCTAGACAATCAGTTATTAGATATCGATAATAAAGAAGTTACTTCGAACTCCGAAGATGAGATTTGTTTGTGGCATCCAGTCGCGAATAGTGAAGAAAATATCATTCAGTGGCAAAATTACTTATGGCTAAGTAAAATTGTTCAAACTCAAAGGCAAGCATTTAGAGAGAATTATCCTTTCTCTAAAACAGAATCAGAATTATTAGAAACACCGCGTTTTGCCCATCATTTTCTAGAGGTTCAAAAACTTATGGCCATTGCAAATAATACAGGCTGGATTTTTACATATGTTCATGAAGGAGTAAACTGGCCGCGTCTCTATTTAAAATCATTGAATATTACAGCTCACCTAATATGCGATTATGACAGATATAGTTTTGCTATCCCTACAAAGTCAATTTATTTTACCAAAGACAATTCAACCAAAATTAACGATTATAAACCAACACAGCCTTTTGAAAAAATAAAATTATCTAAGGTTCCCTTAATTACTTTATCTGAAATTTGTAGAGATATTGATCTTTTTATCGCCGCTACGAGTATAGCAAATAATGTAGAATTATCAGATAACAGGCAAGAGTTTGAATCTTATAGAACTGATTATCAAAAAGGACTGTTTTCAGACAATGCAAATGCAAAAATCAGAAAACAAATTATTGAGAAAGTCGCGCCAATTTTAAAACTGAACATAGAAAAAATTGAAGGAAATTACGTTATAATTAATGGTAAGAATGACACTTATAAAATCAACTTAGGCAGTGGGTTTGCACAATCAAAAGAAACTCAAAAACACATTAATCTAATTCCTAATATAAGTAAATTAAAATCTGATAAAAAAATAAAACTACCAATTGAGGATGATGAAACATTGTACATTATCTTGGCAAAAATAATACACTTGCAAACAATGTAAACTTCACTCAACAGCAGTTAAACAATACACAAGGCTTTTGTGGAATTATCGTTTCGCAAGACGTTTTCGTTTGGCGGAAAATACTCGGATTTCCGAATCCATGTGCATCGTGCAGCCGCAAACCGTTGGCGAGAAGTTTGCCAAAAATCAACTTTAAAATTTTTTAGTTAAAGAAAAATGCAGAAGTACGTTTCAATTTTTATTATAAATCTAATAGCCTTATTACTTTTCATTACTTCTTTTTCAACTACTTATTATAATTTAAAATATCTTGATAAAAGTGATATTGTAATTGGAAATGTTTCAAGAGTAAGTTTAATCACTTCTCAAGGTAAAGGAAGAGTTTTAGAAGGATTTGAATATGAAATAAACAATAATAAAAATAAAGTATATCTGACACAATTCAAAACATTAAACTACTCCATTAATGTTGGAGATAAAATAGTTTCAAAAAATTTATACATTGGAAATACAAACTCAAAAATTTTATTTCTAAATGGTAAGGAAATTAATAATTATTATGGAATATTTGACTTTTTAATGTTGACATTAGTTGTTGTAATTATTTTATCATACTTCTTTTATTTTAGAATAATGATTAAAAAAATACAAAAATAGAACTGAAGAATACAAACTGATTTATAGGGGTCAAAACAAAGAAAAAATAATTGAGGGAATTAAAACCTGTCGCAGAGCACGCTACAAGTAATCTGGGTATTTGGCTTAATTTGAAATTGGTTTTGTATTTGGAAGTTTTGGCATATCTGAATAATGGGCTTAATTTAGTCCCGAACCCGCTGTAGTTGCAAGACGTTATAGCCAATTTTATGAACGACACACTTAACGACTTTAAAATAACGGACAGACAAACTTTTATTAAGTTTCTTCATTTATTACGCAAGGGCTTTTTGGACAATCCTGAAAGTTGGGAAAGCAAAACTTTGCCTGACTTTTTGGAAGTATTGAGTGCATATACCGAAGATATTCAAGGCTATTACAATAATATGAAGCCAAATGTAAATGCTGACAAACCAGACTGGTCAACGTTTGCAGACATTTTTAAAGGAGCTAGTGTTTACGAATAATTATGAGAGCTTATGAATACCAATTATAAATTAGAAAGTGAATTTCTTGGGAAAGTTGAAGATGATAAAGACGAGACAAATAATAAAGAATTACTTTCAGAGGAACAACTTAATAAAATTATTGAAAAATATCCGAATGTCCCACTAGATTACATCGGATATTTACGAGAAATTGGTTCAGGTAATTTTAGAGAATGTCAATTTAAAGTTCAATCTTTCCTTTTCAATCTTGAGGATTTAGGACTTGATGAACATTATGATATAAAATCAAATATTTGGTTTTTTGGCGACAACTATTGTGGCGACTTTTCAGGTTTTGACTTAGACTTATATGATGGATTGGTAGTTGAATTTTGGCACGAAACAGGAGAATTGTTTTATACTAATCAGACTTTTCAAAATTATATCAGACAACAAATTGGAATAGACGAAAATGGAAATGACACACTTGAATAAAAAAACTGGCTATAATAGCTAATACAATGGATTTGGGCATTTGGCTTAATGGAAAGTTGGTTTTGTATAGGTGATGATTTGGCAAATCCGAAGAATAGGCTTAATTTAGTACCAAATCCGCTGTAGTGCCAAGACGTCAGGCTGTTAAAAAACCTCTTCAAATCTAGAAAGTATTCGGAGGGCTACCAAAGAATAATCTCAAATATGGAATTCTAAAGAGGTTGATTTTAGTTTTTTCACAGACTGACGTTAGTTAGAATTTTAGGAAACCGCTTCTCGACAACAAAAACGAACAACTAGATTAATCTTTAACTCAAAACATAAATATTTAACAGCTATGGGACTATTTGATTTTTTCAAAAAAAAGAATAACGAAGAACAACAAAAACACGAACTAGTGCGACTAAAACAAGCTGACAATGTTGTTGATGAGGCTCAACAAGAATTTATAAACGACTCGACAGCAAACGCTGAAAGAATTGTAGAATCATTCAATGAAAAATATGAAGGAGCATTTGACTATTCTGAGGAGAGTTTAGTTGAACTTGATGAACTTCTTGAAAACTTTGCTGAATTTGGGGACCAGATGGATGATGAAATGAAAGAAGACTTAATTGCACAGGCAGGTTCCTATATTTTTGAAGTTGCAAGGCGAAATTTTGGAGGAAAATACTTTTGGTACGACCAATTAGACCAACCTTTGCTAGTAACAGGGCTTCCTCATTTTGAAATTTCATTGGTTGCATTTGACAAAGTAAAAATGAGACTTGAAAACGGACAAGAAGACAATATTCCATACTTTTTCAAAGGTTATTCGGATAGAGTTAGACTAGCAAAATCAGGTGACAAAGCAATGATTGTATAGAAAACTACATTTTTTAAATATTTGATATACAAATACTTAATAAAAATTTAGGTAGAATTTTAACAACACTAGAATTAATTAAAAAATGGATAACGAATTTACAATTGATAATTTACAAGAATTATGGCAAAAGGTTAGTCTTTTACATATCGGACAAACTTATGGTGGACAAAATCAAGGCGAAAAAATTGAATACATAAATCATATTGGAAGTGTTGTATTTGAGATAATTAATGCATCTAAAAACACTTTAGATTTTAATCTTACACTTGCTATTAAATGTGCATTATTGCACGACACATTAGAAGATACAAACTATACATCCAACAGTCTTGAAGATGAATATGGTAAACAAGTACTAGAAGGTGTTTCTGCTTTGACCAAAAATTCTACACTTGAAAAAGAACTACAAATGACAGACAGCCTAAATAGAATACTACTACAACCAAAGGAAGTATGGGCAGTTAAAATGGCTGACAGAATTTGTAATTTATATGCCCCTCCTTACTATTGGGACAAATCTAAAAAAGAAAAATATCTTGAGGAAGCAAAAATTATATATGAGCATTTAAAAACCGGAAATGAATATTTAGCAAAAAGGCTATTATCTAAAATTAAAGAATACAAAAACAAATAAAGAACGAGTTACAGCAGGTACACGAGAATTGGGTTTTAGTCATCAATTTAAACTTGGTTTTCTATCTTGAAGTTCAGTTTTCAACCAAAAGTTCAGTCTTACTCTTTCCCAAACCTAGTTTAGAGAAAAGTTGTGCGTCATTTTGTCACCGAACGAAAAACAGAAAATACATGGATGTTGAGCACATAATTTATAAAGAAAATGGAGAAGAATTTAAAAGTTTTTTGAATTCTAATTGGTATGATACTGCAACACCTTATCAATTTTGTATTTCGGAATTGAAAAAAATTAAAAATGAAATCGATAGTGGTAAAGCATTCTTGATAGTAAGTTATGACCAAAAGTATAAAATATCAACATCAAAGGAATTTGAAAAATGGATAGTAAATATTTTTTTAGGTGGATTTGAGAAATTTGTTTTTGAAAAATAAATATTCAAAATTATATTTGATAAAATGACAGAAAAACAAAAAATATTAATTGAAGAATTAGGTAACTATTGTTTTGAAAAGCAAACATATGAATTTGATTTTTCTATTGAAATGTGGGGAGTATTGTGGATGCCTTGGTTTGTATATATTAATTATGAAAATGTAAAAATTTCCGTAAATAATATTGAAAATAGTGATCTAATAGAATTAACAAATCTTGGATTAATTGAAAAAGTTAAAGAATTTGATGATTCAGAACTAGATTATCCTACAGAAATCTCAAGAACCAAATATAGAATAAAAAGGAGCGCACAACACACGTAGCTGTTGTGCAACTCTCTCTGGTGCTCGTTTGTAAAGAGTGCCTTCGTTCCTTATAAAACAAGTCGTAGCGTTTGCATCACGGCTCACTAAACAGAATCATTTCAAGCAGAATTGAATACCATTTCCTTTCCAATTAATTGGCAATAAAAGATCTTCCCCCCGGTAGCATAAAATTCTGTTCCGTGTCCTTTCCAATTAATAGAAAAGTAACCAATGTCCTCCAATCCTTTCCACAAAAATTTATTAAATCATTTTGAGCCATTTATAACAATCTGAAAAAACTACTTTATCTTTGATAAAACATAAAAGGAACCATCCTTATATGCATAAATCCAAAGTCAGAATGCCTGAGAAAACCAATGACAAAGCTATTTTTTCGCTGCTGGAAGTAACCAAAAGCATAAAAAAAACGCTGGAACAACGGTATTCAAGTGCTTTTTGGATTAAAGCTGAAATGAACAAACTGAATCATTACAGTCATTCAGGGCATTGTTTTCCTGAAATTATAGAAAAAGTAGACGGTAAAATTGTCGCACAATGCAAAGCAACCCTGTGGCGTGACGATTATCAAAATATAAACCGCAACTTTCTAAGAATTTTACAAGAACCGCTTAAAGACGGAATTAAAATATTGTTTCTGGCTAAAATTTCCTTTGATCCCGCTTTTGGACTGTCACTCCAAATTATAGATATTGATCCACAGTTTACCTTAGGAGATTTAGAAAATGAAAAGCGACAAACCATCAAAAAATTAAAAGAAGAAGGAATTTATGATGCAAACAAAAAGCTAGAACTTTCTTTATTACCGCAAAGACTGGCAATCATTTCAGTAGAAACCAGCAAAGGTTACGGTGATTTTTTAAATGTAATTGACAACAACAATTGGAATTATAAGTTCTTTTACCTCTTGTTTCCATCCATATTACAAGGAGACAAAGCTGTAACGGGTATTATTGCTCAGTTAGAGCGAATAAAGAAAGTGATCCATCATTTTGATGCAGTGGCCATCATAAGAGGTGGTGGTGGCGATGTCGGGTTATCCTGTTATAATAAGTATGAATTAGCCAAAGCAATTGCACTATTTCCTATTCCTGTCATTACAGGTATTGGTCATGTCACCAATGAAACCGTATGTGAAATGATCGCGCATACCAATGCCATTACACCAACAAAACTTGCGGAATACCTCCTTCAAAAATTCCACAATATTTCGGTACCAATTCAAAAAGCAAAGGACAAAATAATCGACAAAGCCAGACGATTGATCAGCGAAGAGAATGCCACATTGGAATCCGAACTTAAATTGTTTCGTTCTTTGACAAATACCATACTTAACAACAATGAAAACAAAATCAAAAATGCAAGCTATGCCATAAAGCAACAATCCCAATTCATTATAAAAAACAGCAATAACGTTTTAGAATCTTTGTATCATAAAACTCAGATGGCTGCAACCGATAGGATCAAGCAATCACAAGCAGCAGTATTTCAATTGCAAGAAACTATAAAAACGGCATCCATTAAAAACATTAAAAATACCGAACTTGCTTTGGGAAACATTGAGAAAAATATCCAAATCATGGATCCTGTCAATGTGTTAAAAAGAGGTTTTAGTATCACCTATCATAATGGTAAAGCAGTCAAAGATACAACCCACCTTCAAGAGGGAACTACAATAGAAACAGTACTTTTTAACGGAACAATAGAAAGCACCATCACAAAAATCAAAGAATAATATGGAAGAAGAATTAAATTATACAAACGCTTTTGAAGAATTGCAAAGTATTGTATCCGAAATAGAACAAGGCGAAATATCAGTTGATGACCTTTCTGAGAAAGTAAAAAGAGCCACTAAACTAATTAAATTTTGCAAGTTAAAACTAACCACAACAGCAGAAGATGTGAATGCAATTTTAAAAGAACTCGAAAATTAAAAAGTTAAAGGGAAGAATATGTGCTATCATTCCAAACAAACCAAAATAGCTTTAGAAGTACAAAGTAGGTTCAAGGCTACAATTGACAATCCACTAGAATTCAAACCAGCAACTCATGCCAATGGTTTTGAATATCCCAAAACTCCGGTAGTCATTGATGAAAAACCAAACATAATTACGCATTACAATTGGGGCTTGATACCAGCGTGGGCTCAAGATGAAGACATTAAAAAATTCACCTTAAACGCCAAAATAGAGACAATAAGCGAAAAGCCTTCCTTCAAAAACTCAGTAAACAAGCGATGTCTTGTGATTGCCAATGGTTTCTATGAATGGCAATGGCTTGACAGCAAAGGAAAAAATAAAAACAAATTTGAAATCGGAATTGGTAATGATGATCTCTTTGCTTTCGCTGGAATTTATTCGCAATGGACCAATACAATCACAGGTGAAATCAAAAACACCTATGCTATTGTTACCACCCAAGCCAACACAGTTATGTCAGAAATACACAATATCAAAAAACGCATGCCGGTAATACTAACACCAGAAGACGAAGCAAAATGGTTGCAACATCATCCTATAGAAGCATTCGCCTTTCCATATGAAGTCAATTTGGTGGCTAAAAACCTGAATCAAAATTCTCTTTTCTAACAAGCCAAACAGCATCAGGTAATCCCAAAAGGGAACTATTGCTCTATCTTATACAAAAAAGCGCATTAGATAAACTAGAGTAGACATTCCTAATGTGGCAAATAATGGGAAATCAAAAAAAATTGACTTTACAGACAAAATAGAAACGTATCACTGTTAACGGATCTATTTCAATAATCAATAGCTATTATTTCAATTTTGAAGAGGTCATATAATGCACCTATACTTCCAATTTCATTTTACGTAATTGTTTTATTTTGGGTTCAATAAAAGAATTAAATGCTCTGGAATGGATGCCTTTACGATAGTCAAGTTTTTAAAAAAGTAAAAATAAGGATACTGTAATTAGGTTTCAGAATGGCTTTCAAATAATCTAAGAATAAATATTTTGTTAGAACTCGTGTCAATATAGAAAAAGTATTCAATCCTTGATCTTAAACCCCATATTTTGCATCCCATAATGAAAGATAAATATTACTCTATTTTATCTTTCTTTATAATCAAAAAAAAATTAAAAACATAAATCCACTCTTGTATTAATTAGAAAACAAGATGCAAACTAATTAATTAATAAACTAATTAATTAAAAACTAATTAATTAATAAACTAATTAATTAATGTTAGAACTACTAAATGTTAGAACTATTAAATGTTAAAACTACTAAATGTTAGAACTACTAAATGTTAGAACTATTAAATGTTAGAACTAATTAATGTGAAAACTAATCAATGAATACACTACCAAATATTCTAATTCGGAATATTATTGTCTTGAATATTACATATGGGATATTTCTTAAAATACATCAATATTTTTAAAAATTATATTTTTTATTTAAATAATTTCAGCTTTTTTTTGTTTTAAACTTAAATAATTAATAGTATGATATTAGATGAATTTGAGGTTCTTTCACCACTAAAATCAGAATATGTAATATATGATGATCTAAAGGAAAAGCTTGTAAATACCGAGTTTGTGTACTTTTCGGAACAAGATTTCAAGTCTCTACTTGCACTTTCATTTGCGATTGAATTACATGGTAACTACTTGGAACAACTGCCAGGAACAGATCTAAATAACTTCAATTTAGATTCAAATCGTTATTTTAAAATCACCATTAACTTCGGATTAATACTCTTAGATAATTTATCAGACTTTAAAAAAGAATGGTTCAATACATTACTTTCTAAACCCTATAGATTAGGAGATTTTTTTAAATATCCAGAGATTAAAGAGTTTACTCAAGAGGCATTAATTGATCAATTAAATGTACGACAATGGGAATATGGTAGGTATTTTTTAGAATCATTTTCTAAAATTATGGGTAGCTCTATTGTTAAACAACCTATTAAATCAACACAAAGTAGAGGTGAATTTTGGGATTTAATGTATAAAAAAATGGACGCTATTAAGGAGCCAATAGAAAATTACGAAGCGGTTTTACTTGCGTTTTTTATTAAAAAACATATTGAAAAACAGGATTTAAACATGCGGGATTATTTTTTATTAGGAAGTATCGCTTGTCAAAAAATGCATTTAATTTTTAAAAGGGAGCTAAATTTAAAACAAGCTATCAAAGAGATTGTTTCGTTAGATCAAAATTTAAACAAAGGTAAAAGAAGAGGAGGGCCTAAAAGATGATAAAAGCTAATTTAAGAGAAGTATTCGATTACTTGAATAATGATCAAATTTTGGTTATTTCAATTAAAATTAAAGGAGTAGTTTTTACGTCTGAACAATTAAAACTATTACACGACCATTTAGTTAAAGATAAATCTATTTTTAATTGCTTTGAGTTAGATTTAAAATATTATCTATCAAGAAGAAAAGCTTTAATTGTGGTTTTAGAAGAAGATTTTTATGATAAACTTTCATATGATTTTACTGATTTAAAGAAATATGAAAATAAAGCAGCTTTACGGTTTGAAATAAGAAACAAAGAAAAAAACGTTCTCGACACTCCTCAAAAAGTACATCCAAAAAATCCTTGTAAATATTTTAATGTCAAAGATATGGCGTATAAAAAACGACATTATAAAGATGCTATTTCTGAAATTTTGAAAACACCTTTTCATTTTTTTGAAATTAAAGAAGCTGAGGAAACTTTAAAGGAAACCTATAACAAAATGATCAGTGATGATTGCTAATCTAAAAAGCAAATATGTCCAACCTTCATCAAAAGTGAAGGTTTTTTTTATGCTTATTTTTTTCCCCTTAAGGCCAAACTAAAATTATAGGTTGTCGCGAAGCAAGCCATGTTTTTGATAGCAAAAACCTCCCTTTGGTCGAATGGCTTGGCAGGGTTGCACCCCACACCCCGTTTAATTTGTAATCTGGCAGAGCCCTATTTTTAAATGATGCTTTTTCTTTGAAATTTAATCTTTTTTTTAATTTTTGAAAAGTTTAAATCTTAGTTTATTAATCCTCAATTTATCTTCAAATTAATTGGAATCAGGTTTACCGTAACGTTTTTTGATTACGGTAAATCTTTTTTGCTAGCAATTACCCTTATAGATTTGTCATCAGATAAACGAACAAATGAGTTTTTATTTATTGTAAAAATTGAATGGCTATGACAAGACCAAAGAAACATATTCAAGATTTAAAAATGTTCCAAATCAATATCAGATTTACTCTTGATGAGCAACTTCAAATTGAAGAATTTTCTAGATCTTATGGTCTGTCAGTTACTGAATTTATACGAATTAGGTCTTTGAAAAAACAGTTACCTAAATTTTCTATGTCTGGGTTAAATAGAGATTATCTAATTGAACTTTCTCGGATAGGTAATAATATTAACCAAATGGCCAAACTAGCAAATCAAGGCAATCCAAATTTGAAAGGTTTAGAAGAGAATTTATTGAATTTAAAAGAAAAGTTAAATACGATTAAAAATCAATTGTTGGATTAGTATGATAGCCAAGCAAATCATCGGAAAGGATTTTTTTGGTGTTCTGTTATATAATCAAAAGAAGGTTGATAGAGGAGAGGCTATTGTTTTAGATTCCAATTTATCCGCACATTCAGTGGTAAAACAAACAAAAGAGTTTAATGTCATTAGGCAGCTAAAACCCAACCTTTCCAGAGCTGTATATCATGTAAGTTTGAATTTGCCTTATTCTGACTCAGAAAAACTTTCTAATGAAGATTTTGCAAGCTTAAACCGTGATTTTTTAGAGGGTATGGGTTTTGATGATAATCAATATGTAATTTTCTTACATCGTGATACGAATTTATTGCACACACATGTTGTAGCGAATAGGGTTAAATATGATGGGAATGTGGTTAGCGATTCTCAAAATTACAAACGGAGTGAGGCACTGGTTCGCAGATTAGAACTAAAATATAATTTAACTGAACTTTTACTTAAGGACGAAAGCAATGTTCTCAGTAAAGGTGAAATAGAAAAATGCTTGAGAACAGGAGACGTTCCTGCAAGATTGGAGTTGCAAAATATCATTTTTGAAACTCTGAATGCGAATATCAATCTTGAACTATTTATCAAAAAATTAAAAGAAAGAGGAGTAGATACCAAATTAAATCAAAGTACTACGGGATACATTTCAGGTATATCTTTTCTGTATAAAGAGATACCTTATAAAGGAAGTGATGTACACAAAAAAATTTCTTGGCAAAATATAAAATCTAAACTTAATAATTATGAACAAATCAGAGACCATTCTACTGTTCCAGAAATTGATGCTGGAATTAGAGCAAGTAAAGAAAATGCAATTGGAGTTGAAAACACAGATACAAGAGGCGATGAGAATAAGCACCGGCAATCAAGCAATCATCGACAAGAAGTTAATCAAACTATTGGAAAAAAGATAGAAAGCAAACTCAAGAAAGGTCTTAAACCATAAACTTCATGTTAGCAGAGGTCGCATATCAAGTTATAGAGGCATTAAGCGAGAAAGAAAAATCTCGTTTATTTGCTATGCTTGGTGTGCGATCTGAATTGGTGAATAAGACCAAAACAGCAACTAAAAAGAAAAAAATACTGTCAGATGCTGAAGCTGTCGCGTATTTACTAAGAAAATTTAAAAAGTGCTCCTATAAGTAGCATATAATTTTAATAATACAATAAAAATGTTTTGAAATAAAAATCTAATTTTACACCTAGAAAAATATTATTAATCGCGTAAGCTATTGATTTGGTCAAAGAAAACTCGGAATCTTCTTTAACAACCAAAATTGATAGACTTACGCCTATGCAAAATACTTGCGTGGGCGTAGTCTTCTGGTTGTTGGGTTTCCGAGTACCTCTTTGACAGTTGACTATTGCTTCACGCATTTTTTGTACACTATGAAAAAGAATAAAAACTTCATTCCCAAAGATGAAAAATTACATGTTTTCGTCCCTTTCGTAAATTTATTATTATTTGAAAAATTTGAGTCTCCGAATTTTTATTCAGAGAATGCGAAATTATCTGAAAATTTTATTGAAGCTGTTAAAATAATTAATGATACTTCTATAGACAGTAGTGACTACTTTAAAATGAAAGTTCAATACTTTATTACAGAATTGTCTGAAGGTAAAAGGCGACTCATTTTTGATTCTATCATCCAAAATGAGTTGTTCATGAGCGCAATGTCATTCACCTATACTATTGAAAACAATTTATCGATGAACAATGAGAGCTCATTAATTAGTCACACCGAAATCTTGAAAAACTTGCTTAATTTTACTATTAAAGGGGAAATGAGTAAAGTATTATTTTACTTTTTTGGTTTATATTTCGAACACATATTTTACGTAGAATCTTCAGATGAAAATTATATCTCGCAAACAGCATATGACAATTTATTTGAGAATCTATTGAAAAACCCGTAGAGAAAAAATGAGTACAAGAGAAATTTTAGTTAAGTGAGGACACTTTATTTTTAGTTTGTATCAATTTGTTTTCAAATATTTTAGGGATGCTTATGTAATAAATCTGGTCATTAAATGGGAGTTTTGTGATCCTGAAAAAAATGGGGTTGAGAAAAATTTGACGTTTTTTGATCAGTGATAATATTGAGTTGATGTAATCTAATCTAATCATATAAAATATATGCTGAATATTAAATAAAGCTATATTTTTGGTATTTCATTTAATTTTTTGATATTTAGCATAATCTTATATGGTGTAACTCTCGTGGCTAGAGCTTTTATTTTTTCTACATACAGTAGAGTGTCGTATGCATCTCTTCATATGCGCGCAGGTATGATAATGGTCGTAGGTGTTTCTGTTATCTCCAAAGTACCATTACTATTATTATCTAGTTTTTAGTACTCACTCGAGTAGGAGTTGGGTCAGAATTAAAGGAAAAAAATTAAAAGTTAAAATTCCAAATCCGAATAAATAGGATTTCATGTCGGGTAATTTTTAAGAGATTAGAGAATATCAAGAAATTAAAAAAATTGCGCAAAGTCAAAGACGTTTGCGCAGCTTTTCTTGAGTAGACTTAGAGGAGAAGAGTGTCAGAGACATTCGCGCAGCACCCCGTCGTCTTTAAGTACATTTTTTTTGAATACTTCGTGCAGCGGGGTCAATATCATAATTGTCTTCAGAAAGATTTACAAGTATAGATTAAATCTTGTTTTAGTTTACAGCGTTACAAACGCTACGAATTATTTTTTGAAAGTAAGAAGGCACTCGTTGCAAACGAGCACCAGATGGGATGCAATTCCGAGATAACAATATCGAGAATGTTCGTCATATCCGAGCCATCGGGTTTTTAAGCGTTTGAATGAAGATTGTTTTTGAGGCGTTTAAAATTTTCTAATATTTTTCCGAAGATAGAATTTTCTTTCAATGGCTCTAACTCATTAACTACCATTTGAATAAAATTATTTTCATCAGTAGACTTAGATTTATTTTTAATTACTAATTCTCTGTAAAAAATATCATTACCAGTATTTAAAATTAAAATTGAAATACTTTCTCGCTCTAATTTTTCATAAGATTTAGCAACTTCAATAAATTCTTTATAATTGCTATAAAACTTAATTACATCCTGGAAATAGAAGCTTCTTAAATATTCTCCAAATAACTCAATGTCTTTAATAGTATTAGTTTCAAAACGAAAATTTTCACCACTCATTTGAAATTCTAATCCTTTAGGAATATAGTCATTATCCATTAAAGGACTTTTGTGAATGGTGTAATAATTTACCAAATTACCACCTAATATTTTCTGGATCTCTTGTTCAATAATATTAAATCGCTTTTCTGCAGTTAAGCCATGTGTAACAAATTTATCACCATACTCCAACCAACTAAAACGAATTCTAAAACCTTCATCCTGTGTGTTTTTGGTATAAAAAAAATTTGCGTCAACTTGATAAAATGTATATCCTTCTGCTTCAAGAAAAGCACATTCCTTTTTAATTGTTTTAATATATAATTCTCTGTTCATATTATTTTAATGAAGTCCCCTCTGGTGCTCGTTTACAACGAGCACCTAATTACTTAATTAATGAAAATAAAGCGTTTGCAAGGCGGCTCTATTAAAGTAATGTCTATTCAAAATTTGGGTAAAATGGGAAGTCGTATTTTCCGTTTTTTATTCTATAAACTATACTTTCAGGATTTATAACCAATCCTATTTCAGCATTTCTATTTTCTCCTTCAAGTTTACCAAGATAGGTTGATTTTAGTTCTCCTATTCTCCATACATACCAATTATGTGAAACTTTTATAGGTTCTTCTCCTTTTATTGTTCCATAATCATTCGTGTCTCGAAACAAAATATGATCAAAAGTCCCTACATTGTCTATAGTACCTACTTTTTCCCAATACCCCAATTTAACACCCCATTTGGTTACACAGTGGGCATAAAAAAAAATTTCATCTTTTACTATTTCTTTTAAATTTGGGCTTTCTTCTAAAGTGTATATTTTTTTAAAACATCTAATAACATCACTATTTAATTGCTTTAAATCATTTGTTATGTACTGAAAATAACGTTTTGATTTATCATCAATCTTAACAACAAAAATATCTCCTTTTTTTATCATTACTCTTTTAATCATTTTTAAATTCATCTAGTACAAAAGCAAAAAATATTTGGCTAGCTTCAGTATCTACAATATTATAATTCATAATGAAATCCTTTGCTGTTTTTACACTTCTTTTTGTAAATTCAATATCAGTTTCATTTGAAAATCTATTACAATACCAATTATCATAGTTAGGTTTAAAAAAATCATATGATAATACATAAACATCTCCACCCAAAATAAAGACATTTAATTCTTCTAATCGATTCAAAATTTCCAACGCCTCCTTCTTAAGAAAAGCCCAACTATTTATCCCTGCTTCATGAATGGGTTGACCTTTTTTTAACAATTCGTCAACTTGTTTTAATTTATTCATATTGTAAGATCTTGCATTAAACAATCTTTCTGGTGGTCGTTTACGACGAGTATCTGTTCGTACTAACAGGGAGAGGGTATGAAATTAATAGCAGAAAATAATTTAGAAATTTATGATTGACTATTTACTACGAAAGTAGTAACCGGCGATTGCACTGTACTACCTGAACCCACCAAAATATTTGTTAACTAAAAAACCTGTAAGCATAAAGAAAATAATCGAGCCGTAAACAATACTAGCAGCAAAAATATTACCTAATACCCTCATCTTTTCACTTTCATTTATAAACCTTTTTTCAATCTCAAGATACAAGTTATCTTTTCTAAAATACCAATAATTAATAGAATAAATTAAAAATGCATAACATAAACCAATAATCATAAATGTACTACTTGACATTGAGTGCAATTTTAAAAATTTATTTAATAACAAATCAATTGTTATTGAATAAAAAAGCAGACTTATAGATAAATATATTACTGCTCCATTTAGTGCTAAATTAGAATTAGGGGTTGTTAGCATATAGCTATATAATTTATAAAAAATATAATGGTACATTTTTTTAGTATTTTATTTAGTTCTCAATTCCTGTTTTTTTTCAAAACGTATCTCCCTCTTGTACTCGTTTACAACGAGTACCTACTTACTTTATAACCGAAAATAAAGGATTTACACCACGACTCTATTAAATGAATATCCATAAAATTTAACGTAGAGGGTACAAAAAAGTGCTTAATTTTCAAATATAATTGTTTGCCTACTAAATAAAAAATTATGTAAGCATCTTAATTAACTAGGTGCGAAACTATAGATATTTGGACAGCAGCCCGCAGTCTTTAAGGAAGTTTTTTTTGAATACTTTGAGCAGCTGGGAAGTATATACAGCCATAAATTATATCCTGTTTTAGTTTGCCTAGCTCCCCGAAGTGTTCTTATTTATGAATAAAATTCTTGTGGGTGCTGCACGAAAGTCTATGACATCGAGCTATTTTAAGTCGTGTTGCAAGCTGTAAACAAGATAAAAGTCTCTTGACTTTTTCTAAAGATGTGTTTAATAGCTTTACTTAGAATATTGCTTGCATCGAATTTCTAGGTAAATTAAACAAACAATTAATAGCATTTTTAGCGCTCAAAAAGTAAACAAAACCACTTTTCTATGGAGTAGTTTTTATTTTCTTTAAAGGCCAATTACTACTAGTTGTATTGTATTAAAAGGCAAAATTATGCTAAGTTATTCTATAAAGCGAATCAACTACCTAATATACTTAGAATAATCATCAGGTATATATGCATTGATCTCCCTTAAGTATTTTCTAAGAGCCGTTTTACTGGTATGGCCAGTGATAGACATTATATTTGATTCGGCTTCATCAGGTGTCATTTCTTTTATGAAAGTATTGTAGAGTTTAGTTATAAAAGTATGTCTAAAACTATACAATCCGTAATTTTTATCAAACCCAAATTTCTTTTTGACTTCTAAAAAATAATCCGAAAAATCATTTCTTCTGCTATTTTCTGTGGCCTCCCAGTATTGACCAAAATCTTTTCTTCCAAATAAATACGCATCACTTTTATAATTTGAGAGATCAGGAATTTCATCAATAAGCAGTTGAGGGATCCTCTTTACCTTGAATCCTGTTTTGGTTTTAATTTTTAAAATTTTATCATTTAAATCAATGTCGCCAATTTTAATACGATTCACTTCCACTGGTCTTAAAAAGTTAAAGGAAATGAATTTAACATACAAGGATAGTAACTTATTGTTTTCGTTTAAATATTTGAAAATTTCAGTTTCTTGATCACTAGTAAAAGATTTATTTTTCTCAGGAGTACTTTTTAAAACTGGAATTTTATGAATAAAGTTGTCAGGAATAATTTCATTATCTGCTAAAACAGTAAACATAGAACTGATGTCAGTGCGAGTGTTATTTCTGTTTTTAGCCGATGTAGCAATTAAAATTTCGTTTAAGTAGGAGGTGACCACTTTCTTGTTTACAGATGTAATTAGGCTGTTTTTAAACCCATTTTCATTTAGCCATTTTTCAAATCGCAGCATTCTGCCCTCTAATCCCTGATAGGATGTACCTGCTAAGGTGCTTTTTTTGATGTTCAAAGCAAATTCAAAAGCTTCTCTTATAGAATGGCTTAAACTTTCTTCACTTTCAAATTCAAAGTTGTTATTTGGGTCATAGGGATTGAAGCCGTCCTTTAAAAGTATCGATAAGTTACGTTGGATACTTTTTAACCATTGAACTCTCCCCTTTTTATCAAGATGTTGCGGAGCATAAATGTTATTAGGAAATCTAATTAAGGTTAGATCAGCAGTTTTTCTAAAAGAAAAATAAACATACCAACGTTTTGACAAATCACCGTCTGCATCGTAGATCTTAGGTTCGGAGTATTTCTTCTTTTCTTTCAAATCGTGTTCAAAATCGTGTTCAGATTGTAAATATCGTAATAAATTCGACATAAAAAAGCGGTATTAAATTGCTTTAATACCGCTTAAAATCTAGACTTTATGATTTTTAAAACTTGTAGCGAGACCGAGATTTGAACTCGGGACCTCAGGGTTATGAATCCTGCGCTCTAACCAACTGAGCTATCTCGCCATTGTAGGGTGGTTAACTGTCCCTCATTGCGGGTGCAAATATAGAAATAAATTTAGAGCTTGCAAGCATAAATTAATAAAAAAAAATATTTTTCAAAATCCTTTTTTTATGTGGTAATTATCTATATATTTCCAAAAAAATACAAAAGTATCTCATGGATCAAAAAGTACGTTACGAAATCGAGTTTCCCATAAATTCATCCCCTCAATTACTGTATCAATACATATCAACTCCATCAGGGTTGTCAGAATGGTTTGCAGATAACGTTAACTCGAGAGGTGAATATTTTACCTTTATTTGGAATGATTCAGAGGAAAAAGCCAGACTTGCGTCTAAAAAAACGGGCGAGAAAGTAAAATTTAAATGGGTTGATGAGAATAGTAAGGATACAGAGTACTTTTTTGAACTACACATTCTGGTTGATGAGCTTACTAAAGATGTATCTCTAATGGTAGTAGACTTTGCCGAAAAAGGAGAGGTTAGCGAAGCTACTTTATTATGGGAAAATCAAATTTCTGATTTAAAACATCTCATAGGTTCTGTTTAAAAATAGTATTTATAACTATATTTGCCCTAACTAATTTTAGGGCTTTTTTTATGGTTAATTTTAACGGAACAATTGTTTCTCAAGATGATTGCGAATGGGGACAAAACCGTGCTTTTTTGTATGGTGATGGTGTTTTTGAAACAGTCAAAATTGTCAATAGTAAAATTCTTTTTCTAGAAGATCACTATTTCAGATTAATGGCATCCATGCGCGTACTCCGAATGGAAATCCCCATGAATTTCACCATGGAATTTCTTGAAGAAGAAATTATTTCTTTGACACTTAAAAATGAAATATCTAGTTCGGCAAGAGCCCGAATTACAGTTTTTAGAAACGAAGGTGGGTATTATTTGCCACAAAATCAAACCGTTTCATATGTGATTCAAATAGTACCTATTGAAAATTCTCGTTATTGTATAGAAGATAAAAAGTATGAAGTTGATTTATACAAGGATTTTTACATCTCTAAGCAATTACTTTCTAGTATAAAGACAACAAATAAAATCATCAATATAACGGGTAGTGTTTTTGCTAGCGAAAACGGCTTAGACAATTGTATTTTGCTTAATGATAGTAAAAATGTTGTCGAAGCATTGCAAGGAAATATATTTATGGTTCAAGGTAATAAGTTGATAACGCCACCCATTTCAGAAGGTTGTTTGAATGGGATAATGCGAAAGCAAATTTTACTATTAGCAAAAAAAATTGAAAATATTGAAGTGCTTGAGGAGGTAATTTCTCCCTTTGATCTTCAAAAAGCAGATGAATTGTTTGTTACCAATGTTATAAAGGGAATTCAGCCCATAACACACTATCGTAAAAAAACATATGTTTCAAAAATAGCTTTACAGTTGCTTGATGAAATAAATAAGCTTGTGCAAAATTAATTTAGATAAGGATTTTCAGGTGCGTTTGACCATATGAGGTAGTCTCCCCCGAGTTCCATTATTTGTTCTTTCCAGAAATGAGTTGCAGACTTTCCAATGATCTTGTTTTCATAGCTATTTGCTGTTATGATCCATGAATTGCTTTTCATTTCGGTTTCCAGTTGGTTTTCATGCCAGCCAGTATAACCCAAAAAGAAACGAATGTTGTCATTATTTATGAAGCCTTTATTGATAAGCTCTTTTGTAAATTCAAAATCACCACCCCAATAAATACCATTTGATATTTCAATACTATTTGGAATCAAATCAGGTATGTTATGAATAAAATATAAGTTATCTTGTTCTACAGGTCCGCCATTGTAAATCTTGAAAGAAGCATCAATTTCAGGAATTAAATCGTGAATAGTGTATTTTAAGGGTTTATTAATGATAAAACCTATTGAGCCTTCTTGGTTGTAATCAGCTAGTAAAATCACTGATCTGTTGAATGATAAGTCGCCAATTATGGAAGGTTCTGCAATGAGCAAATGTCCTTTTTTTAATTTATCTGTAATCATTGGAATAATTTTTTTATTAAAATTAAGGTTTTTATTATTTAATTCATAAACATTTTCGTTGAAATGCAAAAAAAAACCTTCCAAATGGAAGGTTTTGTCTATATATGGTGTTCTAAAATTAGTTCACTGCACTCTCAAGTTCAGCTCCAGCTTTAAATTTCACTACATTTTTTGCTGCGATTTGAATCGTTTTACCTGTTTGAGGGTTTCTACCATCTCTTGCAGCTCTAGCAGATACTGACCAAGATCCAAAACCTACTAATGAAATTCTACCACCTTTTTTCAAGGTTTCTCCCACGTTACCTAAAAAAGACTCTAAAGCTAATTTTGCAGCAGCTTTTGTTATTCCTGCATCTGCAGCGATAGCATCGATTAATTCTGATTTGTTCATAATAATAGTTATTAATTGTTGGTTATCAAATATTGTTAATATACAAATTTAAGTGGATTTCCTTTCCTCGCAAGTGTTTTGTGTTAATTTAGCTTAATTTGTTGATAACTTATTTTTTTTGTTGATAAATCTAGGCGTCGCGCTGTGATTCCCTTGTTTTGTTGGGTCTAATACGCTTTTGCAAAAGCAGAAAAAACAATTCCGTTCAATAAATCGCTAGTATTCATTCTTTTCTTTCCTGGAAATTGTAAGCTCAGTATTTTGACAAATCCATCAGAAACAGCAATTTTTAATTCTTTCTTGGTACAATGTACGCTTCCTATTTCAAAGGCATGTTTTTCTAATACAATTGACGATTCATATATTTTGACATTCCATTCCTCTTCATTGTCTTTGATATAGCACCATGAGGCTGGATAAGGACATAATCCTCTAATTAAATTGTGAACTACACTTGCGGATTTTGTCCAATCTATTTTACAGTTTTCCTTATTAAGTTTGTACGCAGTTTTAATTGATGCATTGTCTTCTTGAATCTGAGTAGAAACAGCACCTTCTGCAATCATTTCTAATGTTCTGATTACAGTTTTACCGCCTAATTCCATCAATCTGTCGTGTAGTTGGCCCGCATTTTCGTTCTCAGCAATAGGAATTTCGTCACTTAAAATCATTGCCCCGGTATCAATTTTATCATCTATAAAAAAAGTAGTTACACCAGTTTTGCTTTCTCCATTGATAATTGCCCAATTTATGGGAGCAGCTCCTCTATATTCAGGAAGCAGTGAAGCATGTAGGTTGAATGTTCCTAATGCTGGCATATCCCAAACGACCTTTGGTAACATTCTAAACGCTACAACAATGTGTAAGTTTGCATTCAAGTTTTTTAATTCGGATAAAAAATCTTCATCTTTCAAGCTTGCTGGTTGCAATAATGGAAGCTGATTTTGTAACGCAAATTCTTTTACAGCCGAAAATTTTATTTTTTGACCGCGTCCAGCAGGTTTGTCAGCTGCAGTGATGACACCTACCACATTATAGTTGTTTTTTAAAATAGTATCAAGTATCCCTACTGCAAAGTCTGGAGTTCCCATAAATACAATTCGTAATTTCTCTGTCATAATCGTAATGTGTAAGTATTGTTTGGTTGAACCAATATGATGTTATTTTCCAAAAGATCTTGTAAAACGGAAAAAACGTCTTCGGTTGAACTATTCGTTTTATTTTGAATTTCTCTGGAGTTTAAATCTCCTTGCTTGAGCAAAGTTACTATTTCTTGAGCAAGATTCTTACTGTCTTTTTTCTTTATTTTATGTGTTATGCAATAGGAGCAATGACCACAATCCTCTGTATTTTTCTCCCCAAAATAGTTTAGAATTAATTGACTCTTACAAGTGTCTTTATTGCTTATATATTCAATTACAGATTCTAGCTGTGTCTTTTTTAATTGGTTTTGATGTTCTAAGTGTTTGGATACTCTATTTATTGTTCTTTCGTCTTCTCGAATTTCGTTGAAAACCAATGTGGTATCATTGTTTTTAGATTGGTATTCTACTATGTTTTTTTCTTTTAATTTGTTTAAAACAGCATGTACTTGAGCTTCATTATGATTTGATTTTTTAGCCACAAGTTGCAGGTTAAAAGCAGTTTGCATCTCGTATATACCTGGATATGTGCGTAAAATAGCTAAAATTATTTCTTCATCATTTGGATTTAAACTCATGTATCGAATTACTTCTTTTGACGGTATAGTGAATTGCAAAGTGATTTTCTCTGAGAATTCTTGTGATAAAGTAATAACTCCTTGGCGATCTAAAAACTGCATTGCAGCGTACGTTTTTAAGGTAGGAAATTTATACTTGATGCAAAATTGATTCAAATTAAATGTAAATTGCTCGTCAATACCTTCGCCGTAGGCAATTTGGAAATAATTACAAAGCTTAACATACATTAGGTTTAGAAATTTCTTGTCAGGCAAACTGTTTAAAAACTGATTTTCAGCATGAATTATATCTGATGGACTCGTCAGTAGAATTGCAAAAGCTTTTTCCTCATTACGTCCGGCACGACCAGCTTCTTGGTAATAATTCTCCATGTTTTCTGGTAATTGTACGTGAATTACCGTTTTCACATTGGGTTTGTCTATCCCCATTCCAAAAGCATTTGTTGCTACAATGACTTGGACTTCTTCCTGCATCCAGGCTTGCATGTTTTTATCTTTTTCTTTTGAGGAAAGTCCTCCGTGATAGTGGGTAGCTTTAAATCCTAAACTGTTTAATTGGGAAGCAATTTCAAGAGTTGATTTTCTGTTTCGAACATAAATAATAGAAGGTTCTGGATTTTTTTTTAAAACTTGTTCTACTCTAAAAAGTTTGTCTTCTACCTCAAAAACCATGTAAGCAATGTTTGGTCTTGAAAAAGATTTTTCAAATAATATTGGCTTCTCAAGACTAAGCTGTTGTATGATATCCGTTTTTACTCTGGGAGTTGCACTTGCGGTTAAGGCCAGAAAAGGAGTGTTTGGGAAGTACTCTTTAAGTGTAGAAATTTTTAGGTATGCAGGCCTAAAATCATGTCCCCATTGCGATACACAATGCGCTTCATCAATTGTGATTAAATTTATAGGAAGTTTTTTTATGCGATCAATAATCCAGTCCGATTGTAACCGCTCGGGTGATAAATAAAGAAATTTATAATCACCGTATTGACAGTTGTCTAGCAAATCTATCATTTCTTCGCTTCTGATGCCTCCTGTCAAGGCAATTGCTTTGATGCCTTTTAGTTGTAAATTAGCTACTTGATCTTTCATTAATGCTACCAGCGGAGAAATGACAAGGCATATTCCTTTGTTTAAAAGCGCTGGGACTTGAAAACACACTGATTTTCCACCTCCAGTAGGCAATACTGCAAAGGTATCTTGACCTTGCAGTACAGATTCAATAATCTCATTTTGAAGTGATCGAAAGGAGTTGTGTTTCCAATATTTTTGAAGAACAGCAAGAGCATCATTCATAAAGTATCTGTTTTATTACCATGAAAAATTAAAACTCCTTGTTGATGCAACTAATTCGAGATAGTGTTTAAGATAAAATGAATTCTATTTTCCATTGTGTCTTTCGGAACTTCAATCAAATCGTAGCCATAGTTTTTATATGTTTCAATAAGATGACTGTGAATGAGTTTTGCTTGTTCAAAATTTTCGTAACGAGCATCATCGCTGATATAGATTTCTTCCCAAGGTGGTAAGATGAATATTTTTGAATACGTGTGTTCTTTACAGGCAACATCAAAACTTGCGGGGTAACTATCGCCTATGTAGTGCATGTAAGCCAAAACATCAGGGATTCCTCTGTCTATAAAAACTACATTATGAGCTTCGTTTTGAGCGTTATAAAATTGTTTTATCCTGCCTTCAAGCAATAATTCACTAAAAAGCAATGGTTTTTCAAGGAATAATTGTTCTATTCCTTGTTTTTTTGCCTCCATGGTAACTTCACGTGAAATTTCGGGATAACAGCAATGGCCTTTTGCGACCAATCCGTCTATAATAGTAGTTTTTCCTGTACCAGGACCACCTATGATAACAATGATTTCTTTTTGCACTTTTAAAAAATAAGGGGCAAATTTACTTAAACTTATTGGGATTATAAAAATTCAACACATATAAAATACAAATAGATAAAAATTCACAAATCAAAAATTCATAATTAACGGTTGAAACCGTATATTTGCCTTTATTTTAAATCAAAATGGATAAAAAGACTGAAGAATTTTATGATCGATTAAAAGTAGAGTTAGACCTAAATAATATTTGGCCTGCGGAATACTTGTTTAAATTTATAGTTCCCAGCGACCCAAAAAATATTGATAAAGTCCAAAATGCTTTTGATTGTTTGGGGGCTGTTATTAAAACAACAAAATCTAAAACGGGTAAGTTTACAAGCATATCTATTGATGTGACCATGAAAAACTCACAAGAAATTGTAGATAAATACTTAGAAGTTTCTACAATAGAAGGCATAATTTCTTTATAAAAACATAATTTTTTTGATGTGCTTCTCGATTGGGTGAACTTCTCGATAATGCAACTGAATTAAAATAGATACATTCAAAACATGAATTCAAAATATATTAAAGAAAATTCGAATGATGTAGTGCATCATCTTGAGTACAATGCAGAGCGTTCGCATCTTATCATTCCAGAATACGGCAGGCATTTGCAAAAACTTATTGATTTAGCTACAAATATTCAAGATGAAGTAGAGCGTAATAAGGCTGCTAAATACATCATACAGGTGATGGGTAGTTTGAATCCACATTTAAGAGATGTTCCAGATTTTCAACATAAGTTATGGGATCAGTTATTTATAATGTCTGATTTTAAACTTGTTGCTGATTCTCCTTATCCTATACCATCGCGTGAAGTATTGCAGTTAAAGCCGGATGTTTTAAAATATCCTCAAAATTTTCCAAAATATAGGTTTTACGGGAATAACATTAAATATATGATTGATGTTGCCAATAAATGGGAAGATGGCGATATGAAAAAAGCATTGGTAAAAGTAATTGCCAATCACATGAAAAAATCCTATTTGAGTTGGAATAAAGATACAGTAAAAGATGATGTAATCTTTGAACACTTATATGAACTCTCTGACGGAAAATTAAATTTAATTCAAAGTTCAGAAGAATTGCTTAACACTACTGATTTATTAAGAACTAATAAACGAGTTTCAAATAAAATAGCTCCTATTGGTCAGCCTAAAATTCTAAGCAACAAAAATTTGAAAACAGGTAAGCCAAACCTACCTCACAAAAACCAAAATAGAAAACCCTTGTAGTTTATTTTAGAATTAGTGGCTTATTACCTTATCGGCACTTTTTTTTAAATCATTACGTACAATTAAATAATTTATAACTCATAACCATAAAAGATGGGAATTTTCAAAATAGAGGGAGGCATTAGTCTTCAAGGAGAAATCACTCCACAGGGTGCAAAAAATGAAGCATTACAAATATTGTGTGCTGTTTTATTAACACCTGAAAAAGTTATTATTAATAATATTCCAGATATTATTGACATTAATAAATTGATCACTTTATTAGGTAATTTGGGTGTTAAAATTCAAAAAACAGGTTCAGGTTCTTACACTTTTCAGGCAGATGAGGTAAATATTCAATACCTGGAGACTGAAGCTTTTAAGAAAGAAGGTGGATCACTTAGAGGATCTATCATGATTGTTGGACCGCTTTTGGCACGATTTGGTAAAGGATATATTCCAAAACCGGGTGGAGATAAAATCGGAAGACGAAGATTAGATACGCACTTTGAAGGTTTTATAAACCTTGGTGCTAAGTTTAGATACAATAGAGAAGACCATTTTTATGGTGTAGAAGCTGCTGACGGATTAGTTGGAGCTGATATGTTATTAGATGAAGCATCAGTTACGGGAACTGCAAATATTGTAATGGCAGCCGTTTTAGCAAAAGGAAGAACAACTGTATACAATGCTGCATGTGAACCGTATTTACAGCAATTGTGTAAAATGCTGAACTCAATGGGTGCAAATATCACCGGAGTAGGATCAAATTTATTGACTATTGAAGGGGTAGAAAGCTTAGGTGGTTGTGAGCACAGAATTTTGCCTGACATGATTGAAATAGGAAGTTGGATTGGTCTTGCTGCCATGACAAAGTCTGAAATTACTATAAAAAATGTTAGTTGGGATAACCTTGGAGTAATTCCAAATACATTTAGAAAATTAGGAATTACCCTAGAGCGTCGTGGAGATGATATTTACATTCCTGCTCATGTGAATGGGTATGAAGTAAAAACAGATATTGATGGTTCTATTCTTACCATTGCTGATGCACCATGGCCTGGATTTACTCCAGATTTATTGAGTATTGTACTTGTAGTGGCTACACAAGCAAGAGGTGATGTTTTGATTCACCAAAAAATGTTTGAAAGTCGTTTGTTTTTTGTAGATAAACTTATTGACATGGGTGCTAAAATCATGTTGTGTGATCCACACCGTGCTGTAGTTATGGGGCATGATTTTAAATCACAACTGAAGGCTACAACTATGTCATCACCAGATATTCGCGCTGGTATATCATTGTTAATTGCTGCACTTTCTGCAAAAGGAACAAGTACCATACAAAACATTGAACAAATAGATAGAGGGTATGAGCGTATTGACGAACGATTGAGAGCTATTGGAGCTCAAATCGTTAGAGCGTAAACGTACTCAATTCTTAATATATCGTTTAAGTAAACCACCTAGCAATACAAAAATGCAAGTGGTTTATTTAAACGATTCTTTTTTAAACGAAACAAATGTCAAGAGAACAAACAGCAATTAGGGCTACTTATTTTAGTATTGTGGGCAACACAACTCTGGCCATTATAAAAGGATTTGCAGGTTTTTTTGGCAATTCATACGCTTTGATTGCTGATGCTATCGAGTCTACAACAGACATTTTTGCGTCATTTTTAGTCTTGTTCGGAATTAAATATTCCAATAAACCTGCTGATGAGAATCATCCGTACGGACACGGTAGGGCTGAGCCCTTGATCACGTTCTTGGTAGTGGGGTTTTTAATCACTTCGGCAACAATAATTGCTTATGAAAGTATCATTAATATTAGCACACCGCATCAATTGCCAAAGCCTTGGACACTAATTGTTCTTGGAGCCATAATTATCTGGAAAGAGTATTCCTTTCGAGTAGTTATGAAACGCAGTATAGAAACTAATAGTTCTTCATTAAAAGCAGATGCTTGGCACCATAGGAGTGATGCCATCACTTCGGTAGCTGCTTTTTTGGGAATTTCTATTGCTTTAATTTTAGGTAATGGTTACGAAGCAGCTGATGATTGGGCAGCACTTTTTGCATCTGGATTTATATTGTATAATAGTTATTTGATTTTCCGACCTGCTCTTGGCGAAATCATGGATGAACATTTATATGATGACTTGATTGAACACATTAGAGAAGTATCTGTTCAAGTTGACGGAATTTTAGATACCGAAAAATGTTTTATCCGAAAGGCAGGTATGCAATACCATGTTGATTTACATGCAACAGTAAACTCAAATATAACCGTAAAGGAAGGGCATGACCTTGCTCATAAACTTAAAGATACCTTACGAGAACAAATCCCAGAATTAGGGCACGTATTGATTCATGTAGAACCTCATGAGTAAATTTACACCAATAAAAAAGGCACCGAGATTATTTTCAGGTGCCTTTTTTATGTATTGTGAGTTGTTGTTTATCGAGATAAAACTACGTACTTTTTTAATCAATTATGTTTAAAAATTTAAGTCCAAAAACCACTCCGTCACCTTTAAAACCACTTTGATAGGAGCGGACATAATCTATTCTAAACATTTTAAATTTCCCAATTCCTATATTATCTAGACCAATATTCATTTCAGAATACGGTTTTTTATCAGGTATGGATAGCGCATGAGCTCCTATATTTAAAGTAGCTTTTAATTTATTCAATAATGGAATTTTATTCATTATATATCCTTTATCATTATATTCTGCATGAGCTTCTGCAAAACGATTGTTAGTACTGCTAGAGTAGTAGGGTAGCAAGTTAAAAATATTCAAATAACGTTCATCTTGACCTACGCTTGTTTGGTTTCCATTAAAATGTTTGTAATCCATAAAAGCAATATTTTGAGCATTTATAAACGCACCAGCTTTCATGTTTATACCTAAAGCTCCTTTGTTTCCTAATTTTAAATCATAGGTAGCGCGAAGGTTGAAATAGTCATATTCATATTTTTTATCGCTTGCGCCAATGGCTTTCTCATAGGCTACATATAGTGTAGGATATTTTTCGTTTCTAATGTTGAATTTACCATCTGGTCTGGAGGAATATTTATTGCCAAAATTGATTTTGAAAGAAAGATTTAATTTAGTTAAATGATGTTGTTCAAAAGCAGATGAACTATAATTAGTAGGGTCCAAGGGGTTGTTTGATGTATAAAAATCAGATTTATTAAACAATGAATAATCAGTGGTGTTAAATAAAGGTTTACGCTGTTGATACTCAATCTTACTATTAAGGTTGATGCCATTTGCAATATTTTGTGTAAACCCAATAGCCATAGATTCTAGGTTGTACAATTTCATGAAATTGTTTCTAAAGAAAAGAGTGCTTACACTGTTTATAGCTTTACTAATAGGTTCATTTGGGTTGAATTGTTTTACTGAGCTTCCACCTGTTGCATAAACTGTAGCATAATTTTGATTGTTGAATCTATGAAGGAATTGCCCCGTTACACGCAAACGATCTTCTGAGAAACCATAATTAAACGTTGTGCTAAGTGTAGTATAAATTCCTTTTTTTTCTTGATTTTTCCAGTTTGTAAATCGAAAACCCGAATCAAGATTGTAACCCTGAACAGTATTAAAACTGAGAGAACCGATATTAACCAACCCGGCATAACTAAAACTATATTTTTGTGAACTATTTTTAAATGTATACCCAGTAAGCAGTTTGAGAGGATTAAATTTGTTGTTTTTTAGGTCAATGGAGTCTAAGTATTTTTTTGAATTTCGAACCGTATAAATACTATCTTTTCTAAAATAATCTAAATTTTCTTCGATAGTTAAGGGAATCGGCCTGTTGCTATTCCAGAACGTACTGTCTTTTTGATTTGCGTTCAGCTCAATTTTTGTAATTTCATTGGTAAACGTTTTGGGAGCAAAAGAAGTTACAAATTCATAATTACTATACACATAGTTGTATTTTCCGTTGAATTTTATTCCAAAGGCTCCTGCGGTAATCTCGAGACTCTGCGTGTTTTTCGTCCAAATTTTCGAATTATTATTGTAACTAAAATTTTGTTTTAAAGTCATTACATCAAGAAAATCTTCTTTTATTCTATATCCTTTAATGTCAAGTTCTACGGCATAAATAGCCCAAGAATCCTCAACAATGTAGATATATCCTTCAAAAACTGGTTCGCTATCTCGTTTTGCACTAACCTTAATTTTATTGATCATCTTATTCTTGTCATCAAAAAAAGTGCTTTCTAGTTTGTAATTGTAGTAATTCAATGCGTTGCTGGCAATTGGCGAAATCATTGCTATTCCAAAGTCGATTGTATTATCATAAAAATCATAAAATGAAGATCGAGCAGTGTTGTAACTGTAGCCGTTATTGTCACCACTTACTTTTGATGCCACTACTACTTCACTGAGTTTATTGGGTTTTTCATAAACAATTTTAGAAAATGTTTCAGATAAAGAAATAATCCCCGTTCCTGTTGAGTCTAATGCGCCATTTAAGTCGCCTATTTTTTGTCCAAAGATTTTTTTAGGAGCATTTTTCAGTTTAAATATACCACGGGAATAGAAATCTGCACGGTATTTATTGGTGTTTTTAGTATTAGAATCCCTATTTGCAATTGCATTTTTTATGATTGCTATGGCGGGATTTCTTTTAGTATTAATGATTACTTCATTAAGAGAAAAACTTTCCTCAACGAGTTTTACATTTAAAGTATAAGGCAACTTTGCGGTTTCAATAATAATTTTTTGAGTTTTGAATCCTAAAAATTGAAAAACTAAGGTTTGTTTTCCCTTTGGAAGCACATTAAATTCGTAATTCCCTAATTCGTTTGAGGTAGTTCCATTATAAGTATCTTCTTGGAAGATGTTTACAAATGCTAACGGATTGCCTTTATCGTCAGTGATATTTCCTTTTATTTGTGCATTGCAAAAAAATGTAGAAACTAATAAGAGAAACAGGTAGTGTTTTTTCATGAAAGTTTTTTCTTCCACAAAAATAGCAGTACTTTTTACATAGGTTATTAATTATTTGTTAAACAATAACTTAAGGTATTGTTAATTATTTTTGTTCAAAAGAAAGTACAGCTAAATCATAACTTTGCAAACCAAAACCTAGAATAACACCTTTGGCATTTCCAGAAATATAGGATTGATGTCTAAAACTTTCTCTAGAAAATGTATTCGAAATATGAACCTCTATTACTGGAGTTGTTATTGCTTTTACGGCATCTCCTATACCTACAGAGGTGTGGGTGTAAGCGCCAGCATTGAGAATTATGCCATCAAATGAAAAACCAAATTCTTGTATTTTATCAATCAATTCGCCCTCAATATTACTTTGATAATAAGAAAAGTTAATTGCTGGGAAACGCTCTTTTAATGTGTTAAAATAGTCTTCAAATGTTTGGTTTCCGTAAACTTCTGGTTCGCGTTTTCCTAATAAATTTAAATTTGGACCATTGATAATGCCTATTTTCATAATTCTGATTTTGGTAAAAATAAAAAAACCGTTCTAATTTTTAGAACGGTTTTACAATTTAATTTTAAATATTTTTAGAATTTAAAACCAGCTGATAGCTGGACTACTGAATTTTTAACTTCAGCATCTTTAGTTGCTTCGGTTAATCCTAGTACATAGCGACCTTGAATGAATAAATTTTTAGTAACATTTAGGGTCAAACCAGCCGCTGCGCCAAATTCAAATGTTTCAGCTTCTTTAAAATCAACATTTTTTCTTTCACTCAACAAAAAAGAAGCCTGAGGTCCAAGGTCTAAACTAATACTGTTGTTAAGGCTGAATTTTGCCATTACAGGAATAGAAATATATCCTAATTCATTTTTAAATTCTTCTCCTGCATTTTCATAGGTAGCGCCCTGAGTTGAGTATAACAGTTCTGGTTGAATAGCAAATCCATCGGTTAGTTTTATTTCTGCAATTAAACCAGCATGATAACTAGTAATAGCCTCTTTTTTATAATCAACAAGGCTAGTGCCAATATCACTACCTGACTGATTTGCGTAATTTAAACCTGCTTTCAATCCGAATTTAATGGCTTGTGCTTGCATGTTAGCAGAAGCTGCAAACAATACGATTGTTGCTAGAAGTATTCTTTTCATAATTTACATTTTTATAATTATTGTTGTTAGTGATATAGCACAATACTTAAAAACTATTTTGTTTCAAAATTATTGCTGCTAATCTCAATTTTTAACTTTTCAATAACTGTTCCAAGTAGTGTTTAATTATACTTTTTTTCTTGAGAATTTTGTTTTTTTAATTTTCAAGTAAGCGTTTCATTTTTGAATTGTAGTAATACGCTATATTTTGATTTAAAATAGGTTCTTTTTACGTTTTTAAACTATGTTGTTACTATAGTATTGTTAAAATTTTTCTTACTTAATATTGTGTTTTTTTAATTTTTTTTACATCACTAATTTCCGTGATGTGGTTGTTTGTTAAGTTTTTAATTGATAGATATTTATGATTAATGTGTATCTGAATTAGTACAGCGGTTTATCTTCATGTAATATAAAAATCTTATTAAAAACTTTTTTTAAAATAACGGTTTATATATATTTGATTCATAATTAAACAAAAAAATAACAAAATGAAAAGAATTATTTTAACAGTTGCGGCTGTATTTGCTTTCGGATTTGCTAATGCACAAGAAGGAAAATTTAAAGTAGGAGCTCATCTTGGTTTACCTATGGGTGATATTAAAGAATCTGCATCATTGAATTTAGGTGCTGATATTGCTTATGTTTGGACTTTAGATAGTAAATTTAGTGCTGGTTTAGTTACAGGTTATACTTCATATTTAGCAAAGACTTATACTTATAATGACGGTTTTACCTCAATTGAATTTAAGCCAGATCCTGCTGGTTTTCTACCAGTAGCAGGAACTGCTCAATATTCTCTTTCTGATAATTTGTTTTTAGGAACAGATTTAGGATATGCTTTATATGTCGGTAAAGGCGAAGGCGAAGGGGGTCTATATTACCAACCAAAATTTGGTTACCAAACTGAAAAAATTGAGGTTTATGTTGGATACAAAGGGATTTCTGTAGACGGTGGAACTTTTTCTTCATTAAATTTAGGATTCAATTTCAAATTGTAAATTATAGTTCTTAAATAGTTAATTAACCTCCTCTTAAAAAAGGAGGTTTTTTTATGCCAAAAACCGCGCTTCTTTAAGTTGTAATAGTTCATTATATTTTAGCTGAGACAGTACCTATCTAAGGTATAAAAAGATTTTCAATCAACTATATTAGTAGGTTATGTCCTAGTTTTTAATATTCATATTTTTTAAACTTTATCTCACTAATTTCAGTGATAAAGAATATTTTTAATGCATTGATTGCGAATTATTTGTATTTTTTCTTTACGTCAATCATTGTAGTTATTTATTTTTCTAGGAGTATAAAAAACTTACTAAAAATTTTTTTAAAATTAGGTGATTGTATATATTTGATTCATAATTATTCAAATAAAAAAACAAAATGAAAAGAATTATTTTAACAGTTGCAGCTGTTTTTGCTTTTGGATTTGCTAATGCGCAAGAAGCGAAATTTGGTATTAAAGGTGGATTAAACCTTGCTAATTTTTCAGGTGATATTAAAGATGGATCTAATCTAACAGGTATAAATATTGGTGGATTTGTAGAAATTAAATTATCCGATAAATTTGCTTTACAACCAGAGATCCTGTTTTCAGGACAAGGGTCAGATAGTGGTGAAGGAAGTTTTAATTTGACTTACATTAATATTCCTTTAATGGCGAAATATTATGTAGCAGATAAATTTAATTTAGAAGCAGGTCCGCAAGTTGGCTTTTTAACATCTGCAAAGATAAAGATGGATGGAAATTCTATAGATTCAAAAAGACTATTTATTTCTCCTGATTTTGGAATTAATTTTGGTGCGGGTTATGATTTTACTGAGAAATTTTCTGCAGGAATTCGTTATAATATGGGAGTTTCAAACATTTTTAGTGACGAATTTATAGATGCTTTACAAGAAGATGTGAGTGTACAGAACTCTGTTTTTTCTTTTTCTTTAGCGTACAAATTCTAATGGTCAAGAAATAAATTTAAAACCTCCTCTTTAAAAGGAGGTTTTTTTATGCTTAAAAAATACGTTCCTTTGTAAGTATGAATTGGGACAGTATTATAAAAAGTTATCAATCGTACTTAAAGATTGAGCGTGGATTGTCAAAGAATACGGTAGAGAATTACTCGTTTGATTTAGAGCGTTTATTGCTTTTTTTATCCCAAAATGAAATTGTTGTTTCTCCTCTAAAAATAACTGACGAAATCATCCAGCAATTTATTTACAGTGTTGCCAAAGAGGTAAATCCGAGATCGCAGGCTCGAATTATTTCGGGTTTAAAAAGCTTTTTTAAATATTTAGTTTTTGAAGATTATCGCGACGATGATCCAATGGAGCTAATTGAAACGCCCAAAACTGGTCGAAAACTTCCTGACACGCTTACGGTTGAAGAAATTGATGGATTAATACAGGCGATTGATTTGTCTTCAAATGAAGGAGAGCGTAATCGTGCCATGCTAGAAACATTGTATGGTTGTGGTTTAAGAGTCTCGGAGTTGGTAACATTAAAGATATCAGATCTGTTTTTTGAAGAAGGCTTTATCAAAATCACGGGTAAAGGAAATAAACAGCGCTTAGTTCCGATAAGTGATGTGACTCAAAAATACATTCTCCTCTATAAAAATACTGTGAGGATCCATCTCTCTATTCAAAAAGGGTTTGATGATACTCTTTTTTTAAATAGAAGAGGAAAACAACTCACACGGGCTATGATTTTCACTATTATAAAAAATTTAGCCGTTACAATTGATCTTAACAAAACCATAAGTCCTCATACACTTAGACATTCATTTGCTACTCATTTACTGGAAAATGGTGCTGATTTACGTGCCATACAACTCATGCTGGGACACGAGTCTATTACAACTACTGAAATTTATGTGCATCTAGACCGTACATTTTTAACACAAGTAATGAATAGTTTTCACCCTAGGAAGTAGAGAATAAACTTCAAAAAAAAATCCAAATTCCAATAAATTAGCATTGGGATTTGGATTTTTTTTATGGAATTAAATATTTTACTTGGCGATATTTACAGCTCTTGTTTCACGAATTACAGTAACTTTTACTTGTCCAGGATAGGTCATTTCAGTTTGAATTTTCTGCGAAATATCAAAAGATAAACTTGCAGCATTTTCATCAGAAACTTTTTCGCTCTCAACAATTACACGAAGCTCTCTACCGGCTTGAATAGCATAAGCATTTTTTACACCATTAAACCCGTAGGCAACTTCTTCAAGGTCTTTTAATCTTTGTATGTATGAGTCTAGTACTTGTCTACGTGCTCCTGGTCTTGCTCCTGAAATAGCGTCACAAACCTGGATTATAGGTGAAAGTAAAGATTTCATTTCTATCTCGTCATGGTGCGCACCAATCGCATTACAAACTTCTTCTTTCTCACCGTACTTCTCTGCCCATTGCATTCCTAATAAGGCGTGTGGTAAATCACTTTCAGTATCAGGTACTTTACCAATATCGTGAAGTAATCCAGCTCTTTTAGCTAGTTTTACATTCAATCCTAGTTCCGCTGCCATAATACCACATAGCTTAGATACTTCTCTCGAGTGTTGTAGTAAATTTTGTCCATAAGAAGAACGGTATTTCATTCTACCCACAACTTTTATCAATTCAGGATGTAAACCATGAATACCAAGATCAATTACAGTACGTTTTCCAACCTCAATAATTTCATCATCGATTTGCTTGGCTGTTTTTGCAACAACTTCTTCAATTCGTGCAGGGTGAATTCTTCCGTCGGTAACCAGTTTATGTAAGGCTAGACGGGCAATTTCTCTACGTACAGGATCAAAACAAGAAAGAATAATTGCTTCTGGAGTATCGTCTACAATGATTTCAACACCTGTCGCAGCCTCAAGAGCACGAATGTTTCTACCTTCACGTCCAATGATTCTACCTTTTACATCATCAGATTCAATATTAAATACCGATACGCAGTTTTCAACAGCCTCTTCAGTACCTACTCTCTGGATGGTATTTATGATTATTTTCTTGGCTTCTTGTTGTGCAGTAAGTTTAGCTTCTTCAATAGTGTCTTGAATATGAGACATTGCTTTACTTTTGGCTTCAGCCTTTAACCCTTCTACAAGTTGGTTTTTTGCTTCCTCTGCAGATAGACCTGAAATTACCTCAAGTTGTTGTAATTGACTTTTGTGTAAACGATCAATCTCTGTTTGTTTTTTCTCTAAATTTTCAATTTTTGAACTGTATTCTTGTGTTTTAGCTTCAAAATCATCATTTACCTTTTTAGCTTTTGATAGTTCATTTGATACTTGAGATTCTTTGTCGCGTATTCTTTTTTCTATTTCAGCTACTTTTTTATCTCGTGCAAGGATTACTTGCTCATGTTCAGATTTTAACTCAATAAATTTTTCTTTTGCTTGAAGGATTTTATCTTTTTTAATGTTTTCGGCTTCAAGGTTTGCATCTTTAAGTATAGATGCGGCTTCCTTTTTTGAATTTTTTATGAGGTTTGAAATATTGCTTTTCTCAATTAGTTTGGCTATCCCAAAACCAGCTGCGATACCTATAATTCCTGTAATAACGATCGTTAATATGTTGTCCATGTTTGTTAAAATTTATATATAAAAAAAGCCTACATTAGATTGCTTGTATAAACTCGAAAAGACAAGTTTTGAGCTAACTCGTTGTTCAAGCTTCCAAACTGAATTGGCTTGCTATAGTAACGATGATTTGCTCATTCTAAATTGTTAGTGTTGAGTTTACCAAATATGAACTAATGTAGGCAGTATCTTAGTTTTTGTAAAGAACGTTTATTTGTCGAGATATTGGTCTAAAAGTGCGTTAATTTTTTTAATTCGCTCCATGGTTTCCTCGCCATTTATTTGATTGTCAATTTGTTTTTGTTCTGTTTGCGAAGCAAATTGTAACGCACACATGGCTAAAACATCTTGTTTATCACGCACAGCATAGTTTTCTTCAAATTGCTTAATCATTATATCAATTTTTTTTGAAGCGCTTCTTAGACCTTCTTCTTGTGAAAGATCTACCGTTAAAGGATAGATTCTATCGGCGATTGATATTTTAATTTTTAGCTTTTCGTCCATATTTCTTAATCTGATAGCTGAGCTATACAGTAGTCAATTTCCCGAATTAATGAATTTATTTTTAGCTTTGTATCTCTTTTATTTTCGTCACTGCCTAGTAATGATTTTGCCATCTTGAGTGTTTCATACTGCATTTTTAGTGCCTCAATCTCTCTTGATTGAGTTTGTATTGTGGTTGCAGACCTTATTAATTTGTTTTTTAAATCTTGATTTTCTTGTTCTAAAATTTTCATTTTGCTGAAAATTTTTAGAACCTTATTTTCAAGAGTATCAATAATTTCTGCAATTGTACTCATTATTTATCCTTTTCATTACATATCTTACAAAGTTACTATTCCTTTTTAATTTTGCAATAATTTATTATTTTTTTTGCATTAAATAAATTAAAACACTCAATTTCAGCGGAGTACATTTTTGTTTTTCTCATTTGGTTTCCGTTGTTTTTTTTTATCTTAGCCAAAATGTAAATTATGAGATTTTTTGTCCTTTTTGTGTTTTTTTGCAGCTCTATTCAGGCTCAAAATGAATATCCAAAAGATTATTTTCGTTCACCTCTTGATATTCCTATGCAATTGTCTGGGAATTTTGGGGAATTGAGGCCCAATCATTTTCATGCGGGTTTTGATTTGAAAACCCAACAAAAGGAGGGCTTAAGGGTTTATGCAGTAGCCGATGGATATGTGTCCAGAATTAAAATTTCTACTTTTGGTAATGGAAAAACAATTTATATCAATCATCCTAATGGTTATACTTCTGTTTACGGGCATTTAAGTAAGGCTGAAGGTTCAATAGAATCATATGTTAAAAACAACCACTATAAAGAGCAGTCTTTTGAGATTGAAATGTTTTTAAAACCAGAAGAATTGCCAGTAAAAAAAGGAGACGTTATTGCTTTATCTGGTAATACAGGAGCTTCTGAAGGTCCGCATTTGCATTTTGAATTTAGAGACACAAAAACAGAATTTGTTATAAATCCATTACTTTTTGGTTTTGATGCTTTTTTTAAAGACACTAAAAGCCCTGTTGTTACGGGTGTTTATGTCTATCCACTAGATGGTAAAACCACTGTAAATAATGCAAAGCGTCCTGTGTTATTAAATGTTTCTTTACAAAAAGATGGTACTTACTTGTCTGATAAAGTTGTTTCTAATGGCGTTATAGGTTTCGGTATAACGGCTCATGACGTTGATGATGTATCATTTAATAATAATGGTGTTTATAAGGTCCAGACTTTTTTGAACGGCAAACCAAATTTTGGTTATGCATTTAACACCTATTCTTTTAATGACATGAGGTATATCAATGCTTTAATTGATTATTCTCGTTATAAAAAAATGCAACAACGGGTACAAAAGCTATTTATGAAAGCTCCTTATGATTTGCGTTTTATTCAAGCAGATGAAAATAAAGGAGTTTTACAAGTTTCTCCTAACTTAGCCTCGTTATATCGAATTGAAGTTTCAGATTATTTTGGTAATAAGAGAACCATTTCTATACCCATACATTATGATTTGTTACCTACAATTATTGGCACTGATCAGCCTCAGTCTAAATATTTTGTAAAAGCGTTAAATGACAGTAATTTTGAACTTGGAAACATGTCAGTATTTTTTCCTGCAGGCACTTTTTATGAAGATTTCAATATGAATTTTAATGTGGTTAATGATACTTTATTTTTGCATGATGATACTGTTCCGGCTCATTCAAATTTTACAATTACCATTAAAGATGCAAAAAGTACTGAAGAGCAACGTCAAAAAATGTTTATTGGTAAAGTGCAGGGCGGCAAAATAAGTTACAATTCTACTTACAGAAAGGATAGTGTTTTTTCTACCAAAGTGAAGGTTTTAGGAAATTACAAGTTGGTGTCAGACACTGTGGCGCCTACAGTAACGATGGCTAATCCTATTGAAGGCAAATGGATTAATGAGCAAAAGTCTTTGCAGCTTTCTATAAGTGATGCTTTATCTGGGATTAAAACCTACAACGGATACTTGAATGGGAAATGGGTGCTTTTTGAATACGATAATAAAACTCGAAAAATCACTCATATTTTGAATCCAGAATTTTTACAAGAAGGTGCTAATAATTTAAAAGTAGACGTTACTGATAATATGGGAAATTCAACTACTTTTGAAACGCATTTTTACAGAGGTCAAAAAAAATAAATTCAAATCAATTGAGTACTAATAAATTCTTTCTTTCTTTATCTATTATTTGTCTTGGTTTTTCGGCAACTGCACAAACGGCAAGAATACGTGGTATTGTTTTGAATGAAAACAAACAACCTTTAGAGAATGTCAATATTACATTTGACGGTTTTAATACACAGTCTAATGAGAATGGTTTTTATGATGTTAAAGTCCCGGCAAATCAAAAAGTAACAGTTGTTTTCACACACGTTTCTCTTAAAAAAATCACTGTTGTTTTTATGCTTGAGGCGAATGAGCAAAAGGAATTCAACCCTGTAATGAATAGCCAAGCAGAGCAAATGGGAGAAGTTGTTGTAGTGACTGGGAATAGAAGTGTGGTTCAGGGAATAGTAAATCTAGAACCCGAAATGATTCGTAAAATTCCGGGTGCCAATGCAGGTGTAGAAAATATTTTAAAATCCTTGCCAGGTGTGAATTCTAATAATGAATTAAGCACACAATATGCTGTGCGTGGGGGGAATTATGATGAGAACTTAGTCTATGTAAACGAGATTGAAGTCTATCGCCCATTTTTAATTCGCTCTGGTCAGCAAGAAGGATTGAGTTTTACCAATACTGATTTGGTTCATAATGTAGATTTTTCTGCTGGAGGTTTTCAAGCTAAGTATGGAGACAAACTATCTTCTGTACTAGATATAACTTATAGAAAACCAACCACCTTTGGCGCAAGCCTAGAAGCAAGTTTTCTTGGCGGAAGCGTAGCTATTGATGCGGTTTCTAAAGATAAAAAATGGTCAGCTGTAACGGGATTACGTTATAGAAATAATTCGCTACTTGTGAACAGTCAAGAAACACAAACTAATTTTACACCATCGTTTGCTGATATCCAAACCAATATTAATTATCAGGCTTCGGCCAAATGGCAGTGGAGTTTTTTAGGGAACATTTCTCAAAATAAATACCAATATCGTCCTTTGTCACGCGTTTCAAATTTTGGAACACTAGACAGTCCAATGGCACTTACGGTTTTTTATGAAGGTCAAGAAAAAGATAAATACGATACGTATTTTGGAGCAATAAAATCAGTATTTAATGTATCGGATAATTTTACTTTAAAATTTATAGGTTCCATATTTCATACGTTAGAACAAGAATATTTTGATATATTGGCGCAATATCGACTGGGTGAAGTAAATACTAATATTGGTTCAGAAACTCTAGGTGATGTTTCATTTACGAGAGGTATTGGATCACAATTAAGTCATGCTAGGAATGATCTTGATGCCTTAATTGTAAATACTGAAATAAAAGGATTTCAAGACTGGAAAAACAGTCAAATAGAATGGGGTGTTAAGTATACTCGTGAATCAATTAGAGACCGAATAATAGAGTGGGAAGTCATTGATTCTGCTGGTTTTGCTTTGAATCCACCTATTTTAAATTTGCCAAAAAACGATCAGCCTTATACTCCTTACACGGGACCGTTGGTTCCATATCAAGATATACGAGCTATAAATTTCAATTCTATAAATCGGTTTTCAGGCTACGGACAATGGAGTTTAAAATCAAATTTAGGAACGAATGAAGTTTGGTATAATGCAGGAATCCGAATGCACAATTGGGAAGTTTCTGGCGCCAGCACATTGGGTAAGTCTCAATTCACAATAAGTCCAAGAGCTCAGTTTGCCATTAAACCAAATTGGAAACAAGATGTTGTTTTTCGGATTTCTGGAGGACTTTATCATCAACCGCCTTTTTATAGAGAGCTCAGGGATGGAGACGGTGTGGTACAACCCAATACAAAAGCGCAACAATCCTTTCATATAGTCTTAGGAAATGACTACAGTTTTAAATTGTGGGATCGTCCTTTTAAGTTACTCTCTGAAGTGTATTACAAATCTATAACTGATGCTAATACCTACACTATTGATAATGTACGCATACGGTATGCAGCTAATAACAATGCAGTGGCTTACGCCCAAGGGGTAGACGTTCGTTTGAATGGTGAGTTTGTTCCTGGAACCGAATCGTGGATTAGTTTTGGGTATTTAAAAACAGAGGAAAACAGCAATTATAAAGGATTTATTGCCAGACCCACAGACCAAAGATTGAAATTTGGTATTTTGTTTCAGGATTATATGCCAAATATTCCAAGTTTAAAGTTATATTTAAATTTAGTCTACAATACAGGATTACCAGGAGGATCACCATCATACGCAGATCCTTATTTGTATCAAAACAGATTGAATGACTACCGCAGGGTTGATGTAGGCTTTTCTAAAGTATTTATTGATAACACTACAAGGAAAAGAAGCTCGGGTTTATTTAAAGATTGTAAAGAATTAGCTCTAGGATTAGAAATTTTTAATCTTTTTAACAATCAAAATGCTATTACAAATACTTGGGTTAGGGATGTATACTCTAAAAATCAATATGCAATACCAAATTACATGACTACACGAGTTTTTAATGTGAAATTGACTGCTAAGTTATAAGGTTCTTTCAAAAGTCAAATTCATTCTATTTATTCGTTAAATTGTACTTAGAATAAGGAAGCTATTTTTAAAAATGATTACATTTGAGTTTTAATACTATCAGCACATGAAAAAAATACATTTCACTTGTTTAGGAATTGCATTGCTATTTTTAGCAAGTTGTAAAGAGGATACAGCAACGCCAAAAGTGACTTACGATGCAACTAATAAAGCAAAGTCGATTGTGAAGGCAGACTCAACCCAAATACAAATTGCTGATTTGCCTTGGCAAATGGAAGGTACGGATTATTTAATTCACCCTGTTGCTGATTTGAGTATTCGTGATCGTGGCGTTAAATCGCGTTATGGTTCATCAAGTGTGAATGATTTGAGTTTTACGATTTCCAATTATGGAGAATATGAAATTACAGGTTTTTTACAAAATATTAAATTCCAAAAAGTAAATTCAGATTCTATTCGAAAATTGACTGAAAAGCCCGTTTTGATTCAAACGGCTACTTATTTAAAAACAGTTGCCGATAAAACTAAAAACCAAATCATGGTGTACACTATGGTTGATATGGATACCAATAAAGATGGTAAGTTAGATACAAGTGACATTAAATCCTTGCATTTGAGTACTATAAGTGGGGAGCGACTTACTAAAATTTCGCCTGACTTTCAGGAATTAATAGATTGGAAACTTCTAGCCTCTCGCAATCGTTTGTATTTTAGAACGGTTGAGGATACTAATAAAAACGGTCAGGTTGATAAAAATGATTTGGTTCATTATTATTATATTGATCTAAGCAATAACGAGTGGAAAATTAATGCTTACGAGCCAGTTTAAGTGGTTTTTCTAAATCAAAATCTCACTTTCTAAATCGGATTTTTCAATAGTGAAGTCAAAGCCGAGTTGTTTTACCAGTTGGATTACCAAGTTTTTATACCAGTTTTCGGATTTTGGGTGAATGTAAATTTTTTCAATTAAGGTATTAATGTCAATGTTAATTTTCAGACCTTCATTGATTTTAACTTCGCTTTCGCCAATATCAGTGATGATGCGTACCTCGCCTTCATATTGAAAACTTTTTCTTTTAAATAAAAAAGGAAAAAACAAGTCGTCAAATGGAATGTGCTCTTTCTTGTAATCAATGTAGTTGACTTCTCCTATGTATTGTTGATACTCTTTTTCTATTTGAAGGGACTGTTGCAAACGTCCAATTGTAGATTGAATGGCGAGTCCTTCGGTATTTTGAGTAAATATTTGCCACATAGCAAAAGATTCGTATTCATTAATATGCCAACTACTAATGGCTACTTTTTCACGATGCTTTTTGTAATAATTTAAAAAATCAGGATTGTCTTGAGACAATTTTTTGATTTCCTCAAAAGTGGGTTCGCTAAAGGTGCCTTCGTACTGATCCTCAAACTTATCTGAGCGCGACATGAATAGCTTTTGCGAAAGCAATAAATCCAGAAATTTAGATAGGTCTAGGTATTTCCATACTACTGTGTGCGGGTCTTGAGGAAGTTTAATCGAGGTGTTATTAACGTACATAGCTACAATTTATAGGAAATGCTTTTATGTAAAGTTCATCATTTTTTTTTACTTATGATTTCAGAACATGTTTTTTTAGCGTTATTTTTTTGCCATTTGCTACTATTAGTTCCATTGTGTCTATTTTTGTTTTTTGAGCGTAATTTGAAAATGAAAAGCTCAAGAATAGTGTTACTGCAAAAATTCTTTTCATAACTAAATTTTTTATGGGTTTGATTTTAATTTTTTAATTGATCTCGAAATAAAAATACCGCCTATAATTCCGGGTAAACTCCAGGCTACTACATCTGGTAAAAAGGTATTGTTGACCACAATAAAAGCCGTAAAGGCAGCAATATAGGCACCTGTCATGCGGCCAATATGATTTTTTAAACCGTATAAAGTATCAGTTACTTTGCCCGTGTAGGCTTTGTATTCGGTGTAACACAATCGTAAACTTACTGTTCCAAATAATAGAAATACAATACCAAAAAGTTGTTTGGCTAGTAAATAACGTATGCCAATATAGTAAAAAATCGCTGAGCAAATAAGCATAGCAATCGTTAACAGTGCATCGCCAAGTTGCGGTTTTTGACCTAAATGTGCTTTTTTTAATTGTATCATTCTGTATCCCGAAATAGCCAAATAGATCGTAAATACACCTACTATAAAAAGAAATAAATTAGGATGTACGTACGATAAGTAAAAAGCACACAGTCCGGTGCTGACCATAGCTATTGTAAAAATCAGGCCAATTTTTTTATGAATTTGGTCTCCTTTTTTACGAATTAAAACAATAGTACCCAAAAGTAAACCGGTAAAACCAGAAAGAATGTGCAGCACCAAGATAATTTTGAATAGCATAACAGATTGTATTAAATGATTAAAGGTTACGTAAATATATTGCTATCTTACGTAACCTTTAAAAAATGTATACTGAAATGTCTTAGTGCAATTCTGAGTTGTAGATTTTAACTACTCAAGCGATTGTAAACTCACCAGTTTATTGTAAACACCTTGGAGTTCAATCAATTCTTCGTGGTTTCCTTGCTCGACAATTTTTCCTTTTTGCATCACCACAATAACATCTGCTTTTTGAATGGTGGATAATCTATGAGCAATAACAATTGAAGTTCTGTTTTGCATCATGTTCTCTAATGCTACTTGCACAAATTTTTCACTTTCGGTATCCAGTGCTGAAGTCGCTTCATCCAAAATCATGATTGGCGGATTTTTCAAAACCGCTCGAGCAATAGACAAACGTTGTTTTTGTCCTCCGGATAATTTGTTTCCGCTGTCGCCAATGTTGGTATAAATTCCTTTTGGTAAATCTTTTACAAACTCAAATGCATTGGCAATTTTCAAGGCTTCAATGATTTCTTCATCAGTAGCATTTGGTTTTCCTAATGATATATTTGCTTTGATAGTATCATTAAATAAAATACTGTCTTGGGTTACCAATCCCATTAAACCGCGCAGTGATTGTAAGTCAAGATCTTTTATATCCGTTCCATCAATAGAAATAGTGCCTTCGTTTACATCATAAAAACGAGTTAGTAAGTTAGCAATAGTACTTTTTCCACTACCAGATTGTCCTACAAGCGCCACCGTTTGTCCTTTTTTTACTTGCAACGAAAAGTTCTTTAACACTTTTTCGTCTTCGTATTTGAAGTTGATGTTTGAAATGGTAATGTCAGATTCAAATGTATCTTTTTGTATAGCATTTTCTTTTGAAGTGATTTCGTTTTCCACATCTAAAACTTCAAAAACACGATCGGCAGCTGCCAATCCGTTTTTCACAGAATAAGATGCTTTTGAAATGGCTTTGGCAGGGGTTAAAATATTGAATGCCAGTGTTAGATAAACGATAAAAGAAGCTCCATCAAGAGTTTTGTCATTTAAAACCAATAGGCCTCCGTAAAAAAGTAAAATAGCAATTGTAGTTACTCCAAGAAATTCGCTCAATGGAGTCGCTAAGTTATTTCGACTTCCGATGCTGTTGTTTAAATTTAACAAACGTGTTACAGATTCATTAAAGCGACCTTTAAAAGTGGGTTCGGCATTGTAGCTTTTTATCACTTTTAAACCGCCTAAAGTTTCTTCAACCACAGAAATTAAAGAACCACTTTCTTTTTGCGCCTCCATCGATTGGCTTCTTAAATTTTTAGCCAGTTTAGAAATGATATAACCCGAAATAGGCATAAAAATCAGTACAAATAATGTCAATTTGGTACTAATGGCAAACATCATTCCCAATGCGAAAACAATCGTCAAAGGTTCTTTTACTACCAATTCTAAAATGGAGAAAAAAGAGTTTTGAACCTCATTCACATCACCAAGCATGCGCGCCATCATATCTCCTTTTCTTTTTTCAGAATAATAGGAGATAGGCAATTCAATGATTTTGGCATACATCGAACGTCTCAAATCCTTCAAAACACCGTTTTTTAGGTGCATGATGTGATAGGAAGCCAAGTAGTTGAATAAATTTTTAATAAAAAATGTTGTAATGACCATGGCCACCACAAACAATAACACAATCTCAGTACTTTCACCATCAGATAAAGAGGATATTTTAAAGTTAATGTATTCTGTTACATAATCCTTAAGATTTCCTATTCCCGTGTAAATTGGTTGTTCATATACTTTTTCTGTTTTGCCAAAAAGTACCTGTAAAACAGGAAACAAAGTCAGCATTGAAATCGTGCTAAACAAAGCATACAAAATATTATAAATCACATTCCAAATAATATGTGATTGATAGGGTTTTGTAAAAGGTATTAATTTTTTTATATTCGGATCCATTAGTTCAATTGCATTGCAGTAATTATGTTGGCGATTTTTTGGTCCAGAATTGCTTCTACTTCTTCAAAATCTTCAACCGCTTCAAGTGTAGTATTTACACTTATATAAAATTTAATTTTTGGTTCGGTACCACTTGGGCGAGCACATATTTTAGAGCCGTCTTCCGTATAGTAAATCAATACATTCGATTTTGGAATTGTCATGGCTGATTCAGTATCGTCTAATAGGTTCTTTGCAATACTTGACTGGTAATCTTCTACCATAATCACTCTTTCGCCGTTGATTTCTTTCAAAGGATTTTCGCGTAAGTTAATCATCATTTGTGTGATTTCTTGTAAACCTTCCATTCCTTTTTTAGTGATCGATACTAAATGTTCTTTGTAAAAACCATTGTCTACATACAATTTAATCAGTTCTTGATATACAGTACTTCCATTGGCTTTGGCTTGAGCCGCCATTTCACAAACCAAAAGTGTTGCTGCAACAGCATCTTTATCGCGTACAGCGTCACCTACCATATATCCAAAACTCTCTTCGCCACCACCAATGAACTCTAGCTCTGGGAAGTCTTTGATCATTTTAGCAATCCATTTAAAACCAGTCAAACCTACTTTGCATTCTACGCCATAATTAGTGGCTAGTTCCATCATCATAGGAGTTGATACAATAGTGGAACCTATAAATTGCTTGTCATTAATTTTTCCTGATTTTTTCCATTGCTCAAGCAAAAATGCGGTCATTAAAACCATAGTTTGATTCCCGTTTAGCAAAGTCATTTTACCGTTATTGTCACGTACAGCAACCCCTAAACGATCACAATCTGGATCTGTGCCCACTACAATATCAGCATTAGTTTTATCAGCCAATGAAAGTGCCATCGTCAATGCTTCTGGTTCTTCTGGATTCGGGGATTTTACCGTTGGGAAATCGCCATTCGGTTCGCGTTGTTCCTCTACAATATGTACATTGTTATATCCGGCTTGCGCCAAAGTTTCTGGAATGATAGTTATTGAGGTGCCGTGTAAGGAGGTAAACACAATATTTAAATCGTCTTTTGCAGTTTGCGAAGTGTTAAAACTTGCATTTGCGATAGATGATGCTATGAATGCGGAATCAATAGCGGTATCTACATAATGAATTAAATCCTCATTTGCTGTAAACTGAATTTGATCGTAGGTCAATTTTTCAATTACATCAATAATGCCTTTATCTTCAGGCGGAACAATTTGACCACCATCTTGCCAATACACTTTATACCCGTTGTATTCAGGCGGGTTGTGTGATGCCGTAAGTACAATACCACATTGGCATCCCAAATGTTTTACCGCAAAAGACAATTCTGGTGTTGGTCTCAATTCCGAAAACAAATATACTTCAATCCCATTTGCTGAAAATACATCAGCAACGATTTTGGCTAGTGTATCACTATCATGACGACAATCGTAAGCAATAACGGCCTTCAAAGGTTGGTTTGGGAACGCAGTATGCAAGTAATTAGACAATCCTTGGGTACTCTTTCCTAGTGTATATTTATTAATGCGATTGTTTCCTACGCCCATTACACCACGCATTCCACCAGTACCAAATTCTAAGTTTTTATAAAAACTTTCCTCTAAATATTTTGGTGAAGTAGTCATCAATTCTTTCACAGCCACTTGTGTAGCGTTATCGAATGTTGGCGTAAGCCACTCATTTACCGCATCTAGAATGTTTTGTTTGATTTCCATCTTATTTTTTTATTTTTAGGAGCTCTTTCCTGCTATACGTTGCAATCTTTTATTCGCCGCGGCGAATAAAAGGATTTTCACTACTATCAGGGCTAGTAATCATCCCGTTGTAAGGCGTCTATTTTAAAATTATAAGTTTACGATACTCGCAATTTTATAACGCTCTTCATTATTTTTTGTTCTCAAAATGATTTCTCCAAGAAATCCTGCTAGAAACAATTGTGTTCCTAAAACCATTGTGGTTAAGGCAATATAAAACCAAGGATTATTGGTCACAAGACTATAACGCATATCATTATACATGTGGTATAATTTTGAAAAACCGATGTAACCAGCAAGCATAAATCCAATAATAAACATCAAGGATCCCATCGCGCCAAAAAGGTGCATGGGTCTTTTTCCAAATCTGGACAAGAACCAAATCGTAATCAAATCTAAGAATCCGTTAATAAAACGTTCCATCCCAAATTTGGTTTCACCATATTTTCGGGCCTGATGTTGTACAACTTTTTCGCCAATTTTGCCAAAACCAGCATTCTTAGCCAATACCGGAATGTATCGGTGCATTTCACCAGAAACTTCGATATTCTTAACTACAATGTTTTTGTATGCTTTTAAGCCGCAATTGAAATCATTCAATTCTACGCCTGATGTTTTTCGAGCCGCCCAATTAAATAGTTTTGACGGAAGGTTTTTAGCCACAACAGAGTCGTAGCGTTTCTTTTTCCAACCCGAAACCAAATCGTATTTCCCATTGGTAATCATGTCATACAATCCCGGAATTTCCTCAGGGCTATCTTGCAAGTCAGCATCCATGGTAATGATAACATCTCCTTGTGCTTTAGCAAAACCAGCATGTAAGGCCTGTGATTTCCCAAAGTTTTTCATAAAACGCACTCCTTTTACATGAGGATTTTCTTTTGAAAAGCCTTCAATGAGTGCCCAAGAATTATCAGTACTACCATCATCCAGAAAAATGATTTCATACGAATAATTGTGGGATTGAACCACTTTGATGATCCATGAGTAAAGTTCATGAAGTGATTCCTCTTCGTTTAAAAGAGGAATTAGTATAGATAAGTTCATTAAAATTACAACATTAAGGTTTAGGGTTTTTTACAACTGCGCCTATTATTAAAGAGTGTATTAAGCCTAAAAATGAATACATAGCTAGTGTAACAGGAAATACAATTAATGGATTAGCAAATTTTTTCATCATGCTAATTCCCATTTCTAATTCTTGTGAGCTCATGTTTGGATTTTGTTTCAACATTGTTGATTTTGCAATTGCCATCGTTTCCTCAACAAATTCAGGGAAAATCAGGTTGAAAAATATACTAAAAGAGGCATAAATTATGGCTGCAATTAAAGATATGGTAACACCAATTTTTAAGCATTCCCCAAAAGAGATAAAACCACCGTTTAACTTATTTTTGTAGTTAGTACATCCAATATAAATAAAAACGAGTGGTAAAACTAGAAAGTTTAAGATGTTTATTACTACACCAAAACTAGTTTCAGCCAATGCTTTCATTCCAATTACGTAGGTAATTACAATCTCCAAGACCATGATTACCCCAAATAAGGCTCCATAAGGAATACCAGACTTTGCTGGCGATACAGTGTTTTCCATAGAAAGTTTTTTTTTTTAATCTACAAATATAACAATTCCCAATATATTCAACGTTAAAAAACGTTTTTTGAGTTAACATAAAAAAAGTGAAACAAAGATTTGTTTATTGAAAAAATAGTGTAAATTTGCAGACTCAAAATAAAATTAAAAAAACAAAAAGTTATTAGGAGTTTATACCTTTTCTGTAAAAAGAAAAGCTTCAAAGCAACTTAATAATTAACAAATAAAAAAGATTTACAAGATGAAAAAAGGAATTCACCCAGAAAATTACAGATTAGTAGCCTTCAAAGACATGTCAAATGAAGAAGTTTTTATTACTAAATCTACTGCAGATACTAAAGAAACAATAACTGTTGATGGTGTTGAATACCCAGTTGTAAAAATGGAGATCTCTAGAACATCTCACCCTTTTTACACAGGTAAATCTAAACTTATCGATACTGCAGGACGTATTGATAAATTCAAAACTAAATACGCTAAACACGTTAAATAATTTTAACTTGTTTTCTATAATAGTAAAGCCTTTCTTCATGAAAGGCTTTTTTTATGCTATTTATTTGAAAACTTTGTAACTTTGAAGTCAATATTACAAACATGCAGGTGAAGTTGACACCGATATACTTATAAATAATCCACACTATGAATTACATCCTTTTTGACGGACCTTCAAGAAATGCCTTATTGCCTTTTACATTTACTCGTCCAGTTGCTGATATCTTGATTGGTATTATGACTATTAGACAAAAATGGGAATTGCATCTAGGGTCAACAACCACAACACTTACAGAGGAATATTTATCAGGAAAATATCCAATGGTGGAACTTGAAGTCAATGTAATGATTAACGCATCTTACCTACCTAATGCGGTATTGGCAGAGATGGTAAGCAACTTAGAGCCTAATCAAGCTATTTTTAAAGGAGATGAAGTAATTGCTTTTTACACTACGGAGGAGCAAGAGGAAGTAGATTTTGATACTTATGAGATACTTGAGTACACTGACGATTGTTTGACTGTGCATAATCCTTGGGATATTTTTGCTAAAAATGATGCCGCCATTAGAGAAGATTTTGAATTTTTAACCGAAGACAGACAGTCACAACCCATTCCGAAGAGCGTAAATGTCATTGCACCCGAGAATATATTTATTGAGGAAGGAGCAAAGTTAGAGTTTGTAACTTTGAACGCATCTACAGGTCCTATTTATATAGGTAAGGATGCAGAAATTATGGAAGGCTCTGTGATTAGAGGTCCATTTGCTTTATGTGATCATGCAAAGGTGAAATTAGCGACCAAAATTTATGGTGCAACCACCGTTGGACCATATTCTAAAGTAGGTGGGGAAATTAATAATTCAGTTTTATTTGGATATTCTAATAAAGGTCATGACGGATTTTTAGGAAATTCGGTTCTTGGAGAATGGTGTAATATAGGTGCCGATAGTAACAACTCAAATTTGAAAAACAATTATGAGGAAGTGAAATTATGGAGCTATGAAACCGAGGGATTTGTTAAAACGGGACTGCAGTTTTGTGGTTTGATGATGGGCGATCATAGTAAATGTGGTATCAATACGATGTTTAATACCGGAACAGTGATAGGTGTGAGTGCTAATGTTTTTGGAAGTGGTTTTCCGCGCAATTTCGTGCCAAGTTTTTCATGGGGTGGTGCAGCTGGATTTACAACATACATCACTAAAAAAGCTTTTGAAACCGCCCGATTAGTTATGAGCCGCAGAAATATAGAATTTGATGAAAGAGAAGCAGCTATTTTAGAGCATGTTTTTGAGGAAACCAAAAAGTGGAGAAAAGAATAAGATCGTTTTTTATCATCTAGTATTTTAGAATGCTATTGCTGTAAAGATAATTCTGTTTAAGGCCTTTCTTTATAGTAATGGCATTTTTGTTTTTAGGATACTCAAAACTTTCTGAGTTGCAAATTGTCTAATTCTGTATTTAAACTATCTTTGCACCTTCAAAAAACGGTTTCATAAAATGTTGAATCCTTCACTCTTTTGAACATTAAACTTTAAACTCAAATAATGATTACAGTAAATGATATTTCAGTGCAATTTGGTGGTACAACGCTTTTTAGTGATGTTTCTTTTGCCATAAATGAAAATGATAAAATTGCCTTGATGGGTAAAAATGGCGCGGGTAAATCTACCTTACTTAAAATTATTGCAGGACAAAGTAAACCTTCAACCGGAAATATTTCGGCACCAAAAGATGCAGTAGTAGCTTATTTGCCGCAGCATTTGTTAACAACTGATGGGGCTACTGTTATGGAGGAAGCTTCAAAAGCTTTTGGGGAAATTTTTTCAATGAAAGCTGAGATTGATGAAATCAACGACCAGTTAACCATTCGTACTGATTATGAAAGTGATGCGTACATGAAATTAATCGAAAGAGTTTCAGACTTAAGCGAGAAGTTTTATGCCATTGAAGAAGTGAATTACGAAGCCGAAGTTGAAAAAATATTAACTGGTTTGGGTTTTTTACGTGAGGATTTCACAAGGCAAACATCAGAGTTTTCAGGAGGTTGGAGAATGCGAATTGAGTTAGCTAAAATTCTTTTGAAAAAACCAGACTTGATTTTACTAGATGAGCCTACCAATCATATGGATATTGAGAGTATTCAATGGTTAGAGGATTTTTTGATAAATTCAGCCAAGGCGGTTGTGGTAATTTCACACGATAGAGCGTTTGTAGATAATATTACAAATCGTACTATAGAGGTTACTATGGGTCGTATTTATGATTATAAAGCCAAGTATTCTCATTATTTGGAGCTAAGAAAAGACCGTCGTATGCACCAGCAAAAAGCATACGATGAACAACAACGCATGATTGCTGATAATCGTACTTTTATTGACCGTTTCAAAGGAACGTTCTCTAAAACAGATGCCGTACAATCACGTGTAAAAATGCTCGAAAAATTGGTGATTGTTCAAGTGGATGAGGTAGATACATCGGCTTTAAAGTTAAAATTCCCTCCAGCAGCTCGCTCTGGTCAATATCCCGTTATTGTAAAGGAATTGACCAAATCGTATGGTGATCACGTAGTTTTTAAAGATGCTAGTTTGGTTATTGAAAGAGGTGAAAAAGTAGCTTTTGTAGGTAAAAATGGTGAGGGTAAATCGACTATGATTAAGGCCATTATGAAGGAGATTGGCATTGATGGGGGGAGTTTAGAGATTGGTCATAATGCTCAAATTGGGTATTTTGCTCAAAATCAAGCTTCGTTATTAGATGAAAATGCAACGATATTTGAAACCATAGACGATATTGCCGTAGGTGATGTACGTACTAAAATAAAAGATATTTTGGGCGCCTTTATGTTTCACGGTGACGATGTTACTAAAAAGGTAAAAGTACTTTCAGGTGGTGAAAAAACGCGTCTTGCGATGATTAAATTGTTGCTTGAGCCTGTAAATTTATTAATTCTAGATGAGCCTTCGAATCACTTAGATATGAAAACCAAAGACATTATCAAAGATGCTTTGCGTGATTTTGACGGAACTTTGATTCTAGTGTCACACGATCGTGATTTCTTGGACGGATTAGCAACAAAGGTTTTCGAATTTGGAAACAAACGAGTGGTGGAGCATTTTGAAGATATTACCGGTTTCTTGGCTAATAAGAAAATGGAAAGTATGCGTGAAATTGAAAAATAATTTTTTAGATTAGAAATGATAAAAAAGAGGCTGTATCATAAGATACAGCCTCTTTTTTTATAGTCTTATTCCTGGTGGAAGTAATTCTTTGTAAATTGGATTTTTTTTAAAGAATGCTACAATTCTTGGCAAAATCGGAACTACTTTCCACTTTTTTTCGATAGCATTTTCTAAAATACTTTTTAAAAACTCATTCAAAAAATCTTCATTGTCAAAGCCTTCGGGTGTGTTAATTTTGGTTAGAAAAAGTTTCTTTTCCTGAAAGGAGTATTCCACCGACACGAGTCCTTGCGTTGTAGTAGCCTCATACTGTCTCGAAAATGCATTATCTTTAATTTCCATAAAAAAAGTATTGTAGTTATTGTTACATAGGGATTTCGATCAATAGAATTTTAGCTTTACTTTTAATTTTGATGTCAAATGCAGTCGTCGCGGTTATTCCTATTGCATCTCTTGCAGTCAGAATTTGATTGTTTATTTCAATTTCACCTTCTATTAAAAACAAGTAAACTCCATTGTTTGGAATCTGAATCGAGTAGGTGTAGCTGGTGTTGGCATCAAAAATACCCAAATAAAAAAACGTTTTTTGGTGAACCCAAAGTGCGTTGCCATCGTTGTGGTCTTTTGGTGAAACTACGTTAACGAAAGTGTTTTTATGTTGTTCTAGGTCAAATGATTTTTGGTCGTATCGTGGCGTTACTTCTTCCGTATCCGGAAAAACCCATAATTGTAACGTTTTAGCACGTTCGGTTTTGCTGGCATTCATTTCAGAGTGTTCAACTCCGCTACCAGCACTCATTACTTGTACTTCGCCAAAGCGAATAACACCTTCGTTACCCATACTGTCTTTGTGCATCAAGCCACCTTCGAGGGGAATAGTGATGATTTCCATATTGGCGTGACCGTGCGTGCCAAAACCAGCACCCGCTGCAATCGTGTCGTCATTAAGTACACGTAGCATTCCAAATTGTACACGCTCTGGATTGAAATAGTTGCCAAATGAAAAAGAAAAATTGGCTTGAAGCCAGCCAAAATCTGCAGTACCTCTTGTATTTGCTTTATAAAGTTGCGAAGTCATAATTTATTATTAATATATGATTGTATGTATGTGTATTTTCTAAAAAAAAATTAATTTTAAACAAATTTCGGTATAATAATGCTGAAAGGTGTTATAAATAAGTTAAAAGCAATTATGAGTAAAATACATGTTTATTTTATGCCTGGGTTGGCGGCTAGTACAACTATTTTTGAGCGTATAAAACTTCCTGAGACTGATTTTGAAATGCACTACTTGGAGTGGGAAATTCCATTTGATAATGAGACATTGGTAGCGTATGCCAAGAGAATTGCAGATAAAATAGCCCACAAAAATCCAGTTTTGGTAGGAGTTTCTTTTGGAGGTATTTTAGTTCAGGAAATGGCAAAACATATTGCGGCTAGCAAAGTTATTATTATTTCCAGTGTCAAGAGTAATACTGAGTTTCCAGTGCGATTAAAGTTAGCAAAGTCCACTAAAGCATATAAACTAATACCGATGAACTTGATTTTGAACATAGAAAGTTTAGCTAAATTCTCTTTTGGTGAAAAAGTAAATCAAAGGCTCAAGTTGTATGAGAAATTTTTATCGGTTCGAGATATTCGTTATTTAACCTGGGCGGTAGAGCAAGTTGTGCTTTGGGATAGAGTCACAATCGATGAAAGTGTCATTCACATCCATGGAGATCTAGATGATGTTTTTCCTATAAAAAATATAAAAAAATGTATTGTTGTAAAAGGAGGTACTCACATTATGATTTTAAATAAATACAAATGGTTGAATGAGAAATTACCACTTATAATTACGGATAGTTATGAGCTATAGAGCATTTTAAAAAGACGATAATGCAGAAAAAAATCGCAGAAGGACAATTTGAAGTCATTGAAAGTTTTGCAATAAGACGTAGAAACGAATTTTTTCTAATTGGACAATTAAAAGAAGGAACTATTAAAGAACAATGGTTTATAAATATTCCTTTTAATAGCACGTTAGCAATGACAGTTAGAATTAACTCAATTGAAGATGTTGAAATTTCTAATGAACAGAATAAATACAAATTAATTTGTGTGAAAGGAGACAGCGAAATGTTGGACTTATTGTTGGAGTTAAAAATTGGAAGTGAGTTTTTAGATATTTCTATAGATGGAGAGGATTAATGAAAGCATACTTATACATAGACAACGACAAAATTGGAGAAGTTTATTTTACAATTATAGATGAGAATATGGGTGTTATTAGTGGAGATTTAATTGCGAACGAAATTTATAAAAAATATCAACGAACAATTCAACAAAATTTTGAATCACAGGGCATCTCTAATATTGATAATTTTAATTTTAGAATTTTACTTGAAGACAATACTGAACTAAAACAACAAGGAGGTATTGGCGTGACAGACTCAAAAGACTTTGACGAAATAAATGTCGAATGTATCGGTTTAGACTTGACATTATTTGAAAATTAACCGCCGAAAAAACGCTCTATAACATCCACTTCAGCGTATTTGGAGCAATTGGCTTAATGGGAAAATGGTTTTGTATTTGGAATGATTTGGCAAATCCGAAAATAGGGCTTAATTTAGTCCCAAACCCGCTGTAGTGCCAGAACGGTGTGAAACATTTTGAGTAACAGCCAACTTAAAATTTTCTGGTGGTTGTGTTTAAACTTAATTTGGTGTTAGTAGTGTTAATCATGTCATCAAAAAGAGAGTAACTCATAGCGAATGCTGCGTCCTTAGAAATTTTTATTTTATTTTGATTTTTAATGCGATTGATGGTTACAACATTTTTATTTTCGTCTATGTAATATACGGTAGGCATTCCTAAAGTGTGTTTTAAGGTGGCTACTATTTTAAAATCATTTTGATAAGCCTCATTAGCATAGCAAATTTTTATTTTAGAATTAAATTGATTTGCTGTTTTCTTTAAATTTTTCTTTTTGTCCCAAAAGACTATGACTATTTGTAAATTATTACCATATTTATTAGCTAGTGTATTTAAAGCTGGAGCATCTCCTTTGTTGCGCACGCACCAGCTGGCATAAGTTACTAATAAAATGGGTTTGTTTATTTTGTGAAGTATTACTTTTTTTGAATGATATCCTTTTATGGTAAAATCATCAAATAGAGTACCATTTAGTTTATGTTGGACTAAAGAGTCAAATAAACGCTTGCCCTCTGTGAAGTCTTTATTTTCAAAAGCAATTGCACTTGCTGATCGATAAGGTTTAATATTGCGTTTTACAGCATCAGAAAAATAGACAATACTATCTTGTGCATAGTTGCCTGTGGTAAAGAGGAAAAATAACAGTAAGTATAATTTTCTCCACATATATTTTAATTATTGTTTAAAAGTATGTTAATAACTTTATTGATTGTAAAAAAATCGTTCAATTGCCAAAAAAATCGATAAACTGTAATATGTATAAAAAAACCACTTACAAAATTGTAAGTGGTTCATAATTAATTTATTAAAAAAAAGAGTTACATCTTTTTCATTTGCTCTTTCATCATTACAATTTGCTCCTTCAGCATGTTCTGTTTGTCTAACTTTTTAGCTTCGTTCAATAATGTGGTTGCTTCCAGCTTACGACGTCTCGTCATGGCTACTCCAGCCAGATTCAATTTGGCTACAGCCAAATCCATATCCATTGATAAACCAAGTTCAATTGCTTTTTTGAAATATTTCTCAGCTTGATTGATATTGGTTTGAGAAAGCATAATTCCGTGTAGGTAATTGAAATATCCTTGTTGTTTTTGTACCAATGCTGTTTCTGGATTTTTAATGTATGCTAACCATTTTTTAGCGCCCTCAAAGTCTTGTTTTCTTAATTTTAGAAATGCTAAAAGGATAAATTCATTTTTAAAGTATAAAAATACGGGGATAACACTGATTAGTAAAAGAAAAATTCCGTTACCAATATTACTCTCTGTGAATTGCCAAATGCCAGTAGCTACGATAAGTCCGGCAATAATAAGTTTGATATTTCTGTGAAACATAGTATGTTTAATTTAAGATTACAAATATAGTAAAATGAATTGAAAATAATTTTGCAAAACTACTTGTGAGGAAAAAAAGTCTTTGTATATTTGCACTCGGTTTTCGAATAAACAATTATTCAAATTAGTAGACATATAAATAAGATTTTAAAGATACAAAGCAATGAGCAAAAGAACATTTCAACCATCGAAAAGAAAAAGAAGAAATAAGCACGGATTTATGGACAGAATGGCTTCTGCTAATGGAAGAAAAGTTCTTGCGCGTAGAAGAGCTAAAGGAAGACATAAATTGACTGTTTCTAGTGAACCAAGACACAAAAAATAATGTTTTTATAAACATAATTAAGGCGTTACTTTTTTTAGTATCGCCTTTTTTTATACCTAGTCGTTAAAAAAGGACAGGTTATTTTAAACTTAAGTGTCTATTTTTGATACTTTTAATAATTATAAACAACAACTACACAACACTACATAAAATGCCAAAAGATACATCTATAAAATCCGTTTTGATAATAGGTTCTGGTCCTATTGTTATTGGTCAAGCTTGTGAATTTGATTATGCAGGTTCACAATCGGCACGTTCTATTCGTGAAGAAGGAATTGAGGTCATCTTAATCAACTCTAATCCGGCTACAATTATGACTGATCCCTCAATGGCTGATCATGTTTATTTGAAGCCTTTGACCACAAAGTCAATCATTGAAATTTTAAAAGCACATCCTCAAATTGATGCGGTTTTACCAACGATGGGAGGACAAACGGCTTTGAATTTATGTCTTGAAGCAGAAGAAAAGGGAATTTGGAAAGATTTTGATGTAAAATTAATTGGTGTAGATGTTAATGCCATTAATATTACTGAGGATAGAGAGCAGTTCAAACAATTGCTTAAAAAAATAAATGTACCATCGGCACCTGCTGAAATATGTACGTCCTACTTAAGAGGAAAAGAAATTGCACAAGAATTTGGTTTTCCATTGGTAATTCGTCCTTCGTTTACACTAGGGGGAACAGGAGCGGCTATTGTGTACAAAAAAGAAGATTTTGATGAGCTTTTAACTAGAGGTTTAGAAGCATCTCCAATACACGAAGTTTTGATTGACAAAGCTTTGATGGGTTGGAAAGAATATGAATTGGAACTTTTGAGAGACAAAAATGATAATGTCGTTATCATTTGTTCTATTGAAAATATGGACCCGATGGGGATTCACACCGGAGATTCCATTACAGTTGCGCCAGCGATGACTTTATCAGATACAACGTTTCAAAAAATGCGTGATTATGCTATTTTGATGATGCGTAGCATAGGGAACTTTGCGGGTGGATGTAACGTACAATTTGCTGTTTCGCCAGATGAAAAAGAGGATATTGTAGCTATCGAGATCAATCCTCGTGTATCTCGTTCTTCTGCTTTGGCATCAAAAGCAACTGGTTATCCTATTGCAAAAATTGCCTCTAAACTGGCGTTGGGTTACAACTTAGATGAATTGCAAAATCAAATTACTAAATCAACTTCGGCTTTGTTTGAGCCAACTTTGGATTATGTAATTGTAAAAATACCACGTTGGAACTTTGATAAGTTTGAAGGAGCTGACAGAACGTTGGGACTTCAAATGAAATCTGTAGGTGAGGTGATGGGAATTGGGCGTTCGTTTCAAGAAGCGCTTCATAAAGCCACACAATCATTAGAAATCAAAAGAAATGGTTTAGGGGCTGACGGAAAAGGGTATACCAACTACGAACAAATTATTGAGAAACTAACTTTTGCAAGTTGGGATCGTGTGTTTGTGATTTATGATGCTATTGCCATGGGAATTCCTTTGAGCCGCATTCATGAAATTACTAAAATTGACATGTGGTTCTTGAAGCAATATGAAGAACTTTACACTTTAGAAAAAGAGATTTCTACTTTTAAAGTTGAAACGTTGCCAAGAGAATTATTGCTTGAAGCCAAACAAAAAGGGTTTGCTGACAGACAAATTGCGCATATGGTAGGTTGTTTAGAAAGCCAAGTTCATGATTTGCGTACCGCTAAAAATATCAACCGTGTATTTAAACTGGTAGATACTTGTGCTGCAGAGTTCAAAGCAAAAACACCGTATTATTATTCGACTTTTGAAGCTGAAATTGAAAAAGCAGATGGTACGCGTTACGTAGACAATGAAAGTATTGTTACCGATAAAAAGAAAATTATTGTTTTGGGTTCAGGGCCAAATCGAATTGGGCAAGGTATAGAATTTGATTACTCTTGCGTGCACGGAGTACTTGCTGCTAAAGAGTGCGGTTACGAAACCATCATGATCAACTGTAATCCCGAAACGGTTTCGACTGACTTTGATACTGCTGATAAATTGTATTTCGAGCCTGTTTTTTGGGAGCATATTTATGATATTATTCAACACGAAAAACCAGAAGGAGTTATTGTTCAGCTAGGGGGTCAAACGGCTTTGAAATTAGCTGAAAAACTATCTAAGTACGGAATCAAAATCATAGGAACTAGTTTTGATGCACTGGATTTAGCCGAAGATAGAGGACGTTTTTCTGAACTTTTAACAGAACTAGCGATTCCGTTTCCACAATTTGGAATTGCAGAAACTGCTGATGAAGCTGCTGCTCTAGCAGATACGTTAGACTTCCCATTATTGATTCGTCCTTCTTATGTTTTAGGAGGTCAAGGAATGAAAATTGTGATCAACAAGCAAGAACTTGAGGAACACGTAATTAATTTATTGAAAACCATTCCAGGGAATAAATTACTTTTAGATCATTATTTAGATGGTGCGATTGAAGCTGAAGCAGATGCTATTTGCGACGGTGAAAATGTATACATCATAGGGATTATGGAGCATATTGAGCCTTGTGGTGTGCACTCAGGTGACAGTAATGCTACTTTGCCGCCATTCAACTTAGGTGAATTTGTGATGCAACAAATAAAAGATCATACTCAAAAAATTGCATTGGCACTTAAAACCGTTGGATTAATCAATATTCAGTTTGCGATAAAAAATGATATTGTGTACATCATAGAAGCAAATCCAAGAGCCTCTCGTACTGTGCCATTTATTGCAAAAGCCTATGGAGAACCGTATGTGAACTATGCAACAAAAGTTATGTTAGGTCATAGTAAAGTAACTGATTTTGATTTCAATCCGCAGTTGAAAGGATTTGCCATAAAGCAGCCCGTGTTTTCTTTTAGTAAGTTCCACAATGTAAACAAAGCTTTAGGACCCGAAATGAAATCAACAGGGGAAAGCATTTTGTTTATTGATGACTTGAAAGACGATCAATTTTATGAATTGTACTCCAGAAGAAAAATGTATTTGAGTAAATAATACTCAAAATATTGATAATGAAAAAGCCCCAACTGGGGCTTTTTTTGTGGGACTGTGTTTTTGGATTAAGCAATATTTGCCAAATCTGTTGGAAAAGGGCGATAGGCATAATAGTGTAGCACCTCTTCAATGGCTGTGCTTAATGCTTTATTGATAGGCATCATAGTAGTTCCTAAACGTGAATCTATCTGAGAAAGTTGCATATAATAATCTGTAAAAACAGGAATGTAAAGCCCTTTACTTATAGCTTCTTCAGTAGTTTTGTAGTGCTCGTTTTGTCCTTCTTTTATGATTTTACAAGTAGCTAATCGTAGCTGACCGTATTTGTCTCTCGTGGCTGCATATCCAAAAAGTCTACAGATTAAACCGCGGTATCGGTAATTGCTGCAACGCCCCATAGCTCGATCTACCAAAGTTAAAGGTTGATACAAGTAACAAAAAGTGCTGGATTTATGTTGTAACGTATCCAGCGTTTGTTCGGCTTCTCCATTCATAAATAAATGCAGTGCCCAAGGCAAAAACTCTAATGGCGACGCTTCTATCTCAGGAGTACTGCAACATGCACCACAACCGCTACAACAGTTTAATTGTGATTGGGCCTGAAAGACTATAATTTCCTTTTCAAGACGGTCAAATAATGCTTCTACCAATTGAACCTTATGTGCTATAGCCATGAGTTTCTTGGTAAGGTAGGCTATTAAAAACCAGTAGAGTCACAATTGGGATTTACTTGTGAGTTGTTATATAATGGGTTCTAGCTGTACTAATTTTTGTTTGGCTTGCTGTTTATTTTTTTGGTAAGCGTAGCAAAGTATTATGAAACACACAATTTTTTAATTCTTAGAATTTGATTCTAATTTCTTCAATAGTTCTGATTTAAAATATACCTTGCCTTCAATAATTGTGATTGCAACTGTTTTTATGTTTGTAATATCTTGTAATGGATTTTTATCTAGAATTATTAGATCAGCAGATTTGCCTGGTTCGATTGTTCCCCAATTTTTGGTTTCACCAAAGAAGGATGCAGGTGTTGAAGTGGCCGATCTTAAAATAGTAAAGGTATCAATACCAGCATTTGACCAATTTACCATTTCATCGTGCATATTAAATCCGTTCATTTGAAAGCTCCCTGCAGGGTCACTACCTAGTAACAAAAGGCATTTGTTGTCATTGAGTTGCTTTAGAATTCTTTGCTTGTATTGAAATTGAGGTTTGTATTCTTCTGCAGCTTGTATGATTTGGTCATTTCCTTTTACAGTTACGTAGTCGTTTAATTCCTTTTCCCATTTTTCGAGATACGTTTTAGGTGCATTAAAATAAACCAGTCTATTTTTATAGTCATTCGGATAACTAAGTTTTGCTGACATAATATCCCAATCTAGGGTAGGGCAGTTGTAAACGCTAAATTTTTTGGTTAATAGAATAGCATTTGCAAGAGCACTTGGGTCATTAATTTTTTCGTAGCCAGCAAGATGTTCAATGCTTTTGTAGCCGGATTGCAGTACTTTTTCAAGTGCAACTTCCTTTGGATAGTGTCCACAAACGATAACAGAATTTTTATTGGCCGATTTCATCAAGTTGTCAAAAACTTCTTCATTAGCTATGCTAAGAACTTTTATGAAATTAAGATTATTCTTTTTTATTGCAACCATCAAGCTGTCAAATTGCGGTTCTGTATACTTATCCTCACGGGTTATAATATGACTGTAATGTATTTTAGGACTTACTATCTTTGAATTGGTTTCAATTTTATTTTTTAGTAGGAATTGTGGTGTTTTAGTATTCATAATTCTAATGTGAGTTACTCCTGCGGCAATATTTTCCAAAAGATAATTCTCTACATCCTTTTCTGTAGGGACATGGCTGTGCATTTCAGCTAAGCCTGGCATCAAGAACTTGTTGTAACCCTCAATTACTTCAAGGTTTGATTTTTTTGACATTTTATTGTAATCATCAATCTTTACAATTTTGCCATTTTCAATTAAAACGCTTTTTCTTTCAGTAACATTTGGACTGGTCATTGTTATTATGTTAATGTCTTTTATGATCAATCCTTTGGATTCTTGCGTCATTCCATTAATACTCCATAAAACAGCAAAGAGAGATAGTATTTTTAGTTTCATTTTTGATTTAATTCTTTTTATTTATTTGGAATTCAAGTTATTGATACGTTCAGTATAATATTTTAAGCACTTATCTTTATAGACCAAAACAAAAATTCCCAAAGATAATTTGGGAATTTTATCTTGTATGTCATTATTTCTTCTTTAATTCTTTCTTGAAAAAATCAATGGTTCTGGTCCAAGATAAAGTAGCGGCTTTTTCATCGTATCTTGGTGTGGTATTGTTGTGAAAACCATGGTTAACACCATCGTAAAAATAGGCTACATGTTGTACGTTGTTCTTTTTTAAGATGGTTTCATAAGCAGGCCAACCTTCGTTCACACGGGTATCTAAGCCAGCGTATTGGGCTAGGATAGGAGTTTTAATCATTTCGGCTTCAGCAGCTGTGGGTTGCCCTCCATAATAGGGCACTGCCGCGCCAAGTTCTGGTATTTTTACGGCCATCATATTCGCAATCCAACCTCCAAAACAAAAACCAACAACTCCTACATGTCCGTTGCAATCTTTGTGCGATTTTAAAAAATGGTAAGCAGCAATAAAGTCTTCAAGCATTTCTTCGCGCGTACGTTTCTTTTGAAGCTCTCTTCCCGCATCATCAGTACCAGGGTAACCACCTAATGGGGATAAAGCATCTGGCGCTAGCGTAATAAATCCTTCAACTGCTCCTCTACGGCCTACATCTTCAATGTACGGATTAAGACCTCGGTTTTCGTGAACTACAATAATTCCAGGTAGTTTCTTTTTGGTTCCTGTGGGTTGGGATAAAAGTCCTTTTATTGGCCCACCGCCTTTGTCCGAATTGTAAGTAATAAATCCCGATTTTATTCTGGGGTCTTCGGGTTGTATCAAAATAGAATCTACATAATTAGGTGACATGAAGCTCAATAATGAAGGAAGCGTTAAGGTACCAACAGCAAATAAAGATAGTTTTTCTACAAATCCGCGACGGTCAATTTTGTTGTGTGCATAATCGTCATACAAGTCAAATACTTCTTGACTGATATCTTCTTTGGTTATTTTTTTCATAGTTTCTTTTTAGTTGGTACTAATTTATAAAAAAAGTGGGAACGAATTACTTTTAAAAATGGTAGTTTATCATGAGATTGACAACGTTTTATAGTATGTGTTAACGTACTTGTTTTTATATTTATATTTTTGTTGTTTCAATCAAGCATTTAAGGAGGCCATTCTAATGGTGTTTTTGTCATTTTATAACTAAAAGCTATGAATCCAAAAGGGGAATCACAACAAAATACGGGTTTTGGTACGAATGCCAATAATTACGGTGGCCGTTTTATCAACAAGGATGGAAGTGCCAATGTTGAAAAAAGAGGAATGTTTATCTTAAATAGAATCAGTTGGTACCACACCATGATTGATATGCCACGTTGGCGGTTTCTTTCTATACTTTTATTGTTCTATATTGCAATGAATCTTATTTTTGCGCTTTTGTATTACGCTACAGGAATTGAACACTTAAATGGGATAGATGCTGGGGGTTCTGATTGGGGAAAATTTGGTCAAGCCTATTTTTTTAGTGCGCAAACCTTTACTACTGTGGGTTATGGTCACATCAGTCCAGATGGTTTTTTAAGTAGTTTATTAGCTGCAGCCGAGGCATTGATTGGTTTACTGAGCTTTGCAATTGCTACAGGTTTATTTTTTGGAAGATTTAGTAAGCCCACCGCTTTTCTTAAGTTTTCTCATAATGCTATCATTGCACCGTATAAAGAAGGTACGGGTTTGATGATGCGAGTAACCCCTTTTAAAAACACCAATCTTACTGATGCTTTTGCTAAGGTCACCATTAGAATGAGCATAAAAGAAAATGGGGTTTATATCAATAAATTTTTTGCATTAGACCTAGAATTAGAAAGAATAAATGTACTCACTTTAAGCTGGACACTCGTTCATCCTATTACAGAGAGCAGTCCACTATATGGATTTACCGAAGAGGATTTCAAATCTACCAACGGAGAAATTATTGTATTCTTAACCGCCTTTGACGATATGTTTAGCAATACAGTTGCCACAAGAACATCATATACATTTAACGAATTAATTTATGGTGCTAAGTTTGAACCTATGTACACTAGAAACGAAGATAATTCTAAGACAATTCTGCATTTAGACCTTTTGAATACAATAAAACGGGTGAGTTTGAAGTAAATACAACTGTTTTTACTTGTTTTGGTATATTTAGTACCATTTATAATAAAATTTATTTTACATTTGTTCAATAAATATTGAAAAACGATGAACAATGTAAAAAATGTATTCAGTATCAAGGATCTTGAAAACCTTTCGGGGATCAAAGCTCACACGATACGAATTTGGGAGAAACGTTACGATATTCTTCAGCCCATGCGTACAGATACTAACATTCGTTTGTATGATTTGGCTAGTTTACAAAAACTTTTAAACATAACCTTGCTCCATGATTATGGATACAAGATATCAAAAATTGCAACCTATCCTCAGGAAAAAATTCCTTCGCTTGTACGTGAAATAATTTCGAGTAAAACTGCAAAAAGTCACGCCATCAGTGAGTTTAAGATGGCTATGATGAACTTTGATCAAGAGTTGTTTTTTAACACATACAATTGGTTAATAGCTGAGAAATCATTTAAAGAGATTTTTCATCAAGTTTTTATTCCATTGATGAATGAATTAGGACTTTTGTGGCAATCCGATACCATTACACCTGCTCACGAGCATTTTATTAGTTATTTAATCAAACAAAAATTACTAATTAATACAGAGAAACTTCAAGTTTTGAAGCAAACCAAGAATGATAAAGTTTTTGTTTTGTCTTTACCTATGAACGAGATTCATGAACTAGGTTTGATGTACTTAAACTATGAAGTGTTATTACACGGATACAAAACGATTTATCTGGGTGAAAGTATGCCTATTGAAAACCTAAAAGACTTAAAAAAACACTTTAACTCTATTGTATATGTGTCTTACATGACGGTTCAGCCAGAACGAGATATTCTGGATAATTATATTCAGAAGATGTCAGAAGAATTATTAGATGACAACACAGAATTATGGTATATTGGTCGCATGGTTGAGTTTATAAAAAAGGACGAACTTCCAGAGAAAATAACAATTTTTAATTCTATTTCAGAATTAGTCGATTGGATTTAATATTTTGTTTAAACAATTTGTATATTTGCTAGACAAATGAAAGGTATAAAAAAAATTACTATAATAGGATCAGGCTTCTCTGCTTTGGCTGCTGCTTCCTATTTAGCTCAAAGTGGCCATGATGTAACCGTTTATGAAAAAAACGATTCTTTAGGTGGTAGAGCAAGACAACTCAAAATAGACGGTTTTACGTTTGATATGGGGCCTAGTTGGTACTGGATGCCAGATGTTTTTGAGCGATTTTTTGCTGATTTTGGTAAAAAAACTACTGATTATTATGAGTTGATTAAACTAGCACCAGCCTACAGAGTGTACTACGGAATCAATGATTTTATTACTATTGCTGATAATTTAGATGAAATTGTTGCTACTTTTGAGTCCATCGAAAATGGTAGTGGTGCAAAGCTGCAAAAATTTATGGCTCGTGCCAAAAGCAACTATGATATCGCTATAAAAGATTTAGTCTATCGTCCAGGAGTTTCGGCTTTAGAATTAATTACCACCGAAACGGCATTAAAAGTAGGAGAATTTTTTAGTAACATCAGTAGAGATGTACGCAAGCAATTTAAAAATGAACGATTAATTCAGATTTTAGAGTTTCCTGTTTTATTCCTTGGTGCAAAACCATCGGATACGCCTTCTTTTTACAGTTTCATGAACTTTGCTGATTTCGGATTGGGAACTTGGCATCCAAAAACAGGAATGTTTGATGTGGTGAGAGCCATGGTAAATCTTGCAAAAGAACAAGGAGTACAATTTGTAACCAATGCGGGAGTTGACAAAATAATTGTTGAAAATGGAACTGCAGTTGCCCTTCAAATAAACGGAGAGCGCATAGCATCTGATTTAATTTTGAGTGGTGCTGATTACCACCACACAGAAACATTATTAGATCAAAAATACCGAGCGTATTCAGAGAAATATTGGGACAGTAAAGTTTTTGCTCCATCATCATTATTGTTTTATGTAGGATTTAATAAAAAATTAGAAAACATAGTACACCATGCTTTGTTTTTTGATGTTGATTTTTATCAGCATGCTAAGGATATTTATGATGAACCTCAATGGCCGAAAGAGCCTTTGTTTTATGCAAATTTCCCATCGGTAACAGATGCAACTGCTGCACCTGAAGGTATGGAGTCTGGATTTTTTCTTGTACCTTTAGCACCAGGGATAAATGATACTGAGGCGTTAAGAGAAGAATATTTTGAAATAATCATCAAGCGTTTTGAAACCCTAACACAGCAAAATGTTAGAGAAAGTATTATTTTTAAAGAGTCTTTTTGTAAAAATGATTTTGTTTCAGAGTATAATTCATACAAAGGAAATGCGTACGGCATGGCAAATACGCTCTTGCAAACAGCGTTTTTGAGACCGAAGTTGAAAAGTAAAAAGGTTAAAAATTTATATTTTACAGGCCAGTTGACCGTTCCTGGACCAGGTGTTCCGCCCGCATTAATTTCTGGAAAATTAGTGTCGGAATTAATTAATAAGCAATTTTCAGAACAATAGTATGAAGCAATTATTTGACGACGTATCTTTCAAATGTAGCAAGTTAGTTACCAAAAATTATAGCACCTCGTTCTCACTAGCGGTGTACATGCTGTCACCAAGCATTAGGGACGCCATTTATAGCATTTATGGTTTTGTGCGTTTTGCAGATGAAATTGTAGATACCTTTCATGGTTTTGACAAGGAAAGTTTGATCACAGAGTTTGAAGACGAATACTATAAAGCCTTTGATCGTGGTATAAGTCTGAATCCCATCTTGAATTCATTTCAACAAACCGTAAAGCAATATAATATTACTGACGATTTAATTCAGGCCTTTTTACGTAGCATGAAATTAGACTTAATCAAATCTGATTATGATAGTAAAGAAGAATATGATGCTTATATATACGGATCAGCAGATGTAGTAGGACTGATGTGCCTCAAAGTGTTTGTAGCCGGAGATAACGAGCGTTATGATCAACTTAAGGATGAAGCCATGAGATTAGGATCGGCTTTCCAAAAAGTGAATTTCTTACGAGACTTAAAAGATGATAATTTGGTATTGAACCGAAATTATTTTCCAGGAGTAGACCTAAATTCATTTGACGAAAAGTCAAAAACAGCCATCATTACTGAAATCGAAGAAGATTTTAAAGTGGCTTACGAAGGGATTGTGAAATTGCCAATCGAAGCTAAGTTTGGTGTTTACACCGCATTTGTTTACTACAAAAAATTATTAAAAAAACTTGAAAATACGCCGTATCACGAAATCGGTAGCGCTCGTATTAGGGTTTCTAACTACACCAAAGCAGGTTTACTAGCCAAATCTTTTCTGTCTTATAAATTAAAACTAGTATAATTTTCAGCATTAATAAAAATTGTTACACTTAAATACATAATAAAATGATATTTTTTTTGATTTTTCTTGGTACTTTTTTAACCATGGAGGGAATTACTTGGTGTACCCATAAGTATGTAATGCACGGTTCCATGTGGTATTTTCATGCAGATCATCATCAGCCAAAATACGCAAACATCTTTGAGAGAAACGACATCTTTTTTGTGATTTTTGCAGCGCCAAGCATTGCTCTTTTTTATTACGGAGTTGAAGGCGGTTTGAATTATAGATTTTTCATAGGTCTAGGAATTATGTTTTATGGTTTGTGTTATTTCTTAATACATGATGTCCTTATTCATCAGCGTTTTAAGTGGTTCAAACACACAAACAACAAGTATTTAATAGGCTTGCGTAAAGCACACAAAGTACACCACAAGCATTTAGGTAAAGAACATGGAGAGTGTTTTGGGATGCTTTTTGTACCCTTCAAATACTACAAAATTTAATGAAAATCGTTGGGGCGTGACCTCGCTTCCACTAGCGTTACAGCCGGGTCGGGCTATCCGTTCCCGCTTTTTTTTGGCTTGACAAAAAAAGTCAACCCAAAAAAAGAGCTCCACTACTATCCCTCACGCGCACAAAAACACCAATTTCTTTTACAAAGCCATTATGAAAATATACAAACAAGAAACCGTTCAGCATGTCAATGCATCTGTTGCTGAATGTTGGACTTTTTTTTCGAACCCAAAAAACCTTCAAAAAATTACACCCGAAGGAATGGGTTTTCAAATCACTGATTTTGATCAAAAATCAATGTATCCCGGACAAGTTATACAATATAGAGTGACACCCCTTTTTGGAATCACCTTATCTTGGATGACGATTATTACTCAAGTTAAAGAAAACAGCTATTTCATAGACGAACAGCGTTTTGGACCTTACAGCTTTTGGCACCACAAACATTTCTTTGAAGAAACCCCAACAGGAACAAAAATGACTGATGTGGTGCATTATGGCTTGCCATTAGGTATTTTAGGTCGCATCATGAACGCATTAGTAGTGAAAAATAAATTAAAATCAATTTTTGAATACCGTGTAACAAAGGTTGATGAAATTTTTAATTCAAAATAATGAGCAAGCAACAAGTATCTCTCTTTTGGTTTAGACGGGATTTAAGACTAGACGATAACGCAGGTTTATTTCAGGCCTTACAGTCAAGCAAAGTTGTAATTCCGTTGTTTATTTTTGATGATGCCATACTGGATAAACTGCCAGTAAATGATGCAAGGGTCAACTTTATACATCAATCATTAAGTACCGTTCAGGATGCATTAGCGCAAATAGGGAGTTCACTTCTTGTAAAAAAAGGACAAACTCATGTCGTTTGGAAATCGCTATTAGAAGAATACGATATTCAAAATGTTTTTTATAACAAAGATTATGAGCCGTATGCACTAGAGCGTGATGCTGCCATTTGTGAGTTGCTGGAACAAAGTAATGTAAAAGTACAAGCTTTTAAAGACCAAGTAATTTTCGAAGAAAAAGAAATTACAAAAGCTGATGGGTTGACATATACTGTATATACACCCTTTAAAAACAAATGGTTAGAAAAATACAAAACGATGGCACCCGTTGTGGAGTATGACACGGAATCATTATATGCTAATTTTCACAAGAATTCCTATGCAATGCCTACACTGGAAGAAATAGGTTTTGAAAAAAGCGTGATCACAGTTAAGCCTCACAATCTCAAGTTTATATCAAATTATCAAGATACAAGAGATTTTCCAGCTATGGATAAAACATCTTATTTGTCTCCTCATTTGCGTTTCGGGACCGTTAGTGTGCGTAAATTAGTCAATTGGGCTTTTCATAAAAATGATGTTTTTTTAAGCGAATTAATATGGAGAGAATTCTTTATGCAAATTCTTTTCAATTTTCCCAAGATAGCGAATCGTAATTTCAAGTCAGCGTACGATGGTATTGAATGGCGCAATGACGAAGCTGATTTTAAGCGTTGGTGCGAAGGAAAAACAGGTTATCCTATGGTTGATGCAGGGATGCGTCAGCTTAATGAGACCGGCTACATGCACAATAGAGTCCGTATGGTTGTAGCTAGTTTTTTATGCAAACATTTATTAATTGAATGGCAATGGGGCGAAGCCTATTTTGCACAAAAATTATTGGATTATGACATGTCTGCAAATGTAGGTAACTGGCAATGGGCAGCAGGAACTGGTTGTGATGCAGCGCCATATTTTAGAGTTTTTAATCCAGATATTCAACAAAAAAAGTTTGATGAAAAAGGATCTTACATTAGAAAATGGATTAAAGAATTTGATTTAGGATACGGAAAACCTATGGTAGAGCACGCTATGGCTAGAGATAGAGCTATTGCTACGTATAAAGCAGGAATTTTAAAATAGTTTACATTTCTCAATACATGTTTAAAAGTTTTAAACGCGTATTGGGTTTTTAGTTTTAAACAGAATTAGTAAATTAATTTTTGAAGCATTCCTTTGAATATAAATCCGTGAAAAGGAACAACGCTGTACCAATACAATTTACCCCATATTCCATCAGGTCTAAATGTTGCCGATTGATATAAGGTATTTCCAATTATTTTAAACTCGAGCCAAGCTTCACCTGGAAGTTTCATTTCGGCAAATAAGATTAGTTTTCCCTCTTTTTTATTGGCATACAAAACCCTCCAAAAATCAAGAGCATCACCAGCATGTATGTCATGTCTGTTGGTTCGTCCACGTCTGGAACCTACACCACCATATAGTTTATCAATAAAACCTCGTAAATCCCAGAGCCAATCTCCATAATACCAACCTGTTTCGCCTCCTATGGACCAAATTCTACTTATGGTAAATTCTCGGTCAATGATTTCCATTTTTCTACGATCAATAAAGCAGTCTTTCTTGGGTACTTTTAAATAATTAGAAAGATTGGTGTTGAAACGTCCGCTAATCATAGAATCTTTCCAGCTGGAAGCTACTTTATCTTCGTCCACTTTTATCAAAGCTCGTTTTAATGCCTGTTGGTACGTCATAGGTTTTACTTGCACAATGTCATTAATTCTATTGTCATTGCATACCACTTCCACTTTCATACTGCTTACCAGTGCCGATGCCAATCTATAGGATGTTGAAGTTACAAAATACAACCAATAGGAGGAAAGCTTAGGGGTCATTACGGGTACTGTGAAAATCCATCTTTTTAAATTTTTTGCTGCAGCAAAACCTAAAAGCATCTCTTTATACGTTAAAATATCTGGTCCACCAATATCAAAACTTTGATCAAACGTTTTTGGATTCAATAAGGATCGCATTAAAATATCCAACACATCAGTGATGGCTATGGGTTGGCATCTTGTATTGAGCCATTTAGGGGTGATCATTACAGGTAGTTTATTGACTAAATCCCTGATTATGTCAAATGAGGCGCTACCAGATCCTACTATAATTCCAGCCCGTAGGGTAGTGGTAGCAAATGTTCCGGTGGTCAAAATATCTTCTACTTTTTTTCGGGAAGAAAGGTGTTTTGACAAGGCTTGGTCGTTTACAATACCACTTAAATAAATTACTTGTTGAACGCGAGTTTGGTTTAACTTGGAAACAAAGTTTTTAGCGGATAAACTTTCTAGTTCGTCATAGTTTGTAGCAGATCCTGACATGGAGTGTATCAAATAATACGCTACATCTATGGCATTCGGAATATTTTGAACCGATAGTTCGTCTAAAAAATCAACCTCAATTACCGTAATTTTACTTTGAAATTCAATAGGGCAATAAAACCTATTCTTATCTCGTACACAACATATGACTTCATGACCTTGTTCTACTAATAAGGGTAAAAGTCTTTTTCCTATGTATCCTGTGGCACCAGTTAAGAGAATTTTCATGGCTTTATAAATTAGGTTAACAAAAAAAGGAAACTACGCAATATTTAAATCTTGTAATTTCCTTTTGTGAATTTATGGTAGGATTATAATTTTTATCTAAAGATACAATTAACTTAGTTTATTAGATACCAAACTGATAAACTCTTTTCTGGTTTTGTCTTTTTCAAAAGCACCTGTAAATGAGGAAGTGGTTGTTACAGAATTTTGTTTTTGAATTCCACGCATTTGCATACACATATGTTGAGCTTCAATAACAACTGCCACTCCTAATGGATTTAAGGCCTCTTGAATACAGTTTTTAATTTGGTCTGTCAATCGTTCTTGTACTTGCATTCTTCGAGCAAATGCATCAACAACTCTAGGTATTTTACTCAAACCTACAATTTTACCGTTTGGAATATAAGCAACGTGTGCTTTTCCAAAAAACGGAAGCATGTGGTGCTCACACATAGAGTATACTTCAATATCTTTTACAACAATCATTTGCTGGTGATCTTCAGTAAACATAGCTGATTTTAGAATTTCTAAAGGATCTAAGCCATACCCATGTGTTAAATATTGCATTGCTTTTGCAACGCGTTCAGGTGTTTTTTCAAGTCCTTCACGAGTCACATCCTCACCTAAATTGTCGATTATTACTTTATAATTATCCGCCAATGCGTTTGTTATTTCGGTATCGTACTGTTCAATTTTTTCGTAACTTTTCATTTCTTTGATCATTCTATTCTGGGTTTCAATTTTTATTTTGGGTGAATTATTTTTAGATTTTAAAAGATACGATGCCGTAATCCATTTCGAATATCTGACCTGATATGGATTTTGCATTTTCAGAAATCAGGAAGTTAGCCATATTCGCAACTTCTTCAGGTTTTAAATACCCTTTCATCGGGTGGCGTTCTACCATATTTTCTTTCATTCGATCGTTTCTTAATATTCCCGCTGCTAAAGTCGTTTCGGTAATAGTAGGGGCAATGGCATTGATTCTAATCACAGATGCTAATTCAGCTCCCAATGATTTTACAAGTCCTTCAATTCCTGCTTTGGCGGTAGCAATACTTGCATGAAATGGCATTCCTAATTTTACAGCAACCGTACTGAATAAAACAATCGACGGATTAGTTCCTTTTCGTAAAGCGGGTAAGTATTTTTGAATAGCTTTTACTGCTCCTATTACGTTTATTTCAAAATCATTTCTAAAATCGTCAATACTTAAACTTCCTATTGGTTTTAGATTTATAGAACCAGGACAATAGATTAAAGTATCTACGTTTTCTATATCAGGTAAAGCATCTTGTAGAACATTTATTGAAAAGTGTTTTAAGTTAGGATGGGTTATTTCAGGCTTGTTTCTACTTATGTTGTACACGATATTGCTTTCTAATTGTTGTAATAGTATAGCACTACCAATACCTTTGCTTCCCCCAATGATTACTATATTTTTCATGTTTAATATCAATCAGTTATTAAAATTTATTTTTGTAGTTGTATGTAAATTATCGTTTTGAAATCTTATTGTTGTTGATTTGTCTTTGCATGGTGCATTTAAATCGTCCTTCTCTAAAATCTCTTAGTTTTTCATGCTTCGTTTTTCTTCCTTGCACTCTTTTACGCCACATTTTAAAACTTGATGGTTTCATTTCGGCGCGCATCAAATTGATTACTTCTTGTTCTTTGAGTCCAAATTGCAATAAAATAGCGTCAAACGTAGTTCGGTCTTCCCAAGCCATTTCTATAACGCGGTCTTTATCTAAATCAGTAAGTTCTTTTTTTATAGTCACGATACTAAGTTTTTATATTATTCTTTTTTTAATCTAAGCCTCACTATCCCCTATATCGGCCATAGTATGCAATTTTAAGATTCGGGAACTCTCTTCTTTTACGAGCGGATTTTTTTTCATTTTCCATAAAAAATCACTTGCAAATTTTCTAGTTCTCTCCATGTTTACAATTGGTTTTGGATAATCAACACCAACTTCAAAATCATTAAACTTTTGGTCAAGATATGTCATTTTATATGGCTCATGGATAAAGCTACGCGGAATGTTTTGCAACTCAGGAACCCATTTTCTTATAAACTCTCCTTCTGGATCATGTTCATAACTGTTTTTTATAGGGTTGTAAATGCGTAGCATGTTGATACCTGTTTCTCCTGCTTGCATTTGCAATTGCGGAAAATGAATTCCCGGCTCAAAGTCTAAAAACATTTGTGATAAATGATGCGTAGCTTCTTGCCAAGGTTGCCATAAATTATGTGTAAAAAAGGACACTAACATGGCGCGCATTCTAAAATTTAAATAGCCCGTTTCATTTAAACACCTCATACAAGCATCAATAAGCGGAAATCCAGTGTTACCCGTTTTCCACGCTTCTATATAGTTCAAATTCACCTTTTTTTGTAAAGAATGAAATCCTTTATTAACACTCTCAAACTCCATAATTTCTTCCATTTCAAATTTTTGAATAAAATGGGCTTGCCATGTTAGTCTAGAAACAAACGAATCAATTTGTTTGGGATCACTACAATTTAATCTAAAAGTAGCTGCTTTTTGCAATACTTCGCGAGTGGATAAATTTCCCCATGCAATATAAGGGGATAACCTACTACAGCTTTTTCTAGCCAATAACGGTTTAGAAATATGCGAGCCATAATTAAAATACCTTTCATTAAAAAATGTTTCTAGATATTTACGCCCCATTGTGGTACCTCCTTTTTGAAAAATGGTATCTGGTACGGTTTCTAGATTCTGTTTTTCTAATGTTTTTTCTATTTCGTTAATCTCTTCAGCTGAGATGTATTTATTCGGATCAAAATCAAAATGTAGTAACGGTGAATTCATATATTGCTCCCAGTCTTGTACCCAGTTGGAACGATTCTTTAAAGCTCTAAAAATACCATTATTGATATTTTCTTGCCATTGAATAAAGTTGTTTTTACAATATCTCTTGAACGTTTTATCTCGTTCATAGGTTATTTTAATTCCTGTTTCTTGGTGTGAATAGACAGTTATTATTTTATAATTTTCTTCAAGAAAATTGAATACTTGAATCACCTCTGATGAAACTGCTAATATTTTTGTGTTAGATTTTTCTAATTGCTTGTTTAAATCTACAATAGATTGTTTTATAAAATTCCAATGTCTTGTACTGTAATGCGTATCATTTTCTAATGATTTTTCAAACACATATAACAACAAAGTAGGTATTCCCGTTTTTGTTGCATTGAAAATAGCTTCGTTATCTTGCAAACGAAGGTCTCTTTTCAACCAGACTACATTGATATTTTTTTTATTGGTATTCATTTATATTAGAATAGTTTGTTTTGCAACCATAAATTTTGAAACTTGGATTGTCCGTCATAATTAGACGCTTGTAACTTAATGTTGAATTTGCGATCTCTAGGATCGTTTCCCACTCCAGAAACATACATCCAGTTTCCGTAGTTACTGTGTACGTCATAATCAAGTAGTAGCGATTCAAAATAGGCAGCGCCAATACGCCAATCCAAACATAGTTCCTTGGCAAAATAAGACCCAACATTCTGTCGGCCTCTATTACTCATCCAGCCCGTTTCTTTTAATTCAATCATATTTGCATTTACAAATGACTCTTCGGTATTACCATTTATCCATTTAGTAATTGCATATTTATTATTTTTCCATTCATAATCTCGGTTTAAAATCCCACCAAGTTTAAATATAGAATTCCCGTTTTTTAATGAAATGTATTTGAAATAATCCCTCCAAATCAACTCAAAAATTAACCAGTATGTAGATTCGTTTTTCTCTACCTCTTTTTCGTATTGTAAGATTTCCCAATAAATAGTTTTGGCCGAAATAGAACCATTAGCCAACCAAGGCGAAAATTTCGAACTAAAATCGGCGCCAATCAATCCATTGCGAGTGAGTTTATAAACGCTTAACTTTTCGCTATCCCAAAAATAACCTTGTAATCTAGACAAAGCTGCATCTTCACCACCATAAAACGGAAATGCAGTTCTTGAATCAAGTTCAAAATCTTCTAATCCCAAGTCTTGTAGAGTAGGAATCTTAGTGTCATTCGGTTCTATATTCTCTTTAGATTTACTTTTTGGCACAAATAAAGATTTAACTCGAGCTGATTTTTCGCATTTATTTCTAAATTGTGTAAAAACATTTGGTATCGATTCAATATCAAACGGAATGCTATCAGGATGAAACAAAAACTGGTTGTAAGAAGTTATAAATTCTACTGTAGCCTTTGTTTTTTCTTTAACATTTTGTTCAACTTGCTTTTCTTCACTTGTCCATTCTTCTTGAAAATAAACAGAATTAATTTCTTTTTTTTGAACTAAATCTGGAATTACATCCTCAGGTTTTTGTTGGTAAACTAATAATGAAATGTTTAGTTTTTCTAGATTTTTGCGTAAAGCAACCACAGATTCAATTAAAAATTTGGCTCTAAATTTTTCTGTTTTTTTAAATCCAAATTGCGTTTCTTCAAACTGTCTTGGGTCAAAAAAATATACAGCAACAACCGTCTCATTAGTATCAATTGCATTGTTAAGTGATTCATTATCCTGAACTCTTAAATCATTTCTAAACCAAACTAAACCTTTTTGTTTCTTCTGCATTTTTCACTACAATATTTTACGTCTTCCCAAACCTTTTCCCATTTTTTCCGCCAGTTGAAGGGCCTATTACAAACTAGACACATCTTTGATGGCAAATGCTCTTTTTTCACTACTTGTATTTTTCAAACTCATTGACAACTACTGTAGCCTTTAAGTCAAACATTAAATTGTACAACCCGAAAAATGTTCTGTTCATGTATATAAAATGTTTAGAACCTCTATTTCCATTCATCTTTCTTAGGTTAGTGTCTTTTGAAAAACGTTCCCCTAGTGCTGCAATATCTTCAAAAAAGCTTTCATTAGAAAAATCAAATGTTGATGCTTGAAATGGCTGTGTAAATAAGGATAACAGATCATGAAACATAGTTGTGAAATAAGCTATTTCCTCTTTGGTGTCATCTGTTCTTAAAATCTCAAGTTCAAATAATTTAGCATTAAATATCTTAGGGTCGTTGATTACTTTTTTATCAATAAGCTCAAAATATGGAATGTAAAATTCGGTAGGAATTTTTTTCATGCATCCAAAATCGAGTGCTACAAGATTATTGTTTTCATCTACCAAGAAGTTTCCTGGATGAGGATCTGCGTGTACTTTTTTCAGAATATGAATTTGGTACATGTAAAAATCCCATAATGCCTGACCTATTTTATTAGATGCCACTTGATCTATGTTTATTTTTGTAAACTCAGATAAGTGTTTTCCGGTCATCCAGTCCATGGTAATGATTTTCTCTGACGAAAACTCTGGATAGTAACTCGGAAAAACTAAATTTTCAATTTTTTGGCACGCTTCAACTACCTCTTGACTTTGTTTTAGTTCCAGTAAGTAATTAGTCTCTTCAATCAATTTATCTTCAACTTCCTTGAAATATTTGTCTGAATCTTTACCTTGTAGATTAAACATTCTGATCGCAATAGGTTTTACCATTGACAAATCAGATGATATGCTATTGGCCACACCAGGATACTGAATTTTTACCGCTAATTTTTTACCGTCTTTAACTGCAACGTGTACTTGTCCTATGCTAGCCGCATTTACAGAGTTAGCATTAAATTCATCAAATATTTCATACGGTGTTTTACCAAAATTAGTTTTGAATGTCTTTAAAACCAATGGAGCAGATAATGGAGGCACTGAAAACTGAGACAGTGAGAATTTTTCAACGTAAGCTTGTGGTAAAAAACTTTTATCCATGCTTAACATTTGGGCTACTTTAAGTGCACTTCCTTTTAAACTTTTAAGCCCATCATAAATATCCTCTGCATTATCTTCATTCAATTGATCACGAGTCATATCAGAGTTGACCATTTTGCCACCATAATATTTAAGGTAGTTTACGCCAACTTTTGCACCTGTTTGTACTAATTTAGTTGCCCGCTCAATTTTTGAAGTGGGTATATAGTCTATTGTTTTCATTACTTGTTGTATATTTTTTCTTTGAAAATAAATTTTCCAAAATCGATTAAACTGTCTATCGGAGCAATATTCATCAACTCAAAAGTTACTTTAACAGATTTTTCAATGTAGATATCTGTTTTTTCAAATGCGGGACTAGCATCATCAAGCCAGAACTTTAAGGTTAATAAAAGTTGTATCCAAGACGTTTCTTGAAAAGCTTTTTCTTGAAAGTTTTGTAAACGTTCCTGTTGTGTTCTAAAATCATCAGCGATAATCTCGGTAAGGAAATTTTTAAAGCTGTTTCTCAATCCAGATAGTTGCATCACTTTCTTGAGCTGATTGTTGTGTTCTTTTAAAACTAAAACTACATAACTTCTATTGGCAGTAAGAATCTCAAAAAAAGTAAAATAAAAACTTAGCATTTTACTCTTCATGTCATACATCTCATATTCTTTGTTTTTATGCAGTAGTTCTACTGTTTTTTCTATAAACATTTTGAAAATTTCCTTTTCGATGCTCTCAATAGTTCCAAAGTAGGCATAAAAATCAGTCTCAGTAAAATCATTTGATTTGCTAAAACTGTATACGGACTTAGGTTTTTCACTGTGTTCTAGTACATAATCCATATACAATGAAACTATTTTATCTTTTGTAATTGCTGTTTTCTTGGTAGCCATTTTAGTGTTTATTTCAAATTAAGGTATAAAGGTAGTGAATGTTTAACTATATATTAATAAAGTTAAACAAAATTTATTATAATTTTATATCTTTAAAAAATCATTAGCTTTACACTATTATGAAAAAGAACGTATTAATAAGTGGCGGAACAGGATTTATAGGAAAGCAATTGACGACTTTGCTTTTATCAAAAGGCTTTACAGTATCCATTTTGACAAGGACTTTGAGACCTAACCTTGAAAAGGTTTTTTATTATAAGTGGGACGTTGAAAATCAAACCATTGATGAACAAGCAGTTTTGCGAGCAGATTTTATTGTACACCTTGCTGGAGAGAACATCGCTGAGAAAAGATGGACTGCAAAACGTAAAGCTGCTATAATTGAAAGTAGGGAACAATCTACTTTATTATTATACACTACGATCAAGAAACACAATAAAAAGCTTGACGCATTTATATCTGCCTCTGCAGTTGGTATTTACGGTGCTATTAATGGCGAGGAGATTTGTGAAGAAACAATGCTTCCAGAAAATGATTTTTTAGGGTACACTTGTCAAAAATGGGAGGACGCAATTGATTTTATAGAGAATAGAAATATTAGAACTGTTAAGTTAAGAACAGGCTTAGTATTGGGTAAAAAGGATGGTGTATTGAATAAGTTATCCACAGTTTTTAAACTTCGGTTAGGATCTGCACTTGGTACTGGAAAACAGTACATGCCTTGGATTCATGTAGATGATTTATGTGAGATGTATTTTCATGCCATGCAAAATGAAACCATGAACGGAGCCTACAATGCTGCCATACAAGACAATACTACTAATACTATTTTCTCGAAAACCCTTGCCTGTGTATACGGTTACGCTATTTGGTTGCCCAATGTTCCTGTATTTGTTTTAGAGTTTATGATGGGAGAAATGTCAAAAATTGTACTTACCGGTAGGAGAGTTTCGTCTGAGAAAATAGAGCAAACAGGTTTTCAATTTCAGTTTAAAAATCTAGAAGGTGCTTTGAGGAATTGTTTAACGAAATAACACATTCAGTTAACATTTTTTTTGTTTTAAAAATTCACTCCTTAATTTGATATAGTTTCATTCTAGAAATTCTGAAATATCTTTATTTTTTCAAAACCTTTATTAGTGAAATTCTATATCGAGCTTTACATTGTGGCCATCAAGGCTAGCAATGGCTGCAGGTGAATTATGGTCAAAAATTTCTTCGTGTAAGTCTTTTTCTTTCTTTAAAGCAATTTGCTTAACGCAGTTAAAATAGCGTCTCAAATCACTCTGGTTAGACAATATAAGTCCAGGTACGGTAACGCTTTCACCGTCGCTGTTTTTTGCCACCATGGTAAAGTAGGAGGAATTACAGTGTTTTATTTTTCCCGTTTGAATGTTTTCGGCTTCTACCCTGATGCCCACAATCATAGAACTTTTACCCACATAATTCACACTAGCTTTCATGGTCACTAGTTCACCAACTTCAATGGGTTTCAAGAAATTTACGGTATCAACCGAGGCGGTTACACAATAATTTCCTGAAAATTTTGAGGCACAAGCAAAAGCAATTTGATCTAAAAGCGACAATATATAACCACCATGTATTTTACCACTAAAATTGGTATGCGAAGGCAACATGAGTTCAGAAATAGTAATGTTTGACGAAGCAACAGTTTTAAATGTCTGATTCATTTATTTTATTTTAAATGGCGAGTTGACTTTTTTAACATCAGTAATGAAATAGCGTGTATCGCCCCACCATGGAAAAGTACGGTATCGTTCTACGTAATTTACTTGAACATATTGACCTTCTAACGACTGTAAATCTGAGATTACTTTTTCCTCGCTATCTAATACTGAAAAGGTGAAAATTTGTGCTCCTGAAATACCTTGGCTGATTTCTCCTTCCCAAGTTTTAAAAGCGACTCCTTTATTACTGACTTTAATTAATTCGCCAGAACGAACTCCTTCACTATAGGTAGCATTGTATAAAAAAGTGAAATATCCAACAATAAATAATATAATCATTGCTGCTGTAATCATTAAAAATTTTCTCATTTTATTTAGTTTAGTAATTGATTATCGTCTTTTTCGGCTCTATTTAATATGCTTTCTGGAAGTGCTTTTTTAGCTTTGGCTCCCATTTTTTTCAATTTTTCGACGCTGACAATTAAGTTCCCTTTTCCATCAACTAGCTTGTTCATAGCACCTGAATATTCAGTTTTACTTTCGTCTATTTTTTTACCAATTTTGATTAAATCAGCAACAAATCCTTCAAATTTATCATAAAGTGCACCAGCTTGTCTCGCAATTTCTAGTGCATTTTCCTGTTGTTTTTGGTTGGTCCACATACTATCAATAGTTCGTAAGGTAGCTAATAAAGTGGCTGGAGTTACAATGACTATGTTTTTTTCGAATGCTTTGTTGTACAGCGTAGTATCTTCATTAAGTGCCATAGCAAAGGCTGGCTCTATCGGAATAAAAAGCAGAACAAAATCAGGACTTTCCATTTGGTATAAGTCATGATAATTTTTATTGCCTAATTGCTCCACATGACGTTTAATTGAATTGACATGCTCGCGTAAAAATCCAGCTTTTGCAGCATCATCCTCTTCATTAATGTACTTTTCGTAAGCCGTAAGGGAAACTTTAGAGTCGACAATCATTTTTTTACCATCCGGCAAATTAATAACAACGTCAGGAAAAACGCGGTTTCCATCTTCGGTAGTAAAGGCTTGTTGTACTTCATACTCACGACCTTTTTCTAAGCCTGACTTTTCTAGAACGCGTTCTAAAACTAATTCGCCCCAATTTCCTTGCATTTTGCTATCGCCTTTTAATGCTTTGGTAAGGTTGATGGTTTCTTTGCTCATTTGAATATTCATTTCGCGCAAGCCCAGTATTTGTTGGCGTAAAGCTGCATGATAATCAATGCTTTCTTTATGTGTATCTTCTACTTTCTTTTCGAATAACTGAATTTTATCTTGTAGTGGAGACAAGATGTTTTTCATATTTTCTTTGTTTTGCTCCGTAAATTTATTCGATTTTTCGTCTAATATTTTATTGGCAAGGTTCTCAAATTCCTTGGTGAATTTTTCTTGTAGTTTTTCTACTTCGTCCTTTTGTTCTTTATTTCGTTCCCAAAGATTTTCGAAATCTACTTCTTTTTTTGAAAGTTGAATCGCTAAACTGTCTTTTTCATTCCGAATTGCTTCTTTCGCAATTGTGGCGCTCTCCAGTTGTTTTTCAAAAGTTGCTTTGTCTACTTGAACTTGTTCCTTAAGTTGATTGAATTGGCTGGTGTAAGCAATTAGTTTTTCTTCTAATCCAATTTTTTCAGACTGAAATCGAGCAGAAAAAATGAGTTTTCCCAGAAAAATTCCGAGACCTAATGCAACCAAAAAAATAAATAAAAAAGGAAGTAAAGTTGACATAAAATTTCTTTTGTAAGACTGTAAAATTAAGAAAAACTTTCTAGCTATTTAGATACTAAATCAAATAACTGTTTCAAAATAATTCGCAAGTATATTAACTTGTTTTTAGTTTTATCGTAACAAAAAAGCCAGATTTCAAATACATGAAATCTGGCTTTTTTTATGGATCTACTTTAAATTATTTTTTTATGATTTTATCAGTTTGAATAATTTTATTTCCAACGGAAAGCGAGTAGATGTATATGCCTGTAGGTAGTTGAGATACATCAATAGAGGAATTATCTCTGTTTGATTTTGGACTCAAATCTATTGGCATTCCAATGGCTCTTCCTAAAACATTATAAAATTGAAGTTTCACGTTTTCATTTTCAAATGAATTCATTGAAACGTTTAATATATCGGATACTGGGTTTGGATACATTTTCACGATTGTTTTATTCGTTGGTAAAACATCATTTACACTCAACACAGGATCAGCTTTTAATTCAAAACGAGCAATTACAGGACCGTGATCTGAGGTTGTAGTAACATAATTTGGAACATCATTTCTAGGATCATATACTACTGTAGAATTTGTAACATACTCATCAGTAAGTTCATTAGATACTAAAATATGATCTAAAAATCCTCCAGATGACAAATAACTAAATGCACCAGCTTTACTAATATCTAAGGTCAGTGTATTATATCTTGCTGTGTCTTCTACTAATTTTTGATAAGAAGACGGATTTCCTGCAATTACAGATTGGTCAACATCATCATTGTAATCGCCAAGAAGAATAATATTTGCATTAGGATAATTTACATCAAGACTGTCTTTTAACAATTCAACATCATACTTACGCATGTTGTATCTAGCAATATCACTACCGCTATTTGCACGAGCGTGAAGATTAATAATGGTAAGGTCTTTTTTAATTCCGTTAATGTTTGTCTCTATTTCAACCATATACGGCAAACGACCAGACGAATAAAAGCTATCACCTGTACTTGGGTAGTTAGGTAACGTTTTAGTTCCTGCACGTACTTCATCATAAAGTTTACTAAACATGACACGAGATTTCTTTACGGTTGTAGTTTGTGTATTATATAGTACTACCAGTTTTTGTGGAGGAAAGTTAGGATCTGGTGCTTGAAAGGAGCGAGACCATACAGGAGAAACTACTTTTGCAAAAGTTTTACCATTCACGCTTATTTTTTGGATCAAAGTTTCTAATGCGGCATCATCTGATACTTCTTGAACTGCATACACATCAGCGTTCATTGTATTAATTACTTTTGCAACATTATCTATTTGAAGTACATCATTTGTTGGACCGAATTCACTTCCGCTGGTATCTTTAACATCAGTACCAAAAAATTCTAAATTATAGGTTACAATGTCAAAAGTTTCAGTTTTTGGTAATGAAGACCCTTTAAAAGAACCAATTTCTTGATTTAGTCCAGTTCCTGTAATTTTTAATGGGCCAGAGATACTCAATTCCTTTGAAATTGGTACGAAACGCGCATATACTAATTTACCTATCACAGCATCGGCAGCAGTTACAACTAGGCTAGTTGTAAAAACAATATTGTCTGTTGATAATTCATAGTTTGCTGGAGCATTAATAGTTATGTTTCCAAAGCCACCAGCCATGAATATAAACGATTGACTAGCAGAAGTGGTATTAGGATTAATTTCTCCAAAGTTTAAATTAGGATTTGAGGCAATAAAAGTAGCTTCATTTGATATAATCACATCATCAATAGTCCACTCGGCACTATCAGTTCCTCCAGATGTAGCTGATTCATATACCCAAGCCACATACGTACTATTTGTTTTATAGGCTTCAAGGTTAATAAACTGTGATTGTTTGAACGTTCCTGTAGTTGTTGGAAAATCTCCTTCAATGGCGGTCCAAGTTGCAGTATCGGGATTGCTTTTTCCATCATAGTTAGTTGAAACCATTAATTTAAGAGACGTTCCTGAGAAAAATTTTCGAGCGTAAAAAGATAATAATGGAAATTTATCAAAAGCATTTAAACGCAATACGGGAGAAATCAACCAGTCTTTGCTAGCTCCGTTTTCTGCATATCCATTCATTTGAACGGCTGCAGGAGAACTATTAAAGCGTGTATTCGTACTAGTCCATTTTAAGTTATTTCCAGCAACACTGTATTCTGTCCAGCCACTATTAGTAAGTACATTTGGATCATTAAAATCTTGGAAATATGGATTTATTCCTTTACCTGTAAGAGTAACAGTTTTATTAGATCCACCAGTTGTTTGGTGGGTAATAGTTCCTGTTACCGTTCCTATAGCTGTTGGTGTGAATTTCACAAAGACTTTTGCTAAAGCTGCATTAGTAAATTCATTAGCACCATAATTTAAACTGTTTGCATAAGTACCAGTTTCTGTTTTAGATATAACGTAATTACCCGTTGCCGTTACTGTGATATCATTGCTTAAATTTTCAGCTTGAATGTCATACTGTAGTGGAGCGCTGGTTGTATTTTGTTCAACGAAACCAAAGTTTAAATTTGATACTGTTGGCTTGATAGAAGGTACAGCCACTGATGATGTAGTAACAGGCAATAAAGTACTTGACGCTTGCGTATTACCAGATCCGTCTTCTGAAATGGTATATAAATTATAAGATGTACCTATAGACAAACCAGTTATACTTTGTATATACTCAACCTCTGGGTCAGTAATAGTTAGTAATCCAGCTTTAAAAGCAATGGTATTGGTAGCATCTGTTCCTGCCTTTATTTGCGCGATACTAGGTGCAGCACTACCAACAGGTAGCACAACATAAAAAGTTTTTCCAGGTTCATTGATTTTAGTTACAAAATCAAAACCTGTTGAGAGGATATCACTTATTTTTGGGAATCCAGTTGCGTATACTGGTGCAATTACATCATTTATCACCCTAATATTGTCTATTGCAAATGAAGGTCTTGAACCAGTGCCCGATGCTTGTCTTGATATCCATCTTATTTGTACTACGTCTTTATCTTCGCAATCTACTGGAAGTTGTACTCTTATTTTTTGTAGATTTTGTTCTGTAGTTCCTGAGGTTTGTGGAGTAGTGGTACTAGAATACAATGTTGATGAAAGGGTAACAAAAGCATCTGTAGTGCCTACTCTGTATTGCATTACAAGGTCATTTATGCGGGTATTGTTGGTTCCATTATAAGGATTACGAATGACCATGGCATCATACTCTACAAAAATCCCTGTTTTTCCAGTTGTTTTTAAAGCTAGAGCTATTGTTAAATCTAGTGATCCTGAGTTCAAAAAACCAATTTTACCATTGTAGTTATGTACGTTACCAGAAGTTGTTCCTGCCGTACTACTTGCTGTTAAAGGAGTATCTCCTACCAACGTTCCCGTCGTAACGAAACTGCTTGTCGGTAAAATACTTGCTTTCCACCCCTGAAATCCTGCTGAATAGGTAGTTGATGTGGCATCAAGTGTAGAGAAGTTTTGAGTAAAAGGTAAGTCTTGAGGTGTAGGTTGGGTTACTTGTGCTTCAAGATTTGGCGTGAAGCCCATAAAAAAAATAAATAAAACCATAATATGGTTCCATGTGTAATTGTGTTTCATAGGGTTACAATTGTAATTATCTTGCAAATTTACAATTCCCAAAGTTAAGCCAATATTATATGTTACAGGTTTTTAATTAAATTTTGAAGGATTTAGAAAGTTATTAAAAGTATCAGATCTTTTTCAATTAGTAAGGTTTCCGCCTAACAAAAAAAGCTATTCAAGATTTTCTTAAACAACATAAATTGGAAATAGAGATTTTTTTTAAAATTATAATTCGGTGTGTTTTGCTTTAAGAATACTAATTTGTTTTATAAAATAAATGGTAGTACTAAAGTTTTGCAAGTCAATTATATTGTTGACACCAGCTTCTGTTTAAAAAGTTTTTAGTACTTGATCAGAAAGATTGATTTCTAGAAATTCTGCATTTATGCCAGATTATACGTTATAAATTTATTAACTTTGATTTGGGTAAATAACCACAACAAGAGTTGATTCAAAATCAATAGTACTATGAAATCTCTCAGTAATATGGGCCAAAGTGATGGTAATACCGTCTGCAAATTTTAATTACAGTTTAACCACTTTGAAAAGATGTTTTCTGCAAAAAAAAAGGCCTTGATTTTGAGTCAAGACCTTTTCATTATTTTAAAAAATGAGATTATTTAAAATTCCATCCTAGCGTTACACCAAAAGCTACCGGTTTAATTTCAGCATCTTTATCAGTACTGTACAAGCCATTAGCTTTCCTTTCAGCTGTAGATGTTGGGCTGTAACCAATATAAGATTCATTTTTGTTTTGGTTTAAGATTGTACCATATCCATTTTCCAAAAACATGGCTGCATACAAAGAACTCTTTTTTCCCATATCAAATGTAAATCCTAACTCAAAAGAACTCATTACAATTCCTTTAGTTTTGTATTCTCCTGATGCGGAATAATTATTTTGTTGACCAAAACCAAATTCTGGTAAATCAAAAATAGTCAGGTTTACATCTGGATAATAAGCAGTACCATTTGCATAATCGGCAGTTGCATTAATTTCATAGTTTACAGGTAAAAAATATTTAGCACCAGCTCTAAAATTAAAGTCAACACCAGTATTTATGTTTTTTTTATATTGCACAAAAAGAGGAATTTGCACAGCCTGTAATGTTTGTTTTTCTCTATAATTGTTTGTAGTCATGTTATATACAAATGCCGAAGTTGAAGCATCAACTTCAAAATTTGAAAGTGTTGCAGTAGGCCGAGAAAAAGATACTTCTTGCTTGTATTGCGAGAACTCTAACCCTGTACCAATTCCAAAATGACTATTTAAAGAGTAGATATAGCCTGCTTTTATAGCTCCTCCAAGGCGATTACCTGTTTGTATACCAGCAATATCACTCTGAATATTTCCTATTCCCGACTGTATTCCTACATAAAACTGTGCAGCTATACCTTGTGAAATTAAGAAAGCTATAGTTCCTATTATGTTTTTAATATTGAATTTCATAGATATAAAATTTATTTTTTAGCATTCCTATGCGTCATCGCCTTTTATTTGTTGGTTATTGCTCACGAAAACTATTTGGTAATGGCGATTTCATACTTGTTTTTTAAATTAGAATAATCCATCCCCATTCATTAAAAATGAGGATGTCATATTCTTTAAATTATTTTATTTTCTTACTAAAAGATTTTTAGTAAAATAGGTACCATTTGCTAAGGTAATTTTTACAATGTATATTCCCTCAACACTCGGAGCTATCATGTCAATATTGTTTTGACTTGTATTTACAGTTGTTAACAAGTTTCCTGTTAAGTTAAAAACTTCAACACGTGCATTTTGTATTCTGCTTGCACTAATATTAGTCATTAATTGGAAACTCGTATTGCTTTTAACAGGGTTTGGAACAATTCTCATGTACTCTTCTTCTCTTGTTGGAGAGAGGGTCAATGGACAGCTTGTAATTAATGTTCCGTCCAGTTTTGTTGCTACTGCGTAATAAGTTCCATTCAAAGCACCATTTTCTTTAAAATACTGTGAAGTTTGTCCTGGAACTAAAACTCCATTTTTATACCAGCTGTACGATTTGAAATTCTTCGAACTGTTGTCAAAGAATATAATATTTTCAAATTGTTTTCTAATCAGGTTGGGCTGACTTGATACTACTGGTAAAATAACTGTCGGAGCTGCGTTGTAATTCATGTTTCCAGGTTGCGATGCTGTTACATTTGTAGATCCGTAATTTTGGAAAAATAATGAATTATTTGAAACAGAAGCAATGTTCGCATTTGCAGAAGTATAATTTACTGCTAAACCACTATTTGAAACAGCAGTTAAAACAATACTAGTTTCTCCATTACAACCAAATCCTAAAGTCTGATTCCAAGTTATCAACTGATCTGCTTTCGTAATCGTGAAATTAGAGCCGTTATAAGTAATGGTATAATTAGTACCGGCGCTTAAGGTACCTTGTGTAATGGTGTACGTTCCCACATTCTCTCCAGCAGTTCTTGTTAACGCTCCAGTGAAAGAGTCGCCACTAACTAAATTTGGTGAAACAGTGTAAGAGTAAACCGGATTCGTTGTACCAAATACTTTGGTTTGTGAAGCATTTGCAGTTACTGTGATCGGTTTTGCCGTAATAGTAAAATCTCTGCTTACATAAGTAATGTTATAATTAGCCCCTGCACTTAAATTACCTTGTGTGATAGCATAGTTTCCAATATTTTCTCCAGCTGTTCTTGTTAAAGTTCCCGTGAAAGAATCTCCACTAACTAGACTTGGTGAGAAAGTATAAGAGTAAACTGGATTCGTAGTGCCATATACTTTGGTTTGTGAAGCATTTGCAGTTACTGTGATCGGTTTTGCCGTAATTGTAAAATCTCTACTTACATAAGTAATATTATAATTAGATCCTGCACTTAAGCTACCTTGTGTGATAGCGTAGTTTCCAATATTTTCACCAGCAGTTCTTGATAAAGTTCCTGTTAAGGCATCACTACCTACTAGACTTGGTGAAAGTGTATACGCAAAAGAAGGATCTGCTATTCCATAAACTTTAGTTTGTAAGGTAGTTGCCGTCACTGTAATTGGTTTTGCAGTAATAGTAAAGTTAGCACCTGCATAACTAATCATATAATTAGATCCCGCACTCAAACTTCCTTGGTTAATGCCATAAGTTCCTGTATTTTCTCCAGCAACTCTTGTTAAAGCTCCTGTAAAAGAATCACTACTAACTAAACTTGGTGAAACGGTATAAGCAATAACTGGATCTATTTCCCCATAAACTTTTGTTTGTGATGTAGTTGCTGTCACTGTAATTGGTTTAGCTGTGATGGCAAGGTTAGTACCGACATAGGTAATTAAATATTTAGACCCAGCTGAAAGCGAACCTTGATTAATTGCATAATTACCAATATTTTCACCATTAACTCTTGTTAAAGATCCTGTAAAAGAATCTCCAGAAAGTAAACTTGGTGATACTGTATAAGTTAAAACAGGATCACTTTCCCCATATACTTTAGTTTGCGAAGGTGAAGCAGTTACAGTAACTGGTATTTGGTTTAAATTCAGTACATAATTAAATGTAGCAGTACAATTATTAGCATCAGTAGCAGTAACGGTAAAATTACTATCAGCAATTTGAGTTGAAGTACCTGTTATCTGTCCAGCTGTTGATAGTGAAAAACCAGAAGGCAAACTTCCTGTTGTAACTGCATATGTTTTAGCCCCTGTTCCTCCTGAAGCTACAATACTTTGACTATATCCAGTATTATAATCATAACCAGACAAAACTGTTGTTGTGAAATCAATTGTTGTTGGCTGTGTAATGGTAAAACCTTGAGTCGTTAAACAACCATTAGCATCTGTAATATTAACAGTATAAGTTCCTGCACTTAATCCAGTTGCTGTAGCAGCCGTTCCGCCAGATGGCGACCATGCATACGAGTAACCACTTGTTCCTCCAGACACACTTACGGTAGCAGATGCGTCAGCATCTCCATTGCAAGAAACGTTCGTTTGTGCAGCAGCGGTTGCGATAAGAACAGTTGGCTGTGTAATTGTAAAGCTTCGAGTAGCTGTACATGCGTTAGCATCGGTTACTGTTACAGTATAAGTTCCAGCTGTAAGTCCAGTCGCAGTCGCAGCCGTTCCGCCAGATGGCGACCATGAGTACGTATATCCACCAGCACCACCAGAAGGAGTCACCGAAGCAGAACCGTTAGATTCACCATTACAAGATACGTTTGTTTGCATAGCTGTTGCCATACTGATAACCGTTGGTTGTGTAATTGTAAAGTTTCTAGTAGCAGTACATGCGTTAGCATCGGTTACTGTTACAGTATATGTTCCTGCACTTAATCCAGTAGCTGTCGCAACCGTTCCACCCGAAGGCGACCAAGAATAAGTATATCCACCAGCACCACCAGAAGGAGTCACCGAAGCAGAACCATTAGA